>CAZFMI010000020.1:0-57063 GCA_964519915.1 uncultured Geomonas sp.
AGATGGCCAACGCCTTCTCCGAGCTGAACGACCCGCGCGACCAGAAGGAGCGCTTTTTGGCCCAGGTCGCCGCCAAGGACAAGGGGGACGAGGAAGCGCACTACATGGACGAGGATTACATCCGCGCCCTGGAGTACGGCCTTCCGCCCACCGCAGGCGAGGGGATCGGCATCGACCGCCTGGTCATGCTCCTGACCGACTCCCCGTCGATCCGCGACGTCATCCTCTTCCCGCAACTAAGGAAAGAGGGTAAATAATGCCCTTCGAGCTCTTCATAGGGCTGCGCTACCTGAAGGCCAAGCGCAAATCCACCTTCATATCGCTGATCACCCTGATCTCGGTCGCCGGCGTGGCGCTCGGCGTCATGGCGCTCATCATCGTCCTCGCCGTCATGACGGGGTTCGAGGAGGATCTGAAGGAAAAGATCCTGGGGACCAACGCGCACATCGTCGTCCTCAGCGGCACCGGCGCGATGGAGGAGTACCCGCAGCTCATCAAGAAGATGGAAGGGATGGAGGGTGTGGTCGCCGCGACCCCGTTCATCTACAACCAGGTGATGCTCTCCACCGGCAAGAACGTCTCCGGGGTGGTGCTGCGCGGCATCGACGTGGCGACCGACGCCAAGGTCACCAACCTGCACAAGTCGATGGTGGAAGGAAACCTGAAATCGCTCGAAGACGGGGTGGGCAAGACCCCCGGGCTGGTGATAGGGAAGGAACTGGCCAAGAACCTGGGGCTCTACCTCGGGGAGACGGTGGACGTGATCTCCCCGATGGGCAACATCACGCCGCTTGGCATGATGCCCAAACTGAACCGCTTCCGCATCACAGGGATCTTCAACACCGGGATGTTCGAGTACGATTCCACCCTCGCTTACGTGTCGCTCAGGGAAGCCCAGCAGTTCCTTGGGCTCGGGGACGTGGTGACCGGGCTCCAGCTCAGGGTGCGCGACGTCTACAAGACCGACGAGCTGGCCCAGCGCATCAACCAGGAGCTCGGCGCGCCCTACCACGCCCGCGACTGGATGCAGATGAACAAGAACATCCTCTTCGCCCTCAAGACCGAGAAGGCGGTGATGTTCATCATCCTGACCCTGATCGTGCTGGTGGCGGCCTTCGGGATCGCCTCCACCCTGTTCATGGTGGTCATGGAGAAGACCCGCGACATCGCCATCCTGAAATCCATGGGGGCGACCAGCCGGAGCATCATGCGCATCTTCGTTTTCGAGGGGGTGATCATCGGGGTCTTCGGCACCATCATCGGCGTACTGGGAGGCCTCCTGGTGGCGCTCAACCTGGAGCCGATCGTCTCCGTCGTGCAGAAGGTGACCGGTTTCGAGCTGTTCAGCAAGGACATCTACTACCTGGACCATTTCCCCTCGCAGGTGATACCGTCCGACGTGGTGCTGATCAGCATCACCGCGGTGCTGATCTCCTTCGCTGCGACCCTCTATCCTTCCTGGGCTGCCTCGCGCATGCCCCCTGCCGAGGCCCTGCGCTATGAGTAAGCTTCTGGAAGTCAGGAACCTGTTCAAGTCCTACGGCGAGGGGGCGGCCAAGGTCGAGGTGCTGAAGGGCATCGACCTGACCGTCGAGGCCGGCGACACCATTGCCATGGTGGGACCTTCCGGTGCCGGTAAAAGCACGCTGCTCCATGTCATGGGGACCATCGACCGACCCACCTCCGGGGAGGTCCTGTTCGACGGGGAGGCGATCTTCTCCCTCCCGGACCAGCCGCTGGCCGCTTTTCGCAACCGCTCCATCGGCTTCGTGTTCCAGTTCCACCACCTGCTGCCGGAGTTCTCGGCGCTGGAAAACGTCATGATGCCGCTTCTTATCGGCGGAGAGAAGAGATCCAAGGCCGAAGGGCGCGCCAAGGGGCTTTTGAACGACGTGGGGCTCTCGCACCGGGTGACCCACAGGCCGGGCGAGCTCTCCGGCGGCGAGCAGCAGCGTGTCGCCATTGCGCGTGCGCTGGTGCGGGAGCCTAGGCTTCTTCTGGCCGACGAGCCGACGGGGAACCTGGACATGAAGACCAGCGAGGAGGTGCACGCCCTGCTCTATTCCATCCAGAGAAGCACCGGCATCTCGCTCGTCATCGTCACCCACAACGAGCAGCTGGCGGCGGGGATGGCGCGCACCGTCAGGTTCGTCGACGGCAAGATCGTCGGATAAACAAGCAACGCTCCCCCCTTGGCGGGAGAGGTTACAGGTTTGACCGCTATATATTTCAATATCATTTTCCTTTGGGGGACCTTTGCTCCGTATATTGATTTCAGCCCTGCTTGCCGTACAGCTCCTGGTATCCCCGGCGATCTCCTCGGCCCAGCCCGAACCTGCTGCTGCCGCAAAGGTTGAGGCCGAAAAGGTCACGGCCGTAAAGATCGCCGGCAACCGCCGCATCGAGGTTCCCGTCATCATGCAGGCGGTGCAGGTCAAGGCCGGCGACTCCCTGGACCCCGAGAAGGTTGACGCGGATATCAGGGCCATCTACCAGCTGGGGCACTTCACCGACGTGCAGGCGCAGACCAGCGCCGCGGACGGGGGCGTGCTCCTCGAGTACGTCGTGCAGGAGAAGCCGATCGTCAGGGAGATCAAGATCGAAGGTGCCAAGGAACTCACCCCGGAAAAGGTGCGCGAGGCGGTCGAGATCAAGCCCAACGCCATCTTTTCCCAGAAGGACCTGCAAAAGAGCGTCCAGAAGGTGAAGAAACTCTACGCCGACGAGGGGTACTACCTGGCCGAGGTTTCCGGGGATCTCAGCAAGCGTTCCGACACCGAGCTGCACGTCATCTTCCGGATCAAGGAAGGGGAGAAGGTCCTGATCAAGACCATCGACTTCGACGGCAACCAGGCCCTCAGCGACAAGAAACTGAAAAAGGCGATGGAGACCTCCGAGAAATGGATGTTCTCCTGGCTCACCGGCGCCGGCACCTACAAGGAAGAGGTGCTGAAAAACGATATGGGGCTCCTTACCGAGCTTTACATGAACAGCGGCTACGTAAACGTGAAGATCGGCGAGCCGAAGGTGGAACTCCTTGACGACAGGAAAGGGCTCAAGGTAACCATCGGCATCACCGAGGGGGAGCAGTACCGCATCGGTGCGGTCGGTTTCAAAGGCGAACTACTGGAAAACCAGGACGTGCTGCTCGGCAGGCTCAAGGAGAAAACCGGGGCACTCTTCAGCAGGAGCAACCTGCGCGCCGACATCTTCACCCTTACCGACTTCTATGCCGACAAGGGGTACGCCTTCGCCAACGCGACGCCGCTGACCAAGCTCAATCCCGAGAGCCGCACCATCGACATCACCTTCGAGATGGAGAAGGGCGAGAAGGTGACCATCGACCGGATCAACATCGCCGGCAACACCAAGACCCGCGACAAGGTGGTGCGCCGCGAACTGAGGCTGGACGAGGGGGCTCTGTACAGCTCGACGGGGCTCAAGCGGAGCAAGCAGAACCTGATGAACACCGGCTTCTTCGAGGAAGCGAACCTGGTGACCGCAAAGGGGAGCGCACCCGACAAGCTGGACCTGAACGTGGAGGTGAAGGAGAAGCCGACCGGCACCTTCAGCATCGGAGCGGGGTACAGCTCTCTGGACGGCATCATCGGCCAGGGCTCCGTGCAGCAGGCGAACTTCCTGGGGCTCGGGCTCAAGATGACCGTAGCCGCCTCCTTCGGCAGCAAGTCCCAGACCTACAACCTCGGTCTCACCGACCCCTACTTCATGGACAGCAAGTGGACCCTGGGGGGGGACATCTACCGCAACGAGCGGCAGTACCTCGACTACACCCGTCGGGCCACCGGTGGCGACATCAAGGCCGGCTACCCGCTCTCCGACACGCTCTCCACCTTCTGGCTCTACAAGTACGAGGAGAAGCAGATCTTCGACGAGTCGCCGGAGCTTATCGACAACGTAAACAAGGGGATCGTGGTGGCGCCCGAGAAGACCTCCACCACCAGCGCCATCATCGGCAGCCTGACCAGCAACACCACCGACTACCGGCTGGATCCCTCCACCGGGATGATGAACCAGCTCTCCGTCGAATTCGCCGGGCTGGGCGGCACCAACCGCTATATAAAGTACCTCACCGAGCACACCCTCTTCCATCCGGTACTCTGGGGCGTCGGCTCGGTCAGGGGGACCCTCGGGTACATCCAGGAGATGGGCGGCAAGGAAATCCCGATCGACGAGAAGTTCTATCTCGGCGGGATCAGCTCGTTGCGCGGCTACTCCCCCAGGACGGTGAGCCCCAACAAGACCTCCCAGGTCCCCATCATCGACGGTACCGGCGGCTTCGCCGGGATGACCGACAGCCGCGTGTATCTTGGCGGGGACGTCCAGGCGGTGGCGAACGTCGAGTACAGCTTCCCGCTCCTGAAGGAGGCCGGGCTCAAAGGGGTCGTCTTCTTCGACGCCGGAAACGCAGGGAACAGTTTGGACGAAACCTTCTCCAACATACTGACCAGCTACGGCGCCGGAATCAGGTGGTTTTCCCCCATCGGCCCGCTGAGGCTGGAGTACGGCATACCCATCAACCCCAGATTGGGGATTGACAAATCAGGCGGAAGACTGGAATTCTCCATAGGTAGTATTTTCTAAAACCGTGTACTGCAAGGAGCAAGTCATGAAACGTTTCATCATCGCATTGCTAGTGGTGTTTGCACTTCCCCTTTCCGTGTTCGCCGCCGACGGCACCAAGTTCGGCTCCGTCGACATCCAGCGGGTGCTGCTGATGTCCGAGGCAGGGAAAGAGGCGAAGGAGCAGCTTGGTCAGAAGGCCTCCAAGTACGAGACCGAGAAGAACGCCAAGGAAACCGAGCTGAAGAAGCTGAAGGGCGAGCTGGAAAGCCAGGGCGTTGTGCTGAACGAGTCCGCCCGCGGCTCGAAGGAGCGCGATTACCAGCAGCGCCTCAAGGAGTACCAGCGTTTCCTGAAGGACGCGCAGGACGACCTGCAGGCCAAGAACGACGAGTTCACCGGCAGGATCGTGGACGAGATCGTGAAGGTGGCGCAGGACTTCGGGAAAAAGAACGGCTACACCGCCATCTTCGTGCGTAACGACACGATGATCTACCTCGATCCCGCCGCGGACGTGACCGACGCCGTGCTGAGCGCCTTCAACGCGAACAGGAAGAAGCCCTAAAACGGAAACCCGTTCTGCGTTTCACCTTAAAGAACCTCCCCTTGTAAAATTGGGGCGATGCCAACTTGTAGGAGCGGCATTCCTGCCGCGACAACCAAGGTGGCATCGCGGCAGGAATGCCGCTCCTACAGACGATCAAGGACTTGTTATGAAGAAATCGCTTCAAGAGATCGCCCAGTTCCTGGGAGGGCGGGTCGCCGGCGACGGCGAGGTGCTGATCGGCGGGCTGGCCACGCTGGACGACGCGGGAGAGGGGCAGCTCACCTTCCTCGCCAACCCGAAGTACGCCGCCAAGGTAGCAACGACCAAGGCTTCCGCCGTCCTCATGGGGGAGGGGGGCAACCCCCACGGCAAGAACGCCATCTTCCACCCCAACCCCTACCTCGCCTTCGCGAAGCTCCTGACCCTGTTCTACACGGCGCCTGCCGTGCCGCAGGGTGTCATGCCGGGCGCCTTTGTCGCGGAAGGGGCGAAGCTCGGGGCGGACGTCTCCGTCTACCCCGGGGCCAGCGTCGGCGCCGGCGCCGTCATCGGGGACAGGGTCACCCTGCACCCGGGCGTGGTCATCTACCCCGGGGTGGTGATCGGGGACGACGTGACGCTGCATGCCAACGTGAGCGTCAGGGAGCGGTGCCGTATCGGCAACCGCGTCACCATCCATGACGGCACCGTGATAGGGTCGGACGGCTTCGGCTACGCCCCTGACGGCAAGGCCTACTACAAGATCCCGCAGATCGGGATCGTCGTCATCGAGGACGACGTCGAGATCGGCTCCAACTGCGTCATCGACCGCGCCGCGCTCGAGGCGACCCGTATCCGTCGCGGCACCAAGATCGACAACCTGGTCCAGATCGCACACAACGTGGTGATCGGCGAGGACTGCATCATCGTCTCGCAGGTCGGCATCTCGGGGAGCACGCAGATCGGAAACCATGTCACCCTGGGGGGGCAGGTCGGCGTCGCCGGTCACATCAAGATCGGGGAGAACGTCATGATCGGCGCCAAGTCGGGAGTCGCCGGCAACGTGGAGCCGAACCAGGTGCTAAGCGGCATCCCGGTCATGCCCCACCGCGAGTGGCTCAGGTCTGCCGGGCTCGTCCCCAGGCTCCCCGAGTTCAGGAAGACCCTGAGCGCGCTGGAGAAGAGGGTGGCCGAGCTGGAGCAGGAACTGGCCGGGAAATAATGCCCTCCTCCCTTGAAGGGAGGTTGTGTCTCACGCAGCACAGATTGAAATCTGATTGATGATTTATTTCGGCAGCCCCCCGGGGCAGCCGATGCAAGGAGAGATCGCAATGCTTGATATAGTACAAATCATGGACCTTCTGCCGCACCGTTATCCTTTCCTGCTGGTCGACAAGATCATCGAGATGGAGCCGGGCAAGCGGATCGTGGGGATCAAGAACGTCACCATGAACGAGCCGTTTTTCCAGGGGCACTTCCCCGGGTTCCCGGTGATGCCGGGAGTCCTGATCATCGAGGCGATGGCGCAGGTGGCCGCGCTTTTGGCCTACTGCAACGCTGCCGGCGAGGCGAAGGAGAAGGTCAGCTACTTCATGGCCATCGACAACGCCCGTTTCAGGAAGCCGGTGAAGCCCGGCGACACGCTGAGGATCGAAGTCGAGACCCTCTTTAACAAGCGCGGCATCTGGAGCGTGGCGGCCAAGGCGTACGTGGGCGACACCCTGATGACCGAGGCGGAGCTGAAGGCGACCCTCGCGGACAAGTAACATTCGGAGAACACTATGATCCACAGCACCGCAATAATCCACCCGGGCGCCAAAGTCGCAGAGACAGCCGAGATCGGCCCTTACGTCGTGATCGGCGAGAACGTGACCATCGGCAAGGGGACCAAGGTAGGGCCGCACACGGTGATCGACGGATGGACCGAGATCGGCGAGGATAACAACATATTCCACATGGCGTCGGTAGGCGCGGTCCCCCAGGACCTGAAGTACCACGGGGAGAAGACCTGGCTCAAGATCGGCAACGGCAACACCATCCGCGAGTTCGCAAGCCTCCATCTCGGTACGGTGACCGGCGACGGCGAGACCACCGTGGGGGACGGGAACCTGTTCATGGCCTACTCCCACGTGGCCCACGACTGCCACATCGGCAACAACGTCATCCTGGCCAACTCGGCCACCCTTGCCGGGCATGTCACCGTCGACGACTACGCCATCCTCGGCGGGCTCTGCGCCGTGCTGCAGTTCACCAGGGTCGGTGCGCACGTTATGGTGGGGGGTGCAACCTCCGTCACCCTTGACGTCCCCCCGTACACCATCATCACCGGCGACCGCAGGGAAGCAAGGCTGCGCGGGCTGAACCTGGTCGGCCTGAAGCGGCGCGGCTTCCCCGACACGACCATATCGAGCCTGAAGAAGGCGTACAAGATCCTGTCGCTTTCCGGGCTGAAGCTTGTCGAGGCCGTCGAGCGGATGAAGGCCGACGTGCCGAGCTGCCCCGAGGTGGATCACTTCATCGCCTTCATCGAAGCAAGCAAGCGAGGGGTGACGAGGTAGGGCAGGGGCAAGATAAAGATAAAGATAAAGACGTGCCAGGATCGAGGTTAGGGCTAAGGATTGCGAGGGGTTTCACTCAACCTTAACCTTAACCTTAATCTGTTTTCTGACTCGATCAGTTTTAAGGGGTCCACTTAATCTTTATCTTTATCTTGATCTGTTTTTATAGAGGTTCGATTTTGCAAGAGAAAAACCAGTCAGTGATGATCGTTGCCGGGGAGGCTTCCGGCGAGATGTACGGCGCGAGCATCGCGACCGAGATAGCCGCCCTCGCCCCCCGGACCCGCTTTTTCGGCATGGGCGGCGACTGCATGCGCAAGGCCGGTGTCGAGACCCTGGTCGATGCCAACGTGATGGCCGTGATGGGACTGGTCGAGGTGCTGGCGCACCTGCCGGTCATCGTGAACGGCTTCAACACCCTGAAGAAAAAACTCCTCTCCGACCCCCCCGATCTGCTGATCCTGATCGACTACCCCGACTTCAACCTGAGGCTCGCCAAGGTTGCCAAAAAGGCAGGGATAAAGGTGCTCTACTTCATCTCCCCCCAGGTCTGGGCCTGGAGGAGCGGGCGGGTCACCGGCATCGGCCGCGTGGTCGACATGATGGCGGTCCTGTTCCCGTTCGAGGTCCCCTTCTACCAGAAGGCGGGGATACCGGTCACCTTCGTCGGGCACCCGCTCCTGGACATGGTGCGCCCCACCATGAAGAGGGACGAGGCGCTCTCGTCTCTCGGGCTCGACACGCAGAGAAGGTGCGTCGGCCTGTTCCCCGGCAGCCGCAGGGCGGAGATCGACAAGCTCCTCCCGGTGATACTGGAGTCGGCGCGGCTCTTGAAGGAGCGCATGCCGGACCTGCAGTTCGTGCTCCCGCTCGCCTCTTCGCTCAAAACCGGGGACCTGGCCCCATACCTTGCCGGCGCAAAGGTGCAGGTGAGCATCGTCTCCGGACGCAACCACGACGTCATGAGCGCCTGCGACGCGGCGATATCCGCCTCGGGGACCGTGGTCATGGAGCTTGCGCTGGTCGGCATCCCGACCGTCCTCATCTACAAGGTCTCCCCTCTCACCTACCAGATAGGGAAGAGGGTGATCAACGTGCCGCACATCGGCATCTGCAACATCGTTGCGGAAAAGCGCATGGTGAAGGAATTGATCCAGCACGAGGCGGAGCCGGTCCCGATCGCCGACGAGGTAGACGCGCTACTGAACGACACCGCTTACGCCGCCGGGATGCGGGAAGGCTTTGCGGCCATGAGGGTGAAACTTGGCAACGGGGGAGCTTTAGGCAGAGTGGCCCGCCTCGCCGTGGAGATGATGAGATGAGTGCAGTAGACGAGAAAGCGGTCGGGTCCTTCAAGAGGCTGCTCGGATATAGCCGCCCTTACTGGTGGCGCGTGGCCTTGGCCATTCTCGGTTCGCTGGGGGTAGGGGCCATGGACGGCGCACTGGCCTACCTGGTGGAACCGGTTTTGAGAAGGATCTTTTCCGGGCAGGACAAGGCGATCTTCATGCTGCTCCCCTTCGGGATCATCGTCCTCTACGCGCTGCGTGGCGTTTGCCGCTTCACCAACGACTTCTTCATCAGAAGCGCCGGGCAGCTGGCCGTGCAGGACGTGCGCAACGACCTGTACCGGAAGAACATGGGGCTCGGGCTCGGCTATTTCACCCGCAACGAGACCGGCACCCTCATGTCCCGCGTGGTAGCGGACGTCGCCATCATGCAGGAAGGGGTGGCGAGCGTGGTCACCGGCCTTTTCCGCGACGGCCTCTCCGCCGTCTCCCTTTTGTGCGTCATCTTCTACCGCGACTGGAAGCTCGCGCTGATCTCCTTCGTGGTGATCCCGCTCACCGTGATCCCGGCGCAGAAGATCGGCAAGAGGATCAAGGGGCTCGCCCGCCACGGCCAGGAGAAGATGGGGGACCTCACCAGCATCCTCCAGGAGACCTACTCCGGGATCAAGGTCATCAAGGCTTTCGGCCTGGAGTCGCGCGAGGTGGAGCGCTTCAAGAGCTGCAACAAGGAGTTCTACTTCTTCACCAGGAAGAACATAAAGTACGAGGGGCTTTCCACCCCGATCATGGAGTTCATCATCTCCTTCGGCGTCGCCGCGGTGATCTACGTGGGGGGGAGCAACGTCATGAACGGGACGCGCAGCGCCTCCGAGTTCTTCTCCTTCATCACCGCCATGGTGCTGGTGTTCACCCCCATCAAGAGGCTGCTCAACTCGTACAACAGCGTCCAGCGCTCCCTGGGTGCGGCGGAGAGGGTGTTCGAGGTGATGGACGAGAAGCCCGAGATCGTCGACGCCCCCGATGCAAGCGACCTCGGCAGGGCGACGGGAGAGGTGGAGTTCCGCGACGTGCACTTCAAGTACGACGACGACTACGTGCTGCAGGGGGTGAACCTCTGCGCCAAAAGAGGCGAGGTGATCGCCCTGGTCGGCCCTTCCGGAGGGGGAAAGACCACGCTCGTCTCCCTGATCACGCGCTTTTACGACCCTTCCCACGGCGCGGTGCTGATGGACGGTGTGGATCTGCGCAAAAGGACCCTGAAGAGCCTGCTGGAGCAGATCGCCCTGGTGGACCAGGAGACCATACTCTTCAACGACACCATCGGCAACAACATCCGTTACGGGAAAATCGACGCTTCCGAGGAGGAGGTGGAGGCTGCGGCCCGGGCGGCCTTCGCGCACGACTTCATCAGGGAGCTGCCGGAAGGTTATCAGACCAACATCGGTGACCGTGGCGTGCGGCTTTCCGGGGGGCAGCGCCAGAGGCTCTGCATCGCCCGCGCCATCCTGAAGGACGCGCCGATACTGATCCTGGACGAGGCCACCAGCGCGCTGGACACCGAGAGCGAGCAGATGGTACAGCAGGCTCTGAACAACCTGATGAAGAACAGGACCACCTTCGTCATCGCCCATCGCCTCTCCACCATCACCCATGCCGACAGGATCGTGGTGCTGGAGAAAGGGATGGTGGCAGAGATGGGGGACCACGAGGCCCTGCTGGACAACGACGGGCTCTACAGCAGGCTGCACGGCATGCAGTTCAAGGCATAAGCGAAAGGAAAAACCGGCCATCGCCTTTCCTCCCCCCCGCCCTCCGGGAGAGGGTTTGGGGGAGCCGGATTTCGGAGGGCGGGGGAAGGCCGATTCCTATCCGGGAACGAAGCCCCGCCCCTGGCTTGTGGGGCGAGGGACGATGCTCCGCTTTTTGAGGGATACGAATTGATGCTGAAACAAATCCGGTGGCATATGGAGATCGCTTTTTTCCTGGCGGTCTCCTTTACGGTGGCGCTACTTCCCGAATCCGTTTCCCAGGCTGTCGGGCGCAGGATGGGCAGGGTCGCCTTCGCCCTCTTGAAAAGAAGGCGCCAGGTCGCCATCGACAATATCGCCGCGAGCCTCCCGTTCCTGGAGAAACAGCCGGGGTGGCAGGGGGGCTCGGCACGGGAGCTTGCCCGCGGGACCTTCGAAAACCTCGGCTGCTGCCTGATCGAGATCTGCAAGCTGTACCAGGGGAAGGGGCGCCAAATGATCGACGCCGTGGAATTCCGCGGGCTCGAACATTTCGATGCGGCGGTTTCCAAGGGCAAGGGGGTCGCCTTCATCACGGCCCACTGCGGCAACTGGGAACTGCTGGCACTGGCCTTCGGGGTGCGCTGCCACGAGATATCGGTGGTGGCCAGGCGCCAGGACAACCCCTACCTGAACCGCATGAGCGAGCGGATCCGCAAAAGCTACGGCAACGGCATCATCTACAAGGACGGCGCCCTGCGCTCCATGCTGTCCGCCCTGAAGAAGCGGGAGATAATCGGAGTCCTGATAGACCAGGCGGTGCACCCGGACGGGGGGGTCCTGATCGACTTCCTGGGGCGCCCCGCCTGGACCCTCAGGCTCCCTTCGCTCATAGGGCGCAAGAGCGGGGCTCCGCTGCTCCCCGCCTTCATGCACCGGGAGGGGGGGAGGCAGGTCGTCACCATCCTCCCCGAGTACCACTGCACGAGCGGCGAGGACCAGGACCTGTGCGACATAGCCGACGCCAAGGTGCTCAGCCGCCACATCGAGGAATACGTCATCAAGCACCCCACCCAGTGGTACTGGGTCCACAAGAGATGGAAGAACGCGCCCGCCGCGGCCGAGAAGAGTGGACTGTAGGGGCAGTAACGATGCGCCCCGCCCGCACCGCCACAACAATTCCGCTATTGCCTCGCCTGCTAAGGCCGAGAGGGCACGGATCTCCTGGAGGGGATCCGGCGCCAGAGGGTGCTTTGCCGCAATGATCCACATCATCTACAACCTGCTGCTCTGGCTGATCCTGCCGCTGTTGGTCCCCTATCACGCCTACCGCTCCCTGAGCCGGGGGAGAAGGACCGCTTTCCTTGAGCGCTTCGGCTCCATACCACCGGCCGAGCTGGAATCGGTCCGGGGATCGGGGACCATACTGGTCCATGCGGTGTCCGTGGGCGAGACCCTGGCCTCCATGCCGCTATTGAAGGGGATCCGCTCGCGATTCCCGGAAAAGAAGCTGGTGATCACCAACGTCACCGAGACCGGCCGCAGCGTGGCGCTGAAAAGCGGGGCGGCCGACCTCTGCATCTACTTCCCCTTTGACTATCCTTTTGCCGTGCGCTCCATCCTGAAGAAGGTACGGCCCGACCTCGTCGTCATCATGGAGACCGAGATCTGGCCCAACTTCATCCGGGAGGCCCGCGCCCTCGGTATTCCCGTGGTCCTCGCCAACGGTCGCATCTCCGACCGCTCGGTCTCCCGTTATCTCCGCTTTTCGTGGTTTTTCCGCCCCGTGCTGCAAAGGCTCTCGGCGCTTTGCATGCAGACCGCCGTGGACGCAGAGCGCATCACTCTGATCGGCGCCCACCCGGGGGCCGTGCACGTCGCAGGGAATCTCAAGTACGACATCCCCGTCACCCGCGCCGGCAGCGAGGAGGTGCGCGAGCTCAAGGCAAAATACGGCATACCGCGTGAACCGTTCGTCTTCACCGCGGCAAGCACCCATGAGGGGGAGGAGGCCCTGGTGCTGGAGGCCTATCTCGCCCTCTTGCAGCGGGAGCCGTCCAGTTTCCTGATCCTCGCGCCGCGCCACCCCGAGCGTGCCCCGGCCGTTGCGGAGCTGCTCAAAAGAAGCGGCGTCCCCTTCGTGCTCCGCTCCCGGCTGGGAGCCGGCGGGGAAGAGCCTGCCGCCGGAGGGGTGCTCCTGCTCGACACGGTGGGAGAGCTTGCAGGACTCTACGGGGCATCGGACCTGGTGTTCGTGGGGGGGTCGCTGGTCCCCACCGGCGGCCATAACCCGCTCGAGCCGGCGGCGCGCGCGGTCCCCGTGCTCTTTGGTCCGCACATGGAGAACTTCCGCGAGATCGCCGCGCTCTTCCTTGCCCACCGCGGGGGGATCCAGCTCCCCGATGCCGGTGCGCTCACCGGCGAGCTTTCGAGACTTGCAGGCGACCCCGCGGCTCGTGCCGAGATGGGGCGTCGCGGCGCCGGGATACTGGAGCAGAGCGCCGGGGCGACCAAACGACACATCGGGATCATGGCGGACTGCCTGGGAGCTGCCGGGAGGAAGCGTGGCTGATCATTCTCAATACTTCAAGGAACTGGTGGAGGGAAAACGCCGCAGCTGGAGGGACCTGCTCCTTCTCGCCCTTTTGCGCCTCCTCTCCAACCCTTACGCCTTCATCCTCATGCTGCGCGCCGCGTGCTACCGGCTCGGGATCCTGCGCTCCTACCGGCTTCCCTGCCCGGTGATCTCGGTAGGGAACATCACCCTGGGGGGGACCGGCAAGACCCCCGCCACCGCGCTGATCGCCTCGTACCTGATCGCGCGCGGGCGTCGCGTCGCCGTCCTCTCCCGCGGCTACGGCGGGAGCGCCGAGGGAGAGCTCCGCATCGTCTCCGACGGCAAGGACCTCATCCTCGGGCCTGAAGAGGCGGGCGACGAGCCGTACCTTCTGGCGCGCAAGGTGCCCGGACTGATGGTGGTCATCGGGGCGGACCGGTACCGGGCGGGGCTCCTGGCGCTAAGGGAGCTGAAGCCCGACGTCTTCATCCTCGACGACGGCTTCCAGCACCTGAGGCTCAAGCGCGACTTGAACCTGCTGCTTCTGGATTGCGCGCGCCCCTACGGCAACGACCGGGTGCTCCCGGCGGGCTTTTTGCGGGAGCCAAAGAGCGCGCTCCGGCGGGCCGACCTTTTCCTCTTCACCCGTTGCGGCGAGGGAAGCGCTCCGGCCTCGCCCGTCCCGGGGAAGCCCGCCTGCCGCTCCTCCCATAGGCTGGGCGGGTTCCGGCCGCTCCAGGGGGGCGAGCTGCGCCCGTTCAGCGAGCTGAAGGGGATGCGCGCCATGGCCTTCGCCGGGATCGCCGATCCCGGAAGCTTCTTCGACACCCTCCAGGGGGAGGGGGCGCCGCTGGTAACCACACTCGCTTTTTCGGACCATATCTGCTATGGTGTCGACGAAATTGCGGCCATTTGCAGGCTCAAGGAGGCCTCCCGCTCTACTTGTCTGCTGACCACGGAAAAAGATGCGGTCAAGCTCGCCCCCTTTGTGGATAAACTGGGAGATGTTCGTGTAGCGGAGCTGACACTTCACCTGGAAGACCAGTCAGAACTCGAACGGTTATTAGTAAGAACCGTTTTGTCCTGAAAAGATGTTCAGACAAATGAATTGCTGGAACTCCCGGCCTCCCCTCAATGCCATGGCTCACTCGCTATGCGAGGACGACAAAGAGCGAGAGTGCCCCTCAATGCAGAGCGTGCTAAAGACACTGCCGGGGGCGCAGAGGTTTTGACAGGAACGGCCGGCGCATCCGGGCCGGTGCAGGAACTAAAGGCAGCTGGCGGCGGCCGGTTCATGAGAGAGGGAAATGGCTAAAAGAATTTTGGTGCTGCGCTACCGGTTCATCGGGGACACGATCCTTACCATACCTTTCCTGAGAAACCTCAGGAAGGCGGAGCCCGATGCCTATATCGCGTGGGTGTTGGCGCCGGGGTCGGCCGAGGTGGCCGACGGGATACCTTACGTGGACGAGCTGATCTTCTGGGACCCGCCGACCATCCACGCGGACAGCCGCTCCACCCATAAGACGCTGAGCGACAAGCTGGGCTTCATCCGGGAGCTGCGGGCCCGCTGTTTCGACAAGGTCTACGTGCTGAAGCGCTCCTTCGGCAGTGCGGTGATAGGGCTTCTTTCCGGCGCGCGCGCCAGGGTCGGTTTCTCTACCGAGGGGCGGCGCTTCCTGCTCACCAAGGGGGTGCCGTACAAGCACGGACAGCACGAGGTGCAGAACTTCCTGGACGTCCTGCGCGCAGACGGGGTGCCGGTCGTGGACGACCACCTGGAGGCCTGGCTCTCGGATGAGGAGCAGGCGTTCGCCGCCAAGTTCTTCCGCGACAACGGCGTGGACCCCGGCGAGAAGGTGATCGCCATCCACCCTTTCGCCGCCAATGAGACCAGGGGATGGCATCTCGACAACTTCACGGAACTGGCGAGGCTTCTCCAGGAGCGCTTGGGCGCCCGGATACTGTTCCTGGGGGGGCCGAGGGACCGCGAGGCGCTGGTGCCGATCAGGGAGGCGCTGCCGACGGCGCCGCTCGAGGCCGTAGGGAGCACCACCCTGCGCCAGACCATGGCGATCCTGTCGCGCTGCAACCTCCTGATCTGCAACGACAGCGGCATCATGCACCTGGGGGCGTCGCTCCAGGTGCCGCTGGTGGCACTTTTCGGACCGCAGTCGCCGGTTAAGTTCGGCCCCTGGGGGGCTGGTTGCAGGGTGATCTACCGCAGCTTCCCCTGCAGCCCTTGCCGGCAGAAGTTCTTCGAGGAATGCCAGCCGTCGGCCAGGATGAAGCCCGAGTGCGTAGAGGCAATCACGGTCGCAGAGGTGATGGGCGAGGTTGCCCAGTTGTGGGAAGGCCGCTAAACCCCCTTCCGAGCGGGCGCCGGCATGGCGGCATGGCGCGGGAAAAACGTCTACGAGGTACTTTCAGTGTCGTCGAGCAATGAAACGGTTCAGCCGGGCGAAGAGATTTCCATCTCCGCCTTCGTCATCACCAAGAACGAGGCGGCAAAGATAGGGGCCTGCCTCGCGTCCCTCTCCTTCGTGGACGAGATCGTCGTCGTCGACGATTTCAGCACGGACGCTACCCCCGAGATCTGCCGCTCCCACGGCGTGTCGTTGCACCAGCACCGCTTCACCGGATTCAAGGACCAGAAGAGCTACGCCATGTCCCTGGTGCGAAACGACTGGGTGCTGGAGCTGGACGCCGACGAGCGGGTCTCGGACGAGATGCGGGAAGCGATACTCGCGCTGACCAAAGAGAAGGCGTCCCGCTTCGGATGTTTCGAGTTCAAGAGAAAGACGCGCTTTTGGGGGAAGTGGATCAGGCGCGCCTCCTTTTACCCGGACTACAAGCCGAGGCTCTACTGCAGGGTCGGCGGAAGGTGGAGCGACGGCAACGTGCACGAGCGTTTCATAGCGGCGGGGGCGGTCGGCAGGCTTGCCGGCGATATCATGCACGAGCAGGACCTCGACCTCTACACCTACTTTCAGCGCACCGCGCGCTATTCCGACCTCTCCGCGGCGGACTACTTCGCCCGCGGCAGGAAGGCGCGCTGGCACCAGGTCACCATCCGCCCCATAGCCACCTTTTTTACCCGCTACATCATCCGGCTGGGCATCCTGGAAGGGCGGCACGGTTTCGTGATATCGGCGATGGGGGCGATGGGGACCTTCATGAAGTACATGAAGCTCTACGAGCTCGAGAACAAGAGCAACGGCGGGCTCGGCGGGTAACGGGTCAACGCCCGGCCGGCTTGATAAAGAACCACCTCGTACAAAAGAGATCGAATATATGCGTGTACTGATCATCAAGGCATCGGCCCTGGGTGACATAATCAGCGCCCTGCCGGTGCTCGACTACCTGAAACAGGCGTCGCCCGGCATCGAAATAGACTGGGTGGTGGAAGAGCCCTTCAGGCAGATGCTGGAGGGAAACCCGCTCATAAGCGAGCTTCATACGGTGCGGACCAAGGTGTGGCGCAAGCGCCCCTTTGCACCCGGCACCTGGCGCGAGGTGTCGCAGCTGAAGGAGGCCCTTCGCTCCCGCGGCTACGATTTCGTCTTCGACATCCAGGGGAACCTGAAGAGCGGCGCTATTTGCTGGCTTAGCGGCGCCGCCGACCGGATCGGCTTCGACAAGGGGGAGTTGCAGGAGTCGGTGAACGCGCTTTTCACCACCCGGCAGATACCGCTGCGGCGCCAGGACTACCATGTCACCGACAAGTGCCTGCGCGTGGTGAGCGTCCCGTTTGGCAGGGATTTCAGCCAGATGCAGCTGAGCTCCACCATCTCCACCTCGAGCGAGGACGACCTGAACGCCGAGGCGCTGCTCGTCACCCTCTCCGACGGGCTGGTGTTCCTGTTCCAGTACGGCACCACCTGGCAGACCAAGTTCTGGAGCGAGCAAAGCTGGACCGAGCTGGGGCGGGCCGTGCTGGACAAGTTCCCGGACTCCACCATCCTCTTCCCCTGGGGGAACGAGGCCGAGCGCGCCGCCGTGGTGAGGATCGCAACGGGAATCGGGACCGGCAGCAGGGTCCTCGACCGCTACTCGCTGAAGGGGCTGACCGCCCTCCTGAAGAGGGTGGACATGGTGATCGGCGGCGACACGGGGCCGGTGCACCTCGCGGCGGCCGTCGGGACACCCACGGTCTCCTTCTACCGCGCCAGCGACGGCAAAAGGAGCGGCCCGCGGGGGGAGAGGCACGTGGTGCTCCAGTCCCCGATGCACTGCACCAAGTGTTTCCGCACCAAGTGCGACAAGGACGCCCAGTGCCGCGACTCCATCAAGGTGGATGCCGTGATCGCGGGGATAACCAAGCTGTTGACGCAACCGGACCGGCCGTAGGTCGGCAAACTTCCGCGGAAGTCCGCCTTCCCCGCTGGGGGGAGGAGTCCCGGGCGGCGCTGCTTTTTCGGGGTGCGCCGCAGGACGGGCCGACCGTGGCAGGGAGAAAAAGCCGGTTGCAAAGGGAGAGACGCATTGGCGCAGGGTAGCAATCCGGTAGTTTCCATAGTGACCGTGGTGAGAAACGACGTCCCGCGTCTGCTCCGGACGCTTGAGAGCGTGTCGCGCGAGAAAAACGAGAAGGTCGAGTTCGTCGTGATAGACGGGGCCTCCACCGACGGGACGGCGGAGCTGATCCGCGCCCACGAGGGGCTCGTGGACCGGTGGATAAGCGAACCCGACGCAGGCATCTACGATGCCATGAACAAGGCTCCCGGCCTTTGCCGGGGGAGCTTCATCATGTACCTGAACGCAGGGGACGAACTGCTCGTCGACATCGGCTCACTGGCCCAGGGGAGCCCCGAGGGGTGCGTGCTGCAGTACGGCAGGGCCAACATGCTCAACCCGGACGGGTCGCTCAGCTACGTGAAGGGGAAGAGGCTCAAGAGCCCGCGCCGCTTTCTGAAGGGGATGCCGCTTTGCCACCAGGCGATCCTCTACCGCCGGGAGGTCATGCCGAGCTACGATACCAGTTTCAGGATCATGAGCGACCGCCTGATTTCCTACCGCATGATGGAGGAGTTCGGGGTGGCGCGGACCCGGTTTCTCGAGGCCACGCTGGTCAACTACTACGAGGACGGTTACAGCAACTCGGTCTCCACCGCGGAGTGGCATGCCGAGCAGAACCGCTTCTACCGGGCGGTTGGCAAGCCGCACTACATCGCCATCAAGCGCGTCAACCTGTGGTTCAAGACGTACCTCAAGGAGCCGCTGCAAAAGGCATTGGGGGGCGCCCCGCGCAGCTGATTGCTGCCGGTGAGGCGCTTCCCTGTCCCCTGGCGCAAGCCTGGGAGGGCAGGCATGAAAATAATGAAAAAGGTCCCGCAATGAGCTCTAAAACAGATGCCCCTTTGGTCAGCTTCCTGGTTCCCGTCTACAACCGCGAAACCCTGGTCGGCCCCTGCATCGAATCGGCATGCCGCCAGACGGTGGGAGATTTCGAGGTCGTGGTGGTCGACAATGCCAGCACCGACGGGACGCTGGCGGTCTGTAGGGAACTGGCGGCCAAGGATCCGCGCATCAGGGTCCTCAGCAACGACTCGAACCTCGGCCCCGTGCGCAACTGGCAGCGCTGCATCAACGAGGCGCGAGGGCTCTACGGCAAGATCCTTTTCTCGGATGATATGGTCTCCCCGGACTACCTGGCCAAGACCCTCCCCTTCCTGGAGAGCGAGCAGGTCGGCTTCGTCTTTTCCTCCGCGTTCGTCGGCCCCGTCCCCTTCGAGGGGGAGGTGATGTACAAGTTCGGAGAGTCCGGGACCTGCGCCAGCAGCCGCTTCATCAGCATGGCGCTCTTCAACGGGGACGTCCCGCTTTCGCCGGGTGGCGCGCTGTTCCGCCTGCGCGACCTGCGCGACAACCTGCTCCTTGAGATACCCTCCCCGACCGTCACCGATTTTCTGCGGCACGGGGGAGGCCCCGACCTGCTCATCTACCTGCTCACCGCGGCGAGGTACCCGCAGGTGGCGTATATCGACGAGCCGCTCTCCTACTTCCGCGCCCACGAGGGTTCCATCACGGTGAGCAAGGACAAGTGCCAGCTGAACGGGTGCTACCGTCAGGCGCGGCTTTGGTTCGCCGAGGGGTATCTGGACGGGAAATGGCTGAAGAGGTTGTACGCGTACGAATGGAAAAGGGAGTGCAAGGAAACCGGGAAGTGGACGCTCCCCGGCAGCATGGTGGCTCGTTACCGCAGCGGGAGGCTCGGGCTGTCGCCGCTCGATGTGGCGTCCGGCCTGCTGGCGGCAAAATCGGTTAAGAAAGGGAACCTCGTCCTGGAGAGGGGCAGGGCCTTTGGCATGGAGGGAGGCAAATGAAGGTAGTGATACTTGCGGGGGGACTCGGCACTCGCTTGAGCGAGGAGACCGTCCTGAAGCCCAAGCCTATGGTGGAGATCGGCGGGAAGCCGATCCTCTGGCACATAATGAAAATCTATTCCCACTACGGGTTCAACGACTTCATCATCTGCCTGGGCTTCAAGGGGTACGTGATCAAGGAGTACTTCTCGAACTATTTCCTGCACATGAGCAACGTCACCTTCGACTTCGCCAACAACTCCATGGAGGTGCATGAGCAGTACGCCGAGCCGTGGCGGGTCACCCTGGTGGATACCGGCCAGGAGTCGATGACCGGCGGCAGGGTGCGGCGCGCGGCCCCGTACCTCGACGAGGACACCTTCATGCTCACCTACGGCGACGGGGTGGCCGACGTCAACATCGCGGAACTCGTTTCCTTTCACAAGAGCCACGGCAAGCTTGCGACGGTGACCTCGACCCAGCCGGCCGGCCGGTTCGGGGCGCTGCACCTCGCCGCTGACAACTCGGTCGCCTCCTTTCACGAGAAGCCGGTCGGCGATGGCGCCTGGATCAACGGCGGCTTCTTCGTGCTGCAGCGGAGCATGATCGACCACATCGCCGGCGATTCCACCGTCTTCGAGAAGGAGCCGCTGGAAAGGCTGGCCCGGGATGGAGAGCTGGTGGCGTACAAGCATGCCGGGTTCTGGCAGCCGATGGACACCCTCAGGGACAAGATGCACCTGGAAGAGCTCTGGGAGAGCGGGAAGGCCCCGTGGAAGCTATGGTAGGGGGGATGCAGGCATCGGCGGGCAGCTTGCCGGACACCGGCTTCTGGCGCGGCAAAAAGGTCTTCCTGACCGGGCATACCGGGTTCAAGGGGGGGTGGCTGAGCCTCTGGCTCTCCATGCTGGGGGCCCGGGTGACCGGATACGCCCTGGCCCCGCCGACCGTCCCGAGCCTTTTCGAGCTCTGCCGGGTCGGCGAGCTGGTCGATTCCGTCATCGGCGACGTCCGGGATGCCGAGAAGCTCGCCTGCGCACTGCAGGCCGCGGCCCCCGAGGTCGTGATCCACATGGCCGCCCAGCCGCTGGTGCGCGACTCCTACGTGAATCCGGTGGAGACCTACGGCATCAACGTGATGGGTACGGTCCATCTGCTGGATGCGGTGCGCCGCTGCCCCGGCGTCAAGGCCGTCGTCAACGTCACCACCGACAAGTGCTATGAAAACAGGGAGTGGATCTGGGGGTACCGGGAGAACGAGCCGATGGGTGGGTATGATCCCTACTCCAACAGCAAGGGGTGCGCGGAGCTCGTCACCTCCGCCTACCGCAACTCCTTCTTCAACCCGGCGTGCTACCAGAACCACGGCGTCGCCGTCGCCACCGCACGCGCCGGGAACGTGATAGGGGGGGGCGACTGGGCCGCCGACCGGCTGGTCCCGGACGCGGTCGGCGCGCTGATGCGCGGCGAACCGATACGGATCAGGAATCCCCACGCGATCAGGCCATGGCAGCACGTCCTGGAGCCGTTGAGCGGCTACCTGCTTTTGGCGCAGCGCCTTCATGAGGATGGGGCGCGCTTCGCCTCGGCCTGGAACTTCGGTCCGGCCGACGACGATGCCAAGCCAGTGGAATGGATCGTGCGCAACCTCTGCGCCGCCTGGGGGGGGGACCAGTCCTACCAGATCGACAAGGGGGAGCACCCCCACGAGGCGCACTACCTGAAGCTCGACTGCTCGAAGGCGTGCAGCGAGCTTGGCTGGCAGCCGCGCTGGAAGCTGGGGGAGGCCCTGGAGAGGATCGTGGAGTGGACCCGGGCCTACCAGGGCAACGAGGAACTGCGCGAGGTCTGCCTCCGGCAGATAGCGGCATACGCCGGGAGATGAGCGCGAAAATCTGCATGGAATCAGCAAGCATACGAGGGGTTAATGGAAACAGCGAAAGACAAGGAAAAGACTCTGAGGGAACAGGCCATCGCCGCCGCCGTCGAGTACTACCGCTTCAAGCATGCCGACAAAAAGCCTTTTGCCGCCGGTGACCGCGTCCCCTATGCGGGACGGGTATTCGACGAACAGGAGATAGCCGCGCTGACCGACGCCTCCCTCGATTTCTGGCTGACCGCAGGGAGATACGCCGAGAAATTCGAGAAGGAATTCGCCGCCTACCTCGGCGTGCAGCACTGCTCCCTTACCAACTCGGGCTCATCGGCCAACCTGCTCGCCTTTATGGCGCTCACCTCCCCCATGCTGGGCGACCGCCGGGTGCACCGCGGCGACGAGGTGATCACCGTGGCCGCCGGTTTCCCCACCACGGTGGCTCCGCTGATCCAGTACGGCGCCGTCCCGGTCTTCGTGGACGTCACCTTCCCCACCTACAACATCGACTGCTCCATGCTGGAGAGCGCCCTCTCCGACAAGACCAAGGCGGTGATGATCGCCCATACCCTGGGGAACCCCTTCGACCTGCAAAAGGTCCGGGAGTTTTGCGACCGCCACGGTCTGTGGCTCGTGGAGGACAACTGCGATGCGCTCGGCTCGCGCTATTTCCATCGCGGCGAGTGGCGCTCCACCGGGACCATCGGGCACCTGGGGACGTCCAGCTTCTACCCGCCGCATCACATGACGATGGGGGAGGGGGGGGCGGTCTACACGGACGACACCACGCTGAAGCGGGTGGTGGAATCCTTGCGCGACTGGGGGCGCGACTGCTGGTGCCCCTCCGGCAGGGACAACACCTGCGGCAAGCGGTTCACCCAGCAGTTCGGGGAGCTCCCCTACGGTTACGACCACAAGTACGTCTATTCCCATTTCGGCTACAACCTGAAGGTGACCGAGATGCAGGCCGCCATCGGTTGCGCCCAGCTCGCGAAGCTCGACGGGTTCGGCGCGGCACGCAGGCGCAACTGGCAGATGCTGCGCGACGGCCTCGCCGACCTGGGAGGCAAATTCATCCTCCCGGAGCCGACGGAGAACTCGGACCCGTCCTGGTTCGGCTTCCTGCTGACCGTGCGGGAGGAGTCGGGCCTCAACCGCGACCAGATCGTCACCCACCTGGAGAGGGGCGGGATCCAGACCAGGATGCTCTTCGCGGGGAACCTGATCAAGCACCCCTGCTTCGACGAGATGAGAAAAACCGGCACCGGCTACCGGGTGGCGGGGTCCCTTGCCAACACCGACCGCATCATGAACGACACCTTCTGGATCGGCGTCTATCCGGGGATGAGCGACGCGATGACCGCGTACATGATCGAGAAGATCAGGGAAGTCGCCGGGACATGAAGATCCTCGTCACCGGCGCGACCGGCTTTCTGGGGAGCCGCCTGGTAAACGCCCTGCTCAAGCAGGGTCACCGGGTGATCATCCTGAAACGGAGCTTTTCCGATACCCGCCGGCTGGAGGAGGCCCTCCCCCTGGTAGCCGTTTACGATCTGGACCGCTCCCCCCTGTCCGACCCGTTCCGGGACCACGGCGATATCGACGCGGTACTGCATACGGCCACCTGCTACGGCCGGGGGGGCGAGAGCTTCAGCGAGGTCTGCGAGGCGAACCTCGCTTTCCCGCTTCGTCTCCTGGATGCCGCCTGCAGCCATGGAACCGCGCGCTTCATCAACACCGACACCAGTCTGGAGCGGGGGATCAACGCCTACGCCCTGTCGAAGAAGCAGTTTTCCGAGTGGGGGAAGCTCGCCGCGGAAAGCGGGAGGATCCGCTTCGTGAACGTCGTGCTGGAGCATTTTTACGGCCCGGGTGACGACGTCGGCAAGTTCGTCACCCATGTCATCAACAGCTGCCGCCAGAAAGTGCCGGAGCTGAAGCTGACCAAGGGGGAGCAGGAGCGGGATTTCGTCTACATCGACGACGTGGTTTCCGCCTATCTGCTCCTGCTCGAAGGGGGGGGCGGCGCCCAGCCTGCATGCGCGGAGTACCCGTTAGGGTCGGGCGAGGCGGTATCCGTGCGCGCCCTGGTGGAGATGATCAGCCGGCTGACCGGGTCGCCGACCTCGCTTAATTTCGGTGCGCTTCCGTACCGGCAGAACGAGGCGATGAGGTCCGTTGCCGATGTCGAGGCGCTTGCGCGGCTTGGGTGGAAGGCGAGCACCGATCTCGCAACGGGGATTGCGCGGACCATCGCGTACCAGGAACTGGAAGATAAAACCGGCAGGGAAGTGGAAGGGAGTATCTCATGAAATTGCTGATTACCGGCGGATGCGGGTTTCTGGGAAGCAATCTGGCGGCACACGCGCTTAAGCGCGGGGACGACCTCGTCGTCTTTGACAGCCTGTACCGGCAGGGAGCCGTGGCCAACCGGGAGTGGCTGGAAAAGCAGGGCGTTTTCCGTTTCATCCATGGCGACATCCGCAATCAAAACGACGTCACCCGCTTGATCCAGGAGTTCCGGCCCGACGCGATTTTCCATCTCGCAGGACAGGTGGCGATGACCACCTCCATCGCGAATCCGCGCATGGATTTCGAGGTGAACGTGGTCGGGACCCACAACCTCCTGGAGGCCGTCCGCCAGTTCGCCCCGGAGGCGAGCGTGTTTTATTCCTCGACGAACAAGGTGTACGGCGACCTGGAGCAGTACGGCTACCAAGAGACGGAGACCCGCTTTGTCTGCAGCGACAGGCCGAACGGCTTCGATGAGTCGACGCCGCTTGAGTTCCATTCCCCCTACGGCTGCTCCAAGGGGGCAGCCGACCAGTACATGCTCGACTATGCCCGCATCTTCGGGCTGAAGACGGTCGTCTTCCGTCACTCCAGCATGTACGGCGGGCGCCAGTTCGCCACCTACGACCAGGGGTGGATCGGCTGGTTCTGCCAGAAGGCGGCTGAGACCAGGCTCGGCCTGCAGAAGGAGCCGTTCACCATCTCGGGGAGCGGCAAGCAGGTGCGTGACGTCCTGCACGCCGACGACATGATCACCCTCTACTTCGGGGCGCTGGAACGGGCCGACCGGATAGGGGGGCAGGTCTTCAACATCGGCGGGGGGATCGCCAACAGCCTTTCGCTTCTGGAGCTGTTCGACCTGCTGCAGGGGCTGATCGGCGCGCCGCTCGACTACGCGAAGCTCGCCCCGCGAGAGAGCGACCAGCGGGTTTTCGTGGCCGACATAGGCAAGGCGGCGCGTCTCATCGGCTGGCAGCCGAAGGTCTCCGCCCCCGAGGGAGTGGCAAGGATGCTGGAGTGGACCGGCCGCATGCTGGGCGCCTGACCATCCGAGGAAGCTTCGTCTCTGCGAGCTGGACCAAAAGGACGACCAGCAGATCCGGCGACCATATGCACTTTGTGCTATCCCTGGAAACCGGGAGCTGATATTTTGCAGGGTGCCCATCCCGCCGGAAGGGCGTCGCTTTTTCCGGGACAAAGCGTGGGACAGGAGCCGAAAACCATTACCCCCAGGGAACAACAGACATGAACATCCTGATCATCAAGCCGGGCGCCATCGGCGACCTTCTGCACATCACCCCCGTGGTCAGGGCCCTGCGCTCCCTCTACCCGGACGCGAAGGTGACCATCATGGTCAGCTCCCGGGTCACCGCCTCGCTCTTCACGGACAACCCCATGGTGGACGACGTGGTGATCTTCGAGAAGAAGGGGGAGCAGCGCACCTGGGGGGGCGTCCTGGCGCTTTGGCGGCGGCTGCGCGTGAAGAAGTTCGATCTCGTCCTGAACTACCAGCGGAGCAACGTCAAGGGATGGGCGCTGGTGACGGCGGCTCTCCCGTGCCGGGTGCTCGTTTACCACAAGACCCGCAGGCGGGTGATTCACGCCATCGTGGATCACCTGCGCCCCCTGGCGGCGCTCGGCATCGATCCCGAAAGTGCCGACCGGGGGCTGGACTTCTTCCCGTCGGCGGCCGACGAGGAGTACGCGGAGCGCTTCATCCGGGAAAACGGGCTGGCGGGGAAGCGGCTGGTCGCCTTCAACCCCGGCACCAGCCATCCCAGCAAATGCTGGCCCACGGAACGCTTCGCCGAGCTCGGGGAGTACCTGGCGGCGGAACACGACTGCGCCGTCGTGGTGCTCGGGAGCCAGGGGGAGGCGGAGATGGCGGCGACCATCAGGGCAGGGATGAAAGAGCCGGTGTACGACCTCTGCGGCTGCACCCTGGGCGAGCTGGGCGCCATCCTGAAGCGGAGCGAATTCCTGGTCACCGGCGACACCGGCCCGATGCACATAGCGACCGCGGTCGGCACCAGGGTGCTGGCGCTTTACGGGCCGATCAGCCCGGTGCGCAGCGGCCCCTTCGGGGAGGGGAACCGGATCATCATGCACGAGGAACTGGATTGCTGCCCCTGCAACCGCTTTGACTGCAAGAACCCGTCTTTTCGCCTCTGCATGGAGGCGATCACGGTGTCTGAGGTGAGTGAAGCTGCGGCGCAGATGCTTGGGGACGGAAACAAACATAGGAAGGTGACCTGATGCACGTACAAGAACTGAAACTGGCAGGACTGGCCGAAACCTTCAGCCGTTGCATTGACGCCTGGCACGGCGATCCTGCCGACTACACCCGGGCCGGAGGGGATCTGAACCCGCTCGCCCTGGAGCTGGCCTGGCAGAACTACTCCCTTTGGCACGAGGAAGACAAGGCCCGGCGCACCGACGTGGACGACAGCATGATCGCCCAGGTGAAGCGGAACATCGACGGTTTCAACCAGCGCCGCAACGACCTGATCGAGCGGCTGGACGAAGCGATCCTTGCCTGGCTGGAGCCGCAGATCCCCCCGGCGGCCGCTCTCCCCATCAATTCGGAGACCCCGGGCAGCATAGTCGACCGCATCTGCATCCTGTCGCTCAAGGTGTACCACATGCAGGAGGACACCGAGCGCGACGATATCGACGAGACCCATCGGGGGCGCTCGCTGCAAAAGCTCGCCACGCTCAAAGAGCAGCGCGCCGACCTCGAAACGGCCCTGCATCGTCTTTTGGACGACTACCTGGCCGGCAATCGGCGCATGAAGCTGTACCGCCAGTTCAAGATGTACAACGACCCGGCGCTGAACCCGGAGTTGTACCGCAAGGCGAACGGCTAGGGGAGCCCCCGCCGTTGTCCTAGCTCAAAATCCGCTCCAGGAGGCAAGCATGGCAAAAATACTGGTTACCGGTGCCGCAGGTTTCATCGGGTATCACCTTTCCGAAAAGCTCCTCGCGCAGGGATACACGGTGGTCGGCCTCGACAACCTGAACGACTACTACGAGGTGAGCCTGAAAGAAGCCAGGCTAGCCAGGCTTGAAGGCAGGCCCGGTTTCAGTTTCGTGAAGTTGAACCTGGAGGACAGGGACGGCATGGCCGGCCTCTTCGCGGGCGAGCGGTTCGACAGCGTCGTGAACCTGGCGGCACAGGCCGGGGTCCGCTACTCGATCCAGAACCCCTACGCCTATATCGACAGCAACATAAGCGGGTTCATAAACATACTGGAGGGGTGCCGGCACAACAAGGTGAAGCACCTGGTCTACGCCTCGTCCAGCTCGGTGTACGGCGCCAACACCGCGATGCCGTTTTCGGTGCATCACAACGTGGACCACCCGGTCTCGCTCTACGCCGCAACGAAGAAGGCCAACGAGCTGATGGCCCACACCTATTCGAGCCTTTACGGCCTTCCCACCACGGGGCTTCGCTTCTTCACCGTCTACGGACCGTGGGGGCGTCCCGACATGGCGCTCTTTCTCTTCACCAAGGCCATCGTCGAGGGGCGTCCCATCGACGTCTTCAACAACGGCAAGATGCAGCGCGACTTCACCTTCATAGACGATATCGTCGAGGGTGTGCGCCGGGTCCTCGAGCGGGTGCCGGCCGGCGAGCCTTCCTGGAGCGGCGCCCAACCCGACCCCGGGACCAGCTACGCCCCGTACAAGATCTACAACATAGGGAACAACAACCCCGTGGAGCTGATCGATTTCATCGGGGCCATCGAGAAGGGGCTGGGGCGCGAGGCAGCCAAGAACTTCCTGCCGATACAGCCGGGCGACGTCCCGGCGACCTTTGCCGACGTCGACGACCTGATGCGGGACGTGGGGTTCAAGCCTGCCACCACCATCGAGCAGGGGATCGAACGCTTCCTGGCCTGGTACCGGGAGTACTACCGGGTCTGAGTGGAGGCAGGAATATGAAACACGGACCGCTCGATTTTTCAGGTGTCACCACCTACCCCATAGCCACCCGCAAGAACAAGACGAACGTGCAGGACGGCTTTGCGCTTCCGGTGAGAGCCGGCATGACCGTGTCGGAGCTCCTCGGGGCGCTTCCCGACCAGCTCGGCTCGCAGTCGCTGAACAGGGTGATCGACGCCGTGGTGGCCGCGCGCAGGAAGGGGAAGCCGGTGGTCATGGCGATGGGGGGGCACGTCATCAAGTGCGGTCTGCAGCCCGTGCTCAAGTCCCTCATCGAGGCCGACGTCATCACCGCGGTGGCATTAAACGGCGCCGGTTCCATCCACGACTTCGAGATCGCGCTGATCGGCGCCACCAGCGAGGACGTGGGTGCGGGGCTGCACGCCGGGAATTTCGGGATGGCCGAGGAGACCGGGGGGGAGATCAACGCGGCGCTGAAGAGCGGGGTCGAGGCCGGGCTTGGGCATGGCGAGGCCCTGGGGAGGATGATCCTGGAGCGGGAGCTCCCGTTTCGCGGGTACAGCCTGATGGCCGCCTGCGTGGAGAGGGGGATACCCGTCACGGTGCATGTGGCCATAGGGACCGACATCACCCACCAGCACCCCACGGCCGACGGTGCCGTGCTGGGGGCCGCGAGCTTCACCGATTTCCGGATCTTCACCTCCGTGGTGTCCGAGCTTGGCGACGGCGGGGTGTATCTCAACGTCGGGAGCGCCGTGCTGCTTCCCGAGGTGTTTTTGAAGGCGCTCTCCATAGCGCAGAACCTGGGCCATCACGTCGACCATTTCACCACGGCGAATTTCGACATGCAGCAGCACTACCGTCCGCTCACCAACGTGGTGAAGCGTCCCACCTCCGGCAAGGGCCGCGGGTACACGGTCACCGGGCATCACGAGATCATGATCCCGCTCCTGGCGGCGGGGATTCTGGACAGGATCTGAAACCCGTTCAACGTTCAACGTTCGACGTTCGACTTCTGCCTGCTTTTATTCTTCCGGAGGTGGTGACATGAAGATTGGACGCTTCGAAGATGTGGACTCCTGGAAAGAGGCTCGTTTGTTGGTGAACGAGGTATACACCCTTCTCGGCAGCTGTAGAGACTACGGGTTTAGAGACCAGATACAGCGCGCAGCCATTTCGGTTATGTCCAATGTAGCAGAAGGGTTTGATCGCGGCAGCAACAGGGAGTTCGTGCAGTACCTTGTAATCTCCCGTGGCTCCGTCTCCGAGGTGAAAAGTCTAGCCTATGCTGCTCTTGATATCGGGTATTTCGATCTTGTCGCATTTGAGGCGGTAATCGCCCGTTGCAACAGGATCAGCAACATCTTAAACGGGTTCATAAGGTTTTTGAAAGCATCGGAACGAAAGGCATAGAGAGATTCAGACATCTAACGGTGTGGGTTCAGGAACGTTGAACGTTGAACGTTGAACGGTTGGGGTTCTTCGAATGTCCGAAGGTAAGAGTCATTTGGAACTTTAGCCTGAACCGGCAATCGAACATTGAACGTTGAACGTTGAACGGTTTTTTGGGGGTTTTGTGGAACGAAGAGAGGTTGAATCGTTTTTCGAGAAAGCGACCTCGGTGCGGGCGCTGGTGATCGGCGACCTGATGCTGGACGAGTACCTCTGGGGGAGGGCGGAACGGATCTCCCCGGAGGCGCCGGTGCAGGTGGTCGAGGTTACCCGGGAGGACCTCCGCCTGGGAGGGGCCGGCAACGTGGTCAATAACCTGTTCGCCCTCGGCTGCCAGGTGGCCGTCTGCTCCGTGATCGGGTGCGACGAGAACGGCTCGCTGCTGCGCCGCGCCTTCGAGGAGAAGGGGGTGGCCCTGGACGGCCTCTTCGAGGACCCGGAGCGCAGGACCAGCAAGAAGACGCGCGTCATAGCGGCCAACCAGCAGATCGTGAGGATAGACCGGGAGACCAAGTCTGCCATCGGCGCTGCCACGGAACGGGGGATGCTCGAATACCTCGCCTCGGGACTCGAAGACATCGACGTGATCGTGGTCTCGGATTACCTGAAGGGGGTGCTGACCCCTTCCGTGCTCTCGGCGGTCTGCCGGAAGGGGCGCTCCCTGGGAATCCCGGTGGTGGTCGACCCCAAGGGGGGGGACTACGGCAAGTACCGCGGGGCGACCCTGCTCACCCCGAACCGCAAGGAGGCGGAGATCGCCTCCGGCGTCGCCATTGCGGATATCGAGTCGCTGGAGCGGGCTGCACAGGGGCTTCTGGGTTCCCTGGAGCTGGACGCGCTCCTGATCACGAGGAGCGAGGCGGGGATGTCGCTCTTCCCGGCCAAGGGTGACGCTGTGCATATCCCGACGGTCGCCCGCGAGGTGTTCGACGTGACCGGCGCTGGAGATACGGTGATCGCGGTCCTCTCGCTGGGGCTTGCCTGCGGCCTCTCCATGCCGGATTCCGCCTGGATAGCCAACGTGGCGGCCGGCATAGCGGTCGGCAAGCTGGGGACCTCCACCGTGGCGCCGGAGGAGATCGTGGCTGAGGTAGGGCACGGCCTCAAGGACAGCGACTCGAAGATCAAGAACCTCGACGTGCTGACCCACGTCATCGCCAAGGAGCGTTCCCGCGGCAAGAAGGTGGTCTTCACCAACGGCTGCTTCGACCTTTTGCACGTGGGGCACGTCAAGTACCTGCAAAAAGCGAGGGAGCTGGGCGACCTGCTGGTGGTCGGGCTGAACACGGACGCGTCGGTCAGGCGCCTCAAGGGGGAGAAAAGGCCGCTCATCGAGGAGTCCGAGCGGGCGCACATCCTCGCCGCGCTCGACTGCATCGACTACGTGGTGCTCTTCGACGAGGACACCCCCTTGACGGTTATAGAGGCGCTCGCCCCGGCCATACTGGTCAAGGGGGGGGACTACAACGTGGACGAGGTGGTGGGGCGCGAGGTGGTGGAGGCGCATGGGGGGCATGTCGAACTGATCCAGTTCGTGGACGGCAGGTCCACCAGCCGCATCATCGAGAAGATCCTTGGCTCCTACTGAAACGGCACGGTTTGCCCCCGGCAGACAGAGCATGCTGAACTTTTAACTATTTTCCGGAGGGATGATGAAAAAGGCTTTTATTACAGGCATAACCGGACAGGACGGCTCCTATCTGGCAGAGCTCCTCTTGGAGAAGGGGTACCAGGTGCACGGCATGATCCGCCGCTCCTCCTCCTTCAATACCGGCCGCATCGACCATATCTACCGAGACCCGCATGATCCGGAAACCAGGCTGTTGCTCCACTACGGGGACCTGAACGACGCCAGTTCCATAAACAGGCTGTTGCGCGAGGTCCGCCCGGACGAGATCTACAACCTGGGCGCGCAGAGCCACGTGCGGGTATCTTTCGACGTGCCGGAGTACACCGGCGAGGTGGACGCGCTCGGGACCGTGCGCCTTCTCGAGGGTATCCGCGAGACCGGGCTCGACACCCGCTTCTACCAGGCCTCTTCCTCTGAGCTCTACGGGAAGGTGGTGGAAACCCCCCAGCGGGAGACCACCCCGTTCTACCCGCGCTCCCCGTATGCCTGCGCGAAGGCGTACGCCTTCTACATCACCATGAACTACCGCGAAAGCTACGGCATGTTCGCCTGCAACGGTATCCTCTTCAACCACGAGTCGCCCCGCCGCGGCGAGACCTTCGTGACCAGGAAGATCACCAGGGCCGCGGCGCGCATCAAGCTCGGCCTGCAGGAGCGCCTGTACCTGGGCAACCTGGAGGCCAAGAGGGACTGGGGCTTCGCCGGCGACTACGTGGAGGCGATGTGGCGCATGCTCCAGGCGGAGCGGGCCGACGACTACGTGGTGGCGACCGGGGAGACCCACAGCGTCAGGGAGTTTGCCGAGCTCGTTTTCGGCAGGCTCGGGATCCAGCTCTCCTGGAAGGGGGAGGGGGTGAACGAGGTCGGCCTCGATTCGGCAAACGGAAAGGTCGTGATAGAGATCGACCCGCGCTACTTCCGCCCCGCCGAGGTGGACCTCCTTTTGGGGGACGCAGCCAAGGCGAAACTCGAACTCGGCTGGGAGCCCAAGACGAGCTTCAGCCAGCTGGTGCAGATGATGACGGACGCCGACCTGGCCTGCGCCGAACGGGAGCAGAGAGCGAATGGATAGGAGCGCGAAGATTTACGTGGCGGGGCACCGCGGTCTGGTCGGCTCCGCCCTGGTGAGGGAACTGGAGCGGCAGGGATACGAAAACCTGGTGCTTCGCCAAAGCTCGGAACTCGACCTGCGCGACCAGGCTGCCACGCTCGCGTTTTTTCAGGACGAGCGGCCGGAGTACGTCTTCCTCGCCGCCGCCAAGGTGGGGGGGATCGTGGCCAACAACAGCTATCCGGCCGACTTCATCTACGACAACCTGATGATCCAGAACAACGTGATCCACTCCTCCTACCTGAACGGGGTCGCCAAGCTGCTGCTTCTGGGTTCCACCTGCATCTATCCCAAGTTCGCCCCGCAGCCGATCAGTGAGGAGTCCCTGCTGACCGGCACGCTGGAGCCGACCAACGAGCCGTATGCCATAGCGAAGATCGCCGGGATCAAGATGTGCCAGTCCTACAACCGCCAGTACGGCACCCGCTTCATCTGCGCCATGCCCACCAACCTCTACGGCCCCAACGACAACTTCGACCTCACCACTTCGCACGTGCTCCCGGCGCTGATCAGGAGGTTCCACGAGGCGAAGGCGGCAGGCGGCCGGAGCGTCACCATCTGGGGGAGCGGCACCCCTTACCGCGAGTTCGTCCACGTGGACGACGTGGCCCGGGCCTCGCTCTTTCTCATGGAGCAGTACGAGGGTTTCGAACCGGTGAACGTGGGGAGCGGCCAGGAGCTGACCATCAAGGAGCTGGCCCGGAAGATAGCGGCCGTGGTCGGTTTCCAGGGGGAGATCCTCTTCGACACCTCAAAGCCCGACGGCACCCCCAGGAAGTTGAGCGACGTAAGCCGGATCCACGGACTCGGCTGGCGGCACGCCATCGACCTGGATACGGGGCTCAGGGAGACCTACCATTGGTACCTGGCCAACCGCTGCTGACGGCGGAACATGCGCGGCCGGGGCGGTATTTTCGCCTCCCGGCCCTGCTTCCGTCCCCCCTGCAACCACTGTTTTGGGCCTTTTTCAATCTTTGTGCCAAATCAAGCGATTCGGCCAAAATAGGCTTTACAGTGAAATTCTAAGATGCTATACTTTGCAGCGAAATCATGCATAAGTTCAATAATATCAAGCGATTCCTCGGTCTGTTGGCACTGGTCGCCTCACTTTTGGTGGTGGCCACCATACTGTTCCGGATGCAGGGCGAAGGGGTGCCGAAGCTGTCGGTGCGCAAGCTCCCGGTACAGGTCGACATCTCGCTGCAGAAATTCCACTACACCGAAACCAAACAGGGGGTGAAAAAGTGGGAGCTCTCTGCAGAGCGGGCCGAGTACAACAAGAAATCCGATCTCACCTCCCTTACCGGCGTAAGGCTCATGGTGGCTGGAGACGCGTCCACCGGCCCCCTCGAGATCTCGGCGGACCGGGCGCAATACCACAACGGCACGAGGGACGTCACCTTGTCCGGCAACGTGAAAGGGGTGAGCGGCAAGGGGCTTAGTTTCTCCACGTCGCGCGTCACCTACGTGGCGGCTAGCTCCCGGCTGGAAACCAGCGAGCGGGTGCGCTTCGCGGATGCCGGCAGCGAACTCGAAGGGGTGGGGATGGAGTTTCACACGCAGACACGGAGATTCAAGTTGAAAAACGACGTGAGCGCCGTTTACCGGCAGCGGGAGGGTAGGTGATGCGGTCCATTTTCTCGGTTTTCCTTCTCCTTCTGGCCCTTTCCGCCGGCGCAGTCGCCGCCCCGTTAGGGGGGAGCGAGCCTTTGAAGGTAAAGTCGGACAACCTCACCGCCGATAATGACAAGAAAACGGCGACGTTCGAGGGGAAGGTGGTCGCCCGCCAGGGAGACCTCACCCTCTATGCGGACCGCCTGGTGGTAACCTACTCCGGTGCCGGCAGCGACCTGTCCCGGGTGGAGGCGTCCGGAAACGTCAGGATCGTGCAGGGGGACCGCCAGGCGACCGGAGCGCACGCCGTGTACGACCCCAAGGACGGGCGCATCGTGCTGGACGGGAACCCGAAGGTCGTGGTGGGGGACGACGTGATCAGCGGAAAGGTCATCACCTACTTCGTCAACGAAAGGCGGAGCGTGGTGACCGGCGGCCCGAAAGAGCGGGTGGAAGCGGTCATTCACCCCGGAGGGAAAAATGCCGGCGCAAAACCGTAGCACCCTCCACACGCAGGGACTGGCCAAGGGGTTCAACAAGCGGATGGTGGTAAAGGGGGTGGACCTCGAACTCTCCTCGGGAGAGGTGGTGGGGCTGCTCGGACCAAACGGCGCAGGCAAGACCACGACCTTCTACATGGTGGTGGGGCTCTGCCGCCCGGACCAGGGGGACGTCTTCCTGGACGGGGAGCCGATCACAGGGCTCCCCATGTACCTGAGGGCGCGGCGCGGCATCAGCTACCTCCCGCAGGAGCCGTCGGTGTTCAGGCGCCTCTCCGTGAGGGACAACCTGATGGCGGTGCTGGAGACCATGGATCTCACCCCGGTCAGGCGCAGGGAGCGGGTGGAGGAGCTCTTAAGCGAGTTCCGCATCGAGCATATCGCGGGAAGCCGCGGCTTCGCGCTCTCCGGCGGAGAGAGGCGCCGCGTGGAGATAGCCCGCGCCCTGGCGACCGATCCCGCCTTCATACTGCTGGACGAGCCCTTCGCCGGGATCGACCCGATCGCCGTAATCGACATCCAGAGCATCATCACCGCTCTCAAGGAAAAGGGGCTCGGGGTGCTCATCTCCGACCACAACGTGCGGGAGACGCTCGGTGTATGCGACAAGGCCTACATCATGAGCGCCGGCGAGGTGCTGGAGTGCGGCGACCCGGTCCAGATCTCGCAGAGCAAGAAGGCGCGGGAAATCTACCTGGGAGAGAAGTTCAGGCTGTAAAAAAAGAAACTGTAGTTCAGGGTGTTAGCTTCCGGGTCTTTGGGGGTGGCAAAATTGCGGTTTTCTTATGGATCTTCTAGGTTATAATGAGAACAGCAAGGCATCTCTACACATTGAACCGGCACCCTTTGGCTTGTAACGCAGAACCTTCCCGGTTTCGCGTTGAACGTCCGGCATTTTAGGGTAGAAAGGAACTGTCGACGCAGTACACGGATTCAGTGAGGACTTATGGCAATAGAGATGCGCCAGCAGATGAAAATGAGTCAGCAGCTGGTGATGACCCCCCAGTTGCAGCAGGCCATCAAGCTTCTCCAGCTTTCCAGGCTGGAGTTGCAAGACGTAGTGCGTCAGGAACTGGAGGAGAACCCGATACTCGACGAAGTGATCGAGCAGGAGGAGATCCGGGAGCCCGAGCAGATCGAGCTGCGCGAGAAGGAGTCCGAGCCGGAGAGCGCCGCCAGCGATTTCCAGGAAGTGCGGGCCGGCGAGGAGACGCGCGAAGCCGATTGGGACTCCTACATAGACGGCTACAACTACAGCTCCGGCGAGCAGTACTACGACGACGAGGACCGCCCTTCCTTCGAGAACCTGCTCACCAAGAAGTCCACCCTGTTCGACCACCTGCTCTGGCAGCTTAGCCTCACCCGCCTCACCGACCGAGAGATGGCGCTGGGCGCCGAGGTCATCGGCAACATAGACGAAGACGGCTACCTGCGGGCGACGCTGGAAGACGTGGCCTCGGCCTGCGTGCAGGTGAGCCCCTTCCGCGAAGAGATGCTGGAATGGTCGGGACTGGCCCCGGCCGCTCCAGAGGAGGAGATATCCGACGCTGCGGAGGGCTTTTCCGCCACCGTGCTGGTACCCCTGGTTGAATGCGTATTGAAGCGGATCCAGGAGTTCGACCCGGTGGGGGTCGGAGCGCGCGACCTGCGCGAGTGCCTGCTGATCCAGGTGGCGAGCCTCGGGATGTCCGGAAGCCTCGTGGAGTCGCTCCTGAAGGACCACCTGAAGGACCTGGAGAGCCACAAGTACAAGCAGGCGGCCAAGGTGCTGGGGGTGGAGGTGAACGACATCCTCGCCGCCACGCGGATCATCGCCGAGCTGGACCCCAAGCCCGGACGCGTTTTCGGCAGCGAGGACGTGCAGTACATCTCGGCCGACATCTTCGTGCACAAGGTGGGCGAAGAGTACGTGGTGATGCTGAACGACGAGGGGATGCCCAACCTGAGGATCAACCCGATCTACGCGCCGGAGGCGAAGTCGTCGCGGGCCGTCGACAAGGTGGCGGAAGACTACATAGGCGAGAAGATGCGCTCCGCCATCTGGCTCATCAAGAGCATCCAGCAGCGCCAACGCACCATCTTCAAGGTGGCCAAGAGCCTCGTCAAGTTCCAGCGCGACTTCCTGGACCGCGGCATCGAGCATCTGCGCCCCCTGGTGTTGCGGGACATAGCCGAGGACATCGGCATGCACGAGTCGACCATCAGCCGCGTCACCACCAACAAGTACATGCAGACCCCCCAGGGGCTCTTCGAGCTGAAGTACTTCTTCAACTCCGGGATCTCCACCGGAGAGGGGGACTTCATCGCCTCAGAGAGCGTCAAGAGCAAGATCAAGGAGCTGGTGGACAACGAGGATTCCAAGCGCCCCTACAGCGACCAGCGCCTGGCGGAGCTCCTCTCCGACCACAACATAGTGATAGCGAGGCGCACCGTGACCAAGTACCGCGAGATGCTCAGGATAGGCTCATCCTCGGAGCGCAAGAAGCATTTCTAAACGCGAGCGCCGCCGTCGGCCCAGGCGGACGCCTTCGCGTGTATTGACAATAAAGGGAGGTACTAGTATGCAGATAACCGTGACATTCAGACACATGGAGCCGAGCGACGCCCTCAAGAGCTACGCAGAGGAAAAACTGGAGCGGGTTAAGAAATATATAGACGAGCCGGTCGTCGTCCAGGTATTTTTGACCGTCGAGAAGATCCGTCACATGGCCGAGGTGACCATCAACGCAAAGGGTATCACCATCAAGGCTGCTGAAGAGACCAACGACATGTACGCCTCCATCGATGCCGTCTCGGACAAGATCGAGCGCCAGCTGCGCCGCTTCAAGGAGCGCATCAAGGCCCACAAGCCCGCCGCCGACGTCCGCGAGCGCCAGGTGCAAAAGAGCATCGTGGAGGCTCAGAGCATCGAAGAGGGTTCCAAGGAGCCGGTGATCATCAAGACCAAGAGCTTCTCCATGAAGCCGATGTCCGTCGAGGAGGCGGTCATGCAGATGGAGCTCCTGCACAAGGATTTCCTGGTCTACACCGAGTCCTCCACCGAGACCATCAACGTGGTGTACCGCCGCAAGGACGGAAACTACGGGCTGATCGCCCCCGAGAACACCTAGGCCGGCCCGGCGGACATAGCAGCCATCCCGAACCCGGAGCGTGAAAGCTCCGGGTTCAAAAGAACCGGGAGGCGCCCCCGTGGCGCCTCCCGAAATGAATCAGGCCCCTTCTGGGGCTTTTCGCTTGCGCGGGGGAAAGGTCGAAGCAATTGACAAGCATGAGCCTCAGCATCAAGGACCTCCTGGAAGACAAGGCTTACGGCCTCGACCTGCAGCTTTTATGCGGCGAGGAAGGCCTTGCCAACCGTCTCTACAGTTCCCGCATCCAAAAACCGGGCCTCGCGCTGACTGGTTACACGGAGCACCTGCACCCGGACCGTGTCCAGGTGCTGGGCAATACCGAGATCTCCTACCTGAGCCAGATCCCCGAGGAGGTCGGCTCCAGGCATATCGAAAAACTCTGCAGCTACCCCATCGCCTGCTTCATCGTCACCAAGGGGCTCGACCCCCCGGAGTTTCTCAAGCACTCCGCCCAGGCGGCCGGGATCCCGCTGCTGGTAACCCATCACCAGTCCTCCACCTTCATCTCCCTCATCACCAAGTTCCTGGAGGAGAGCCTGCTCCCCTCGACCCACATCCACGGCGTGCTGGTGGATGTTCTGGGCGTCGGGGTGCTGTTGCTGGGCAAAAGCGGCATAGGCAAGAGCGAGTGCGCCCTCGACCTGGTGATCCGCGGGCACCGGCTGGTCGCCGACGACGTGATCCACATCAAGAAGAAGATGCCGGCTGCGCTGGTCGGGCAGGCGGGGGAATCGATCCAGTACCACATGGAGATCCGCGGGCTGGGGATCATCAACATAAAGGACCTCTACGGGGTCTCCTCGATCCGCGAGAAGAAGATCGTCGACATGGTGCTGGAACTCATGGAGTGGGACGCCAGCCAGGAGTACGAGCGGCTGGGTATCGACGAGCCGGTGAAGACCATCCTCGGGGTGGACCTGCCGCACCTGAAGATCCCGGTACGACCGGGCAGAAACCTGACCTCGATCATCGAGGTCGCCGCCAGGAACTTCCTCCTCAAGGGGATGGGCTACCACTCCGCCCGCGAGTTCCATGAAAAGCTTCTGGCCCGGCTGGAGTTCCGGCCGCTCGGCAACGAGGTGGAATAGCATGCGGATCGTCATCATCACCGGGCTTTCGGGGTCCGGCAAATCTACGGCGGTGCGGGCGCTGGAGGACGAAGGTTTCTTCTGCCTGGACAACCTGCCGGTATCGCTCGTCACCACCTTCATCGAGCTCGTGGAGCACTCGCGCGAGGATATCAAGGACGTGGCCCTGGTCATGGACATCCGCAGCCGCGACTTCATCAAGGGTTACGACCAGGTGTTCCAGGCCATGGCGGGCGCCGGGCACAGCGTGAAGATCCTGTACTTCGACGCCACCGACGAGGTGCTGATCCGGCGCTTCTCCGAGACCAGGCGCCGTCACCCCGCCCTGGAGGGGGCGACCGTGCCCGAAGGTATCCGGTTCGAGCGCGACCAGCTCGCCGGGCTGCGCCGCATCGCCACGGCCATCATAGACACCTCGGAGATGAACGTGCACCGCCTGAAGGAGGTGGTGATCAGCCAGGTGAAGGGGGGGGAGGGCGTGCTGGAGATGCAGGTGAACCTGCAGTCCTTCGGCTTTCGCTACGGGCTCCCGCTCGAGTCGGACCTGGTCATGGACGTGAGGTTCCTGCCGAACCCGTACTTTGTGGCTGGGCTCCGCCCGTATTCGGGGCTGGACAGCGGGGTAAGGGATTACGTGATGGGGCACAAGGAGACCGTCGTGTTCCTGGAGCGGTTCAGGGACATGCTGGAGTTGCTTTTGCCGGGGTACCGCCGGGAAGGGAAATCCTACCTCTCGGTCTCCATCGGCTGCACCGGCGGCAGGCACCGCTCGGTCGCCATCGCCGAGGAGCTGTACCGCTACTTCCGGCAGAGAAACGTGAACATCAAAATTACGCACAGGGACATAGACAAGGGGCTGGGATGATAGGACTGCTTTTGGTAGCACACGCCGGCGTGGCCAACGAGCTTTTGGCTGCGGCGGAGATGATAGTAGGGAAGCTGGAGCTCGCGGAGGCGGTCGCCATCGCTCCCGACGCTTCGGCATCGGATGTGATGGCCGCCATCAAGGAGGCCGTGGCAAGGCTCTCCGACGACGGGGCCATCATCATGACCGACATGTTCGGCGGCACCCCCTCCAACATGAGCATCTCGTTTCTCGAGGAAGGGCGCGTCGAGGTGCTGACCGGGGTGAACCTCCCCATGCTGATCCGTTTCACCCAGGAGCGCGAACGCTCGACCGTTGGCGACCTCGCACTGAAGCTCAAGGAAAGCGGGCGGGAAGGGATTTCCGTCGCCGGGGACTATCTGAAGAAGTAGCACAAATAAAGGAGAGGGCCCATCCGCCGCAGCGTTGCAAAGGGGGAGGACCTTAAAAAATATGATTCAGGGCGAATTCATCATACCTAACAAGCTGGGGCTGCACGCAAGGGCCTCCGCGCTCCTGGTCAAGACCGCGAGCCGCTTCGCGTCCGAGATCAGGATCGAGCGCGAAGGGGTCGAGGTTAACGGCAAGAGCATCATGGGGATCATGATGCTGGCAGCGGCAAAGGGGAGCACCATCGCACTGAAGGTCGAGGGACCGGATGACGCGGAGGCGTTCGCCGCGCTCGGGGAGCTGATCCGCAATGGTTTCGGAGAAGAGTGAGTCGAAAGAGCTGAAGGGAATCGGCGCCTCCGCAGGGATCGCCATCGGCCAGGTCCGCATCACGGACCGGCGCCGGGTGGCGGTGACCGAGGTCCTGGTGGCACACGAAGAAGTCCCCGGCGAACTGGAGAGGCTCTCCAGGGCGATCGAGCGGGCCAAGGGGGAGCTTTGCGTCCTGAAGGACCAACTTGCCAGCACCCATGGTCCCGAGCACCTCTGCGTGATCGACGCGCACCTGATGCTTCTTGACGATACCATGCTGGTGGGCGAAACCACGCAGTACATCGAGCGGCTCGGCATCAATGCGGAAGGGGCGCTCAAGCGGACCCTGGCGCGCTTCAAGTCCTTCTTCGAAGGGGTCGACGACGAGTACCTGCGCGAGCGCGGCTCGGATGTTGAGACGGTGGTGGAGCGCGTGCTAAGGAACATGGTGGGGCAGAAGCAGGAGCCGCTCTCCAGGATCGAGGGGAAGGTGATCGTGGTGGCCCACGACCTCTCCCCGGCGGACATCCTGCAGATCGACAAGGAGAAGGTGATAGGCTTCATCACCGACCTGGGAGGCAAGACCTCCCACTCCTCCATCCTCGCGCGAGCCTTCGAGGTGCCGGCCGTGGTCGGCCTGGAGCGGGTAACCGGCGAGGTGGCCGACGGCGACACCATCATCATCGACGGCGCCACCGGGGTGGTGATCATCAACCCGGGTGCAGGGGAGTTCCGGGACTACCTGCAGAAGAAGCAGCGCTACGAGTACGTGGAACGGGAACTCCTGAAGCTGCGGGACCTTCCGGCCGTGACCCAGGACGGGCACCGGATGCGGCTCAAGGGGAACGTGGAGTTCATCGAGGAGGTCGCCTCCATCAACAGGCATGGCGGCGAAGGGATCGGGTTGTACCGGACCGAGATGCTCTTCTTCAACAGAAACACCCTTCCCACCGAAGAGGAGCAGTTCGAGGCGTACTCGGCGCTGGTGAAGAGCATGGCTCCGCACCCGGTGACCATCAGGACCCTCGACATCGGGGGGGACAAGTGCCTCACCGAGCTCGACCTGATGGACGAGATGAACCCCGCCCTGGGGGTGAGGGCGATAAGGCTCTCCCTGCGCCAGCCCGAGGCGTTCAAGGCCCAGCTGAAGGCGATCCTCAGGGCGAGCGCGTTCGGCCCGGTCAGGCTCTTCTTCCCGATGGTCTCCGGCGTGGCCGAGGTGCGCGCTGCCAAGGCGATGCTCGAGGAGGCCAAGGCGGAGCTGCGCGGCCGTCACGACTTCGACGAGCACATCGCCATGGGGATCATGATCGAAATACCCTCCGCCGTGATCATCGCCGACCTCCTGGCCGCGGAGGTCGACTTCTTCAGCGTCGGCACCAACGACCTGATCCAGTACACCCTCGCCATCGACCGCACCAACGAGCACCTCTCCTCGCTGTATGAACCGCTGCACCCGGCCGTGCTCCGTTCGCTGAAGATGGTGGTGGACGCCGCCCACGCCGCGGGGATAGAGGCCTGCATCTGCGGCGAGATGGCCGGCGAGCCCGAGTACCTCCCCATCCTCCTGGGACTTGGTTTCGATGAGCTCTCCATGAACGCCGTGTCCATCCCGCGCGTCAAGAAGATCCTGCGCCGCTGCAGCATGGCGGAGGCCCGGGATGTCGCCTCCCGCGTGCTCGGCTTCGCCACCGCTTCGGAGGCGGATGCCTATTTGAAAGGGGTGATCGCGGCGCGCTTCTCCGAGAGCTTCGACTAGGGAAGCTGCAGTTTTTCAGCCATCGCCTTGAGCGCCAGCTCGACCCCCAGCGCCAGATTGCCTCCTGCCTTGCGCGAATTGGCCGCCAGCCGGATCAGTTGCGGCACCAGGTAAGGTTTCTTCACCAGCACGGCGAAGAGCCGCCAGGGGCTCAGGTTCAACTCCCCGTCGCAGAGCTCCTCGATGCCGAAACCTAGCTCCTCCTCGGCCGCGTCGCTTATCCCGCGAAGGGCCACCGCCGGTATCCCGGCTTCCCCCGCAGCTGCAAGCACCGCAGCCGTTTCCATCTCCAGCACCGGCAGGTTGAACGCCGCCCCCAGGGAGGTGGCCAGCTCCGCCTTGTTCACGATGCCGCAAGCCGTGATGAAGCTCCCTTGTCTGAACGTGAAGCCGGCGCCTCGGCAGGCGACGGCTATGAGCCGGTTGAGGGCCGCATCGGGGCGAGCTGCCTCGCTCAGCCCACCTCTTTCGAGTCTGCACACCCGCTCCGCCAGCACCAGTTCCCCGACGCGAAGCCCGGGCAGCACCGCGCCCGCGAAGCCGAAATTCATGATGAGCGCGGGGGATGCCGCCCCGATCAGCGTCCTGGTTGCGGCCGCCGCGTGCGCGGGACCCATCCCGGACTCCACCAGCGCGACGGGGTGTCCCCCCAGGGCGAACCTGCACAGGTTGAAGCCTGCAAACCTCTCCCTGCGGACACCTCGCACCCGCTGCAAAAGCGGGTCGATCTCCTGCGGCATGGCCGCCACCACCCCTAGGCAATTTCTCTCCATCGCACCCGCTCCTTTTGGTAAGCAAGCGCACTTTAGCAGAGGGGACACGTAGCCGCAATGCCAAAGGTTGCCAAGGGTTATCTTGACAAAAGGAACCTCGCGACTTATAGTCAGGGCTTGTTTTTGGTGTGATGCCATTAATCTGGAGGGGTGCAGCCGATGAATCCGTTGTTTTTGAATCCGCCTACCTTCGAGGATTTCGACGGGGGTGCCGGCGCGCGTTACCAGGCCTCCCGCGAAGTGACTTCCTTCTGGTTTCCCGGGTGGCTCACCTACCCCGCCGGGATGATCCCCGGTTCGCGGGTGGTCGATGCCCCGGTGCAGCGGCTCGACCTCGATGCCTGCCTGGAGATAGCGAGGGGGTACGACATGGTGGTGATGTACACCTCCACCCCGACCCTCGCCATAGACGTCGAGACCGCCCGCAGGATAAAGGCGCAGGTCCCCTCCACCGTGACCGTGCTGACAGGTCCGCACGTCAGCGTCCTCCCCGAAGAGACCCTCCGCTTCGCCGCCGGAGCCGTGGACATTGTCTGCCGGGGCGAGTTCGACTTCTCCACCAAGGAGCTCTGCGAGGGGGTTCCCCGGGAGCAGGTGGACGGCATCAGCTTCCTGAAGGACGGCCAAGTGGTCCACACCAAGGACCGCCCGCCCATCGCAGACCTCGACGCACTTCCCTTCGCAAGCCAGGTCTACCAGCGCGACCTCCCCATCGAGGAGTACGTCATCCCCCACTTCCGGCACCCGTACGTCTCCATATACGCGAGCCGGGGCTGCCCTTCGCGCTGCATCTACTGCCTGTGGCCCCAGACCTTCTCCGGGCGGACCCTCAGGAAGAGGAGCCCCCAAAACGTCTACGAGGAGGTGCGCTGGATCAAGGAGAACCTGCCGCAGGTGAAGGAGATCTCCTTTGACGACGACACCTTCACCGCCGACAGGGAGCACGCCATAGCCATAGCCAGGGCGATCAAGCCGCTCAACGTGTCCTGGGTGATCAACGCCCGCGCCAACTGCGACTACGAGACCCTCAAGGAGCTGCGCGACGCGGGGATGCACCACGTGGTGGTAGGGTACGAGACGGGGAACGAGCAGATCCTGAAGAACATCAAGAAAGGGGTCACCAAGGCGCAGGCGATCCAGTTCACCCGGGACTGCCGGAAGCTGGGGCTCACCGTGCACGGCGCCTTCGTGCTGGGGCTCCCCGGGGAGACCAGGGAGACCATCAAGGAGACCATCGCCTACGCCATCGAGCTCGACCTCACCTCGATCCAGGTGTCGTTAGCGTCGCCTTATCCCGGGACCGAGTTCTACGAGATGGCGGTAAAGGAAGGGTGGATCGCCTCGGAGAGCTTTGTGGACGCGAGCGGGCACCAGAAGTGCGTCATCAACTACCCGGACCTTTCCAACCGGGAGATCTTCGACGCGGTGCAGCTCTTTTACAACAAGTTCTATTTCCGTCCCCGCTACATCGCCAGGAGCCTCTACAGCATGCTGGTCGACTCCGCCCAGCGCAAGAAGCTCCTCAAGGAGGGGGCGCAGTATCTGAGCTACATGAAAAAGCGCAAGCAGGCGAGCTGCTAACCCGTCGCCCATTGCGGCCCTCCTCTCCGGGCGCAGCACATAAAACGCAGAACGAACATAGAACATAGAACATAGAACATAGAACTTGAGGAGAACGGCTTCACAGGACCCCATGAAAGAGCTGATCGTTAACGCCGATGACTTCGGCCTCTCCAGTGGCGCGAACCGCGGCATCATCAAGGCGTGGCAGGAGGGGATACTGACCAGCGCATCCCTGATGGTGGGAGGCTGCGCCTTCAAGGAGGCGGCGGCACTGGCCCGTGCCCACCAGGGCCTGCAGGTGGGACTGCACCTCACGCTGGTGCAGGGGAGCGCCGTGCTGGAGCAGCAGGGAGTCCCGTCCCTCACCAACCATGGCGGCGACTTCGGCGACGACGCGGTGCTGGCGGGGATGCGTTACTTCTTCCTGAGACCGCTTCGGAAAAAGCTCCACCTGGAGATCGAGGCGCAGATCGAGAAATGCCTCGACGCGGGGATCGAGCTCTCCCACATAGACGGCCACCTGAACATCCACATGCACCCGGTGGTTTTCGACATCCTGTGCCAGCTGATGCCGCGCTACGGCATCAAGAGCTTCCGGCTCACCCGGGAGAACCTCATGACCAACCTCGCCGTGGACAGGAAGAGGGCGGCCGGCAAGTGCGCCGATGCCCTCATCTTCGCCTCCCTGGCCGGTCGCTGCAAAGGGCGCCTGGACCGGCTCGGCATCCGTTATGCCTGCGAGGTGAAGGGGCTGCTGAACTCGGGGCGGATGACCGGCGCTTACCTGTTGAAGGCCCTGGACAGCCTGGGGGAGGGGCTTACGGAGATCTATTTCCACCCGGGGGTGCGCCCCTGCGGCGAACTGGAGCGCCGGATGCCGGAGTACCTCCATGACGAGGAGCTGGCCGCGCTGACAAGCCCCGAGGTGAAGCAGAAGCTGGGGCGGTTGGGAATCAAGCTGAGAAACTACCGGGGAGAGGAAAAAGGGCATGTTTAAGACTGTAGCGGTTATGCTGGTAGCGGTGGCGGCGGGGACCATCGGCGACCTGCTGCTTGCCAGCGGCATGAAGGAATTGGGGGACATCTCCAGCATGAACCTGAGGGGGATGCTGAGGGCCTCCCTGCAGGCGCTCACCTCCCCGAAACTGGTGGTAGGGACGGCGATGCTCGCCGTGTTCTTCTTCCTCTGGCTCGCCGTCCTCTCCTGGGAGGACCTCTCGGTCGCGCTCCCCATGCAGGCTCTCAACTACATACTGGTCGCCTTCCTCTCCCAGTACCTGCTGCACGAGGTGGTGAGCCCCATGCGCTGGGCCGGGACCGTGCTGGTCGCCGTCGGTGTGATCATGATCACCAAAAGCGGAGCCTGAAATCCGCTGTCGGCCTGCAGTGATAAGCCCCGTAACATTAGATGCAGCCTACACTTTTTCCCTTGAAAAAATTTGAAAAGAAGGGATAAGGTGTAGGCATGAAAACCTCCATCCTCATTATAATGTCGGCTCTTTTGATTTTCCCCGTTTTTGCTTCCACCGCCTCAGCCCTCAACGGCAACGAGCGGCTGGTCTACGATGTCAGTTGGACCGGCGTCAAGGCCGCCACCTCGGTGCATGAGCTGACCGTCAAGGGGAACGAGATACATATCGTCTCCACCACGCGCTCCAACTCCTGGCTGGACACCTTCTTCAAGGTCGACGACCGTGCCGAGGCGGTCATCACCCGCGGCAGCGGTGACCGTTTCGGCACCCCGAAATATTGCCGGAACAAGATTCATGAAGGAAAGCACCGCAGGCTCAAGGAGGCGCACTTCGACCCGCTGAAGTTGAAGGTCGAGTCACGGAACCTGCTGGAGAAGACGCAGCACGTCGACGCCATCAGCGCCAACACATTCGACTCCCTTTCCTGCGTCTACTACGTCCGTACCCTGGACCTCGTTCCGGGCAGGTCCGTCTATGTCGACATCTACGACTTCAAAAGGCTGTGGAATACAGAAGTGAAGGTGCTCAGGCGGGAGGAGATCGTCACGCCGCTGGGGCGGTTCAAGACCATAGTGGTGAAGCCGATGATGAAGGCGGAGGGATACTTCTCCAGGACCGGCGACATCACGGTCTGGCTCACCGACGATGCACTCCGGATCCCGGTGCAGATGACCACCAAGGTGAAGATAGGTAAGATCACCGCCACCCTGTCCGGCGGCAGCTACTGGCCGCAGGGGGAAGCGAGCGCGCGCCGGTAACGGCAATCACCAATCTCCACGTCATTGCGGGGGGCGCGGCCATCGGGCGGCGCCCCTCGCTTTTTGGCCCACAAAAGAGAGACGCGCCCTTGCCGCGGCGCGTCTCTCTGGTCGCTGTTCCATGACTCCATAGCCGTCTTGCGGCGGCCTCGCCGCCCGTCAATCTAGAACTCCGCGTGCCTCGGCGTCCTTGGGAACGGTATCACGTCCCTGATGTTGTCCATGCCGGTCAGGTACATGATGAGCCTCTCGAAGCCCAAGCCGAAACCGGCATGCGGCGTGGAGCCCCAGCGCCTGGTATCGAGGTACCAGGAGAGCGACTCCGGCTCGATCCCGCTCTCCAGCATGCGCCCGGTGAGCAGGTCCAGCCGCTCCTCGCGCTGGCTCCCCCCGATGATCTCCCCCACCTTCGGCACCAACAGGTCCATGGCGGCGACCGTCTTGTCGTCGTCGTTCATCCTCATGTAGAACGCCTTGATCCCCTTCGGGTAGTTGAGGATGAAGACCGGCCCCCCGACCACCTGCTCGGTCAGGTAGCGCTCGTGTTCGGACTGCAGGTCGAGCCCCCACTCCACCGGGAACTGGAAGGAGACCGGCGCCTTCTTGAGCCGCTCGATCGCCTCGCCATAGTCCATGCGCGCGAAGGATGCCCGGGCCACCCCCTCTACCCGCTCGATGAGACCCTTGTCGATCTGGGCGTCGAAGAACCTCATCTCCTCGCCGCAGCTCTCCAGCACGAATCGGCAGAGCCTTTTCAAAAATGCCTCGGCAAGGTCCGCGTCGTCGGAGAGGTCGGCAAACGCCATCTCCGGCTCGATCATCCAGAACTCGGCGGCGTGCCGCGCCGTGTTGGAGTTCTCCGCGCGGAAGGTGGGGCCGAAGGTGTAGATGTCGGAGAATGCCTGGGCGAAGAGCTCCCCTTCCAGCTGTCCGCTCACGGTGAGGCCGGTGGCCCTGCCGAAGAAGTCCCCTGAGTAGTCCACCTCGCCGCCGGAAAGCGGGGGGTGGGCCATGTCGAGCGTGGTGACCCGGAACAGCTCTCCTGCTCCTTCGCAGTCGTTTGCGGTGATGATGGGGGTGTGCACGTAGAGAAAGCCTCGTTCGGCGAAGAAGCGGTGCACCTCCTGGGCCAGCGCCGAGCGGACCCGGAAGACGGCGCCGAAGGTGTTGCTGCGGACCCTCAGGTGGGCGATGGTCCGGAGGTACTCGAAGCTGTGTCTCTTTTTCTGCATCGGGTATTCCTGGTCCGCCTCGCCCACTATCTCGACCGAGAGCGCCTTGAGCTCCAGATCCTGCCCTGCCGCAGGGGACTCCTGCAGGACCCCGGTCACGGCGAGCGCGCTGCCGGTGCCAAGCGCCGAGACCTCGGCGTAGTTGGCAAGCTCAGGCTCCGCTACCACCTGGATCCCCGCCAGTGAGGAGCCGTCGTTCAGGGAGACGAAGGTCACCCCCTTGCCGGTGCGCACCGTTCTTGCCCACCCCTTGAGCAGAAACGTCTCGCCCGGTCGCCCCTCGGTCAGTGCCTGTTTCACCCTGGTTCTAGCTGTCATATGAGCCGCTCCGCCGGTAGATTTTAAAGCATCATTTATAGCACAGAGCTCCAACCTCGGCAAAAGCATAGTTGACAGCCGGGGAGCGGTTCGTATAACTTGACGCACCATGACGAAGATACTCTACGGTTTTCTGCTCTATGCCCTTCTGCTCGCCGCTTCCGCGTACGGTGGGCAAGGGAGCTTCGGCGGCGTCGGGATCGACGGCGTCCCGCGCGCCGACGGCAGCATAATGGTGCGGCAGCTGGTCCTGGGAGGGCCGGCGCATCTTGCCGGTGTCCAGGCGGGCGACGTCATCACGCAGATCGACGGCACGCCCACCATCGGCAACGATTTCAAGTTCCTCGTGGAAAGAAGGCTGAGAGGGCGCGCCGGCACCACGGTGCTGCTAAAGGTGAGACGGCCGGGGAATCCCAAGACGCTCAGCTTCAAGCTGGTCCGGCGGCAGCTGAAGGTTTCCGGGGACAAGCAACGACAAAAGGGGGAGTAACATGCGTTATCTTGCCAAAGCGATCCTGGCCGTTTCCCTTGTGCTTCCGCTATCGGGGCTTTGCGCCGAACAGCTCCCCCAGAGCCCGCTAGGGAGCCATGGCGTCTCCGAGAAGAAGTACCCGAAGATCGTCCTCTACTCCACCTCCTGGTGCCCGCACTGCAGGGCGGCCAAGGAGTACTTCACCAGGAACAACATCCCGTTCATCAACCGGGACGTGGAGCTGGACAGCGAGGCGATGGAGCTTCTGACCGAAAAGTACAAGAGCCAGGGGGTGCCGGTGATCGTCATCGGCGACGACGCGCAGGTGCTGAAGGGGTTTGACGAGGGGCGTTTCCAGAAGGCCTTGGAGCAGTACAAGAAGAAGTAGCGGCGCGCACGGGAGGAAAAAAAGAGGGGGAGCCGGGCCGGCTCCCCCTCTTTCGTTCAGCCCCTGATGTTCACGCCGCCTAAGCTTCGGTTTCGGTGCTCTCTGCCAGCAACTCGAACAGTATCTTTACCAGCTTCGGTTCGAGGTTGGCCCCCTTCATCCGGGTCATGGTGCAGATCACCTCTTCGCGGCTGAAACCCTTGCGGTAGGGGCGGTCCATGGTGAGGGCGTCGCAGATGTCCGCGGTGGCAACGATCCGGGCCTCCAGCGGGATACGGTCGCCGTCCAGCATGAAGGGGTACCCTTTCCCGTCGTAGCGCTCGTGGTGGTACAGCACGATGTCCTGGACCGTCTTCGAGAGGTTTGCCTTGCGCACCACCTCGCATCCCCATTCGGGGTGCTTCATGACGATCGCGAACTCCTCCTCGGTCAGCTGCCGCTCCGCATTGAGGATCGCCTCGGGGACGCCGATCTTGCCGCAGTCGTGCAACCAGCTGCCGTACCGGATCTCCTGCCTGATCTCCTCGGAAATGCCCAGCCGTTCCGCTATCATGAGCGCCAGCGTGGCCACCCTGTCGCAGTGCCCCTTGGTTGAGGCGTCCTTCAGCTCGATGGTCTGTGCCAGCGAGTGCAGGATGAACTCGTCCTCGCGCTTCAACGACTGCAGCACGCGATACCTGCGGATGCCGTCCTTCACCGCGCGCAGCATCTCGGCCTTTTTCCACGGCTTCAGCACGAACCGGAACACCTCGCCGCTGTTGATGGCGGCAAGGGTGGTGGAGAGGTCCGCACTCCCGGTCATCATGATCTTCACCGTGTGCGGCGACACCTCCTTGATCCTGGAAAGAAGCTCTATCCCCTGCATCCCCGGCATCTCGTTGTCCGAAACCACCACGGATACCGCCTGATTCTCGACTATCGCCAGTGCTTCCAGCGCAGAAGAGGCGCTCAGGATGTTGAGCCCCCTGCCCTGGAACAGACCGCTGGTGTATGCCAGGTAGTTCCGGTCGTCGTCGACGAACAGGATGGTTTCCCGTTGCAGATGTATGTTGGGCATACGCGCTTCTCCGGAAGGCACAACTCATTAAGGTTCCACCCGGTACTTATCGGCAGCTTTGTTCAGGAGCAAAGCAAAAAGTGACCTGAGCTGCATAAAGCGGCATTTTCCGTGGGGATCTCGCCGCGAGCTCCCCTTGACATGAAAGGCAACAGCGATACCATGCATCGGTGGAGTTGTAATGAAAACGGCGGCAGCCCGATTCTAAAGTGATTCCATCCATTTCCGTCGCAGCAACAGCAAGGAGGGGTCGATCATGCTGGTATCAAAGAGTTGGTACACGGTGGCTGAAGCGGTCGAGAAGTTCGGGATCGAGGAGGAACGGCTCAGGGTATGGGTCGAGGAGGGGGTGGTCCGGACCGAGGAGGAAAACGGCGAGGTGGTCCGGGTAAACGGGGACGATCTGGAGTTGAAAATCGAGGAACTGACCGGAATATAGCCAGAAACAGGAAAAAGTTGTGCGGAACCTCAAGGTCGCCATATTGCTGCCGATATAGTTACCTGTGCCGTTGCATCGGGGATGCAGGCACGGGCTACGGAGGTGGTTACGGGTGGGCGGTACGTCCCGGTCGGTATCGTTCCCGGTTCCGGCCGTCGCTTGTCCATCATCAAGACGCAAGGAGGTTGCATTGAGCAGCATAACTTTCGAAGAGATCATGTTCACCATCATGTCCGCCACGCAGGATACCTTCAAAAGCTACATGAACACCGACATCTACGCGGGCAAGGTGGAGAAGAAGATCAACCCCCTGCACAGCGACGTGGTCGGCATAGTGGGGGTTGCCGGTGATCGCGTCGGCTATATCCTCTTCGCCACCGAGAAGGGGCCGGCCGAGCAGATAGCCAAGGAGCTGCTGATGCTCGAGGAGGCTGATGACGAGGCGATCAACGACGCGGTGGGCGAGGTGGCAAACAACATCGCCGGGGTCTTCAAGACCAAGTACCACGAGCAGTACGGCAGCGTGGCGCTGGGGCTTCCCCTGGTGCTCTCCGGGCGCCTGAGGCCGATGACCGATCCCCCGGAGCAGCCGGCGACGGACGGAAGCATGAGCGTACAGTGCAAGGGGGTGACCATCCCCTTCACCAGCATGGACGGGAGACTCACCTTCCGGGTCATGGTCTATATGTAAGCGCCGCGCGCCGGAAAACGCGCGGCGAAAAACGGAGAAGCCCCCGCTGCCGAGATGGCGACGGGGGCTTCTTTTTGTTCCCTATTCAAATCCCTCCCTGCAAGGGGAGGGCTGGGGTGGTGTGGCTGCCTTCGGTCACATCCCGAGCTGCTTGAAGAAGTCGTTCCCCTTGTCGTCCACCAGGATGAAGGCTGGGAAGTCCTCGACCTCTATCTTCCAGACCGCCTCCATGCCGAGTTCGGGGAAGTCGATGCACTCGACCTTCTTGATGTTCTCCTCGGCGAGGATCGCGGCCGGGCCGCCGATGGAGCCGAGGTAGAAGCCGCCGTGCTTGTGGCAGGCGTCCGTGACCTGCTGCGAGCGGTTCCCCTTGGCGATCATGATCATGGAGCCTCCGTTTGCCTGCAGGAGGTCCACGTAGGAGTCCATGCGGCCGGCGGTGGTGGGGCCGAAGGAGCCGGAGGGCTTCCCTGCCGGGGTCTTGGCCGGGCCGGCGTAGTAGATCGGGTGGTTCTTCAGGTACTCGGGGAGCGGCTTGCCGGAGTCCAGGATCTCCTTGAACTTCGCGTGGGCGATGTCGCGCCCCACCACGATGGTGCCGCTCAGAAGCAGCGGCGTGGAGACCGGGTGCTTGCTGAGCTCGGCGAGCACTTCCTTGATCGGCTTGTTCAGGTCGATCCTGACGCCGTGGTCGTGCTTGCCGCGGTACCTCTCCGGGATGAGGCGGCCGGGGTTGTCGTCCATCTGCTCGACCCAGACCCCTTCCTTGTTGATCTTCGCCTTGATGTTGCGGTCGGCCGAGCAGGAGACCCCCATGCCCACCGGGCAGGAGGCGCCGTGGCGCGGCAGGCGGATGATGCGGACGTCGTGGGCGAAGTACTTCCCGCCGAACTGTGCCCCGATGCCGCTCTCCTGTGCCGCCTTGAGGAGCTGGGCCTCGAGTTCCACGTCGCGGAACGCCTGCCCCCCCTCATTGCCGGAGGTAGGGAGCGCGTCGAGGTACTTGGCGGAGGCGAGCTTCACCGTCTTCAGGCAGGCCTCGGCGCTGGTGCCGCCGATGGCGAAGGCCAGGTGGTAGGGGGGACAGGCCGCGGTCCCCAGGGTCTTCATCTTGGCGACCAGGAACTTCACCAGGGAGTCCGGGTTCAAAAGCGCCTTGGTCTCCTGGTAGAGGTAGGTCTTGTTGGCGGAGCCGCCCCCTTTGGCCATGAAGAGGAACTTGTACTCCATCCCCTGGGTCGCGTACAGGTCGATCTGCGCCGGGAGGTTGGTGCCGGTGTTGATCTCCTTGTACATGTCGAGCGCCACGGTCTGCGAGTAGCGCAGGTTCTCCTCGGTGTAGGTCTTGTAGACCCCCTTGGAGAGGTACTCCTCGTCCTTCGCGCCGGTCCAGACCTGCTGCCCCTTCTTCCCCATGACGATGGCGGTGCCGGTGTCCTGGCAGATGGGGAGCTCGAACTGGGCCGCGACCTCTGCGTTTCTCAGGAAGGCGAGCGCCACACCCTTGTCGTTTTGGGAGGCCTCGGGGTCGCTCAGGATCTTGGCGACCTGCTCGTTGTGCTCGGCGCGCAGCAGGAAGGAGAGGTCCTTCATGGCGGAGTTCGCCGCGACGGTGAGGGCCTCGGGGGCAACCTTGAGGACTTCCTGGCCGTCGAAGCCGGCTACCGACACGTACTGCTTTGAATCCGGGATGAGGCGGTACTTGGTGCTGTCCGGCCCGAGCGGGAAGGCTTCCTGGTACTTGAACTCTGGAGTTGCCATCGGTTCTGTTCTCCTTTTGGTGGGATGATGGGTTGACTGGTATTGGTTGCCCGCGACGCCCGCTTGGGCGCGCGGGAAAATGTATACAGTATGCGCGAAATATATTGCAAATACCTCATTTTGTCGAGAGGTAAGTTTGCCCCTGCTGCGGCTTCAGGCAAGAAGCTCTTCCCGCTGCGGCCGCTTTCGCCTCGGCGTCCGCACGCACAAACCTCCGCCCTGGCTTTAACATTGCATCCTGCCCCGCCTGCGGCCGCCTTTTCTCCCCAGGGAAGTCATGCCTCGCCCGGCTCCCCCCCGCCGGTTCCCACGCCTGGCGGCTGAAAAGAGCCTGATTCTGGCCGGTTCCGGTGCCGCAGCGCGGGCAGCCGGTGCTGCATGCGCCGTGGTAGCTTGGTTGCTCCCGGGGCGGTCGGGGCTGCATTATGGCTCGGGCGTTACGATTTCGTAACGCGCCGGAGGGCGGTTTCTCCCCGGCAGCTACTGTTAAAGCTGTATATTGTTTGCCTTTTGGGCTAGAGTGACTGGAAAATTTTCAGGGACACGATGCGATGAACAACACGATGCGATTGCTTTTTTCCTTGCTGCTGACGGGCCTGCTTCAGACGGGGACCGCCTCCGCTGCTGAGAAGCCGCTGGTCTACTTCGGGGTGAGCCTTCGCTTCCACCCGATAACCCTGTACGAGCGCTATCAGCCGATGCTGGATTACCTGACGCGTAACACCCCCTTCCGCTTCGAGCTGAAGGTGGGGCGGGATTACCGGGAAACGCTGCGCTTCCTGCAGGAGGGGAAGACGGACGTGGTCTCCATAGGCGACGGCGGACTGATGAAGGGGATACTGCTGGCGGGGGGGGTCCCCTTCGTCAAGCCGCTCAACACGGAAGGAAAACCGTATTACCGCTCCTGTTTCATCGTGCCCGAAAACTCCCCCATCCGCACCCTGAAGGAGGTAAGGGGGAAGAGGCTCGCCCTGGGCTACCACCATTCCACCGCGGGAAACCTGATGCCCCGCTATCTGCTGCAGCAAAACGGCATCAAACTGAACTCCTTGCGCTCGGTGACCAACCTGCGCCATCACAGCGAGGTGGCGCGCGCTGTGCTCAAGGGGGAATACGACGTCGGTGTGGTCAAGGAGTCGACGGCGCGGCGCTTCAGCCGGCAGGGGCTGCGCGTGCTCTACTGCTCCGAGGAACTCCCCTCCATTCCGCTTCTGGTCGGGCGCAACGCTCCCAAGGAGCTCGCCCCGGCGATAACGAAGGCGCTCGTCCGGCTCGACCGCCAAAAGCCCGAGCACAGGAAGATCATGGAGACCTGGGACATGGAATACCAGCAGGGGTTCGTGCCGGTCCAGGGGGCCGAGTACCGGAGGCTGATCGGCAAGTTCAGGAGCAGGCCGCTTGGCTGCGGTTCGGGGTGTCATAAATGAAGATGAGACGCCTGTTCAGCATCAAGGCGAAGTTCGCCTTCCTCTCGGCCCTCATAGTGGCGCTTTTCAGCCTTACCTGGGGGGGGCAGGTGATCCAGGAGGAGAAGCGGCACCTGACCCAGAACCTGGAAGGAAACGGGAGGCTTTTGCTCACCTCTCTCAAAGGTCCCATCATCAACACCATCATCATGGGGGAGATGGGGCTCGTGCCGGGTCTTTTGGACAACTACGTGGAGGAGATCGTCAGGAACCCCAACTTCCCGACCCTGTACGCCTTCATCGTGAACACCCAGGGGAAGGTGGTGGCCCACAGCGACACCACCTTGTTCGGCAAGTACTACAACGACCCCCTCACCCGGTCCGCCCTCTCCGGCGAGGGTTACCGGAGCGCCGTGGTGGCCGGCGAAAACGGCAGGATACTCGATATGGCGCTGCCGCTGCGCATAGCGGGCAAGAGCTGGGGGGCGCTACGGGTCGGTTTCAACATGACCCCCTCGGAGCAGGCGTACCACTCCTTCAAGATGCGCATAGTGCTCTTCTCGCTTTTCATCTTCATGGGATGCACGGTGGTGTTCGTCATCCTCGGCCGGGCCATGTCGCTCCCCTTGCAGCAGCTCGCCTGGGCCATGGCCCATATCGACCTGGGCGCCTTCAACGCCAAGCCGCTGCCGCCTCGAAACGACGAGATAGGCGTGCTGCAGGAGAGCTTTCAGCACATGCTGGAGCGCCTGAGAAAGAGCGAAAAGGAGCGGGAGGACGCCCTGAACTACGTGATCCAGAACGAGAAGATGGCTACCATAGGCAAGATAGTGGCCGGGGTGGCCCATGAGGTCAACAACCCGCTGGCCGCCATCTCCGCCTGCATGTACAGGATGGAGGGGAAGGTTGCGCCGGAAGCAGCCTCCTGCTGGCAGATCCTAAAGGCAGGGCTGATCCGCATCGAGAACATCGTGAAGCAGCTCTCCGATTTCAGCAGGGTGGGGGCGCTCGAACTGCAGCAGGTTATGAGCGACCGGTTCTTCAGCGAGGCGGAGGACTTCGCGGGGATGGCGCTGGAGGGGGAGAAGGTCCGCCTGCTCGCCATCGACCAATGCCGGCCGAGCGTGCTGCTGCATATGGACAAGGGGAAGATGCACCAGGTGCTTTTGAACCTGCTGGTGAACGCCACTGCCTCCTCGACCGGGGCGACGCTGGTGGAGCTTCGTGCCGGGTTGAGCGGCGGAGCCTACTGGCTCACCGTCAGCGACAACGGCTTGGGAATCGCGGAGCAGGACCTGGGGAAGATCTTCGACATCTTCTTCACCACCAAGCCCGCCGGCTTGGGAAGCGGCATAGGGCTCGCCGTGTGCAAGAGCATCGTGGACCTGCATCGCGGCAGGATTGAGGTTTCAAGCAAACCGGGGAGGACCGTGTTCAGCGTCGTCATCCCCATGGAAGAGGGGAGCGTGTGATGGGTGACGTGAAGCTGCTGGTGGTCGAGGATGATCCGCTTTTCGGGGGTGCGCTCAACGAGGTGCTGACGGGGGCCGGTTATCAGGTGAGGCTCGCGGTAACCGGTGCAGATGCCCTTGCGGCTGCGGCCGGGGAGAGCTTCGACCTGGTGGTGCAGGACATCAAGCTCCCGGATGCCTGCGGGCTCGACATCCTGCGGGAGATACTGCTTCGCCAGCCGCACACAGGCTCGTTGGTGATGACCGGCTACGGCACCATCGAGGACGCGGTTACGGCGATGAAGCTGGGCGCTTTCGATTTCCTGACCAAGCCGTTCCCCATGGAGACGCTGTTCCTGAAGATCGACAGCTACTTCGAGCTGAAAAGGATGGGGCGGGATGTCACTGCCCCTCACGAGGAGTCGGCCGTCTTCCCCGAGATCATCACCCGCAGCCCGGCCATGCTCGCCGCCCTCGAGATTGCGGGTAAGGTCGCCAAGACCTCCACATCGGTGCTTTTGCACGGGGAGAGCGGGACCGGCAAGGAACTGGTGGCAGAAGCGGTCCACAGGCTTAGCCCGCGCAACGAGGGCCCCTTCATTCCGGTGAACTGCGCAGCGATCCCGGCGACCCTGATAGAGGCCGAGCTTTTCGGTGTCGAGCGGGGTGCCTATACCGGTGCGGATCGGGGGCGCCCCGGCTACGTCGAGATGGCTGCCGGCGGGACGCTGTTCCTGGACGAGATCGGTGAGCTGCCGCTGGAGCTGCAGGGAAAGCTACTGCGGGTGCTCCAGGAAAAAGGGACGGCCAGGGTAGGGGGGACCTCGTTTCGCAGCAGCGACTTCCGCCTCATCAGCGCCACCAACCGCGACCTTTGCGAAATGGCAAAGAACAGGGAGTTCAGGGAGGACCTGCTCTACCGCATCAACGTGGTGCAGGTCCGCCTCCCCCCGCTCAGGGAGCGCCGCGAAGACATCCCGCTGCTTTTGGCCCGTTTCCTGGACCGCTTCTGCCCGCCGCCTGCGGCCAAGCCCGAGTTCACCGCAGAGGCGCTGGAAATGCTCAGCCATTACAGCTATCCCGGCAATATCCGCGAGTTGAAGAATATCGTGGAGCGGATCTCGCTTTTGCACCAGGGGCAAAAGGTGAACGCGCACCATCTGCCGCCCGAGATCCAGTCCCCAGGCGTGATCGGCAGCACCTTTGAAAGCTTTGCCATCGGACGGCCGCTAAAGGAGGCGGTAAACGAGTACGAGAGGCGCTACATAGAGAAGGTCGTCGACTACGCGGGGGGGCACAAGACCCTCGCCGCCAAGATGCTAGGGCTGTCCCGGAAGGTGCTCTGGGAGAAGCTCAAGAAATAGCCCCGGGCTGTCCGTCATTCGGCCTGAGTGTTACGAAGTCGTAACGGAGTCTCATTTTCCCGCCCTAACGGAAAGGCCGCGATATGCAGGAGAGGTTACGGAAAGGTAACCCCTGCGCCCTTTAATAAGTAGTGCCGCAAGCTCCCCCCAAAGAAACTTTGGGGTTTTTTTTTGCCCGGCGGCGGGCCATTACCCACTATCTCCGCGCCCTTAGCGTCCTCCCGTCGTTCGAGTCCCCCTTCGCATCCGTCTTGCCCTGGCTGTCTGGCACAGATGCTGCCAAGGGAGGGCATGCGGTTTTATCAATTGCGATGTCAAAAAGGAGAAGAAAAAGATGAAAAAGGTATTGGCAAGTGTAATAGCTTTCGGGTGTCTGGGGGTTGCAGGTGCATCTTTCGCCGGTCTGCCGGCCGCAACAGGTGTCAACGGCTCTCTGCACGACATGAACG
>CAZFMI010000021.1:0-55611 GCA_964519915.1 uncultured Geomonas sp.
CCTTTTCGCTGCGCTGTCGATGGTCCTGTCGTCGCTTCCCGCCCGGGCGGCGGGAGCAGACAAACCGGTGATCCGCTTCGGGGTCATACCGCGCTACAACCCGCTGGTCATGTACAAGCGCTATCAGCCGATCATGGATTACCTGACCGCGGAGACCCCGTACCGCTTCGAGCTGAAGATCAGCAGGGACTATCCCGAGGCGGTGCGCTTTCTCCAGCAGGGGGTGACCCAGGTGAGCTCTCTTGGCGACGTGACCTTCGCCGAGGCGAATATCGGATACCAGGCTGTGCCGATCCTCAAGCCCCTCAACAAGGACGGGACCCCCTTCTACCGCTCCGCCATCATCGTCCGGCAGGATTCGACGCTGAAAAAGATCGCCGACCTGCGCGGCAGGACCATGGGATTTGGTTCCTCCCATTCCACCTCCGGCAACCTGATACCCCGCTACCTGCTCTGGAAAAACGGGATCGGCATGCGCGATCTGAAGTCCTTCGCCAACCTGCAGCATCACGACGCGGTGGCAAAGGCGATACTCAAGGGGCAGTACGACGCCGGTGCGGTAAAGGACGTGGTGGCGGAGAAATACAAAAGCCACGGGCTGCGCATCCTGGCCTGGTCGGATCCCATACCCTCGGTGCCGCTGGTGGTGCGCAAGGACACCCCCCCCGAGGTCGTCAGGGCGCTTACCGTGGCGCTTTTGAAGCTGGATGGCAAAAAATCGAAGCACCGGGAGATCATGAAGACCTGGGACGACGAATTCTGCTACGGCTTCGTCCCGGCCGCCATCGGGGATTACCGCCCCATTTTCAAGCTCATGCGCGATATCCCCCGGGGGTGCGGCGCAGGGTGCCACCGATGAACGGGGTCAGGTTCGTCAGCATAAAGAACCAGTTCCTGCTGCTGGCCCTGCTGGTGGTCGCTTTGATCTCCGCCCTGGGGGGGTGGTGGGCCTGGAAGAACGAGCGCAACCTGCTTTACCGGAGCCTAGAAGGAGAGGGGAGGCAGATGGTGACTTCCCTCGCCTCCCCCATCGTGAACGCCCTGATCTACGAGGAGATGGGGGTGATCGGGGAGGGAGGGCTTCTGGACAACTTCATCGAGGAGATCATGGGCAATACCGGGCTGCCGGTGGTGCATGCCTATGTGACGGACGACCACGGCAAGGTGCTTACCCATAACAACTATTCCGAGCACGGCAAGACCTGCACGGACGCGCTCACCACTGCCGCCATCAATGAAAGGCGCTATTTCAGCGCCCTCATCCGGGGGGACAAATCCCGCCCCACCATCCTGGACATGGCGATGCCGCTCCACATCCACGGCAAGACCTGGGGAACCCTGCGGGTGGGGGTTTCCACCGCCCCGCTGGAAGCGAGGCTGGTCGCGCTCGCCCGGCGCATCCTCGTGGTTTCCATGGTCTTCTTCCTTTTCGGCGCGCTCCTTTCCTACCTGGTCGGGCGCAACATGGCCCGCCCGCTGCAGCGGCTCAGCGCCGTGATGTCTGCCGTTTCCACCGACAACCTGGAGGTCGAGCTGCCGCCGCGCAGGCCGGACGAGATAGGCCTGCTCCAGGACAGCTTCCAGGAGATGATGGAGCGGCTGCGGCGCAGCGAATCAGAGCGGGAGCGTGCCGTGGCGCAGCTGGTCCTAAGCGAAAAGCTGGCATCGATCGGCAAGATCGTGGCCGGCGTGGCCCACGAGGTGAACAACCCGCTCTTCACCATCAACACCTGCATCCACAACCTCGAGCAGGACGGCCACGCGCAAAACCGCAACCTCGACTTCATCAAGCAGGGGACGCGGCGCATCGAGCGCATCGTGCGGCAGTTGAGCGATTTCAGCCGGACGGGGTCGCTTGAGCTCCAGCCTGCGGCAAGCGACCGCTTTTTCCAGGAGAGCGCGGAGTTCGCACGCATGGCCATGAAGCAGTACCCGGTACTGTTCCTGTCCGAGGACCGTTGCGCCCCTGCCGTCGTGCTCTCCCTGGACAAGGGGAAGATGCAGCAGGTGATACTGAACCTGCTGATAAACGCGGCGGACGCTTCCCCAAAAGGGGGGGAGGTGCGCCTGGTGGCGGCGTCCGGGGAAAAATCCTACCTCATCGAGGTCAGCGACCGGGGGGGCGGGATCGCGCAGGAGTTGCAGCCGCAGATCTTCGACATCTTCTACACCACCAAGCCGGCGGGGCAGGGGACCGGCATCGGGCTGGCCATCTGCAAGAGCATCGTCGAGATGCACGGCGGGGAGCTCTCGTTTCGGAGCAGCCCCGGCGCCACCACCTTCACGGTAACTATCCCGCACTCCGCATAAACGAGGTTCACAGATGATCACGGACATAAAACTGCTGCTGGTCGAGGACGACCCCTTGCTGGGCGCAGCCCTGCACGAAGCGCTCTCCAGGCAGGGATACCTGACGCGGCTGGCGGAAAACGGGTCGGCAGCCCTTTCCGCCGCCAGCGACGAGACCTTCGACCTGGTGCTGCAGGACGTGAAGCTGCCGGACGCGGACGGGCTGGACGTCCTCTCCGAGATCCTCGCGCTGCAGCCGCACTGCCACGCGCTGGTGATGACGGGGCAGGCCACGGTGGAGATGGCGGTGAGAGCCATGAAGCTGGGCGCCTTCGACTTCGTCACCAAGCCCTTCCCTGTGGACGTGCTGCTGATGAAGCTGGAGCGGATACTTGGGATGCGCAACATGGAGAAGAGGCTGGCGGAGCTTACCGGCGCCGCCGACCCGCGCTCCAGGATCATCACGCAGGCGTCGGCCATGCGTGCCGTGCTGGACACCGTAGCAGTGGTCGCCGCCAGCGAGGCGAGCCTGCTGCTCTTGGGGGAGAGCGGCACCGGCAAGGAGCTCTTGGCCGAGACGGCCCACGCCATGAGCACGCGCAGCCGCGGACCGCTGGTGCGCGTGAACTGCGCGGCCATACCGGAAACCCTGGTCGAGGCGGAGCTGTTCGGGGTAGAGAAAGGGGCCTATACCGGCGCCGACCGCAGCCGCCCCGGTTACCTGGAGCTGGCTGACGGGGGGACCCTGTTCCTGGACGAGATCGGGGAGCTCACCGCCGCCGTCCAGGCCAAGCTGCTGCGCGCACTGGGGGAACGGACCGCAACCAGGGTGGGGGGCGCCCGGAGTTACAGCCTGGACTTCCGGCTGGTCTGCGCCACCAACCGGGACCTGGAGGGGATGGTGAAGAGGCGGGAGTTCAGGGAGGACCTCTACTACCGCGTCAACGTGGTCTCCCTCACCGTCCCCCCCCTGCGCGACCGTTGCGGGGACATCCCGCTTTTGGCCGCCCATTTCATCGAGCGCTTCGCCAAAGAGGGGAAGCCCCGCATCAGGCTGACGCCGGAGGCGATGGACGGGCTGCTGCGGCTCCACTGGCCAGGCAACGTGCGCCAGCTTGCCAACCTCGTGGAGCAGCTCTGCGTGCTCTATCCGGGCCAGCAGATCCTGCAGCGTCACATACCGCGCGTCTGCGACGACGGGCGGCAGATCGGCACGATCTTTGAGAGGATAGAGGTGGGGATGCCGCTGAAGGACGCCCTTGCGGAGTTCGAGAGGCGCTACATCGAGCGCGTGCTCGATGCCGCCAAGGGCCGCAAGGGGCGCTGCGCCGAGATCCTGGGTCTCTCCCGCCAGGCCCTTTGGGATAAGCTCCGCGAGCACCCCTCTTTCATGGGAACCGAGGCGAAATGAACACAATGTAAACGGAGCTTTACATTTTTTCCCGGCTGATTGGAGCCTGCCTGTGCCGGCTTTCATGAATTTCCGGGCATCGTATCCGCTGTTTAGGGACCACACTCAAAGGGAGGATCGGACGCATGAGAAAGATTGCCGCAATAACCGCCTGTGCACTGCTTTGCGCAGCCGGCGTCGCATCGGCCGCCGTTGGCGGAGGCGACATCACCTTGAAGAACAGGGGGGGGGACGTGGTGTTCAGCCACGAGACCCATGTCGACGGGATGCAGCTTGGCTGTACCGAGTGCCATGACAAGCTCTACCTGGGCAAGAAACAGCACAGCACCGTGACCATGAAGCAGATGCAAAAAGGCAAGTCCTGCGGTGCCTGCCACAACGGCAAGAAGGCGTTTTCCGTGAAGGGTTCTTGCGCCAAGTGCCACAAAAAATAGGAGGGACGGAATGGAAATCAAGCGCAGAGATTTTCTCAAGGTAACCGCTGCAGCCGGAGCGGTGGCGGCCATCGGCCTGCCGAAGCTGAACGCCTTCGCAGCAGGGCAGGAAACTGCCGCGACCGCCGCGGCTACCGGCAAGGGGGAGTGGATTCCCTCGACCTGCCAGGGGTGTACCGCCTGGTGCCCGGTCGAGTTCCTGGTGCAAAAGGGGCGCGTCACCAAGGTGCGCGGCAACCAGCTTTCCAAGGCCAACGGCGGCTATGTCTGCCCCCGCGGGCACCTGATGATCCAGCAGGCCTACGATCCCGACCGGATCAAGGTGCCGATGAAGCGGACCAACCCACTGAAGGGGCGCGGCATCGATCCCAGGTTCGTCCCGATCAGCTGGGACGAGGCGCTCGACACCGTCGCAGACAAGATGATGGAACTGCGCAAGGCAGGCGAGCCTGAGAAGCTGATGTACATGCGCGGCCGTTACTCGTCCACCGCGACGGACCTGCTCTACGGCACCCTCCCGAAGATCTACGGCACCCCCAACTATTTCTCCCACTCCGCCATCTGCGCGGAGGCCGAGAAGATGGGGCCCGGTTACACCCAGGGCTTCTTCGGCTACCGCGATTACGACCTGGCCAAGACCAAGTGCCTGGTCATCTGGGGTTGCGACCCCCTTTCCTCCAACCGCCAGGTCCCCAACGCCATCTCCAAGTTCAGCGACATCCTCGACCGCGGCACGGTGATCGCCGTCGATCCCCGCATGAGCGCCTCGGTGGCCAAGGCCCACGACTGGCTCCCCGTCAAGCCGGGCGAGGACGGTGCCCTGGCCTCGGCCCTGGCCCACGTGCTTTTGACCGAAGGGTACTGGAGCAAGGAGTTCGTCGGCGACTTCAAGGAGGGGAAGAACCTCTTCAAGGCCGGGGCCGCGGTAGACGAGGCCTCCTTCGCGGAGAAGCAGACCCACGGCATCGTGAAGTACTGGAACCTGGAGCTGAAGGACAAGACCCCCGCCTGGGCCGCCAAGAAGACCCTGATCCCCGAGGAGCAGATCGTCCGCACCGCCCGCGCCATGGGTAAGGCGGGGAGCGCCTGCGCCGTATGGATGGGGCCGGGGGTGGCCATGTCCCCGCGCGGCACCTACGCCTCCATGTCCGTCTACGCGCTGAACGGGATCCTGGGGAGCATCGAGACCGAGGGCGGCGTCATGCAGAGCTCCAGCGTACCGATCGAGAAGTTCCCCGAGATAGGGGACGCCTTCGTGGACGAGCTGGCCAAGAAATCCGGCAAGGGGAAGAAGATCGACGGCCGCGGCACCAAGGAGATGCCCGCCATCCTGGGGGGGATCGACAAGAAGAAGGAGAAGGACGGCACCGTCAAGGAGAGCGCGAAGATCGGCGTGGTCACCAACAACGTGGCGAACGGCCTGTTGAAGCACCCGGAGGCGATCAAGGTCTTCCTGAGCACCTGGAGCAACTTCAACTTCTCCTGCACCGGCGCCGAGCGCTGGGACAAGGCGATGGCGAAGATCCCCTTCTTCGTGCACATGGTGACCAACGCCTCCGAGATGACCCAGTTTGCCGACATCGTGCTGCCGGCCACCTTCGCGCCGACCGAAAAACTGACCATCATCAGCAACATGGCGAACCTGCACGGCCACATGTCCATCCAGCAGGCCGTGGCGAAGCCGCTTTGGGAAACCAAGTCGGAGGAGGTCGAGGTGATGTGGCTTTTGGCCGAGAAGCTGAAGGCGAGGGGCTTCTCCAACCTCTATGACTACTACGCCTCCTTCGAGGACCCGCAGACCAAGAAAAAGCCGACGAGCGCCGCCGAGTTCGCCGAGACCGCGGCGAAGATCTCTTCACAGAAGGTGTGGGACGGCAAGGAAAAGATGAAAGGGGACCAGATCGCCGGCTGGGAGGAGTTCAAGAAACGCGGCATCTACAACTCCGAGACCTACAAATACAAGAAGAACTGGGGCAAGACGGACCCGGCGACCGGCAAATGGGAAGGGAAATTCAAGACCGAGACCGGGAAGTTCGAGTTCTACAGCGAGACCCTGAAAAAGACGCTCTCCCTGTTAGCCGAGAAGGTCAAGGCCAGCGTGGACGACATCATGAAGTCCAGCGGCTACGAGGCCCAGGGGGAGCTGGTCTTCGTGCCGCACTACGAGTCGCCCAAGCGCCACGGAGGGGAGAAGGAGTACCCCTTCACCTTCATCGACTACAAATCCCGTCTCAACCGCGAGGGACGCAGCGCCAACACCGCCTGGTACCAGGAGTTCAAGAAGGTGGACGTGGGGGACGAGAGCTGGGACGACGTGGTGAAGATCAACCCGGTCGACGCCAAGAGACTCGGCATCAAGACGGGCGACACGGTCCGCCTGACCTCCACCACCGGCTCCATCGTCACCAAGGCGAAGCTCTGGGAGGGGCTCCGTCCCGGCACCATCGCCAAATGCTACGGGCAGGGGCACTGGGCCTACGGCCGGGTTGCGGCCAAGGACTACGCCAAGGCGCAGCCGCGCGGCGGCAACAACAACGAACTGCTGGTCGACGATTACGACCGTCTGAGCGGCTCCACGGCGCGCAACGGCGGCTTCACCGGCGTCAAGATCGAGAAAGTCTAGCAAAGGGGGATTACTGAATGCCAAAGCAATACGGAATGGTCATAGACCTGCAGAGATGCGTCGGCTGCGGCGCCTGCGCTCTGGCCTGCAAGACCGAAAACAATACCCAGAACCGCGGCAAGGGACAGACCTTCAACTGGGCCGACTTCATCTACAAGGAAGAGGGGAAATTCCCCAAGGTCGAGTTCACCGCCGTCCCGGTGCTGTGCAACCACTGTAGCGACGCCCCGTGCGTCAAGGCGTGCCCGGTGCAGCCCAAGGCGATGTTCAAGACCGCCGACGGCATCACCATGCACAACGACGAGCGCTGCATAGGGTGCCGCCGCTGCCAGAAGGCCTGCCCCTACAGCGCAAGCGACGTCTCCAAGGAAAAGGCCGCCTACAGCGTCATCAGCGTCAACGACGGCGCGGCCGAGCCCCATCCCTTCTACGGCGACGGCACCGAGCTGATCAAGGGGTGCACCGCCTCCGGGGCCGGGACGGCCAAGGCTGCGGGAGCCCTCCCCCCCCACAGGCACGAATACTCCCATCCGGATTACGAGAGCGTGCGCAAGAAGGGGATGGCCGAGAAGTGCATCTTCTGCGAGCACAGGGTGAAAAACGGCGAGCTTCCCAACTGCGTGGCGGCCTGCCCCTCGAAGGCGAGGATTTTCGGCGACCTGAACGACGCGGGGAGCGAGCCGGCCCAGCTTTTGAAGAAGCACAAGGCGACGCGCCTCAAGGAGGAGAAGGGGACCAAGCCGAACGTCGCCTACATCCGCTCCTTCAGGGGGCAGAAGGCCTGATCGGCGCGAGGCAACCACCCTTGCCACAGTAGTCACCGAGGGCCAGGGAGGTCACCGGGGAAACGGATGGGGATAAGAGCCCTTCGTTTCCCCGGTGCCCCCTTGGCTTTTTAAAGGAACCACCATCGTCATGAACGAGCACAAAAGCACTGCTGCCATCCGCGAGGACGCCTATCGCCTGCTGGCGGCCTGCTACTATTCACCGACGCCGCCGCTTCTGGACGAGGGATGCTGCGCGGCCCTGGCCGAGCTGCTCTCCGCGCCGGCGCCCGAGGCTGCCCTGCACGCAGCCGAGGCGGCCAGGCAGTCGGCAGGGCAATCCGTGGAAGCGCTGGCGGTGGAGCATGCGCGGCTTTTCCTCGGCCCCTTCCAGCTGGTCGCCCCCCCGTACGGCTCCTACTACCTCGACGAAAAAACCGTGATGGGGGACTCCACTGCTCTGGTGGAAACCTTCTATCACAGCTGCGGGCTGCACCTGGCCGAGGATTTCAACGACCTCCCCGACCACCTGAAGGTCGAACTCGAATTCATGTCCTACCTCGTCTTCGGGGAGCGTAAGGCGTATGAAGCTGCGGACGGCGATGAGGTGTCGAGACTCAGGGCGCTGCAGCGCGAATTCCTGGGGCGATTCCTCGTCCCCTGGCTCGAGCCCTTTGCCGACGCCGTCATCAGCGATCGCGAGTCCCCTTTTTACGTCGCCCTCGCGCGCTGCACGGCCGCCTTTTTGAAGGCCGATTACGCCGGGCTGGCTGAACACCGAGATGGCTGACACCCGCACCCCGCAACATCTCACCGCCGGCAGTGACGAGCTTCGCGTCGACAACTCGCGCTGCCTGCGCACCCGCTTCAGCGGCAGCAGTTGCCGGCTTTGCGCCGACCACTGCCCGCGCGCTGCCATCGCCCTGGATGGCGTGCTGTCGATAGACCCCGACCTTTGCACAGGGTGCCTGCTTTGCACGGCGCATTGCCCGGCGGGGGCCTTGGAGCAGACAGGGAGTTTCGCCTCTTCTCTGGCGCAACTGTCGCGCGTGCCGGAGCCGGTCCTCGGCTGTACGCGGAGCAAGGAGAGCTCCCATGCGGCCGTGGCCTGTCTCGGGGGGCTCTCCGGCGAGCATCTGGTCACCCTCTGCCACTCCCTTTCCGGCGCATTGACCCTCAACCTGACCGCGTGCGGCGACTGTCCCAACAGCGAGGGGGCTGCCGGACTCCCGAAGCGGCTGGACAGGCTCTCCGGTGCCGGACTGCTGGAGGGGGGTGCCCGTCTGGTGACGGCAGCGTCAGCCGGGGAGCTGCGATACCGCGACGAGACGGTCGATCGCCGCAGTTTCTTCCGATCGCTGCGCAGCTCCCTTTTTCACACTGCCGCCGTGGTCATTTCCGGCACCGCCGAGCGTGAGGAAAGGCGCTGCGCATATTCCGAGAAGAGGCTGCCGGTCAGGAGGAAGCTTTTGAACGGAGTCAGAAGCAACTCCGCGGAACTCGCCGCGCGGATAGCGGCCCATTTCGACTCCCGTGTCTCCTTCGGCGAGGGGTGCGCGAGATGCCAGGGGTGTGTGGCGATCTGCCCGACCGGCGCCCTGAAGAGCGGGTTGCCGGACGAGGAGCCTGCTTTCGACCCGTTGCTGTGCACCGGCTGTGGTGTCTGCCGGGAGTTCTGTCTCGACGGGGCGCTGCAGGTCTCACAAACGCTGTAAAGCCCCTTTCGCTTTGGATCTGCTTTTGATAGAATAAGACCAGCCGAAGCGTACGTTCAGTGAAAACCGATGTCTCAAGACAGATCGTCCGGGCCCGACCCAAGATCAGAGGCATTAGATGAAAAAGCTGATCCTGACAAGCATCCTGCTACTCTTAACACTCGGCATATCCTGCCTCCCCTCCGCTGCAGCCCAGAATGCAAACCAGAAGATCAGATCCCTTTGTGAGTTACACTACCCAAGCGATTACCTCTATGAGTGGGAATGCGTCAAGCTGACAGCAAGGGACACTCCCTACAGGGTGTTCGGAAAGCTCTGGCGGGACGGGCTTCGATTCAACCGCATGGACCGGCGCCACTTCCTGGCGGGGATGTCCATCAAGGTACCCAAAAGGATCGAGGAGATACGGGGTTTCAACCCCATGGCCCCCTTTTACTACGAGGCAGAGAGGGAACCTCAGCTCATCCTGATAGACCAGAACGAGATGTTCCTCGGGGCTTATGAGTACGGGAACCTGGTCTTCTCCACGCCGGTTGCCGTAGGGGTCGAGGAGCACCGGCTCAGAAACGGGTCCTACCGGATCGATGCCGTGGACCGGCTCCATGAATCGAGCCTGTACCCGGTCGAGGGGACGGAGCGCCCCTATCCCATGCATTACGGCCTGCGCTTCCACATCGACAAGAGGCAGGACGGCTGGACCTCCTACTGGATCCACGGCCGCGACCTCCCGGGATACCCGGCTTCCCACGGCTGCATCGGGTTGTACGACGAGGAGATGCAGTTGCAGTATTACGGCGAACCTGCCAACCCCCTGCTCATGGACGCGAAGACGCTGTTCCAGTGGGTGGTAGGCGATCGGGATGCCGGCACCTTCCAAAGGTTCAGGGGGCCCGCGGTCATCATCATGGGAGAACCACAGCTGCCTCCTGAAGATCTCAAGCCGCTCGAGAGCTATCCCGAACCGGCCGTGTCTCCGGCTTTGCGCCCCTAGGTTCGCTCCAGACACCCCCGCGCCCGATTTTATGGGGTCGGAGCTGTCCATTTCCGTTTTGCGGTGTATAGTTTCACTCGTGCCTTTTCCCGGAACCGGCACGTTCCCTGCGTCACGAAGTACGTCAAATCTCTTCACATAACGCGTTCTACCTAATACAAAAAGATACGGCCCAAGTTGTGTTCGACCTGATTTCACGGACGTCGGGTCGCTACGTCCTGAGCGGAACTCCAAAACAGCAAGCCAAGGGGAAAAAAATGATCGTCAAGCGAGGCAGCGTGGTGAGCCATGCGATGGCCAAGGAATGGGGTATTGGGAAGGTCGTCGAGATCAATGACATCAGGGCTACCATCCGGTTCAACGACGGCATGATAAGGAAGATCATCTCCTCCCATTTCACCGATCTCCAACCTGCGGATCCTGCCTCTTACCTTCCGCCGGCAAAAGATGTCCCGGTGACCAAGACGAGAGCCAAGACGGCGAGGAAACCGGCAAAACAAAAGAGTCTGTGAGCTGCGGCGCCGCCGACCTGCCACTGCCGTGGAGCAGCCTGGTTGCCTGCGTCTGCCGGCGAGCGGGAAACGCCGATGCGCCTGTTATGCAGTTGCGGAGCACCGAGTTGCCGTCACAATCTCTTTCATGAAAAAACAGCGCCTGCCGCTACCATGAGAGGAGGACAGCCATGAAATGCCCGGTATGCAGAAATCATCAGCAGGTAGACACCAATTTGCATGCAGACGGTTTCAAGGAAGGCATCACGGAGTGCAGCATCTGCGGCACCACCTGGTCGGTGAACCACGGGGTGACCGAGATCATCCGGGATCCGCAGATCGAATCGTTTCTTCAGGTGCAAAGCGAATGCGTCGAAGGGGACGATTACAGCCTGGACCCTGACGGGCGCAAACCGTAGCAGTTGGCGGCTGCTCCCCCGCAAGCGTTTCCCGAAAGCCCCCCTCCAGACCGAGGGGGGCTTTCTTTGCTCCCGGGCGCTCCTTTTTCCGCTGCCATTGACAGCTTTGCGGGGTTTACTGTAACCTGACCGCATCGCGCAAGGGAAGAGGTGGCATAGGTAAATGAAATCCTTAAGCATTATCGGCTGCGGCGCCGTGGGGAAGACTGTGGGGCGCCTTTTTCAGGAGAACGGTATCTTCGAGCTCAGGGACGTCCTCGCCCGCTCGCTGGAAAGCGCGCGGCTCGCCGCCGGGTTCATCGGGGGGGGCGAAGCGGTCGGCAGCTGGCCGGAGTTGCAGCCAGCGGATGTTTACCTGATCGCCTCCTCTGACGATGCCATCGCTCTTTGCGCCAGTGAACTCGCCGCCACCGGCCTGGTGAACAGCAAAACCGTCGTCTGCCATATGAGCGGGGCGCTCCAAAGCAGCGTGCTGCAGCCGGTCAGGGACCTGGGAGCGCAGGCGGCGAGCCTCCACCCGGTGAAGAGCTTTGCCGATCCTCGTGTCTCGGTATCGGACTTTGCCGGTACCTGGTGCGGCATAGAGGGGGACCCTGGGGCCGTAGAGCTCTTAGGCGAGGCCTTCGCCGCCATCGGGGCGAGGATGTTCGACCTCGACCCCGGATCCAAGACCATCTACCACGCCGGCTCGGTGCTGGTCTGCAACTACCTGACCGCACTCATGGAAGCCGGCCTCCGGGCCTACGAGAAGGGGGGGGTGCCGCGTGATATTGCCATGCAGGTCATGGAGCCCCTGGTGCGCGGCACGGTCGACAACGTTTTCCGCTTCGGCACCGTGCAGGCACTGACCGGGCCGATCGCGCGCGGAGATGCTGCGGTGGTCTCCAGGCAGCTGGATGCGCTGGAGGGATGGGACGGCGAGCTGGCGCAGATTTACCGGGCGCTGGCAGGGGTTGCGCTTGAGCTGTCCGAAAAGCGCGGCCAGGCAAGCGACGGGAACCTCGCGGCCGTAGCAAGGCTGCTTTCGGCGAAGAAGTGACGGGGGGGGCGGCTGCTCCGGCTTGATCGGAGCCGCAGGTAATTTCGGACGTCGCAGCGCCTGAGGCAAAGCCGGCTGTCGGGATGCACGGAAAAGGGCAGCCGGCTTGTTGAGCCAGGCTGCCCTTTTAACAGAGTTTGGTACTGCTGCGATCCGCCTAGGCTGCTGCGGCCCCTTCCATTTCCTGCACAAGATCCAGCTCGCCCTGGGTGAAGACCTTGTCGATGTCCAGGATGATGATGAACTGCTCGTTGTGCTTCCCCATCCCCTTGATGAACTCGGTGTTCAGCTTGGTGCCGATGCGCGGCGGCGGCTCTATCTGGTCCGGCTCCAGGTCGAGGACCTCCTGGACCGCGTCCGCCATTGCCCCCATGACCACCTTTTCCCCTTCGAGTTCCACCTCCACGATTATTACGCAGGTGTTGACCGTCTGCTCAGCCATCACCATGCCGAACTTGAGGCGGAGGTCCACCACCGGCACCACACTGCCGCGCAGGTTGATGACCCCGCGCATGTAATCGGGGGTCTGCGGTACCTTCGTGATGGTGGTGAAGTCGAGCACTTCCCGCACCTTGCCGATGTCGAGTGCGAAAAGCTCGTCTTCCAGCTTGAACGTCAGATACTGTGTAGTCTCTGTGATAGTCTCGACCGCCATTGTTGTTCTCCTTCTCCTGGGAATAGTACCGATGCGCCTGGTGCGAGGCAGACACCGTCATGTTAAAGACCTGCAGCGGGGCTGGATCTGACCAGGACCCGTCGCGCGCTGAAAGGGATTTTCTAGCTTTATCGACATCTACACGGCAAGGTTAAGGGATTTTCGGTCTGTTAGCCACTTATAATGTTGCAGCCGTCGCATCCGGAAACAGCAACCAAAGTCGCTGATTGTATGGCTTATTGCATCTCCTGGAAGGAGGTTCGGGCATCACTTGAGGGACAATGTCACGGCTTTGATGGATGACACACAGGTGGTAACACTTTGTCGGTCAGCAGGCGGTACTGCTTAAGTCATTGGAAGTGCCCCCCTGGTTTTTTCTGGTCGAGAGAGGTCGCAGTGAGGTAAGCTGCCCGGGCAATGGCTGGGATATCCAGCCTGGACGCCATACGGAGCTTGAACGGGAGGGTACATGAAGCATGAGATGAGAAGGGGGGACCGCCGGCTTTCCCGGGAGGAGGCGCATGCCCTGCTCGAAAAGGGAGAGGTCTGCCATCTGGCGCTGGTGGGGCAGGGGGAACCTTACCTGGTCACCATGAACTACGGGTATCGGGCTTCCACCATGTACTTCCATTGCGCCAGCGAGGGGAAGAAAATGGAATTCCTTGCCGACGGCAGCCGCGTCTGCTTCACGGTCGTGACGCGTCATGAACTGGTGGTCGCGGACGTGCCCTGCAGCTACAGCATGAAGTACGAAAGCGTCGTCGGATACGGAAAGGTCCGCCTGCTGGAGGGGCACGAGGAAAAGTGCCGGGCGCTGGGGGCCATCATGGCGCAGTACGCTCCCGGGGAGTTTGAGTTTCCGGAAGTGACGGTTGCCAGAACCGCAGTATTCGCGGTGGATATAGGGGAAATGAGCGGGAAAAGCAATTGCTGAGGGGTGCGTGCCGGGCGAAGGTTTGCCCGCGCAGCGGCACCGGGAGTAGCCGGCACTGCTGCGCGGGCCTCTAGGGCTAAAAGCTCTCGAACGACTCGTCGGTCAGGGTCAGATCCACGCCCGGCGAGACCCCCGCGTATGTCATGCGGGGCGCTTTGGGAGCGGCAGTTTTCCTCCCCTGCGTCAGGTTCGCGGCATGTTTCGGGCGCTTCGCCAGGGGCGTTCCGGCACCCGGACCGGCTACCTTGAAGAAGCCGATGGTGTCCTGCAACTGCTCGGACTGGGACGCCAGCTCCTCGGCGGTAGACGACATCTCCTCGGCTGCAGAGGCGTTTTGCTGGATCACCTGGTCCAGTTGCTGAATGGCCCTGTTGATCTGGTCCGCGCCGGTATCCTGCTCCCTGGAGGCGGCCGAGATCTCCTGGACCAGCCCGGCGGTGCGCTGGATATCCGGGAGCATGGCGGAAAGCTTCTGTCCGGCGGTTTCCGCCACCTCCACGCTGGAGGAGGAAAGTTCCGAAATCTCCGCTGCCGCCTTCTGGGAGCGCTCCGCGAGCTTTCTTACCTCGCTTGCCACCACGGCAAACCCCTTGCCGTGCTCGCCGGCCCTGGCCGCCTCGATCGCCGCATTCAGCGCGAGGAGGTTCGTCTGCCTGGCGATCTCCTCTATGATGGAGATCTTGCCGGCGATCTCCTTCATGGCGGCTACCGTCTGAGTCACCGCCTTGCCACCTTCCTGGGCGTCGGCCGCCGACTTCACCGCTATCTTCTCTGTCTGTATGGCGTTGTCGGCATTTTGCCTGATGTTGGCCGACATCTCTTCCATCGAGGAGGACGCCTCCTCGGCGGAGGAAGCCTGCTCCGTCGCCCCCTGGGACATCGCCTCCGCGCTGGCGGACATCTGTTGGCTCCCCGCAGCCACGTTGTCCGAGGCCGCCTTGACATCGCTCACCACCTCCGAGAGCCTCGTCACCATGTTCGACAGCGAGCGCATCAACTCGTCGTTGGGGGAGCGCTCCGAGATGGCCACGGTGAGGTTGCCGCCGGCCACCTCCTTCGCGGCGTTGGTGATGTTGTTGGTGGCCTCGATCAGCGTGTTCAGGTTGTTCTTGATCTCGTTGAAATCGCCCAGGTAGTCGGCAGTAATCTGCTCGGGGATGTCTCCTTTTGAAATCCTGTCCACGTAACCTGCTGCCACCCTCAACGGGTCGACGACGGCATCGAGGGTCTGGTTCACACCGGCCACGATTGCCCTGAAATCCCCCTGGTGCCTCTCGATGTCGGCGCGGGTGGCAAGTTTTCCGCCGACAGCGGCCTCTGAAAGCGTCCCCGTGTCCTCTATGACGGCGTTTATCGCCTGTACCATCCTTTGCATGGCCCCTTGCAGCAGGCCGGTTTCCTCTTTGCCGGTGGAATCCAGCAGTACATCGGTGTTGCCGGCAGCTATCCGGTTGGCGGCCTCGACGCAGATGTTGATCGGGCGCGTGATGCCGCGGCTGATGAAGAACCCGAGCATGACCGCGAGCATGGCGCCGGCAAGGGCCAGTCCGGTCATCATGCGCGATGCGCTCGCGGCGACGGCGATGTTTGCCTCATTGCCCAGTTTTCCTTGCTTGATCTTGTTCTCCTGCAGCTTATCCAGCGTTTCCTGTTCGCGAAAGGCTGCCTTCTTTCCCTCGCCATTCAGGAGCGCCATGGCTTCTTCGTCCCTGTCTGCCTGTGCCAAAGGTATGACCCGGTCGAGGACCCCGGTATATTCCACCCTGCTCTGCTTGAACTCTTCGAAAAGCCGTCGACCCTCCTCGGTGAGGATCGTCTTTTCAAAGGTTGCCGCTTTCTCCGTTATCTCATCACGCAGTTTCTTGACCGTTTCCAGCGCTTCCGCCTTTTCCTGCGGAGTCTCTGCCTCGACCAGCGCCCTCATGTTGATCCGGACGCGCTGGAACGAGGTCGATATGTGGGAAAGGTCACCCAGAGGGACGGTGACGCTCTGGTACATCAGGGTGATCTCTTGTTTCATCTGGTTGATTCTTGTGATGCCGAAAAAACCTATCACGCCTGCGATCAGCGCTACGGTTATGAAGCCGCCTAACAGCTTGGTCCCGATCTTTATGTTGTTGAACCACTTCATACTGTCCTCCCTGTCAGCTTTGTTGACTCGGCGGCCTGCTTGGTTGAGCCCGGGGCGGGGGGCGGCAAACAATTAACGGATTGGAGCTTGTAACTCAGATACTGTATGGTTTGCTTGAGTCTTTCTGCCGCCATAGGTAATTCTCCTTTTGTCGCGGTGCCGTATCGTGTCGATCGGAGCTGTGCAGGAAAGGGGTGGGACGTATGCCATACGTCAATTGCAGCTTGATATCGTCATCTGAAGTTGAAGGTTTAGTTATTTATTTTGTATTTGAATCGTATTTTGATGACATTATTACTTAGGTCATAAATCTTGGATTAGCTGTCCGGTGAACCTAAAACATGCAGTTTGTAGTGTGTGCGCTTATTGATTATGTTTATAGAATACCTATTAACTACAGATTCACTTTTCGGCATGATGTCGGCCCCCATTTTTTAGTTGTGCTGGTGAAGGCAACGATCTGATATTCTTCAAAAGATTTTCCGCAATTGTCGGGATGCATTGACGAGGTTCTGAGGGAGTTTATGAACATACTGGCCATCGACCCGGGATCCACCTCCACCAAGATCGGCGTCTACCGTGACGGAGGTACGGAAAAGGCGGTTATCGATCACCCGCGCCCGGAAACGGAACGTTTTGCGGCGATCATGGACCAGTTCGACTACCGGATGGAGGGCATGCTGCGTTATCTGTCGCAGGCCGGCTTCGGCGGGCTCCGCTTCGATGCCGTCGTCGGGCGGGGAGGGCTGGTCAGGCCTGTGGCAGGCGGCGTCTATCTGGTGAACGAAGCCATGGTGCGGGACCTGAGGGAAGGGGTGAGCGGCGAACACGCGGCGAACCTTGGGGGCGTGCTTGCCCTCAGCATGGCCGGCCGCCACGGTGTCCCCGCCTACGTGGTCGATCCGCCGGTGCTGGACGAGATGTGGCCGCCGGCGCGCATGTCCGGCCTGGCCGGGTTGGAGCGCAGGAGCATGTTCCACGCGCTGAACCAGAAGGCGGCGGCGCGCGACGTGGCGCTCGAGATCGGCAAGGGGTACCAGGAGCTGAACCTCATAGTGGTGCACATGGGTGGCGGCATCACCGTCGGCGCCCATAGGAAAGGGCGGGTCGTGGATGTCAACAACGGGCTGAACGGGGACGGTCCCTTCTCCCCCGAGCGTACCGGAGCCCTTCCGGTCATCGGGGTGCTGGAGCTTTTGGAGCAGGGGACCTACAGCATCGATGAACTCAAGGTGGTCGTGGCGCGCAAGGGGGGGCTATTCTCCTACCTCGGTACCGTCGACCTGCGCGAAGCGGAGCGTCTGGTCGCACGGGGGGATGACAAGGCCAAGCTCGTGGTGGACGCGATGCTGTACCAGGTGGCAAAGGAGATAGGCGCGCTGGCGGCGGCCCTCTCCGGTGAGGTGGATGGCATCGTCCTTACCGGAGGACTCGCCTTCAGCTGTGGCTTCGTGGAGAAGCTAAGGCGCAAGGTCGGGTTCCTGGCCCCTGTTTTCCTGCGGCCCGGGGAGCACGAGATTGAGGCGCTGATAGCGGGCGCGCTCAGGGTCCTGACCGGGGTGGAGGAGGCCGGCATCTACATGGGGGAGGCGCATGAAGATCGGAGCTAATCTGCAGGCGGCGATAGAGGCGAAGGGGGTCGCTCCGGAGAGCGTGCGCGAGGCGCTAGGGTGGGACCAGGAGACGCTTTCGCGGGTGCTTTCGGACCGGCTCTCGCCGGGGATCTCGGAGCTCCTGAGGCTTGCCACCTTCCTGGGGATCGGTATCTCCGGTTTGCTCGGGGGGGAGGAGCTTTCCGGGAGAAAGGCGGTCAAGACAGGCAGGGACGAGCGGGTCGGGGTGGACAGGAAGGAATTCCTCCACTACGAAAGCCTTGCCTGCTCCTTCGCCGGGAGGCACCTGGAACCGTTCGTGGTGGACCTCTACCGCGGTTCGCAAAGCGAGTCGGACGTGAGCCGGCACCCCGGTGAAGAGTTCCTCTTCGTCTTGAGCGGGGAGCTGCAGGCGACCGTGGACGGCGAGGCGTACCGCCTCGAGGAGGGGGATTCCCTCTACTTCGACTCGGCGCTCCCGCACTCGCTCTCCTCGCTAACCGAGTGCTCGCGGCTGGTCGCGGTGATGTACAAGGGGGGCTCCATGCTCCAGTTCGCCCGCGGGCACGGCATGAAAAGCGTCATAGAGGCTGCCAGGCTCGTCAAGGGGCAAAGCGTGGTGCTCGTCTGCCCGGACTGCACCTCGCTGCGCGCCGTGAACAAGGGGATCGAGGAGGGGATACTGGACAGGGCCTTCCTGGTGGGAAGGCTCGACCGCGTCCGGGAGGCTTGCCGCCACGAACTGCTGTTCGAGAAGCAGTACGAGTTCGTGGACGCCGGGTGCGCCCCTGACGGCTGCGAGCTGGAGGCGGCGCGCCTGGGGGTCGAGCTGGTCTGCTCCGGGAGGGGGGACATGCTGATGAAGGGGGGGATGAACACCGCCGTCCTGATCAGTGCGGCCCTCTCCAGGGAGAGCGGCATCGGGACCGGCAGGAGGCTCTCCAACGTGAGCATCTTCGAGCTTCCCGGCGTGGACCGGCTCATCTTCCTCACCGACCCGGCCATCAACCCCGAGCTCTTCCCCCACGAGGATGCCGCCTCCGGCATAGACATCATAGACAACGCCATAGAGGTTGCGCGGGCGCTGGGGGTCGAGCGTCCCAAGGTCGCACTCCTTGAGGCGAACGAGGTTCCCTCCGCGAAGATACCGACCACACTGCTGGAGCAGGCGCTCTCGGAAAGGGAGTAGCCTTTCGCGGAGGTGTCGGGGCCGCTCTCCTACGATCTTGCGCTCTACCCGGAGGCTGCGGCCAAGAAGGGGATGGTCGGGAATCCCGTAGCGGGGCGTGCCGACGTGATGGTGGTGCCGCACATCTCGGGCGGGAACTTTCTTTACAAGAGCTGGGTCTTCACCGTGGGGGCCGAGGTCGCGAACGTGGTCATGGGCGCCCGCGCACCCATCATCCTTACCTCCCGAAGCGACAGCGACCTGACCAAGTTCCTGACCATCTGCGCCAGCGCGCTCTACAGCCACTACCTGCGCAAAAACAGGGGATGAAGGGAGGGATAATCCCAGTCAAACCGCCTTTGTTTTCAACCGGTTGATTTCCGGGAGCGGGACGGGTATGCTAACGAGCATTTCGGATCGCCCTAAGGGAGGAAAAGGCATGCCCAGCAAAACGCTCATCATCGGCCACCGCGGCGCCTCCCGCGAGGCACCCGAGAACACCCTCGCTTCCTTCAGGCTCGCCTTCGAACAGGGGGCCGACGGTGTCGAGGCCGACTTCCGGCTGACCCGCGACGGCCAGATCGTCTGCCTGCATGACGACAGCACCGCCCGCACCTCTGTCGTTGATCTGCAGGCCGCGCAGGCGACGCTGTCGGAGCTGCGCACCCTGGAGGTCGGGGCCTGGAAAGGGGAGGCCTTCGCCGGCGAGCCGATCCCTACGCTGAAGGAGGTACTCTCGGCCCTGCCGGCGGGTAAAAGACTCTTCGTGGAGCTTAAGAGCGGGGCCGAAATCCTTGGCCCGCTGGCGGCCGACCTCGCCGCTGCAGGGGCGCCCCCCTCGCGGATCAGGTTCCTTTCCTTCGACGCCGCACTGGTACGCGCGCTCAAGGAGCACCTCCCGGATTACCGCGCCTGCTGGCTCACCGACTACCGCTGGCGCGGCGCCTGGCACCCGACGCCCGACCAGGTCCTCGACACCTTGTCCTGGAGCCGTGCCGACGGGTTGGCGAGCAGGGACCGCGCCGTCCTCGATCTTCCGCTGGCGCAGGAACTGAGAAGGAGGGGGCTGGAGCTCCACGTCTGGACGGTGGATGCCGCCCCCGCTGCCGTGAGGCTCTGCAAGCTGGGGGTCGACTCCATCATGACCAACCGCCCCGGATGGCTGAGGGGGGAGCTGGCCAGGAGGCTGCCGGCGGCTGATCCTGTCGCCGGAAGCGGCGGAGGTGGCTCGTGAACCGTCAGGCCTACCTCGCCACCGGCCGCATGATCGCAATGCTGGAGGATTTCTCCGGGCTCAGGGTGCACGTGCATGGCAAGGAGCACATCCCGCATGGCTCCGTCATCTTCGTGGTGAACCATTTCACCCGGATAGAGACGGTGCTCCTCCCCTACCATATCCACCGCCTGAGCCGGGTCCCGGTCTGGTCCCTGGCCGACGCCTCCCTCTTCTCCGGCCCCCTGGGAGGCTTTCTCGACATGATGGGGGCGGTCTCGACCAAGAACCCCGACCGCGACAGGGTCATCGTGAAGACGCTTCTGACCGGCGAGGCGAACTGGATCATCTTTCCTGAGGGGAGGATGGTCAAGGACAAGGAGCTGTTCCGGCGCCGGATGCTCCTCCCCGCAAGCGGCGTGCGTCCCCGCTCCGGTGCCGCCACCCTGGCGCTGCGTACCGAGTTCTACCGCCAGAGGATGGCAAGGCTGCAGCAGACGGTGCCGCAGGAGGTGGAGAGGCTCAAGGGGATGTTCCAGATTGCCGACCTCGCCCCCGTCTTGAGCGGCAAGTGCTGGATCGTGCCGGTGAACATCACCTACTACCCCCTGCGCGCCAAGGAGAACGCCCTGAGCAAGCTGGCCGACCTCTTCCTGAAGGACGTCCCGCTGCGCCTCAAGGAGGAGATACTGACCGAGGGGAGCATGCTCCTTTCGGGGGTGGACATCGACATCCGTTTCGGCAGGGCCCTGGATCCTGCCCAGGCTCTTGCCGGCAGGACCATCCAGGCCGACATCGTTTCCCGTGAAAGTTTCGGCTTCGACGACAAGCTCGCCTCGCTCGAGGACATGAAACGCGAGGCGGCCAGGCTCATGGAACGCTACATGGACACCATCTATGACCTCACCACGGTGAACCACGACCACCTCTTCGCCTCGCTTTTGCGGGCCTACCCTTTCAAGGAGATCAGGGAGGAGGACTTCCGCCGCAGGGTGTTCCTGCTGGCGACCCAGTGCCTGAAAACGACCAGCTGCAACTGCCACCATAGCCTGGACACCGGACAGGTTGCCCTTTTGACCGACGACCGCTACCACAAGTACCGCGAGTTCGTGGAGCTCGCACTGGAGAAGGGTGTGGTGACCAGGGAGGAAGGAAGGCTCGTCAAGGACCGGGGCAAGTTCTCCGCCCCTTTCGAGATGCAGCGCGCCAGGATCGACAACCCGATCGGGGTGATCGCCAACGAGGTGCTGCCGCTCACCGTCCTGCAGCGCGAGGTGCACCTGATGGCCTGGCTCCCTGGCTGGCTGGTGCGAAACCGTATCGCCGGCATGCTTGAGCGGCAGGCCCTGGACGAGTTCGCTCGCGACTACCATGAGTTCTACCGCGAAAAGGAGAGCAAGGGGCGCGAAGTGGGCGCGCCGGTCCTTTACAAGGGAGGGTCGCGCCGGCTGGGGGTGGTTTTGGTGCACGGATTCCTCTCGGTCCCCGCACAGATGTCGGAACTGGCGCTTTACCTGCAGAAAAAGGGATTCTGGGTCTACCTGGTGCGCCTCAAGGGGCATGGAACTTCGCCGGATGATCTGGCACTGAGGGGGGGGGCGCAGTGGGTGGAATCGGTTGATCTCGGGTACGCGCTCATGAGCGCCATCTGTGAGCGGGTGGTGCTGGGAGGGTTCTCTTTCGGCGGCGGCGTGGCGCTTGATTGCGCTAGCCGGGTCCGGAAGGTGGCGGGGGTGTTCGCCGTCTGCCCGCCGCAGCGGCTTATGGACATCTCCTCCCGCTTTGCGCCGGCGGTGACCGTATGGAACCGGGTCATGGACGCCTTCCGCTACCAGTGGGCCAAGAAGGAGTTCGTGGAGACCGTGCCGGAACGACCCGAGCTGAACTACACCAGGATCCCGGTGGCAGGGCTCCACGCCATGGAACGGTTCATGAGAGCGCTTGAGCCGAAGCTCGCGGGGATAGATGTGCCGGTCCTGGTGCTGCAGTCGGAGGGGGACCCGGTGGTCGACCCGCAGGGATCGCAGCGGCTGTTCGAGATGCTGGGAAGCCTGCGTAAGAAGTACCTGATATTCCCCCTGCAGCGCCACGGCATCCTGGCCGGTCCGGGATCCGAAGATGTTCATGCCGCCTTGGGGGTGTTTCTCGACCGCATCCTCCGGGGGATGGGGCCGGAGCCCGTTGCCGACCGGCCGAATGCCGCCGGCGCCGAGACGGCCGGAGTCGGAGGGTAGCAGCGGGGTTCCCTGCTTCGGTGCGTTCTGCTACAAAGGTGTGTATGGGAAAAACTCGCGGTCGCATGGACATACTGCAAAGCCGGCACTGGATCTTCGACCTGGACGGGACCCTCACCGTTGCCATCCACGATTTCGCCAAGATCCGCGCCATCCTCGGCGTTCCGGAGGGGGTCGATATCCTGGGGCATCTGGACGCGCTGCCGGAGGCGGAGGCGAAAGTTTCAAGGGGGCTGCTGGCCGGCATCGAGGAGGAGCTCGCGGGCAGGACTGAACCTGCGGAAGGGGCGGTGGAGCTGTTGCAGCTGCTGCATCTGCGGGGCGCCAGGGTGGGGGTATTGACCCGCAACACCCGCGACATCGCCCTGAAGACCCTGGGGCGTATCGGGCTCTCCCCCTACATACCGGAAGGGGATGTGCTGGGGCGTGACGAGGCGTTGGCGAAACCTGATCCGGACGGGATTTTCAAACTGGCGTGCCGCTGGGGGGTGCCCCCGGCGGCGCTTATCATGGTGGGCGACTACGCCTTCGACCTCTTGACCGGCCGCGCCGCCGGTGCAGGGACCATTCATGTCGATCCGGCCCGCGCCTTCAGGTGGCCGGAACTCACTGACATCGCCGTCGGAAGCCTTGCCGAACTGGCTCTGGCCCTGTCGTAAACCCTACCTCAAACCAGGCTCTCCAGCTCGTGATCGGCGATCTGGACGATCTCGTCGTAGATGGCGAGCATGACATGCAGGTCGCACCATTTCTTCAGTACGCTGCGGACCAGGTACAGCCCGTTTGCCAGCGTCCCGGACAAAAGCGCTATCCCCAGCGCCCTTTGCTCGTCGATGGAAATAAGGACCGCACCGTAGATGGCGATGTTGACCATCGAGGCGAGCCAGGCGATCTCCGGCCCCTTGAAAGGGTTCAGCATCACCTTGGTCAGGTCTATGTAGTAGCGGGTCATGCCGCGCACCCGGCGCATCGATTCGACGATCTCATCCCTTTGCTGTTTCAGGTAGAGGCAGGCGAGAAAATGCGAAATCGCCAGCTGCTTTCCCTTTTCCATCCGTTCCGAAACGTACAGGTTGATCGCCTCGTCTACCGTCTCTTTGCTCATGGCTGCCACCTTTTCGGGGCCAGGCGGCACCTGCCGCCCTGGCGCTCCCGCCCGTACATCTTGTATAGATGGGCGTCGATGTCACGCCCTTGCGGTCACTCGGCAGGGGAAGACCCTTTGCAGCTGCTTTTTTTGCCCCCCCCGCCTCCGGGATCTCTGCGGGACCGCCTTAAGCTGTGAAATAACGGAGCTGTTGGATAACGCAAACTATGGGGTAAAAGGTTCTTCGTGTCAACTGCGGGCGCGTCCGTATCTCCCCCTTTTGCCGCGGCTATTACGGTTTTGTTGACAACTTTCCGCTCCTGCCGTACTCTCCATCCCTTATGCCGGCTGCCGGCTTGAGGAAGCCGGGAAAAACCGATCGGGAATAACGGAAAAGACATGGGCAAGAAGGAAGAGGCCGTCAGTGCCAAGGGGGAGCAGGGCCTGATAGTATCCCACTTCGGGGTGGCGGTCGAGGTGCTGTTTCTGGGCGGGGAGCGCCGCATGGTACGGGTGAAGCGGAACTCCGGCCATGTGGTGGGCGACCGGGTGCGGGTCGCCGGCGAGGTGCTGGAACGGCTGCCGAGGAGGACCGAACTGCGCCGCAGGGACGCGCGGGGCGGTATTCACCTGGTCGCCGCCAACCTCGACGTGCTGGGGATCGTGGTGGCGCCCGGGGCCCCTTCAGGCTTTCTGGACCGCGCCATCGTCGCCGCCCGTGCTGCCGGGCTCCTGCCGTTCATCGTGCTGAACAAGTGCGACCTTCCCGAGGGCCGCAGCCTGAGCGCCGCTCTTTGCGGGATCTACGGCGAGATGCTGCACTTCTTCGCCCTGAGCGCCGTAACCGGCGAGGGGCTCGAGCCGCTGCGCGCCTTTTTGCATGAGGGGCACCGCGGCGTCTTCGTCGGGACTACCGGGGTCGGCAAGAGTTCCCTTTTGAACGCCCTTTGCCCCGACATCAACCTGAAGGTGGGGGAGCTGAGCGGCCAGACCTGGGCCGGCAAGCATACCACCACCGTCTCTTCCCTGCACGCCCTCCCAACCGGTGGCGAGCTGGTGGACACCCCGGGGTTCAGGGACTTCGGACTGGTCGACATCTCTTCTCCGGAGCTCGTCGCCCACTTCCCCGGTTTCGAGGCGCTTGAGACGAACGCCTGCCGTTTCGGCAACTGCCGGCACCGGCAGGAGCCCGGGTGCTCCGTGAGGGAGCAGGTCGATGCCGGGGGGATCACCTCCGAGCGGTACCAGACCTATCTGAACCTCCTGACCGAGGTCGAAGCGATGGAAGATGATGCGCAGCGGCGCCTTTGGAAGAAGTGACAAGGCTTGAGCCTATTAACAGCAAACGAGAGGATACTCAATGGCCCAGCCCTGGACGGTTTTGCAGAGTGTAAAAACAGCGGAGGGGATCCTCGAGCTCAGACAACGCGGCGAGCGCGACTTCCTGATCACCGTGAACGGGCTGGTGCTGATGAACAGCTCCCTGCACCGCTCGGAAGTAGCCTTGGGAGAGGTTGCCTGCGGACACCTGAAGGCGCACGACGCGCCGAGGGTGCTGGTCGGGGGACTGGGGATGGCTATAACGCTGAGGGCGGTCCTGGACAACCTCCCCCCTTCGGCAAGCGTCGTGGTGGCAGAATTGAACCCGGTGGTTCTCGAGTGGTGCCGGGGACCTTTGGCCTCTCTCACGGCGGAAGCGGCGAACGATCCCAGGGTGGCCGTGGAGATCGCCGACGTGGCCGACGTGATCCGGAAAAACGCCATGGAGCGCCGCCCCTTCGACGCCGTGGTCCTCGACCTGTACACCGGGCCGCACGCCAAGACGCACAAGATCGAGGATCCGCTCTATGGCAGCATCGCCATTGAGATGACCCGCTTGGCTCTCAAGCCGGGGGGGGTATTTGCCGTCTGGGGCGAGAACTACGACCAGGCCTTCGACAAACGCCTGCGCTCCGCCGGCTTCTCCGTCACCTGCGACCGCCCCGGCCGCGGCGGACTGCGCCATGTGGTGTACCTGGCCCGGTTGCAGCAGCGCCCGGAGGGGCGCCAGCAGGGTGGCTCCAAAAGGCGTTAGGCGCCGGCCCTGGCGGCGCGCCCTGCGCCGCCTTTCAACGGCGTGCTACCCCCTGGCCAGGGTCCCGAACTCCGCGCCGGCGTACTGTACCGCGGACGGGTCGTCGGCCCTGGGGGGGGAAACCGCATGTACACCGCCGCAGGCGGGGCATCCCTGGACGAAGGTTCTCAGCAGGAAATCCTTCCCGCATTCCTGGCAGAGCACCTGCAGCCCGCCGTTTGGCAAGGCCGAGAACGCCACCCGCCCGCCATGGGCAGCAAGAACAAATTCCACCAGCTCCTTCCCGGTGGCGTAGGGTCCCCCCCCACTGGAGCTACCCGAACCGCAATCGCACATGCTTCCTCCTCTGTTCCGATGTTTTCCGCTATCTGCCGCAAAAGTTACCGCGCAAGCCGCACTCCCGCCTTGACCTCCGTCAAGAAACCTCTTTTGTCACCGCACTTTTTCCTTTCCCCAGGCGCCGAGACGATCTTCCCCCCACAGGGGCCGAAAAACCTCCCCCCTCAATTGCAATGGTTTTGAATTCCAGTATATTGTTTGAGAATTTTTTAACCTTTTTGCAGCGAGGAGATGGTGTCAGATGCAAGAGAAAAAAGAGCCCATCGAGATTGCCGACATCGGTGCCGTTAACAGTCACGACCATCTCTGCCTGCTCTACCACGGGGAGGGGGAGATCCTGAACCCTGTGCTCCCTTTCATCCAGAAGGGGGTGGCCATAGGCGAGCGCTGCATCTACCTCCACGCGGCGGAGGAGCGGCTGGAGCGGCTGTTGAAAGAGGCCGTCGCAGCGCAGAAGGAGGACTCCGGCGCGCTGGTCCTGGTGCCGATGCAGGAGATCTGGCTGAAGGAGGGCGTGTTCAAGCAGGAGCGGGTGCTGAAGTTGCTGCAAAAACTCTGCTCCGGAGCCATCGACGAAGGGTTCAGCGGCAGCCGGATCATCTGCGACATGGCCTGGGCCGCCCGTGAGGGGAAGCAGCTGGAGTTGCTGCACCGCCTGGAGCGGGAGCTGACCGATTTCGCGTCGCGAAACGAGGTGACCCTGCTCTGCCTGTACAACCGCGAACTTTTCCAGCCGGACCGGGGGCTGGAGCTGGCAAAGATGCACCCAAGCCTCATCGTGAATGGCAGGGCGTGCGACAACCCGCTCTTCATCCCGCTGGGTCTGGACCCTCATGCCAAGCCCGCCGGCTGCGAACTGGACGTCTTCCTGGCGGCGTCTCAGCGCCTGGCTGCGGTCACCGCCGACGGCGAGAGACTCAAGCAGGAGCTGGAGCAGGCTTATGCAGCCCTGGCGCGCAAGATCTACGAGAACTGGCAGGAGGAGGACACCCTGCGGGCGAGCGAGCAGGAGATCCACGAGAAGGATGAGGCGCTCTTGGAGCACAAGAGGCGTCTGCAGACCATCCTGCAGCACATACCTGCCCTGCTGATGGCCTTTGACACCGGGGACCGCCTGGCCGCCTGCAACCACGAGTTCGAAAGGGCTACCGGCTTCAGGGTGGAAGAGGTCATCGGCAAGCCGATGCTCGACCTGTTCCATGTCGAAGGGGAGCTGCGCGAAGAAGTCATAACGGCGCACCCGCCGCAGGGAGGGGATTACCGCGGCAGGGAATGGAGCCTCCGCTGCAAGGACGGCACCCTGAAGACCATCTCCTGGTCCAACATATCGCGCTACGTCCCGATCAAGGGGTGGGTGAACTGGATCGTCGGGCTGGACGTGACAGCGAGACTGCATGCCGAGAACGGGGTGAGAGGCCTGAAAGAGGAGCTTGATGCGAGAAACGGCGAAGTGCAGGCGTTCGGGGAGGCGGTCTCCAACGACCTGAGCGGCAGGCTCGCCAGGATAAGCGAGGACTGCCTCCAGATGCAGAAGCTCTACGGCGCGCAGTTTTCCCCCCCCTGCCTGGAGATGCTGCGAAAGGTTTGCGACGCCGCCTTGGAACTGGCGGGCCCCATCGCCGCCCTGCAGCGTCTGACCACCCTCTCCGCGGCCGGACTGCAGCCCGAAGAGGTGGATCTTAGCGCCATGGCCTCGGAGATCGCCGCCCAGCTGACCGATACCGGCGCCCGCCCGGTGACCTTCCGCATCGAGGACGGGGTGACGGTAACCGGCGACCGGGAGATGCTCCGCCTCGCCATGGAGCAGCTGTTGGAGAACGCCTGGAACCTGACCCTGGGGGTGAAGCACCCGGTCATCAAGTTCGGCACCGCGCAGGTCAGGGGGGAGCGCAGTTTCTACGTGAGCGACAACGGGCCAAGGCAAGGCGAGCAGCTTGCCAAAGCCGCTGCAGGAAAAGCGGAGGGGGCGGACCGGATCTCCTGCGGTATCGGCCTCGCCACCGTCCAGAGGATCATCAACCTGCACCGCGGCAGGATCTGGAGCGCGGAACAAAACAGCAGGGGGGGGACCTTGTACTTCCAGGTGTAGGGTCCGGGGAGGGCGCTCCTTTGGGGGTGCTTGCACGGGGAGAAGGGGACTGCCATGAAAAGCGCTCACAACACGCCGCTTCCGGTCGTGGTAGTCGATGACGACGAAGAGATGCTCATGGTGTACGCCATGCTTCTCAAGGGGCACGGCATCGGGCCTGTGGTGACCTTCAACGGCGGGCCGCAACTGCTTCCGTTTCTAAGGCGCAACGAGGCCGCAGCACTGGTCCTCGACCTGTCGCTCCCAACGACGAGCGGCGTGGAACTGCTGCAAAGCGTGGTGGAGGAATTTCCGCAACTGCCGGTCCTGATCAGCAGCGGTACCAAAGAGGTGAGACAGGCGGTCTCATGCATGCGGGCCGGCGCCTGCGACTACCTCATCAAGCCGATTGACAACCTGGTCTTCCTTGCGGCGATCGACCGCGTCCTGGGGCTTTCATGGGCGTCGGAGCACCACTGGGAGAAAGAGGCACCTTTCCCCGAGATCGTTACCGAGGACCGTCAGATGCTGGCCCTTTTGAGGCGGACCAAGGCGGTATCGCGCTCGGGGCAGCCGGTGCTGATAACCGGAGAAACGGGAGTGGGCAAGGAGCTGTTCGCCGCGGCGGTCCACCGTTACAGCGGGAGCACCGGGGCTCTGGTCACGGTGAACGTGGCGGGGCTTGATGACGCCGTCTTCTCCGATACCCTCTTTGGCCACAAGAAGGGGGCCTTCACCGGCGCGCAGCAGAACAGGGACGGGCTGATCCGGAAGGCTGCGGGAGGGACCCTGTTTCTTGACGAGATGGGGGAGTTGAGGGAGCTGTCGCAGATAAAGCTCTTGAGGCTGATACAGGAGCATGAATACCTCCCTCTTGGTTCGGATGCCCCGGCGCAAAGCGATGCCGGCATCGTGGTCGCCACCAACCGCGACCTGAAGCGTCTCCTGGAACGGGGTCTGCTTCGGGAGGATCTCTATTACCGGCTCTGCTGCCACCAGATCCATGTCCCGCCGCTTAGGGAACGGAGCGCGGACATACCGCTGTTGCTGGATCACTTCGTGGCCCAAGCGGCGCGCCACATGGGGAAACAAAAGCCCTGGTACGCGGCCGAGCTGCCGCGCATGCTGGAGCGCTATCATTTCCCCGGCAACGTGCGCGAGTTGCAGGCGATGGCCTACGATGCCGTGGCGCTGCACGAGAAGGGGCCGCTTCCGCTTTCCAGTTTCAGGAGCAAGATCGATGCCTTGTCGGGGGAGTCTTCCCGCATCATAGCCGAGCACGAGGGGGTCACCGTCACCTTCCACGGGTTCCCCAGCATGAAGGAAGCGCAGACGCTGCTGATCAGCGAGGCGCTGCGCATGTCAAACGGCAACCAGGGAGAAGCGGCTTCCCTTCTCGGCATCTCGAGGCAGGCGCTGAACAACCGTCTCAGAAGGAAGGTGACCGCCCCCTGAAACCAGCAACATCGGTTGCACCTGCCACGAAAGTTGCCCGAGACAAACCCGCCAGCGGCAGGGCTCCGCGTCCCCCATCAGGAGAGAATACAGATCGGTTGCTAGGCAAGCCAGGCCCTTTTGGGGCGCCCGTTCCTGCAACTTGTCGAAATGACGGCTTTGGCCGGGAGAGTCAGCCTTGGGCACGATTGCTGCTGCTGTAATGGAGGGGGGGAGCCGGTTTTCCGGGACGCCAGCGGAGAGACGATGTTCAGCTATGAAGTGGTCAGCGGAAACGGGGCTGGTGAGGTGACGGTGGTGATCTCGGGAGATGCCGTGTTCACGCACAGCGAGGAGATTGATCGGGCGCTCTGTGATGCGCTCGATACCTGCGACAGCCTCACCGTGGATGTCGGCGCCGCAAAGGAACTGGACCTCACCTTCAGGGTACTCCTTTGCTCGCTGCACAGGCGCTCCGAGCTGATCAACAAGAGCGTTTCGGTGCGGGATACCCGGGCACCGGGACGCAAGGAGCGCCAGTCAAGGTATGCGCGGGTCGATGGCTGCCTGTCCAAGGATGCCAGCGGCCTATGCTCGCTTTGGCACGGTTCAGGTGGCGGTAAACGATGACCCCTGGCGAGGCAAGCCACGGGAAGGCTCCTCATACGAACAGGTCCTGTCCCTCAAGGGAGAGGGGAGGGGGAAAGGTCATGAAAGGGGGTGCCCAATGGCCGAGATGTTCAAGGAAAAGAGGACAAACGGGGAGGGCAGGTACTTGAATATAGACAAGGAAATAGCATCGAGCATGCTGAACGCCTCATATGCGGTCGATCTCAAGTCGGCGGTGCATACCTCCTTGGAAACCATCAGGAACATGCTCCTTGAGAGGCCCAACAACGAGGAAATAAGCATCCTGACTCAGCAGGTGGAGCGCCTGCTGACCGAGCAGACCGAGAGGCTCGAATCGATAAACAGGGACCTGGAGGCCTTCAACTACTCGGTTGCCCACGACCTCTGTGCGCCGCTGAGGAGGATCTGCGGCTTCACCCGGGCGCTGCAGGAGCAGTACGCAGAAAGACTGGACCTGGAAGGTATGGACTACCTGGAGCGGATATTCAAGTCGTCGCAGCACATGAACGACCTGATCGAGGCCCTCTTGCAGCTCTCCCAGCTCTCCTATCTGAACCTGAAGCGCGAGGTGGTAGACCTGTCGGAGATCGTGAGCGACACGGCGAGCGACCTTAAGCAGGGGACCCCGGAAAGAAAGGCAGAGTTCCTGATCCAGCCGCGCATCCGCACCTTTGGCGACGGAAACCTCCTGGAAATCGCGATAAAGAACCTGTTGAGAAACGCATGGAAGTTCACCCAGATGCGCGAGGTGGCCCGCATCGAGTTCGGCGCGAGGGAGGTTGCCGCCGACAAGACCTGCTTCGTGCGCGACAACGGCATAGGTTTCGACATGTCCAACGCGGAGAAGATGTTTCATGCCTTCCAGCGTCTGCACTCGAGCTCCGAGTTTCCCGGCAACGGTATCGGGCTCACCACCGTGCAGAGGATCATCAACCGCCACGGCGGGCGGGTCTGGGCGGAGGGGGAGGTGGACAAGGGTGCCACCTTCTATTTCACGCTGCAGTCGTGCATCACCTGATAGGGAAAAGAGCGCTTTCGGGCCGCCCCCGGATCTGCTATCATCGCTTCACATTAAAGAGGTGGAGGCGGCTGATGCATGAGATGTCGATAACCCAGAGCGTGGTGGAGATCTGCGAGGGTCATGCGGCTGGGCGGAAGGTGACCGACGTGGTCCTGGAGATCGGCGAGCTTTCCGGTGTGGTGCCGGAGAGCATCGAGTTCTGCTTCGAGGCGTGCAGCAAGGGAACGCTGCTCGACGGGGCCAGGCTCAAGGTGGAACTGGTCCCCGGGGTCGGCAGCTGCCCCGCCTGCCGCGGCGAGTTCCCCATCGGGAGCCTCTTCGATCCCTGTCCCGGGTGCGGTGCCTTCGGGGTGGAGATCGTCTCCGGGGAGGAACTGAGGGTGAAGGAGCTGGAGCTGGAGTGATCAGTTGCGTCCCGCCAAGGGACAAAATGATACAATCGCGGGACAGAAGTACCCAGAAAAAAGGAAACAAAAGCGGCGCCGCGCGGACCATCCCCGCGGCGACCGCTTTTTTTGTGGCGTGATTTCAGCGACTTCCGTGCCTGAAAATCGTTTACGGAATTGGCACGGGTGTTGCCGTATACGTGCCGTTTGTGATTTATTCTGAGGGAGGGCGTTATGAAAGAAGAGGAGATGTTTTGCGAAGGGGTTACCCGCAGGAGTTTCATGAAGGCCTGTGTCACCGCCACGGCCATGATGGGACTTCCCTTCGCCATGCATACGCAGGTTGCGGAGGCTGTCGAGAAGAACGGAAACCCTGCGGTGATCTGGCTCCATTTCCAGGAGTGCACCGGGTGCTCCGAGTCGCTGTTGCGCTCCAACCATCCGACCATATCGACGCTGATCCTGGACATGGTCTCGCTGGACTACCACGAGACGCTGATGGCCGGCGCCGGGCACCAGGCCGAGAAGTCGCTGCACGACTCCATGAAGGCAAACCACGGCAAGTACATCCTGGTGGTTGAGGGGGCCATCCCGACCAAGCAGAACGGGATCTTCTGCAAGATCTCCGGCAAGACCGCCCTCGAGTCGCTGCAGGAGGCGGCCAAAGGTGCGGCGGCCATCATCTGCATCGGCACCTGTGCCTCCTACGGGGGGATCCAGTCCGTCTCCCCGAACCCGACCGGCGCGGTGGGCGTCAGGGACATCGTGAAGGACAAGCCGATCATCAACATTCCCGGCTGCCCGCCGAGCCCCTACAACTTCCTTTCCACCGTCCTTTACTTCCTCACCTTCAAGAAGGTGCCCGAGCTGGACGAGCTGGGCCGCCCCAAGTTCGCCTACGGCAGGAAGATCCACGAGCACTGCGAGAGGCGCCCCCACTTCGACGCCGGCCGCTTCGCCAAGGGTTACGGCGACCCGACCCACGCCCAGGGTTACTGCCTTTACAAGCTCGGCTGCAAGGGGCCCGCGACCAGCGCCAACTGCTCCGTGCAGCGCTTCAACGACGTGGGGGCCTGGCCGGTCTCCATCGGGCACCCGTGCATCGGCTGCACCGAGCCGGATATCCTCTTCAAGACCGCCATCGCCGACAAGGTCCAGATCCACGAGCCGACCCCCTTCGACAGCTACGCGCCCGTGGACCTGAAGGAGAAGGGGAAGGGGCCGGACCCGCTGACCACCGGTTTCGTCGGCCTCGCCGCGGGTGCAGCGCTTGGCGCCGGCGCCATGCTGGCGAAGAAGCTCCCCGGCAACGGTGCGCAGGAGGGTGGCGATGAAGAAACAAAGTAGGCGGGACTTCCTGAAGCTGGCGGGGGTGGCCGGGGCGGGGCTTTTGGCCTGCGGCACCGGCAGCGCCCTTGCCGGCGAAGGTCTCCAGGTCAACAACGACGAGCTCGGCATGCTCTACGACGCCACCAAGTGCGTCGGCTGCAAGGCGTGCATGTCCGCCTGCAAGAAGGTGAACAGCGACTACGGGAGCCTCTCCTACGAGAAGGCGAAGTTCGACGAGGACGGCCTTTGGGACGCGCCGAGCGACCTCTCCGGCTCCACCCGCACGCTCATCAAGCTCTTCAAGGAGAGCGACGAGCGCTGGAGCTACGTGAAGTACTCCTGCATGCACTGCCAGAAGGCCTCCTGCGTCTCGGTCTGCCCGGTATCCGCCATGACCAAGGAGAAGATCTCCGGCATCGTCGACTACAACAAGAACAGCTGCATCGGCTGCCGTTACTGCCAGATCGCCTGCCCCTACAACATCCCGAAATTCCAGTGGGAGAAGGCGGTGCCGCAGATCGTGAAGTGCGACCTCTGCAAGGCGACCAACCTGCGCGAGAAGGGGATCACCGCCTGCGCCGAGGTCTGCCCGGTGGGGGCCATCAAGTTCGGCAAGAGAAAGGAGCTCCTCACCGAGGCGCACGCAAGGCTCAAGGACAATCCCGACAAGTACGTCCCCCATGTCTACGGGGAGTTCGAGGCGGGGGGGACCAACCACCTCTACCTGGCCTCGATGCCGTTCAACAAGCTGGGGCTTCCCGACATCAAGCCCGAGGCGCCGGCCGAGTTCTCCGAGAAGATACAGCACACCATCTACAAGGGGTTCATCGCCCCGGTCGCCCTCTACAGCACCCTTTGCTTCATCGCGGTGAAGAACATGAAGGGGCACCGGGGGCACGGCTCCGACCACCACAAGAAGGAGGACAAGTAATGGGACACGAAGAATTCCAGAAGCTGGAAGGAAAGATCTTTACCAAATCCTTCTTCATCCTTTTGGCGGTGGTCCTCTGGGGCTTCTATTTCGTCGGTGTGCGCTACGTGAAGGGGATCGGCGCGGTCTCCAACATGAGCGACGGGTACCCATGGGGCATCTGGATCACCTACGACGTCGCGACCGGCACCGCCATCGCCTGCGGCGGCTATGCCGTCGCCATCCTGGTCTACATCAGGAACCGGATGCAGTACCACCCGATGATCCGCTCTGCCATCCTCACCTCCATGTTCGGCTACGGCCTGGCCGGTTTCTCGGTCATGGTCGACCTCGGCCGCCCCTGGAACGCCTACAACTTCTTCATCCCGAGCAAGTGGCAGGCAAACTCAGCCATGTTCGAGGTCGCACTCTGCGTGATGGCGTATTCCACGGTGCTCATCATCGAGTTCCTCCCGGCCATCCTCACCTCCATCGAAAGGAGCAACTGGGAGCGCATGAACGCCGTGAGGAACTGGCTGCACCCGCGCATCGCCCCTGACGAGAAAACCATGCACGACAAGCTGGAGATGGTGCGCCTGGGGGCCAGCTGGCTCCAGCCCCGCCTGAACAAGGTGCTGATCTTCTTCATCGTTCTCGGCATCACGCTTCCGACCATGCACCAGTCGTCGCTGGGGAGCCTTTTGCTGATCGCCTCGACCAAGCTGCACCCGCTTTGGCACACGGGTTTCTTGCCGCTGCTGTTTCTTTTGAACTGCGTCTTCATCGGCTACGCCATCGCGATACTGGAGTCGATCATCTCCAGCTACTCCTTCAACCGTCCCTTCGAGACGGAGGAGCTCGCGGGGCTCGCCGGCCTCATCCCGTTCGTCACCGTGATCTGGCTTTGCGTGGTGATCGGCGACCTGTCCCACCGCGGCCAGATCGGCGCCGCCCTCAAGGGGGATTTCTACTCGGGGTGGTTCCTGACCGAGTTCCTGCTGGTCGCTGCCGGTTCGCTGCTTCTCTTCATCAGGAAGGTGAGAAGGTCGCCGCGCTGGCTCTTCACCAGCGCCACCTTCATCGTCCTCGGCGGGGCGCTGTACCGCTTCAACGTCTACCTGATCGGCTTCAACCCGGGCCAGGGGTGGAGGTACTTCCCCTCGTTTGCCGAGGTGATGATCACCGTCGGCATCGTGGCGCTCGAGGTGCTTGGCTACAAGGTCTTCGTCGCCCTGTTCCCGGTACTCCCCAACACCTCCGCGCATGGCGGGCACAAGCCCGGCGCCGCCAAGGACGACGCGGGAAAGGCGCTCCCCCAGGCACAACTGCAGGCACAATAAATTTCAATCAGCTTTTGGAGGAAGATAAATGTCCAGAATCACGCTCGACCCCATCACCCGTATCGAAGGTCATCTGAGGATCGATGTCGAAGCCAACGGCGGCAAGATCACCAACGCCTGGTCCTCGGCCCAGATGTGGCGCGGCATCGAGGTCATCCTCAAGGGGCGCGCCCCGGAGGACGCCTGGAGCTTCGTGCAGCGCTTTTGCGGCGTATGCACCACGGTGCACGCCATCTCCTCGATCCGCGCCGTGGAACACGCCCTCGACGTCGAGGTGCCGTTGAACGCCCAGTACATCCGCAACATCATGATCGCCCAGCACTCGGTGCAGGACCACATCGTCCACTTCTACCACCTCTCGGCGCTCGACTGGGTCGACATCGTCTCGGCGCTCGCGGCAGATCCGAAGAAGACCGCCCAGATAGCGCAAAGCATCTCCGACTGGCCCGGCAACTCCGAGAAGGAGTTCAAGGCGACGCAGGACAAGCTGAAGGCCTTCGTCGCCGGCGGCAAGCTCGGCATCTTCGCCTCGGGTTACTGGGGGCACCCGGCCATGAAGCTCTCCCCCGAGGTGAACCTGATGGCGGTCACCCACTACCTGAAGGCGCTCGACTACCAGAGGAAGGCCTCCCAGGCCACAGCTATCCTCGGCGGGAAGAACCCGCACATCCAGAACCTGGTGGTAGGTGGCGTGGCCACCGCGATCAACACGGAGAACATGGCGACCCTCAACATGGAGCGCCTGATCTACCTCAAGACCCTGATGGAAGAGACCCGCGACTTCGTGCAGAAGGTGTACTATCCGGACCTGCTCGCCATCGCCGGCGCCTACAAGGAGTGGTTCAAGTACGGGGCGGGCGTCACCAACTACCTCTCCGTCCCGGAGTTCCCGGAGGACACCAAGAACACCAAGTTCTCCCTGACAGGCGGCATCATCACGGCGGGGAACGTCGCCAAGATGAGGCCGGTCGCCGACCACCGCGACGAGTACCTGATCAAGAACATCAAGGAGAACGTGACCCACGCCTGGTACGAGGGAAACGGCACGCTCCACCCCTGGGAAGGGGAGACCAAGCCCGATTACACGGACTTCAAGGAGAACGGCAAGTACTCCTGGTGCAAGGCGCCGACGCTCGACGGCAGGCCGGTGCAGGTGGGCCCCCCGGCGCAGTTGCTAGCCGCCTACGTCTCCGGCAACGCCAAGGTGAAGAAGCTCGTCGACGGTGCCGTCTCCACGCTCGGCATCTCCCTGGACGACATCCACTCCACCATGGGACGCCTCTACTGCCGCGGCGCGCGGGCGCACATCATGGCTGACATCGCGCTGGAGAACCTGGACAAGCTGATAGCCAACATCGCCTCCGGCGACCAGAGCTATGCGAACCACACCGAGATCCCGAAGGGGGAGTACCGCGGCGTCGGCTTCCACGAGGCCCCGCGCGGCACCCTGTCCCACTGGATCGTCATCAAGGACAAGAAGATCGAGAACTACCAGGCCGTGGTCCCCTCCACCTGGAACGCGGCGCCCAGAAACGACAAGGGCGAGATGGGCCCCTACGAGGCCTCGCTGGTAGGGAACCCGATCGCCGACCCCGGCAAGCCTTTGGAGGTGCTGAGAACCATCCACTCCTTCGACCCCTGCATCGCATGCGCGGTGCACACCATCGACCCGGAAGGGAAGGAAATCACCAAGGTGAAGGTGCTGTAAAAACAGGGGGTAGGGATGAGGGGGCGGGGCGGGCCGGGAATTCAGGAGGGATCGGCTTCCGCCGACGTGAAAACTCTTGTGCCGGGTCGCAGTTCCATATAGCTTTTGCTGTGGCTTGCCCCCCCCCCGGCCCCTGCCCGTCCCCCTGACTTTCCCGCTTTTAGGAGTTTATATGCAGGTTCTTATTTACGGCGCCGGAAACCTGATTCTTTCCGATGAGGGGTTCGGCGTCCATTTCGTCAGGCATCTGGAGCAAAACTACCAGGTGCCCGAGAACGTCGAGCTCTACGACGGCGGCACGCTCGGGATCATGGTCCACTTCAAGTTCGAGGAGGCGGACCGGGTCATCCTGGTCGACGTGGTGCAGGCCAAGGGGGAGCCGGGGGATATCTTCCGCTACGAGCGCGAGGACATCATGCTGAAAAACATCCCGGTGAAGATGTCCCCGCACCAGATCGGCCTCCAGGAGATGCTCCTGATCTCGGAGATGCGTGACGCCCCGAAGCCGGACCTCACCTTCTTCGGGATCGTGGCCGGATCGCTGGAGCCCGGCGACCAGCTGACGCCGCCGCTTGAGGCGGGACTTGAGCGGGTGGCCGCCCTGGTCATCGAGGAGCTGAAAAAAACAGGCGTGGAGATCAGGCGGAAGTAGCCGATCCGGCTCGCCCGCAAAAGATCCATTACCAAAGGAGAGGGAGATGTTCGGATTCGGTTTGCCTGAACTCTGCGTGGTGCTGGTCATCCTTCTGGTCGTGGCCGGCCCCGGCAAGCTGCCGCAGTTCGGCCAGGCGCTTGGGAGCAGCATCAGGGGGTTCAAGAAAGCGGTGAGCGGCGAAGATGCCGTGAAAATCGACGAGAAGAAGTAGAGCGTTTCGGGTATACTTAGGCTCTTTGGGAATAGCTCATGAGCCTTGATCGGAGGTTGGACTAATATGTGCGTAGACTGCGGTTGCCCCACGTCGGATGACAAACACCCCCATGACCATCACCACGGTCATGATCACGATCACCATGGCCACCATCACGGCCACAACCATGGAGAAAAGCACCAGCATCAGCACCACCATCACGACGTTGATCATGACCATGGCGAAGGACAGCCGTCCAAAAAGGTGGTCATCGAGACGGACATCCTGGCCAAGAATAACCGCATGGCCGGGGGGAACCGTTCCCTGTTCCGGGACAAGCGGCTCTTCGTTTTGAACCTGGTCAGCTCCCCCGGCTCGGGAAAGACTTCCATCCTGGAGCGGACGCTCAGGGACCTTGCCGGTTCCTGCCGCCCAGCGGTGATCGAAGGGGACCAGCAGACGGACAACGACGCGGTGAGGATCGCAGCCACCGGTGTTCCCGTAAAGCAGGTGAACACCGGCGCCGGCTGCCATCTGGACGCGCACATGGTGCTGCACGCCGCGCAGAACTTCGATCTGGACAACCTCGACCTGCTCCTCATTGAGAACGTCGGGAACCTGGTCTGCCCGGCGTCGTTCGATCTGGGCGAGCATCACAAAGTGGTAGTGCTGAGCGTCACCGAAGGGGAGGACAAGCCTCTCAAGTACCCCCAGATGTTCCACGCGGCGGACATCATGCTGCTAAACAAGGTCGACCTGCTTCCCTATCTCGACTTCGACCTCGAGGCGTGCAAGGAGATGGCCCGCCGGGTCTCCCCCGGGATCAGGATCTTCGAGGTCTCCAGCAGGAGCGGAGCCGGCATGGACGCCTGGTACGGGTGGCTTAAGCAAGGGATGGAGCAGGCCAGGGTAGCCCCCTGACGCCCAACGACAGGGACATGACCAGGGAGCGCGCCAGTCTCGAGATAGACGGGATCGTCCAGGGGGTCGGCTTTCGCCCCTTCGTCTACCGGCTCGCCCTGCGCCATGGGCTCGCCGGCTGGGTGCGCACCACGGGACGGGGGGTGCAGCTCGAGGCGGAGGGGAGGGACGCAGACCTGGACGCCTTTTGCCGCGCCCTGCGCGAGGAAGCACCCCCGCTGGCCGTAATCGCGGCCCTGCGGGTGGCCCCGATGGCGGCCAAGGGGGGCGAGGGCTTCGCCATCCTCGGGAGCGCGCAAAGCGCCGGGGGAGGCGAGGTCTCCCCCGACTGCGATGTCTGCGACGACTGCCTTGCCGAACTGTTCGACCCGGAAGACCGGCGTCATCTCTACCCGTTCATCAACTGCACCAACTGTGGTCCGCGCTACTCGATCATCACCGGCATCCCGTACGATCGTCCTGCCACCACCATGGCCCCCTTCGCCATGTGCGAAAAATGCCTGGCCGAGTACCACGATCCCCTGAACCGCCGCTTCCACGCCCAGCCGAATGCCTGCCCGGTCTGCGGGCCGCGCCTGAGGCTTCTCGACAATTTCGGTACGCAGGTTCCAGGCGATCCCCTGGCGCAGGCGCTCCGCGCGCTCGCGCAGGGGCAGGTCCTGGCGGTGAAGGGGGTGGGTGGGTACCATCTGGCCGTCGATGCAGCGAGCGAGGAGGCGGTCGCGAAGCTCAGGCAGAGGAAGAAGCGGGACGAGAAGCCGTTCGCGATGCTCGCCGCCGACCTCGATGAGGTGCGCCGCTTCGCCCGCTGCTCGGAGCTGGAGGGGAGGCTTCTTGAGGGGGTGGAGCGTCCCATCGTCCTTTTGAGGAAACTGCCGGTGAACCGTGTCAGCGACCTGGTGGCCCCGGGCAACGGCTGGTTCGGCTTCATGCTTCCCGGAACCCCCCTGCAGCACCTGCTGATCCGCGGCGTGCAGGGACCGCTCGTGATGACCAGCGGCAACCTTTCAGACGAGCCGATCGCCTACCGTGACGCTGAGGCGGCCGAGCTGCTGTCGGGGATAGCGGACCTGTTCCTGACCAACGACAGGGAGATACATACCCGCACGGACGACTCGGTGCTCAGGCTGTACCGTGGCGAGCCGCTGTTCCTGCGCCGCTCACGCGGCTACGTGCCGCGCGCGGTGCCGCTCCCTGAGAGCCAGGCCGGTGTGCTGGCGGTAGGGGGCGAGCTGAAGGCGACGCTCTGTCTCACCCGTGGCTCCCAGGCCTTCATGAGCCAGCACATCGGCGACCTGAAGAACGCCGCCACCCTGGCCTGTCTGGAGGAGAGCGCCGGGCACCTGGGGCGCCTTTTGGAGATCAAGCCGGAGCTTGTGGCGCACGACCTGCACCCGGACTACCTCTCCACCCATTTTGCCCAGCGGCTCGGGCTCCCCTGTGTGGCCATACAGCACCACCATGCCCACATGGCCTCCTGCATGGCGGAAAACGGCCTGGACGGAGAGGCCATCGGGGTGATCCTGGACGGCACCGGCTACGGCTCCGACGGCACCATGTGGGGGGGAGAGTTCCTGCTGGGCGGGTATCACGGCTTCAAGAGGTGCGGCCACTTCGGACAGCTCAGGATGCCAGGCGGCGACGCAGCTGTGCGGGAGCCTTACCGCATGGCGCTCTCGGCCCTCTACGCCCAGTACGGCGAAGGGCTTTTCGACCAGCCGCTGCAGGTTCTCTCACAGGTGGCTGAGGCGGACCGGCCGCTCTTTCTGAAGATGATGGAGCGCGGAATCAACTCGCCGTTCACCTCCAGCTGCGGCAGGCTCTTCGACGCGGTTTCGGCGCTGATCGGCGTGCGCAGCCGCATAAGCTACGAGGGGCAGGCTGCAATAGAGCTTGAGGCCGTGGCCGAGCTTGGCGCCCCGTCCGCCCCGTACCCGTACCGGATGCAGGGGGAGCAGTGCCGCTGCATCGACTTCGGCCCCATGATCGTCGCCATCTGTGACGACCTCGCCGCCGGCAGGGTGGCTGCCGACGTGGCCAGGGCATTCCATCAGACCGTTGCCTCCGCTGTTTTCGAGGTTTGCCAGGCTATACGGCAGGAAAGCGGGAGGGATAGGGTGGTGCTTTCAGGCGGCGTGTTCCAGAACCGGCTCCTGACCGAGGAAGTCGCTAGGCTTTTGGACGGTGGCGGCTTCGACGTCTACTGTCACCGCCTGGTCCCTCCCAATGACGCAGGAATCGCCCTGGGGCAGGCGGTGATTGCCGCCAGGAGCCCTCAACCTTAACCTTAACCTCAACCTTAACCTCAACCTTAACCTTAACCTTAACCTCAACCTTAACCTCAACCTTAACCTCAACCTTAACCTCAACCTCAACCTCAACCTCAACCTCAACCTTAACCTTAACCTGACCATTCCAGCGTCAGCTAAAGGAGTGCAGTATGTGTGTCGGTGTTCCCATGCAGGTGATCAGCATCGAAGGCGACCAGGCGGTGACCGAGGTCGACGGGGTGAAGCGTGAGGCGAGCCTCATGCTGCTCGATCAGGAAGTGAAGGTCGGCGACTTCGTTATCGTCCATGCCGGCTTCGCAATATCCAAGCTGGACGAGGAAGACGCCAGGGCAACCCTGGCTTTGATGCGGGAAGCGTTTTCTACGGAGCTGATGGGATGAACTACCTCGACAGTTTCCGTGACAAGGAGTTGGTACAGGGGCTGGCGCGGCGCATCGCCGGATTGACCGCAGGGAGGGATAGGCCCCTGGTATTCATGGAGGTGTGCGGCACGCACACCATGGCGATCTACCAGTTCGGGCTGAGGAGCCTGCTCCCTCCCGAGGTGAAGCTGATATCGGGCCCCGGCTGCCCCGTCTGTGTGACCCCCAACGGCTACCTGGACCGGGCAGTCGCCCTGAGCCGGCTGCCGGACCTGATCATAACGACCTTCGGGGACATGCTCCGGGTCCCCGGTTCCTCCTCTTCCCTGATGGAGGAGCGGGCAAGGGGGGCCGACATCAGGATCGTCTATTCACCCCTGGACGCCGTGCAGCTCGCGGCCAGGAACCCGGGGAAGCGCGTGGTATTCCTTGGCGTAGGGTTCGAGACCACGGCGCCCACCATAGCGGGGAGCATCCTCGCCGCCAAGGCGCAGGGGCTCTCCAACTACTTCGTCCTCGCCTCGCACAAGACCATGCCGCAGCCGATGGCTATCCTCTCCGCCGACCCGGATCTTTCGGTGGACGGCTATATCTGCCCGGCGCACGTGAGCGCCGTCATCGGCGCCGGTGCCTACCGCTTTCTTTGCGAGAAGTACAAGGTCCCCTGCGTGGTCACCGGCTTTGAGCCGACCGACGTGATGCAGGGGGTGGAGATGCTGGTGCGCCAGGCGATCGCAGGGGAGAGCCGGGTGGAGATTCAGTACTCGCGGGTGGTGCGCTGGGAGGGGAACGCCAAGGCGCAGGCGGTGCTAGGGGACGTTTTCACCCCCTTCGATGCCCCCTGGCGCGGGATAGGCGTTCTCCCCGGCAGCGGGCTGAAGATCGCCCAAGCCTACCGCCAGTTCGACGCCGAGCTCGCCATACCGGTCGAGGTGGAGGAGGCGAAGGAGCACCAGGGCTGCCTCTGCGGCGAGATACTCAAGGGGAAGATCGCCCCTCTCGACTGTCCGCTCTTCGGCACCAGGTGCACCCCCGAGTCCCCGGTCGGCGCCTGCATGGTCTCCTCAGAGGGGACCTGCGCGGCGGCGCACAAATACGGTCGTTGATCTGGCGGGTCCGTCGGATCGATCGGTCAGAAAAAGGAGCATCACATGAACAACGACATCATACTGCTCGGTCACGGCAGCGGCGGGAAGCTCTCGCACCAGCTCCTGGACGAGCTGATCATTCCGCAGCTCTCCGGGGTGCCGACCGCCGGGCAAAACGACGCGGCCCTCCTTAATATCGGCGGCGTCAAGCTCGCCTTCACCACCGATTCCTACGTGGTTGATCCCATCTTCTTTCCGGGCGGCAACATCGGCGACCTGGCCGTCAACGGGACCGTCAACGACCTCGCCATGATGGGGGCGCGCCCCCTTTGCCTCAGCGTGGGGTTCATCCTGGAGGAAGGGTTCTCCAAGAGCGAACTCTCGCTCATCCTGGCCTCCATGCGGCAGGCGGCTGATGCCGCCGGCGTCGCCATCGTCACCGGCGACACCAAGGTGGTCCCCAGGGGGAAGGGGGACCGCATCTTCATCAACACATCCGGTATCGGCGCCCTGGAGCATGACCTGCGCATCGACGGCGCCGCAGGGTGCGTGGGCGACAAGGTCATCGTGAACGGCTGCATCGGCGACCACGGCATCGCCGTTCTCTCGGCAAGGGAGGGGCTCGAGATCGACAGCGGCATCAAAAGCGATTCCGCGGCACTGAACGGGCTGGTGTCGGAGCTTCTTCCCCTGGCCGGCGCGCTGCACGTGCTGCGCGACCCGACACGCGGAGGGGTGGCGACGACGCTCAAGGAGATCGCCGTGCAGTCGGGGGTGACCATAACGCTCAAGGAGGAAACGCTGCCGATAACGCCAGGTGTGAGGGGGGTCTGCTCGATTCTCGGGCTGGATCCGCTCTACGTGGCCAACGAGGGGAAACTTCTGGCCCTGGTGGCGCCGGAGAGGGCCGAGGAGGCGCTGGAAATCATGCGCCGGCACCCGCTTGGAAAGGATGCCGCCATCATCGGGGAGGTGACTGAAGCCTCAACTGGACGGGTTGTGATGGAGACCTTGGTGGGAGGGGTGAGGGGAGTGGAGATGCTCGCCGGAGAACAGCTCCCGCGGATCTGCTGAGGTCGCCTGCCGGAGGCTCTCCACTATCCCCGTGGTATATCCGCTGCACCCTTCTCAATCGAGAAGGGTCTTCTCAAACTGCAATCCCATCCCGGTGTCGGTCAACCTCACCACCTTTGCCTTCAGGTCGCAGAGCACCTGAGGCGTCAGGGTGTGGTAGATGGTTACCGCCACCGAATCGTTTATTTCCAGCTTCTTTGCCACTGTCACGAAAACCCCCTTCATGCTGAGATTTTCGACCTCGCCTTCGATGGTCAGATCGTCTTGATGTATGTTGGCTTTTGCGTGTAAGGCCAATCTGGCGAAGTTTCTTTTTTCCTTGTACATCGCCCCTCCTTTTTACCTTCATTAGTTTTTTTGACCTTAGTTTTTTCACAAAAGTTAGTCTAGACTAATCCATTCCGATTGCAAGGAGAGGGAGAAAAGATGTCTGCTGAAACCGTATCGCCCCCGGTTGCGGGGCCCTCTCCCTATGTTGAGGCGCTTCTTAATGTGTAAATGATAATGGGAAACGCGGTGCTGAAGAAGACAAGCTGGGGATCTTTCCGGCGGCGCTAAAGCGGGTTGCCAGGGTTAAAACGGGCTGACGCAGGGGATGAACCGGGAAGGAATTCCTAACTCCCCCCGGTAACGGGGGGCAGGATGGCAAGAGGTCGGAAAATCGCGCAGTTGGTAGCCAGGATCTCTTTAGAATGCAGGCGCTGCCTGTTGCTCCCTCCCCTTGTCCAGGATCTGGAAGGCCCTCTTGACCCGCGAGACCACCCTTATCGTCATCATCGGTTTGGCTATGAAATCGTGGAACCCCGCCTTGAGAGCCCGGTGCTCCTCCTCCGGTGAAGCCTTGGAGGTCAGCAGGATCATCGGCGTCCCGGCGCTGGCCGGGTTGGCCTTGATGGCCCGCATCAGCGCGTAGCCATCCATTCTGGGAGCCGAGGCGTCGCAGAGGATCAGGTCCGGCCTCTGCGAAAAGGCGATTTTGAGCCCTTCAACTCCGTCTCTTGCCGTGTATACCTGGTACCCTTCCCTCTTCAGCGCCTCCTCGATGTCGCAGGTCATGCCTGCCGCGTCGTCCACGAGCAGGATCTTCAGGTCCAGCAAGTCGCCCTGGTTCTGCCCGGCGCTCACCGTAGCCATCTCCATCCGCGACTGCCGGGCCAGGGCCTCGACGAGCTCCTCGCCGGTGATGACCCCCATCTCCTCGAGAACCGCGCCCAGCAGCTTGCCGCAACCCTCTTGTCGGGCCAGGGCTCGCTCCAGGGTCTTCACCGTGATGATGCCGGACTGTACCAGGATCTGTCCCAAGGGTATCTTCATGATAGAGTACGCCTTCTAAGGGTTATTAGAGTTTATTAACACTGAAAGATAATACATGGTTCCCTGTAAATTTCAAAACAAAAAAAGAGGCCCGTTTCGGGACCTCTTTTTCCTTCTCTATGGGCGATGACCTTCCGATTAACGGATGTGATCCTCGGGATAGGCGCCGATGCTGTGGATGGAGAGGTCGGCTCCCCTGAACTCGTCCTCCTGCTCCAGCCTGATGCCGACGGTCTTTGCCAGGATGCCGTACACCAGGAAGCCGTTGGCGAGGGCGAAGACGATGGCGGCGAGCGATCCCAGGGTCTGGGAAAGCAGGCTCACCCCTCCCAGCCCGCCCAGCGCCTCCTGGCCGAAGATGCCGGCGGCGATCCCGCCCCAGGAGCCGATGACGCCGTGCAGGGGCCAGACGCCGAGCACGTCGTCGATCTTCAACTTCTCCTGCTCGATGTGGAAGCCGTAGACGAAGATGACGGAGGCGACGGCCCCGGTGACGAAGGCCGACAGCGGATGCATCAGGTCGGAGCCGGCGCAGACGGCGATGAGACCGGCCAGCGCGCCGTTGTGCACGAAGCCGGGGTCGTTCTTGCCTGCCACCAGCGCGGCCAGCACCCCGCCCACCATGGCGAGCAGCGAGTTGACGGCCACTATGCCCGAGATCTTCTCCAGGTGCCCGGCGCTCATCACGTTGAAGCCGAACCAGCCTATGGCGAGTATCCAGGAGCCAAGTGCGAGGAAGGGGATGTTGCTGACCGGGATCGGGTGAGACTTGTTCTTCAGGTAGCGTCCCATGCGGGGGCCGAGGATGAGGACTGCCGGCAGCGCGAGCCACCCCCCTATCGAGTGCACCACGACGGATCCGGCGTAGTCATGGAACTCGGCACCCCCTATCTGCTTGAAGAGTCCCTGCAGGACGGAGTTGTTCTGCCCCCAGATGAGGGATTCGAAGATCGGGTAGCTAAGGCCGGCGAAGATGGCGCCTGCGATGACCTGTGGCCAGAACTTGGCGCGCTCGGCGATGCCGCCGGAGATGATGGCCGGGATGCAGGCTGCAAAGCAAAGCAGGAAGAAAAAGCGCGTGATGTCGTATCCCTGGTCGTTCCCCAGGATCTCGCTGACCGGCTTCACGAAATGGATGCCGTAGGCGATGGGGAAGCCGATCAGGAAGTAGACCACGGTGGATACCGACCAGTCGGTCAGTATCTTCACAAAGGCGTTCACCTGGCTTTTCTTGCGCACCGTCCCGACTTCCAGGAAAGCAAAACCTGCGTGCATGGCGAAAACCATGACCGCTCCGAGCATGAGAAAGAGCACATCGCTGCTGTTGCCAAGTGCTGTCGGCGCCGACATACCGTTCATTTAGCTACCTCCGTTGGTAAATGCTCCCCTTCTTTGGAGAGCCTCCAGTTGATGCAAGCTCTCTGCCAAACCGGTATCTGGCCGGAATCAGGCGCTTCCGTCTCCAACGCTAATGAGAGCCGTGCCCTCCGCTGCCTATAAAATGTGCGTCGCTGCCCAAGCAGTGTGCAGGAATTAGTGGTTGACCTGCCGGATACTAGCAGGTAAATTTGTCCGCATTCGGCCGGAGGTACTTGTTGTCCCGCAAAACCGCTTTCATCGCCTGCACGGACCTGGCAGGATACTGCTACGGCGAGCAGCACCCCTTCAAGGTGCAGCGCTACCGGCTGGCGCACGACCTGATGGAGGCGTACGGACTCCTGGACCCCGCCGAAACGGAGCTGGTCAGGCCGCGCCCCGTGACCGAGGCGGAACTGCTGACCGCCCACTGCCGCGACTACCTGGACCGGCTGCGGGAGTTCAGCGCTGCCGGCGAGCCGCGGGCGGATTTCCGCTACGGCCTGGGCGACCTGGAGAACCCGATCTTTCCCGGCGTCTACGAATGGGCCTGCCTGGGGGTTTCCGGGACCCTGGAGGCGGCGCGGCTGGTCGCGGAAAAAGGTTTTGATGCCGCCTTCAACCCGCTTGGCGGGTACCACCACGCCCAGAGAAGCCGCGCCTCCGGCTTCTCCTACCTAAACGACGCGGTGGTCGCCATAAACTACCTGCTGGAGCAGGGGAAGCGGGTCGTGTACCTCGACCTCGACGCCCACCACGGCGATGGCGTGCAAAACGCCTTCTATAACAGCAACCGGGTCCTCAGCATCTCTTTGCACGAAAGCGGGGTCTACTTCTTCCCCGGCACCGGGTTCGAATCCGAGACGGGCGAGGGGGCCGGACGGGGCTATTGCGTCAACCTGCCGCTTCTGGCCCACACGGACGACGCGCTTTTCATGAAGGCGTTTGACGAGGTCGCCTTTCCTTTGATAGCGGCCTTCGACCCCGATGTGCTTTTTACCCAGCTCGGAGCCGACACCTTCAGGACCGACCCGCTCACCCGGCTGGAGGTCACCACCCACGCCTATTCATACATCCTGCGGAAGCTGCGCGCCCTGCAGATCCCATGGGTTGCCGTGGGAGGGGGAGGGTACGACATGATGAACGTGGCCCGTGCCTGGACCATCGCCTGGGGGATCATGAACGACCGGGAGCTCTCTCCCCGGCTTCCTGCCCCCTTCGCCAGGCTGATCGCACAGCTTGGCTACCCGCACCGCATGCTGCTCGATGCCATGCACTGGGCCGAGGCGGACGACCGCAACAGGGCGCTCGATGCGGTGGAGAAGAGCATAGCCTACGTGCGCGAACACATTTTCCCGGTTCTCATCGGCGACTATGGCAAAAGACATGGAAATGAGCCTCTCAGGGGGGGCGGGGGGACCCAGCTCTTTTCCCTGTACGATATCAACCGGCTGGAGCCCCGGGAGAAAGAGGGGATCTACCGGTCGCTGCTCCCCGCCCGCCTTGAGCAGATGGTCGAGGAGGGAGGGGGGACGGTGGACGTCATCGCCCCGCAAGGGCTCCGTTTCGTGCGCATGCAGGCGCGCAGGAAAAAGGGGGACCGGGACCCCGTCTTCTTCCTGGAGCTTTGCGACACCCATCACGGCCAGATGGAGCTTTGTTTCTGCGTCATAGCCGACCCCGCGGCGCCCCGTTTCGACGTCGACATCGACCAGCAAGGGCGCAACAACCTCTTTGCCACCATGGGGAGAAACCTCGCAGAGGAGAAACGGGCGATGGAGGCGGGGCTGTTCCCCAACCAGACACGGCGCGGCCTCAGGATGTTCGGCGAGTTCCTCCCGCTTTTGGAGCGCTTCACCGGGCGCCTCGGCATGCAGCTGATCGTCGCAGAGCCGCTCACCTACGACAACGCGATCCGCTACGAGAAGTACGGTTTCGATTACGTAGTGGGAAAAAGGCTGATGCAGGAGATCGACGCGGGGTTTCTCCCCGGAGGGGCGCTCTTCAACCGGCTGGACGGCTCCACCCCCTTCAGGCGCCCCGGTATGGAGCAGAGCGTCCTCGGGCGGAGCTGGGCGATACATGACGGGATCATGGACGAGCCGTGGGACGGGGTCCGTATCTACAAGACCGTCGGCGTGGACGCGGGGGTCAATACCTTTCCCGGCAGGGAATCTTAAAGGAGAACAGGAACGCCATGGAAGACACTACACCCGTATCCGGGATCCTATACTACAACCCTCCCGCCGGCAGCGAGGTCACCGGCCTGGACGGCAAGGTGGTCCTCCCGCTCGGTCCCGAGCCGATCCCGCTTCTCGAGGACGATTACCGGGCGCTCGCGGGGGAGGTCCCGGGATACGATGCGGTGGGGCGCGGCGTCTACCAGGTGCTGCGCACCGACCCGGGCTGCCGGCACTGCGAGCGTTACGCGGAGATGCTGAAGGGGTACCCGCACTACGTCTCCGAACTGGCCAGCCACATCCTCATGCTGGGGGAAAAGGACGTGGAGGTCCCCTACCTGGAGCGGCGGGTGAAGCTTTTGAGGATCTTCGCGCTCATGGAGCCCAACGATGCCAACTTCCCCATGGAGATAGGCGCGACGCTCCTGGAGCAGGGGCTGCGCTTTTCGGCGCTGCACCTCTCCACCGTGACGCTTTTCAAGGCCGAAGCCTACCTGGACCGCGCCGTCGGCCTCTCCCCCGCTCTTTTGAAGGCGAAGTCGACGCTCGCCGAGGTCGCCTTCCTGCTTGGCAAGTATCAAAAGGCCGCTCTCTTGTGGCGCGAGTTGCTGCCGGACCTCGATGCCGCTTCGGCCGGGGAGGTGCACGCGCGTCTGGAGAGGATAGACAAGGGGGAACTGCCGCTGGTCCCCGCGGTCGACTACCTGGAGGCCATCGCCTGCTCGCTGTCGCTCAGGGAGGAGGGGGCGTACCAGGAGGCGGCCGCCGTCCTGCAGGACGTCATGGCAGACGCCTGGTTTGCCCTTGAGTTCCCGATGGCCGAGATCCCGTACCTGCTGGCGCTTTGCTGCATGGACATGGGAGCCGCCGGGGATGCCCGGAGCTACCTGCGCCAGGCGCTGAAGCTGAACCCCGAGCTTGCCGAGGCGAAGAGCCTTCTCGAAAAACTGCAACAATAGGAGGAATTATGTTCGGATTCAGCCCGGCGGACTGGATCTTCATCGCCGGTGTCATGGTCGTCATCTTCTTTTTCGTCGCCATGAGCGGGATGAGGAAGAGGTAGCAGCAAAGCAAAAGCGAAGACAGGGGCGAGAAGCGGTTATCAAAGGGCAGGCGCAGTATCCGCGGAGCCCGCAGGGGAAATGAAAGGAAGCGGTTTCTCTGCGCGAGACCCTGCGCCCGGCGCGTAACGTGTTATAGGTTTGGACTTAATCTTACTTCGCGTGACTTCATGGAGGTGCTTTATGGACATCAAGGATATGCTGACCAAGTACCGCACCGTAGCCGTGGTGGGGCTCTCCCCGGACGCCGGGAAACCGAGCCACGAGGTGGCGGCCTACCTGAAGCGGGCCGGTTACCGGATCATCCCGGTGAACCCCTCCTGCCAGGAGGTGCTCGGGGAACGCTGCTACCCGACCCTTGCCGATGTCCCGGGGGAGGTGGAGATCGTCGACGTCTTCCGCCGTTCCGAATTCCTGCCGGAGATCGTGGAACAGGCTGTCGCCAAGGGGGCCAAGGTGGTCTGGATGCAGGAAGGTGTGGTGAACGAAGAGGCCGCCAAGAGGGCCAGGGAGGCGGGGCTCGAGGTGGTCATGGACCGCTGCATGCTGAAGGAGCACATCCGGGCGGTGTCTCGTTGAAACCAGCCCAGGCCGGCAGTGCCAAAGAGGGTTCCAGGGGGGGCGGTCATGCCGGCTGAGCAGCGCCCCCTCTCCCTTTTCCCCCTTGCCGTGGTGGCGCTTTTCTCCATGCTCCTCGCCTTCTCCAACTACGGCAACCCCTTCCCCTTCATGGGGACCCTGTACGAGGGGGAGGCGGCCAAGCGGCTGGTCTTCGCCGATTCCCTCGCATCGCTCTACCTGCTGATCGGCATATACAAGCGCCAACAGCTCACCGTCTGGCTCTTGATCGCCTACAACACCCTCGACATCTGCAACGCCTGGGTCAACCTCGCCCTGGTACCCGCGGCGGAATATGCCCGCCTGGCGGTCGTCCCGGTCTCCGAGGGAGAGCTCCGCTTCAACACGCTCTTCGCTTCGCTGGTCCTCATGCTTTTGAACCTGTACCTGTACCGCAACAGGCGCCAGTTCAACAACTACTCTCCCTACCTTTTCTGACCCTGAACTCCATTGCTCCGCTAAACATTCCCCCTTGCCAGGTGGCGCACATCTCTGGTAGTATGTCCCGCATTTCTTTCAGCCGGCAGGTGGCGGTATTTATTGGGCAAAGAGGGGTGTGAGCACCCTTGCCGACACGACGACGGCACCCAAGAGGAGAAGGATGTTCGAAAAGCTCAAACATGGTCTCTCCGCTTCCTTTTTCGACCCGGATAACGGCCATCGCCCCGTCAACCTGCATGAAACCAGGGGAGTGGGGATCAGGGTGGAGCAGTTGAACAAGTGCTTCGGTCAGAACCATGTGCTGAAGGACATCGACCTGGAGATCTACGCCGGGGAGACCTTCTGCATCATCGGCCCTTCCGGGACCGGCAAAAGCGTGCTGCTGAAACATATAGTGAAGCTGGAGACCCCCGACAGCGGCGAGATCTACATCGACGAGATGCCGATCTTCTCGCACACCCGCGACCCCCAGGCACGCGACTACCGCTACAGCATGGTGTTCCAGTCTTCGGCGCTCTTCAACTCGCTCACCGTGGGCGAAAACGTCGGGCTTTGGCTCCGGGAAAAGAGGGTCTGCAAGGAGCTGCAGGTCAGGGAGATCATCAGACAGAAGCTCGAGATGGTGGGGCTGGTCGGCAAGGAAGATCTCCGCACCTCGGAGCTGTCAGGGGGGATGAAGAAGCGCGTGGCCATCGCCCGTTCGCTGGCCATGAACCCCGACCTCATCCTCTACGACGAGCCGACCGCGGAGCTTGACCCCGTCACCACCGACGAACTCGCCAACACCATCCTGAAGCTTAAGGAAAGCACCAAGAACACCACGGTCATCGTCACCCATGACCTGAACTTCGCGCTCTACATCTCGGACCGTATCGCCATGATGCACGGCGGTTCCATAGTCGAGGTGGGGACGCCGCGGGAGATCAAGCGTAGCGAGAACCCGATCGTGCGTGGTTTCATCTACACCACTACCAAGGGGATAAGGGGGGAATAGATGGCATCTGCACGTCTGCTGCGCCGCGGCAAAATGTTGATCCTCACGGCGCTCGTTCCCCTGATCTCCCTCTCCTGCGCCGAACTCAGGCAAAGCAGGCCGATTCTTCCCACGCGCGAGTACGAGAAGATGATAGTGGGGCGTCTCGACGCCGAGTACGTAGGCACCAGCAACTGCGTCTCCAAGTGCCACGCCCACGACAAGATCAACAACGATTTCAGCCACAGCACGCACGGCGAGCAGATAAAGCCGGAGACCGGCCTTCCCCTGGTGAACTGCGAATCGTGCCACGGCCCTGGAAGCCTCGCCATCGCCCACCTGGAAGACGACCCCGAGCTGAACGACCGGCTCAAGAAGAAGTGCGACACCACGAAGTTCCTGGACATAATGAACCTCCCACCCCAGGCGCAGTCCCTCATCTGCCTTAAATGCCACTCCGCCGCATCCATACCGGCGCTGGCCCACTGGCGCTCCAGCGCCCACGCCGTCAACGAGGTGAGCTGCTTCGACTGTCACAAGCTGCACCAGGGGCCCCATCAGAAGGTGAGCCGCGAACGGATGTCGGAGATGTGCTATAGCTGCCACCCCCAGGTGCAGGCGGAGAGCTCCCTTTTCTCCCATCACCCGCTGCGTGAGAAGAAGATGCTTTGCGTCGACTGCCACGAGGTGCACGGCTCGACGCAGGAGCGGCTGCTCAGGGGGAATTCCACCAAGGACACCTGCACCAAGTGCCACATGGAAAAGCAGGGTCCCTTCGCCTTCGAGCACGGCGACGTGACCGAGGACTGCATGAACTGCCATACCCCGCACGGTTCGGTGAATAACAACCTCTTGAACGCCTCGATGCCGTTTCTCTGCCTGCAGTGCCACGCGGGGCATCTGGCAAGCGATGTAAATGCCGACCTGACAACGCCTGCGCCCGGTTTGAAGCAACTCTTTACCAACCGCTGCACGGACTGTCATTCCCAGGTCCACGGCAGCGATACCCCCTCCCAGGCGGTCACTGGCAGGGGCACGCTGCGCCAGTAATCGCCAAAGGAGCCGGACGGTGGACAAATCGCTTGATCTCGTATCAACCGTAATCTCACCTCTTCTCTTGCTGCTGCTCGCAGCCGGGGGCGTATCCGCGGCGCAGGGGGAGGCCGAAACGCCTTCGGCAGTGGGAGCCGGGATCAACCTGGTCGAGGAGCCGGACCCGCAGCTTTCGGTGGAGGCGAACGCGGTCCCGGCCGAATACGACCGGCAGGTGGAGGTACTGGAGCAAAAAGGGGGCTCGCTCGGGTACAACTTCCTGTTCAGGGACGGCTATGCCGGACGCGCCCTTGAGTACGGGTTCCTGGAATCCAGCAGAAGCGGCGGCCTTTTCTACCGTCACATGGAAAAGGACAGCAATCTCGAGCTGGATGGCTTCTATCTCAACGAGAACGATTACCACGGCGATCTTCTGCTGGACTACCGGGGCGACTACCGGTTGCACCTGAGGACGGAGTCGCTTTATCACAACCTTGACCGCGAACTGCTCTTCAGCGAGCCTTTCACGGCCTTCCGAAACGAACTTCCGCCCAACCCGACCGACCCTCCGCTTGTCGCCGACTACCTACCGGCCCAGCAGGACAGCAGCGCCACGCGCTACGGCGTCAGCGTGGTCCAGGACCGCGCCGACTTCCGCTACCGGCTGCACAATTTCCCGCTTCATGTGAACCTGGGGTATTGGAGGTATCTCAAGGAGGGGACCGTCCAGCAGCGTTTCGCGGACATGGCGTTCGAGGGGCCGCTGAACACGATCTATGCCCAGTCGCGTGGCGTGGACCAGCAGACACAGGAGGGGCGTTTTGGGCTCGACGCCCACCTTGGGGCGGTGGACGTGATCTACGATTTCAGGTTCCGCGCCTTTAAAGACAAGCTTCCGGCGCCGGTCGCCAACTATCACGGTTACCAGGACCCCGCCACCGGCAACATCGTCAGGGTGGGGGGGGCTCAGCAGCACAACGACAATCCCGACAGCAGCTTTATCTCGCACACCTGGAAAATGCACAGCGCTCTCGATGGCGGGCTGGTTGCCGGTGCCTCCTACAGCATAGAGGAACGGGAGAATCTCTCCAGGCTCTCCGACGGCATCGGCTCCAGGCACTCGAAGGCATACCTGCAAAATGCGGCGGGCGATTTCGTCTACACCCCCGACCCCCGGTATTCGCTGGCCGTCAAGTACCGGCGCCAGGAGCGGGAGTACGGCAACCGGAGTCCCGAACTGACCAGCAACGTGCTCAAAAGGCCCGTTGACTCCACCAAGGATATGGTGACAGCCTCCCTTTCCTACAAGCCGCGCCTGAACCTTTCCCTGGTGACCGAGTATCGTGGCGAGTTCCTGAAGAGAAGCAACGTCTCCGAGGTGCCTTCCCTTACCGCATGGGCGCTGCCGGAGCGCTCTTCGACCCACACCGGGTCCATGGCGCTGTACTACCGGCCCGTCAAGGGGCTTCGCAGCAGTGCCCACCTAAGCTACGCCTCCACCGACCACCCCTCCTACGGGGCGTCTTTCCAGAACCGGCGCGAGGGGAAGCTCCTGGCGACCTACAGCCGCAGCAACGCCTGGGGTGTGACGGCGCACGCCGTTTTCCGGCGCGACGAGAATGACGAGGTCGAGTACTTCCTGGTGGATTTCCCCTTCGTGCCGCTCAACTACCTGGCGCACCCGCTCCGCTCCAGGGACAGCCGCAGCGAGAACACCAGCATCGGGGCATGGGTCGTCCCTGTTCCCAGGCTTACCGTTGGGGGAAACTACTCCTACCTGCACGCCAAGGCCGGTCAGCCTGTACTGTTCACCGGTGTCCTGGTCGGCAGCGAGGCGGCCTCCGAGTTCACCAGCCGCTCCCACGTGTATGGCCTGAACGCCTCCTACGCGATGAGCGAGAAGTTTGATCTCTCGCTCATGCTGCAGCAGATCCGGTCTGCCTCGGCATTCAAGCCGCAGTCGACCGATTTCAACGTTGTCTTTTTCGGAAGTACCACCGGGGTTCAACAGGTGAGCGAGACCGATACGGTGCAAAACGCCATTTCCGCCCGCGGGGAATACCGCTTCAACAGCGTGCTTTCCACCTCCCTGGAGTACTCGTTGAGGAACTACGACGAGAAGAAAAGCGCCCAAAGCGCCTACAACGGCACAGCACACGCACTGCTAGCCGTCGTGGCGGCAAAATGGTGAACAAGGGGTGGATATCCTGACGCTGATACGTTCCATAGCTCTGCTGCTCTTGTTATGCGCGTTCGTCCCCGCGTCCGACTCCCGTGCGGCCGGGAAGCTGGTGGCGGCACTCTTGACGTGCGACCTCCCCCGTTACCGGGAGGCCCACAAGTCATTCGTGAAGGCGCTTGTGCTGAAGGGTTATGACCAGAGCAACGTGGAAGTGATCACCCAGACCCCGAACCCGGACCTGATCTCCTGGTCCAACAGCATCAGGAAATTCAGCGCCATCGGCGCCGATGTGATCGTCGCCTACGGGACCTCCGCCACCTTGGCGGCCTTGCGCGAAGTCGACGACATACCCGTCGTTTTCGCCGACGTGTACGGCCCGGTGGAGACCGGGGTAGCCAGGAGCATGGTATCGAGCGGGCGCAACACGGCCGGCATCAGCTCCAAGGTGCCGCTGGTAACCCTGGTCAGGACCGCCATGGAACTGAAGCCGATGAGATCGCTCGGTGTGGTCTGCGCTACCCGCGAGGAGGGATCCCTGGTGCAGCTGAAGGAGGCGAGAAAGATCACCGCCCAGTCGGGAGTTGCGCTGGTCGAGGCCAATCTCGCCTCTGCGGCCGGATTCGACGCGGCCCTCGCCTCGCTTTTCGCCGCCCGCGTCGACTGCATCTACGTCACCGAATGCACGGCCGGCGGGCGGAACTTCGAGAAGATCGTGCACCGTGCCAACGAGTTGAAGATACCGGTGATCTCCCAGATGCCGGGGGCGGCCCAGAGGGGAGCCATCCTCTCCCTGGAGGCGGACCCGGTCGAGCAGGGACAGCTGGCTGCGGAGTATGTCGCGCGCATACTGGCTGGAAAGAAGATTTTCCATCTTCCAGTGGTGACGCCGAAGCGGGTCGATCTGATCGTGAACCTGAGAGCAGCAAAAACACTGGATCTGAATGTCCCCTTCCCGGTTCTCACCGCTGCGACCCGGGTTCTTAAGTGATACGTTGAGGTAGTGATGGGAAAGATTCTTATAGTAGACGACGATGCACCTTTTATCGAAGCGCTGACGGAGAAGATCCGTGCGCTCTATCCGCTGCTCGACGTGGCGGCGTGTACGGACCCTCTTCAGGCGCTCACCGTTTTGAAAGAGGAGGAGGTGGACCTGCTGCTGGTCGACCTGGAAATGCCGATGCTCGACGGTTCCAAGATCTTCGCCTTTGCCGTGTCGCTCGGCATGGACAAGAACAGGATCGTGATACTATCGGGGCGCGATTCGGACTACCTGCACGAGCAGTTTCCCATGGGGACCTGTCTTGCGGTGCTGAACAAGTACGAGGCCAAGCAAAAGGCCGTGCTGGACATGATCTTCAGCTCCATGCACAGAAAGGCCACTAACTGCAGGGACTAGGGACTGGGGGGGAGCCCCTGGTTTTCGAGAGGTAAGAGATGGGAA
>CAZFMI010000022.1:0-55308 GCA_964519915.1 uncultured Geomonas sp.
AGGTTGTCGATCAGGTAGTTCTTGGCATCGCCCATGGCGTCTTCGCTGATGTGGATCTGCTCGAAGGTGTCGTTGTCCATGAAGCAGTAATGATCGTCTTCCTTGTAGAGGTACTGCATGGTGCGGTCTTCAAGGCGGGCCGGCTCGAAGGTCTCGCCGGAACGGTAGGTCCGGTCCATGGTGGAGCCGGTGATCATGTTCTTCATCTTGGTGCGGTAAAGCGCCTGCCCCTTCCCCGGCTTTGCGAAGTCGAAGTGGGTGATGATGTACGGCTCGTTGTCGATGGCGATCTTCAGACCTTTTTTCAGATCGGCTGCAGTATACATGTGCTCTTCCTTCTCTTGACAGTGTAATAAGATAAAAATCCAGCGCGATAGCAGGCTACGCGCGCGCTAAACCCTGCTGGTCCTTGGTTTATCCGTATGTGCCTTGCAGCGAATGAGGATGGCTGGGACAGATGCCGGTGATGTTTTGGGAGGGCTACTTGGCGCGATACGTGATGCGACCGCGGCTGAGGTCGTACGGTGAGAGTTCTACGGTCACCTTGTCGCCCGGCAGAATCTTGATGAAGAACTTGCGCATTTTGCCGGAAATGTGTGCCAGCACCATGTGGTCATTTTCAAGTTTCACCTTGAACATTGCGTTGGGAAGCGGCTCGATGACCGTCCCTTCTACTTCGATTGCTTCTTCCTTGCTCATTTTTTCTCCTGGCCGGTTCTAGTGGCTACTTTAACAATCTGTGAGTCTACAAATATTTATTTAAAATTGCAAGCTGCAATTCACGCGACAAGGGAATTCGCCCCCCACATGATCCGCTATTTACAGAATTTCCTTAACATGCTAGAAATATGGCGAGATTTTTCCAAGGAATAGGGCTTTACATGAAAAAACCGATCAGGGAGATCCCGCTTGCCAACGGGCTTACCATTAGATTCTTCGATGCCACCCGTCGCTATTTCGGCGACTACCACCAAGTCAGGATACAGATAAGCTGCGAGGTGCCGCTGACCCCGGATCTCTTCGAGGACGGCAACGCCCACCAGGACGCGCTCAAGCTGCTCGGCGCAACTGTCAGCTATTGCAAGGACATCGAGCACCAGGGGGTCGCAACGGATTCCATAGAGGGGGTGGTCGAGAAGGTGGTCCAGCAGTTCGTCGATCACTCGCTTGGCTACTTCAACGTGGCGTCCTTCCCCAAGAAGCTGGTGCAGGCCGAGCTGAGCCGGGTCACCGGCCGGGCGAAGTCCTTCGTGCCACTGCGCGGCATCCATGGATGAGGCAGTAGTCGCCATCGAGCGGATGTGCTACGGCGGTGCCGGTTTCGGGCGGGTGGAGGGAAAGGCCTGCTTCGTCCCGCTAACCGCCCCCGGAGACCGGGCCCGCATCCGGGTGGTCAAGGAGAAGCGCTCCTTTTGCGCAGGGGAGGTGCTGGAGCTTTTGGAACCGTCGCCGCTTCGGGTCGCTCCCTGCTGTCCCGTGTTCGGCGTCTGCGGCGGATGCGACTGGCAACAGCTCCCTTACCCGGAGCAGTTGAAGCAAAAGGGGGAGATCTTCGCCGACAACCTGAGCCGCATCGGGAAGGTCCCCAGGGAGACCGTGCTCCCGGTCGCCCCCTCGCCTGCATGCTACGGCTACCGCTCCAGGGTCCAGCTCAAGCTCTCCGGCAGGAGCGGGAAGCTCTCCCTTGGCTTTTTCAAGTCCGGCTCCCACGAGGTGGTCGACTTCGGGGAGGGATGCCCGCTGGCGGACCCCTTGCTGAACCGGATCTCCCGCGAACTCCGCGCCCTGCTCCCCGGTCTCCCGCAGGTCGGGCAGATCGCCCAGATCGACCTCGCCATGGGCGACGACGGCCAGAGCGTCGCCATCCTGCACTTCAAGGGGAGCGACCCCAGGGGGCTTGTCGAGCGGCTCGTCGCCTGCCGCCAGGAGCTACCCTCCATCTCCGGCGCCTTCGTCAGGAGCGGTGACAAGGAAGCGCCGCTGCCGGCCTTCGGCATCGATTCGCTCAGCTACGGCATACCTGCCGGCCTTTTCCCCGGCTCCGCCGAGATGAGGCTATCCTTTGGCAGGGGCGGGTTCTCCCAGGTGAACTACCGGCAGAACCTGGAGTTGATCCGCACCGTGTGGGAGTGGGGCGGGCTGAAGGGGAGCGAACGGGTGCTCGATCTGTACTGCGGCAACGGCAACATCTCGGTCCCGGTCGCACCCCATGCCGCCGAGGTGGTGGGGGTGGAGGGGTACGCCCCCTCGATCGCAGACGCCGTGGCGAACGCCGAGGCAAACGGTATCGGAAACGCCTCCTTCCTGGTGAGCGACGCCGCGCAGGCTGTCAGGCGCATGGCAAAGAGAAAGGAGCGCTTCGACCTGGTCATCCTCGATCCGCCCCGCGCCGGTGCCGAGGCGGCCGCCGACATCGCACTGCTTGCTCCTGAAAAGATCATCTACGTCTCCTGCGACCCGGCAACGCTCTCCCGCGATCTCGCCATCCTGGGAGGGAACGGGTACCGCGTTACCAGGTCCAAGCCGGTGGACATGTTCCCCCAGACGTACCATCTGGAGAGCGTAACCGAGCTTGCACGTGTATAGATTCCAACATCAAATCCAAGGCGGAGGGGCGCATGCTATTCGGACTTTTCAGCAAGAAGGATCATCTTCATTACCAGAGCAAGGGTGCGAAACACCTGGCAGCCGAGCGTTTCGCCGACGCGCGGGTCGATTTTCTGGAGGCCCTCAAACTCTGCCCGGCCGATGCCACCTATGACGAGAGTGCGATTCGCCAGGGGCTGGAGCTAGCCGGCAACCGTCTGGGCGAGCTGAACCTGCAAGAGGGTGAGCATTCGCTAAACGCAGGGGAGCTGGCCAAGGCCTACGATCACTTCACCCTCGCGGCCGAGCTTGCCGTCGACCATGGCATCAAGTCAAAGGCGCAAGCCGGCCTGGCACGGGTGCAGCAGCCGGGAGGCGCGGCTGCGGCCGGCGCTTCCCCTGCGCCCCCTGCAGCCGCGCAACCTGCCGGCGGCTACAAGGAGCACGGCGGAGGGTCCTGCACCTCTTGCGGCACCCACGGCCACTCTGCACCGGCGCAGGAAATCACGGAGACCGACCTCTCCCTGGAGGACCAGTTCTTCCTCATGGTGCAGCCCCTCCCCGGGGACCTGCCCGCCAGGTATGCCGCTCTTGGACCGCAGTTCACCAAGGCGTACCTGCTCATTCACGACGGAAATGACGCCCAGGCTTTCCCGATTTTGCAAGAAATGCTGTTATCTGGTGAAAATGACATTGTATTTTACGAACTCGCACTTATAATGTTCAGGGCGGGCCGGCTTCATGAGAGCGAGGCCCTTCTGAATCGTGCTCTTTCCCTTAATCCGACCAACGCGGTCTGCTGCATGGCCTTGGTGCAGCTGATGGCCGGTGGACAGAGGTTCCCCGAGGCGATAGCCGCCGTGGAGCGGATGCTCGAGCTTGGGATTCTCGTCGACCAGGCGCAGTTCATGCTGGGCGAACTGCACGAACTGTCCGGCGACGAGCCCCGCGCCATAGAGATGTGGTCCCGGGCGTTGGAGATCCCGAGCGTGGCAAAATCCGCGGCAGAGCGACTGGTTCCGATACTTGACCGCCAGGGGCGTAAGGACGAGGTGAAATACCTCGCCAAAAAATATCTCAAGGGATGCTGTTAACGTAAACTAGGTGCTCCGGAGGTGGACAATGAACAAATCGGAACTCATTGAATCTCTCGCTGCCAAGAAGACCCTTTCCTTCAAAAAAGCCGAGGAAGTGGTCAATGCAGTCTTCGCTTCGATGACCGACGCCCTTCTTTCTGGCGACAGGATTGAGATCAGGGGGTTTGGCAGCTTCGTGGTGAAGGAGTATGACGCCTACACCGGCAGGAATCCCAAAACGGGCGAGTCGATCTCGGTGAAGGCGAAGAAGCTTCCCTTTTTCAAGGTCGGCAAAGAGCTGAAAGAGAAGGTATCCGGATAACAGGCAGCTGCTGCATCAAGAGCAAGGAAACCTTGCAGATGGCCCCATCAGGCGCCTTCCGGGTTGCGCACGCCCGCAAGGCGCCTTTCTTGTCAGTACCCCTGAAACAACCAGGCCTCAGGCTTTTTCTCGGTCTTCTTGGTCTCAGCCTTAAACTTTGACTTTGTCTAAATCTTAACCCTCAACCTCAACCTGAACCTGGCATCCATATGTTTCCCACCTCCTGGTCTTACATCGTTGAGGCGCTGGGCGGTCTGGCGCTTTTCATCCTCGGCATGCGCACCATGTCCGAAGGGCTGCAAAAGGTGAGCGGAGAGCGGCTGCGGCGGCTCCTGGAAAAGGGGACCGGCAACCGGCTGGCCGCGCCGCTGATCGGCAGCTGCCTTGCCTCGCTTCTGCAATCCGGCTCCGCGGCCTCCGTCCTCGTGGTCGGTTTCGTCAACGCGGGGTTGCTCTCCCTGTACCAGGCCCTCGGCGTCCTTCTCGGGACCGGCATCGGCACGACCCTCGCCATCCAGATCATCGCCTTCAGGATTTCCGCACTGGCTCTGCCAGCCATTACCGTCGGGGTATTCCTCAGCTTCTTTTCACGCAGCAGGAAACTGGCGCAGCTCGGCGGGCTGCTGCTCGGCGTGGGGCTTGTTTTCTTCGGGCTGTCCATCCTGGAGGGGGCCAGCCTCCCCCTAAGCGAGAGCGCCATCATGGCCGGCTTGCACGAAGGGCTCGTCTCCGTTCGCATCGCAGCCGTCCTCCTAGGCGCCCTGCTCACCTTCGTGGTGCAGTCGGGGAGCGCCACGCTCGGCATCGTGATCGCGCTCGCCTCGGCCGGCGTCCTCCCCTATGACGCCGCCATCGCCATGGTGATAGGCGAGGTGGCGGGGGCCGCCCTGATTCCGCTCATCGCCTCCATCGGCGGCAGCCAGGCTGCCAAGAGGGCGGTCATCATCTACCTGGCCATCAACTGGGGCGCCATCGCCCTCGGGCTCATCTTCTTCCCGCTCTTTCTGCGCGCGGTGGAGCTCCTCTCCCCGGGGGACCTTTCGGGGATCCTGGACGGAGGGGCGACTCCGGCGGTCATCCAGGCGGCACGTCCCCACATAGCCCGGCACCTCGCCAACGCCCACACCGTCTTCACTGTCGCGTCGCTTTTGATCTTCCTTCCCATGATCGGCTTCATCGCGCGCTCCGCTGAAAACCTGCTTCTGACCCGCCGCTCCGAGAGCGAGCCGCGCCCAAGGTTCATCGACACGAGGGTGATAAAGACGCCGACCATCGCGCTGGTGCAGGCCTGGAACGAACTCATCCGCATGGGGAGCATCGCCGGCGCCATGCACCGTGAGCTGGTGTCGCAGTTCGACTCCTTCAACCCCAAGGTGGTCGCCGCCATCAGGGACAAGGAACTGGTCCTTGACGTGCTGCACCGCGACATGTCCCAGTTCCTGGTCGCGCTTTCCCGCGAGACCCTCTCCCGCGAGCGTGCCGTCGAGATACCTGTCATGCTGCAGATGGTGAACGAGATCGAGCTTGTGGGGGACCAGACAGAGGCGGTTCTCAATTATCTTTTGCGCAAGAAGGAGGAGCGCCTGCGCTTCTCGGCCTCGGCCATGGATGAGCTTAAGCGCTTCGCAACCAAGGTCGGCGAGGTGGTGTCGCTTTGCGAGCGCATCCTCAAGGGGGAGGACGAGGACCCCTCCCGGCTGAAAGCCGAGGTGGCCTCCATTGAGGATGAACTGCAGATGAGCCATATGCGCAGGTTAAAAAGCGGCAAATGCAACATCGTGGCAGGTCTTCTCTACGGCGACATGATCGTCTGCTTCTCAAAGATCTCACAACTCGGTTTCTCCATCATCGCGCAGAAGAAAGGAATCAACCTATGACTGAAACAGTGGCGGCCATCGATCTCGGCACCAATACCGCGAGGCTCCTGATCGCAGACCGGGACCCCTACAGCCAGATACTGCTGAAAAGGATCATAACGAGGCTGGGGGGCGGTTTCACCAGGGAGCGCGGGCTCTCAGAAGAGGCGCAGCTGCGCTCTGTCACGGCACTAAGGCAGTTCGCCGAGGATATCTCGCGCCACGGGGTGGCGAGGCTGAGAGCCGTTGCCACCAGCGCCGTCCGGGACGCGCGAAACGGGCAGGAGTTCGTGGCGAGAGTGCTGGCCGAGACCGGCATAGCACTAGAGGTCATCGACGGCACGCAGGAGGCGAATCTTACCCTCAGCGGGGTCGCCTCCATCCTTGACGAGACGCATTGCGATCTTGCCGTCTTCGACGTGGGCGGGGGGAGCACCGAGTACACGCTTGCCGCGGACGTTCAGCCGATCTTTTCCAGAAGCCTTCCCATCGGCGTGGTGAGGCTCACCGAAGGAAAGGCCGGGGTGGCTGAGATGGAGGACAAGATCCGCCGCGAACTGACCATCCTCAAGCAGGAACTGGCAGGGGAGGGGCTCGCCGAGCGCTTCGGAAAGGCGACCCTGCTCGGCACCGCCGGGACGGCCACCACCCTGGCCGCGATCGACCTCGGCATGGAGGACTACGACTACAAGCGGGTGAACAACCACACCATGCCGCTTGCCGCAGTCGAGGAGATCTTTCAAAGGCTGCTCCCGCTCACCCCGGCCGAGCGGCTCCTGGTGAAGGGGCTGGAACCGGGGAGGGAAGATCTGATTATAGCCGGAACGCTGGTGGTGCTCACCACCATGCGGCTTTTCGGTTTCACCACCTTCAAGGTGAGCGATTCAGGGCTGTTGGAAGGCCTCATCCTCGGCGTTTGATGCGGAGGCGGCCGCCCCCCCCCGGCCGCCACCGCTTCTTTGCGTGGCGCGACCGGTCTGCCGCACCCCGACAAAGGGTTATCCCCCCGGATCAAAAGAAGGCTCGCGTTTGCCTCCCTGCTATCTGTGCTCTCTCTGGCAGTTATTGCGAGCTGCCAGATCGTGACGACAAGTTAAAGAGCTGACATTTGACAGTTCCCTTCCGTACACCTCAATAAGCTTTCCCCGCCACTGCTGCCGGTCCTTTTTTTTTCAACGCGGCAGTTCACAAGTTCCTCCTGCAGAAACAACTGTTGTTTTGACAATGCGGGGATCCACAACTATACTCATTAACAGCTTCGGGACACCGTCTTAATTCCTGTACCGTCCCCGCCAGCATCGCCAGCCGCACCTGCCTCAGCCGTGAAGTCGCTATGTTTGCCGTTTGGGCCGCCCGTTTCTGCACAGGATCAAGGAGCCTGCTGGCCGTGCATCTCAATGAGAACTCATACAAGAAGATCATCGACGACCTGCGCGACGGCCTGTATATAGTCGACAGGGACAGGAGGATCGTTTTTTGGAACCGTGCCGCGGAACAGATCTCCGGTTTCACGGCCGAGGAGGTGGTCGGCAAGCATTGCGCCGACAACATACTCTGCCACGTGGCTGACAGCGGCATCAACCTTTGCTGCGGGGAATGTCCCCTGGGCGAAACCATCGAAACGGGTGACGCGCACGACGCGGAGGTGTTCCTGCACCACAAGAACGGGCACAGGGTGCCGGTGTCGGTCCGCGTCACGCCGCTTGCCGATGAACAGGGAAACATAATCGGCGCCGTGGAGATCTTCTCCGACAGCAGCAAATCCACTGCGAACTCCCTCAGGCTGCAGGAACTCGAGAAGCTCGCGCTCCTGGACGGGCTGACGCAGTTGGCAAACCGGCGCTACCTGGAGCGTGAGCTCGAGGCCCGCCTCGAGGAGATGAGCCGCTACGGCATACCGTTTGGCGTGCTCTTCATGGACATAGACGACTTCAAAAGGGTGAACGACAAGTACGGCCACGAGACCGGGGACCGTGTGCTGCAGTTTGTCGCGGGCACGCTGAGCGCGAACTCGCGCCCCTTCGACCTGTACGGCCGCTGGGGTGGAGAGGAGTTCGTGGGGGTGGTGCGCAATGTCTCCCCCGCCAACCTGAAGCACATGGGGCAGCGTTTGCGCAGGCTGGTTGAAAAGTCGTTCCTGCTGGAGGCGGGCGGGAAACTGCGGGTCACCATTTCCATCGGCGCCACCATGGCGCTGCACGACGATTCGCTTCATTCCTTGCTGCAACGTGCCGACACCCTCATGTATCAGAGCAAGGGAGCCGGAAAAAACAAGCTCACCATGGGGTAGTCCCGTCCACCCCATCCCCTCTTGTCCATGCATGGCAGGCGGGGGCCTTTTCAGTGCTACGGTTGCCGAACCTCCTACCAATCCAACCTCCCGCTTCTCTGCCGAAATATCGACCCGCCTGCTGCCATTAAATAAAAGTGATGATAGACTCGATAGGTCTTTTTCCTGAACTTCCAGATGTGACCGTCGCCGTTGCTGTTTTAACGCCAAACACAGGGGGTAAGAGATGCGCGAGAAATACGCAAAGAGATGCACCGTCGCCGTCCTGGCAGTCATGGCCGCAACCGTAATCTGGTCGGGCTGCAGCTATCGTACAGCCGAGAGCGCAAAGCCGGCTGAGCTCGCCGAGGGAGCTGTCGACCCGGTAGATGCCGCCATGGACCCTGCACGCTGGGGGAAACTGTACCCGATTCATTACCAACAGTGGAAACTGACCAGCGAACCGACGCCGGCGGGGCTCAGCAAATACAAGAGGGGGTACGACGCAGGCGAGCAGCGGCGCGACAAGCTGGACGAGTATCCCTTCCTCGCGCTGCTCTACAACGGCTGGGGTTTCGGAGAGGAGTACAACGAACCGCGCGGGCACTACTACATGGTCCAGGACCAGCTTGAGGTGGCGCCGGGCCGGCTCAAGGCCGGCGGCGCATGCCTGACCTGCAAGACCCCCTATGCGCCGAAACTGCACAAGGAGATGGGGGCGGCCTACTTTTCCACCCCGTACAAGGAGGTGCTGGAGCGGCTGCCCAAGGACAAGCAGACCCTGGGCGTCGCCTGCATCGACTGCCACGAATACCGGGGGATGGCTCTCAGGCCGGCCAGGGAATTCACCCTTGGAAAGGCTCTGAAGGAGATCGGCGTGGACCAGGCCAGGTCGGCCGTCGAAGATAGAAGGACCCTTGTCTGCGCCCAGTGCCACGTCACCTACATGATCCCCAAGAACAAGGAGATGAAATCCACCGACGTCGTCTTCCCGTGGGGCGGGAGCAAGGTCGGAAACATCACCGTCGAGAACATCATCAAGCAGATCAAGAGCTCGCCCGCTCATCTCGAATGGAGCCAGAGCGTAACCGGCTTCAAGTTGGGCTTCATCCGCCATCCGGAGTACGAGTTTTACTCCAAAGGGAGCCCGCACTGGGCGGCCGGCGTCTCCTGTGCCGACTGCCACATGCCGATCATGACTGCCAGTGGGCAGAAGGTGACCGACCACAGGATCATGAGTCCGCTCAAAGGGGACATGAGTACCTGTGCCGGGTGCCACGGCGAAACGCCGGAGCAGCTGCGCGCCAAGGTTATCCGTATCCAGGACACCTTCATGATCGAGTACCTGAAGACAGGTTACGCGACCGCTGCCGTTGCTAAGCTGTTCGAAATGGCAAACAGATCGAAGGGCGCCGGCAAAAGCATCGACATGGACGCCTACGGCATCGCCAGGGAACATTACGAGCAGGCCTTCTACAGGGTCGTCTTTGTCGGTGCCGAAAACTCCACCGGCTTCCACAACCCGCAGGAGGCGATGCGCATCATCGCCGACGCAGCCGGGCACGCAGCCAAGGCGGACATGCAACTGCGGCAATTGTTGGCCAAGGCGGGGGAGCGCGTGCCTGACAGGATCGACCTGGAGCTCTCCAAGTACACCACCGACCGCGGCTCGAAGAAGCTCCAGCCCAGACCCGAGCACGAGATCAAGCCCCCGGTCCTCAGGTAGGGGGCGTACCCGGCCGGGACAGCAGCAATCATCGTCAAAAAGGAGGGTGGGCAATGCCACCCTCCTTTTGCATGGAACGGAATGTAGGAGCGGCACTACTGTCGCGCTCAAGCACTGGGTGAGAGGGAAACAGGTGCTATGACGGGAGGGCGTTCATAGTGTCATCCGCCGCAGCCGACACTCTCTCGCCGGGCGTTGCCCCTCTTGAGAGCTTGACTGACCCAGAGGCGACGGGTAGACTTGCCGAGTTCAGTGGTTTTGTTAGTTTTCCTGGTGCCCTTCGAGCACAGTCCGTCCCTTGCCTGACAGGAGATCCAGGGATCTGCAATGGAAGCATTCAAAGGAGGAGAACTTGGAAAAGAGAAACTGGACCCCGGCAGAACTCCTTGAGTTGTCCGGCAGCTACTGGAGCACCTGCGCTCTGCACGCCGCAGTGAAGCTCGACATCTTCACCTTTGTTGCCGGTGCCCCAATGGCAACGGACGAATTGGCACTCGAACTGGGATGCGACAGCCGCGGCCTTGGGATGCTGTTGAATGCCATGTCGGCGCTGGGGCTTTTGGAAAAGCAGGGGGAAGGGTTCATCGCCACCCCCTTTGCCGCGAAATTCCTGTCCAGGGACTCTCATGAATACCTCGGACACATCATCATGCATCACCACCACCTGGTTTCTGGCTGGAGCAATCTGGATCAGGCCGTGAAAAGCGGCAAGCCTGTCCGCGAGCGGGTCTCCCACGAGGATGTGGAGTCGTCGCGTGAAAGCTTCCTGATGGGGATGTTCAACCTCGCCAATCTGCTGGCCCCAAAGATCGTGCCCCAGATCGATCTCTCCGGTCGCCGCCGCCTGCTCGACGTGGGCGGAGGCCCCGGGACATACGCCATTTATTTTGCCAAGCAAAACCCCTGGCTCGACACTGTCGTCTGCGACCTGCCGACCACGCGCAGCTTCGCCGAGCGGACCGTGGCCCACTTCGACCTTTCGGACCGCGTCGGCTTCATTGCTGTCGATTTCGAAAAAGACGATCTGCCGAAAGGCTTCGATGTCGCCTGGCTGTCGCACGTGCTGCATGGCATCGGACCGAAAACCTGTGCCAGGGTGCTCAAGAATGCAGTGACCGCGCTGGAGCCCGGCGGTCTGATCCTGATCCAGGAATTCATCCTTGACGACACCAGGGACTCGCCCGCGTTCCCGGCGCTCTTCTCCCTCAACATGCTGCTTGGCACCCCCGAGGGGCAGTCGTACAGCCAGGGAGAGCTCATCCAGATGCTAAGGGATGCAGGAGCGACAGACGTGCGCCGCCTGGCGATAGAGCTTCCCAACGGCGCCGGGATAATCGCCGGCATGGTGCCGCAAAGCCGTTAGCCACGGAGAGGATCCGGAAAATACGAGTCATCGTGGCTGCCCCCCGCGCGCAGGAACAGGGGGCAGCCACGATGAAAGACGACCCAAGCTATTGCCGCAAGACAGACATCCTGCCGATCTACAAGGGGCAGGGGTGTGGGAGGTGCCTTGAAAATGGAAGGAAAAACGCGTTCCGCCCGCAGCACCGAGCTTGTGCTGCCGCTTGTCGCGGCAGCCTTTGCCGTCTTTGCCGTCTTCCTGCTTTTGTCGTCAGGTGTGGGAGCCAGGATGAACCTCTGGCACTTCCGGACCGGTTTCAACCTCATCAAGGCAGCTGCCTATATCGGGCTTGGCTGCGCCTTGTTGTCATTGGTTTCCGGAGCGTTGTCCCTCCGGAAACGGCATCTCTTGGGGGTCATCGTCTCCTTGCTTGCCCTGCTCCTGGCAATCGCCGCCTTCGCAATCCCCTTGTATTGGAAGATCCAGGCACAGAGCTACCCCCGCATTCACGATATCTCCACCGACCTCAATAACCCGCCCGGGTTTGTCGCCATCAGCTCCGCGCGAGGCGGAGGCGTCCGGTATGGGGGAGCGGAAGTGGCGGCGCAGCAACTAAGGGCATACCCGGACCTGAAGACCGTGGTGTTGCCGGTCCCCAAGGAAGAAGCCTTCCAGTCGGCCTTACTGGCCGCACGTGACATGGGGTGGGACATAGTGGCCGAGCTGCCGGCCGAGGGGAGGATCGAGGCGACCGATACCACGCTGTGGTTCGGCTTCAAGGACGACATCGTGATCAGGATCTATCCCGCGGGGGAGCGATCGCTGCTCGACATCCGCTCCGTATCCAGGGTCGGCATCAGCGACGTCGGAACCAACGCGAAGAGGATACGGGCGTTCCTGGCCAAGATAACGCCGGAGCGAAGGTGATCTGAAGCCGGAGAAAAAGATGAGGATCGAGAATGAAGAAAAGCAATTGGTTGATTGTCGCTGCATCGGCAGTGTTGATCGTTTTCCTGTCAATGGGAGCCGGCAAAGGTAAAGGAAAGAACGTCCCGGTGGACGACCGGCACAAGCCGCTCTACGATGCAATCAAAAGCGGCAGAACCCAGGCGGAGACCCAACTCATCTGCGCCACCTGTCATGGCCCGAGCTCTCTGCCGCTTCCTGAACACCATCCTCCCAAGGAACAGTGCCTCATCTGCCACCTGTGGACCACAGGATAACCGCCGCCCCCTTCCGAACTCTTGCAGCATTCCTGTCGCACCAGAGCGCTTGCGAGCACGCTGCCGGGTCGCCGGCGATGGCTATCTAAGGCCCAACTTTTTCCTCATGTGGTCAATCACCGGGCTGTGCTCTTGCTGCGGACTGAACATGATCACCTCGGCGTCCCGTTCGACTTTCACCGTGTGTCCTGGCGGCCAATAGAAGAGTTCCCCCTTCCTGACAACCTCATGCGTGCCGTTTGAAAACGTGACAGTAACCTCGCCTTTCAAAAGGTATCCCCAATGCGGCGACTGGCAAAGGTCGCCCTCCAGCCCTTGGAGCAGAGGCGAGATATCCATGCCGGCGCCGATAGAGAAGTATTCGCCGCTTAGCATGCCGTATCCGGTTGCATCCCCGAAATCCAGTTTCTGCCTGGCTACAGCACCCGGCACGTCTATCCTGACCGGAACATCTTCCTTGGCTATACGCATAGTGTGTTCCTCCTGATCACCGACGGTGACACCGGTGGTGTCTGCATCTTGTCATGGCGTGGCCATACGCCTGCCCCGGATGAGTGCGTCTGGGGCAGCGGGCAATACGGTGATGGTAAATGATTTCGAAGGGAAGACAAGCGAGAGCTTCAAGGGGTGTAGCTTCAGGATGAGAGCCGGAAAGCTCTGGATCAGAAGGCGTTTTCCCGCCATTTGCCGGTCTGGAAATCAAATTCGTGCATCTCCAGCGGCATGAACGGTGCGGGGTAAATCAGTGACGGTACTCCGTCTTTGAGTGTGTAGCGGATCTTCCATCTGTCCTTCAAAGAGTTGTCATCCATACCAACCTCCGCGAGGCTGGCGGGATACCTTCCTGCGCGCTCCTTGTATGACAAAACGCCCTTCAAGGCCAGTTCAGCACTGTTTTTAGAGGCTACGCTCCAGTAACCCTGCGTGCCGGAAGCCAGGACAAACGCGGCAAACCAGACAGCAAGCCTGGTTCCACGAACCCTGCGCTCGGCGGGTCTGCGGATCATCCGCACGACACTGTAAGCGGAGGTCAACAAGAAGAAGAGCAATAGGAAGATCAACAGGCTTCCGTTGCCTTTCTGCAGGGTCAGGGATAGCACTATGCCGACCGGAATGAGTGTCTTTAGGTAATCTGCAGGTTTCATCATTTCACCTTGTGTGGAAGTAATGACAGCAGCAACGGGTCTGCCATCAGTTGAGTTCCGGCATTTTCCATTGTCCTTCCGAATGATTCTCGATCTCCTCGGCGATATCCGTGCCGACATACACGGGAACATCGGGGTCCATGGCAAAGATGTATTTGACCAGATTCGGTTTCCTGATCCAAGGCACCTCTTTAATCCTGACAGCAGTGACGTCGCTCCAGGGGATAAATAGGGGAGGGTGGAAGGGTCTGTACCCGATCCACATCGAAATGTAGAGTCCTTGGGCATCCGCACCCAACCGGATCGAGTTCACGCCAGTACTGGAGCTGAAACGGACCTCTACTTCATCGAGATCGTGCCCTATCCATTTACCCTGGTAAGGGTTGCGAGCGGGGTAGTACTTTGCAAGCTCATGCCACCCGGTGACTCGGGAAAGGAAATACAAAACGACAAGGAGCAAGATGCAGAAGACGACCAGGGTGTTGCGCATTCCAAAGGCCGTGAGGATCTTTTCGACCCGTCCGGCAATTTCGTCCATATTCGGCATGCAGAACCCCTCCGATGCGTGTTCGGATCCATATCGACAGGTCAGCCGACTTACTAAAGACGTATCTGCTTCCAGATCGCGCAGGCGCAGGGTTGGTTGTATCCGTCTTCGACGTGGATAAGGCGGTCAGGGAGTGAGGTGGTGCAGGAAGCGGGGGATGCATGGCTGGCAAGAAGCCGGGGGAATGAGGCCTCATGCGCGGAACTACCGTCTGCGCGCCGATGCCCAGCAGCGCGCAGACGTGAAAGGCGGCTCGCACCTTTCGCTAGGTTCTCTTTGCGTAATCGACCATCCCCTGGAAATCGACAATGACCACCGGCTCATCGCCAACCACCCAGGCGTCGTGGCCCATAGGCAACAAGGAAACATCCCCCGGGACGCAATCGAATTCAGCACCGTCGTCCATGACGATGTGGATGGTCCCCGCGACGTGGTACTGGAAATGCGGAGCTTCACAGCTTTTGGTCTGCGCGAGCGGCTGAACCGACGTCGACCACCGCCACCCCGGCTTGAAGGTAGCCCTTCCGACTGTAGCCCCTCCTACCTTTATCAACTCCACCTTTCCGTTGGGAAATTCCCTCACTTCGTCCGGCTTGTTGAAACTTTTCACCTCGGGCTTTCCTGATACCTGTTGCATGACAGCCTCCTTTTAGGGTTTCTCGAGGGTTTTTGTTCGTGCCGCAACTGGGTAGCTCTGCTGCAGGGGGGATGGTTATGAAAGTGCCGGGACAAAGAGCGGGGGGAGGCACACCGAGAATACTGCCATAAGAACGTGTTTAGGCAATGCTTGGTCCAAAAAGGGGAGGGCATGCCGCTAATCTGAGGTCTCGCCGGAAGCCCATGACACTGGCTCTGCATTACTCAAAGCACGGGTATGGAATTACCTTCAGCGCCCGTTTTATCAAGCTTCCATACGTCGCCCTTGACCTCAAACCAGACTCTGTAATAGAGGACAGGGATGAAAAAGAACCGATAGGTTAACTCCGCGTCGGTCATGAAATCTCCACCAGCCTTGGCAAGGGCATCGTCGACCGCTTTGTCCATACGTGGCATAGAAAAAGTGGGATCCAGAAGTACAAACCAGTGAACGTCCTTTCCCATCACATCTGCGCCGACCTTCCTTGCGCTGTGCTGGTCGAGTTTCACCTGTTTCGTCGAAACATAAGCAAGCTTTCCATAATCATGGGAGCACCCGCCCAGCAGAGAGCACACCAACAACAAAACGCAGAACATCTTCGCCAAAATCTACTCCTAAAAGTGACTGTAGTTGATCAGATGGGTATGATAACGCCCTTGTACTCCAGAAGGTCGGGCGGTCCGTACCGGAACGGGCAACGCAGGAGGCAGGGCGACGAGCTACAGGGTGAAGTAAAAGGCTGCCCCTTTTTCGGGCTCGCCATGGGCCCACAGGCGCCCACCGTGCCTTTCCACGATGCGCTTGACGATTGCAAGCCCGACGCCGGTTCCGGCAAACTCTTCCGAGCGGACCAAACGGTTGAACGCGCCGTAGATCTTGTCGACATAGGCCATGTCAAAGCCGATGCCGTTGTCCCGCACCATGAACGCCATCTCGCCGTCCGCCTCGACACGGGCGAATTCCACGATGGCCTCCTCGCGTCGCGCGCTGTACTTACAGGCATTTTCCAGCAAATTCTGCAGGACGAGACGGAGCATGCGGGGGTCCCCTTCGGCGGCGAGGCCTTGGGCGATGACGAAGCTTATCCTTCTCCCCGGAGCGGCCTCTGCCAGCCAATCCGCGCATTCCCGTGCCATACGGGTGAGGTCGACCGGCTCGGGAGCGATCTCGGAGCGGGTTATGCGCGAGAGTTCGAGCAGGTCGTCTATGAGAAAGCCCATCTGGGCGCTGGCTGAGCAGATGCGCTGCAGATAGTCCAGCCCCTTTGCATCAAGGCCGGACGCATATTCCTCGCTGAGAATGCTGCTGAAGCCGTTGATATGGCGCAAAGGGGCACGGAGGTCGTGCGAAACGGAATAGCAGAAGGCTTCCAGCTCCCGGTTCGAGGTCTCGTACTGAGCGGTGCGCTCCTTTACCCTCTCCTCGAGTTCCTCGGTGAACCTGCGCAGTTCCTCCTCGACCCTCGTGCGTCGGTCCACCTCCTGCGTCAGGGACGCATTGGCCACCTCCAGGGCGCAGGTACGCTGCAAGACGGTATCTTCCAGATTTTTATTGAGCTCCTCAACATAGTTTCTGGAAACCGTCGTCTGTTGGAGGTTCTCTGCCATCCGGTTGAACGACTCGGCCAGCACGCCCAGCTCGTCCTGCCCGCTCAGCGGGATTCTCAGCCCCAGGTCTCCCGTCCCCACCGCCTCCACCCCCTTGGTCAGTACGCCCAGCGGGCGCGTTATGGCCGTGGCCAGGAGCGCGGCCAGCATGCACCCCACGAGCAGCATGCCGGCTACGAACCAGCTGGTGATGTTGAGGATGCTGGAGATGTCCTTTCGTATAGATTCCGCCGAGATGCCGACATGCATGAAACCGAGCTCCCCCTTGAGGATGGGAACGGCGATGTCGAAGAGTTCGCCATGTTCGGTTTTCAGGGGCTGAATCCGGTAAGGCTTGCTCGCTTCGAGGTCATTTGCCGTCAGCAACCCGGAAGGGAATTTGTCTTCGAAGCTATGGGCGATGATTTCACCGTTCCATCCTGTCGCAAAGACATAAACGACGTCGCCTTCTTTCTTGAGCACGTCCAGCGTGATCAGGTTGAGCTCGACCATGTTCTCGGTCAATATGGGGTCGACCGCTTCGGCTGCCATGTGCCGCGCGATGGAAACCCCCCGTTTTTGCAGTTCGAGTGCCAGCTTGCCGGCGAGCGAGGTCTTGATGAGGTACAGGAACGCCCCCCCGAACAAAAGCAGCAAGCAGATCGTGCTGCACAAGTACTTGGTGCGAAGACTTATGCGCTTGAACATGCTATCGTTTCTTCCTTTCCTGTCGGTCTATCAGGCGCTGCATCTGTCTGATGGAATCGTAATTGCGGTCGTCCCCGGCGACAAACTTATCGATGTTCATCCCCGCGAGGATCGCCCCTCCGATGGGGCTTTCGTGCATGTGAAGAAAGGTTTTCCGCAGACGCTGCTTGGTTTCGGCGGGGAGGTTGGGGCGCACCACAACCGGCGGTATGCCGTGGGGAAGCGATTTCTGGATGATCTTCACCTGAGAGGTGTATTCGGGGTCGTTCCTGGCCAGATAGTCGAAGATGAGGCTGTCGACGGCAGCGCCGTCAGCCAGTTTTTCGGCAACAACCCTGACGGATTTGTCATGACTGTAGGTATAGATGTAATTTTTGAAAAAGGTGTCGGGTGTTTCATTCATGAGGGAAAGCAGGTAGGTCGGCACAATCTTTCCTGAATTGGATCCCGGATCGGAGAACGCGAAGCTCTTTCCCCTCAGATCACTCAACGCCCGCATCTTGCTGTCCTTATGGACGATGATGTACGAGTAGTATTGCGGCACGCCGTTTACAAGCGGCATGGCCAGCAATTCGATGCCGAACCGGACCCGGCCTTCCACGTAGGGCCCTGCACAGATGAAGGCGGCATCGGCCCCACCGCTTTCCAGAAGCTGGTTGACCGCTCCATAGTTGTCACGGTCGATCAACTGGACCGGCCGCCCCAATTCCCCTTCGATGTAGCGCTTCATCTTTTCGTAGTAGAAGAACCCTTCCTTCGGGGTGATCATAGCCCCCATGGCTATGCGCAGCGGTGCCCCACGCTGGTCCAGAGGGCGGCTGTCGAGTCGCTTGGTATCTTTCAGGCTGATCTCCTTGGCCTCCCTGCGCTCGCAGCCGACCGTCGCGGCAAGAAGAACCGCGACCCACAGGGCAACCAGAAGCCGTGCAACTTTGCGTCCCATAAGCGCTCCAATAAAGGGAACCTGCCGCCGTCGTTTCATCGCCGCATCCACGTGGCTTTGTTCCCCTGCAAACCAACCCGCCATTGAACTGCCAGCCTATGAAGGCGGGCAAGCCCCCCCAAACTGCAAATCGCTGAATTACCTGTGTTCTTGCCCCCGCTGCTTAGGCCCCGGGGACGTCGTTGAATATATGGCAAATCTCATGGGTTGTAAATTAAAATTAGAGACGGGGGGCGATGCAGGGGAGGGTGGTTTGGCGGGGTTCCCCGGATACCGGCGCCTGCCGGTTTCATCCTGCCGCTAATTTAAGCGCCGGGCTGCCTGCCACACGACCAACCGCTCCGGCCCCCTGCTGAAACGGGCTCTCCCATGCCTGCTTCGCCTATGTCGGCGGTACCGCCATATATCGGCTGGTTAGCCGGCGCGAGGCCGATGTATTCCGCCCCCGCCCCAGCGCTGGCATGGCTCCTGCTATCCCGGAAAGGCATCAGGGCAACGGCGCCCGGCACGCTTTGGACTCGGAGCACTGCTCCGGAGGAGGCGACATGGGTGAGCGAACCAAGGTTTTCATCGCAGACACGACGCTGCGCGACGGCGAACAGACGGCCGGCGTCGTCTTCAGCGCGAAGGAAAAGATCTCCATCGCCAGACACCTGGACGCGATGGGCGTACACGAGCTGGAATGCGGCATCCCGGCCATGGGCGAGGAGGAGCGGAACTCCATCAGGGCTCTGGTCGATCTCGGGCTCTCGGCACGGCTGATCACCTGGAACCGGGCACTGGTCCCGGACATCGAGGCCAGCATCTCCTGCGGCATCTCGGCCGTGGACATCTCGCTGAGCGTCTCGGACATCATGATCGAGCACAAGATCAACAAGAGTCGCGAGTGGGTGAAGGAGCAGTTGAAAAGGGCTCTGGGCTTTGCCAAGGAGAGGGGTCTCTACGTCTGCGTCGGGGGCGAGGATGCCAGCCGGGCAGACTCGGAGTTCCTGGTCGAGTTGATGCAGATAGCACGCGCAAACGGCGCCGACCGCTTCCGCTACTGCGATACGCTCGGCATCCTCGATCCCTTTGCCATGTACGAAAAGGTCGGGGGGCTGACCGCCGCAGTGCCGGAGCTCGACATCGAGGTGCACGCGCACAACGACCTGGGGCTTGCCACGGCGAACGCGCTGGCGGGGGTGAGGGGAGGGGCGCGCTTCATCAGCACCACTGTGAACGGACTGGGCGAGCGTGCCGGCAACGCGGCGCTGGAAGAGGTGGTCATGGCGCTCAAGGTCGCCTGCGGCATCGATGTCGGCATCGATACCAGGCGCTTTCATGCGGTCTCCCGCCTGGTCGGCAGCGCCTCAAACCGCGAGGTGCCGGCCTGGAAGGCCGTGGTGGGCGAGCGGGTGTTCTCGCACGAGTCGGGGCTTCATGCCGACGGCGTCCTGAAGGACCCCAGGAACTACGAGGGATTCCCGCCCGAGGAAGTCGGCCTCACCAGGCACATCGTGGCGGGGAAACATTCCGGGACCAACGGGATCGTGGAAAGCTACCGGCAGATCGGCATCCCGATTTCCAGGGAGGAGGCGCAGGAACTGATGGCCAAGGTGAGGAGCACCGCCCAGCGCATCAAGGGTCCGCTGGCGCCCAAGGACCTGCTCAAGCTGCATCAAAACATGTCCGTCTCGCTGGCCGCGTGAGCGCGGCGCTTTGAGCGCCGCAGGACAGCTCCCAAGCAGTGCACAATAGTTAGGCAGCTGCTTCGCCGGGTGACTTGGCAGATGGCTCCAAAGAGATATCGGGATCGTTAATGGTGCGTGTAATCAGCAGTTTGCAAGTTGGCACGGTAGCTGCTTAGAGAAGGATACAATCGAATAAAGGATACGACGACGTATCCGATCACCGGTAGTTTTGGCAAAGGCGCCCACGTTAGCAGTAACGGAGCGCCTTTTTTATTTAGGCCCCGCAAAACCAAACGAGCCCTGCACCGCCTCCTCCCGAACGGGGAATATGTAAGGTGGCAGGTTTGCCAGATCGGCTGGCAAAGGTCACTTGGCGATTCTGCCCGAGGGGGGAAGCGGCTGGTGGGGCGAAAAAAAGGAGAGGGAACATGAGACAGATCGCGATTTACGGCAAGGGCGGCATCGGCAAATCCACCACAACCCAGAACACTGTGGCTGGCCTCGCCTACATGGGGAAGAAAGTAATGATCGTCGGCTGTGACCCGAAAGCCGACTCGACCCGCCTCATCCTGCACGCCAAGGCGCAGTCCACCGTCATGGACCTGGTGCGCGAACTCGGCACGGTCGAGGACCTGGAGCTTGAGGACGTTATGAAGGTCGGATACGGCGACGTGAAATGCGTCGAGTCAGGCGGCCCCGAGCCGGGTGTCGGTTGCGCCGGCCGCGGCGTCATCACCGCCATCAACTTCCTCGAGGAGAACGGCGCCTACACCAAAGACCTCGACTTCGTTTTCTACGACGTTCTCGGCGACGTCGTCTGCGGCGGGTTCGCCATGCCGATCCGTGAAGGCAAGGCGGAGGAGATCTACATCGTCACCTCCGGCGAGATGATGGCCATGTACGCCGCCAACAACATCGCCAAGGGCATCCTCAAGTACGCCTCTTCCGGCAAGGTCAGGCTGGCGGGTCTCATCTGCAACGCGAGGAAAACGGACAAGGAGTTCGAACTGATCTCCGCTCTCGCCGCCAAGCTCGGCACCCAGATGATCCACTTCGTGCCCCGCGACAACCAGGTGCAGCGCGCCGAACTGCGCAGGATGACGGTCATCGAGTACTCCCCCGAGCATCCCCAGGCGCAGGAGTACCGCACCCTGGCCCAGAAGATCGCCGACAACAAGATGCTGGTGGTCCCGACCCCGCTGGAGATGGAAGAACTGGAAGAGCTGCTGATGGAGTTCGGCATCATGGAAGTCGAGGACGAGTCCATCGTCGGCGTGGCCGAGAAGGCTGCCGTGTAGTTCCAAAAGGAGAGCGGATCTGTTCGCTAAAGGGGCGTGGTTCTTCACGGCCGCGTCACCCACCCCCTGACCCCCTCCCGCCTTCGCGGACCGAAGCGCTACGGCGCGCAGGTCCGTCGAGGGAGGGGGGATAAAAGACAATAAGGAGACTTTTATGTCTGAAGCACCAATAAAGAAGGTAGAAGGGATCACCAAGGAATCTACCCAGGCGATGATCGATCATGCCATGGAGATCTATCCGGAGAAGGCCAGGAAGAAGAGGGCTCCGCACCTGGCGCCCAACGAAGGGGAGGGGGCCTGCGTCAAGAGCAACCGCAAGACGATCCCTGGCATCATGAGCGCCCGCGGCTGCGCCTATGCAGGCGCCAAAGGGGTGGTCTGGGGCCCGATCCGCGACATGGTGCACGTATCGCACGGCCCGGTCGGCTGCGGCTGGTACTCCTGGGGAACCCGGCGCAACCTGGTGACCGGCGTGAACGGCGTCAGCCAGTTCGCCATGCAGTTCACCTCCGACTTCCAGGAAAAGGACATCGTCTACGGCGGCGACAAGAAGCTGAAGACGCTCCTCTCCGAGGCCCGCGAGCTCTTCCCGCTCGCCAAGGGGATCTCGGTTCTCTCCGAGTGCCCCGTAGGTCTCATCGGCGACGACATCAACTCGGTTGCCAAGATCGCCTCCGAGGAGCTGGAAATCCCGGTCATCCCCTGCAACTGCGAGGGGTTCCGCGGCGTGTCCCAGTCGCTTGGCCACCACATCTCCAACGACACCATCCGCGACCACATCATCGGCACCCGCGAGTTTGCCGAGCCGGAGACCCCCTACGACATCGCCCTCATCGGTGATTACAACATCGGCGGCGACGTCTGGAGCGTTAAACCTTTACTTGAGGAAATAGGTCTCAACGTGAAGGCGGTCTGGACCGGCGACGGCGAGCTGGAGAAGATCGCGGCGACCCACAGGGTGAAGCTGAACCTGATCCACTGCTACCGCTCCATGAACTACATGTGCCGCGTGATGGAAGAGAAATACGGCATCCCCTGGCTCGAGTTCAATTTCTTCGGCCCGACCAAGATCCGCGAGAGCCTCAGGAAGATCGCCGATTTCTTCGACGACACCATCAAGGAAAAGGTCGAGGCGGCCATCGCCAAGTACGACCCGATCATGCAGGCCGTTATCGACGAGTACCGCCCCCGCCTGGAAGGTAAGAAAGTGATGCTCTACGTCGGCGGCCTGCGCCCCCGCCACACCGTCAACGCCTACGCCGACCTCGGCATGGCGGTGGTCGGCTCCGGCTACGAGTTCGCCCACGGCGACGACTACGAAAGGACCTCGGTGGAGATGCCCGAAGCAACCGTCATCTACGACGACGCCTCGGAGCACGAGCTCGAGCAGTTCGTGGAAGAGCTTCGCCCCGACCTGGTCGGGTCCGGCATCAAGGAGAAATATCTGTTCCAGAAGATGGGCATCCCGTTTCGCCAGATGCACAGCTGGGATTACTCCGGTCCGTACCACGCCTACAACGGTTTCCCGATCTTTGCCCGCGACGTGGACATGGCCGTGAACAGCCCGACTTGGAAACTGGTGAAGGCGCCGTTTTAGCAGCAGATTAAGACAAAGATAAAGATTAAGTAAGACAGAGAAGCTGTTGGCAGTTCCTCCTTATGACTTCGTTATCTCGATCTTGATCTCAATCTCAATCTGATTTACTGCCGTGTGACGGATTGGTCTCCGGCCGAAAGGAGCATTACTATGACTGCAGAAGCTGCCGTGAAATATGTCACCGAGATACCGGAAGAGGAAGTGAAACGGGTCTCCGAGTGGATCAATACCGAGGAGTACAAGGAAAAGAACTTCGCCCGCCAGGCACTGGTGATCAACCCGCCGCACGCCTGCCAGCCGCTGGGCGCGGAGCTCGCCGCGCACGGCTTCGAGGGGACGCTCCCCTTCGTGCACGGCTCCCAGGGGTGCGCCTCCTACTACCGCTCGACCTTCAACCGCCACTTCCGCGAGCCGGCTCCGGCGGTTTCCGACTCCATGACGGAGGACGGCGCGGTGTTCGGGGGACAGAACAACCTGCACGAGGCGCTGGAGAACGCGTACACCATCTACAAGCCGAAGATGATGGCGGTCTTCACCTCATGCATGCCGGAGGTCATCGGCGACGACCTGACCGCGTTCATCAAGAACGCGAGGAACAAGGACATCGTGCCGCAGGACTACCCGCTCCCCTACGCCAACACCCCGAGCTTCAACGGCTCGCACATCCACGGATACGACGCGATGCTGGTCTCCATTCTGCAGACCCTGACGGAAGGGCAGAAGATCGAGGGGCGCTGCACCGGGAAGCTGAACCTGATCCCTGGCTTTGACTGCAACACCGGCAACTACCGCGAGTACAAGAGGATCCTGAAGGAGTTCGGCATCCCCTACACGCTTTTGGCCGACATCTCCGACACCTTCGACTCGCCCCTGGACGGCACCTATCGTCCCTACCCGGGGGGCACCAAGCTCGAGGACGCGGCGGATTCCATCAACGGCAAGGTGACCATGACCGTTGCCCCCTACGCCAGCGCCAAGACCTTCACCTGGATCAAGGACAACTACTCCGGGGCCCACGTCTCCCTGCCGACCCCGTTCGGCATCGCGAAGACCGACGCACTGCTTTTGAAGCTCTCCGAGCTGTTCGGCAAGCCGGTGCCGGAATCCCTGAAGGCCGAGCGCGGCCACGCCGTCGACGCCATGACCGACGCGCACCAGTACATCCACGGCAAGAAATTCGCCCTCTACGGCGATCCCGATTACCTGATGGGATACATCTCCTTCCTGCTGGAGATGGGAGCCAAGCCGTATCACATCCTCTGCAGCAAGGGGACCAAGAAAGTCGAGAAGGAGATCCAGGCGCTGCTCGATTCCTCCCAGGACGGCAAGGGGTGCAAGATCTACATCAACAAGGATCTCTGGCACATGCGGAGCCTCTTGATGACCGATCCGGTCGACGCCATGATAGGCGACACCCACGGGAAGTTCGCGGCGCGCGATGCCGACATCCCGTTGTTCCGTTTCGGCTTCCCGATCTTCGACAGGGTGAACCTGCACCGCTCGCCGCTGATCGGCTACCAGGGGGCCATCAACATGCTGACCGCCATCTGCAACAAGTTCATCGAGATGCGTGACGAGACCTGCGAGGACCGCCACTTCGAGATGATGAGATAAAACCCGAACCGCTGGCCACGGAGAACTTCTGAGAACTTCGGAGAACACCTGAACACCGGGCAATCCTGGTTTTCTCGGATTTCCTCAGATTTTCTCCGTGGCCAATGGTTTTGCCCCAGAATCTAAAGGAGGCTCCAATGGCGAAGCCAGACTGGTACGACACAACCGATTGCGAAACCCACGATGCCGGGGCACCCAAATTCTGCAAGAAATCCGAGCCGGGTGAGGGGACCGAGAGAAGCTGCGCCTACGACGGTGCGCGCGTGGTCCTCATGCCCATTACCGACGTGATCCACCTGGTCCATGGGCCGATCGCCTGTGCAGGCAACTCCTGGGACAACCGCGGGGCGCGCTCCAGCGACTCCCAGCTCTACCGGCGCGGCTTCACGACCGAGATGCTGCAAAACGACGTCATCTTCGGCGGCGAGAAAAAGCTCTACCGGGCCATCCGGGAACTCGCGGCCCGCTACCCGGAGGCGAAGGCCATCTTCGTCTATGCCACCTGCGTCACCTCCATGACCGGCGACGATATCGAGGCTGTCTGCAAGGCGGCCAGGGACAAGGTGAGCATCCCGGTGATCCCGGTCAACACGCCAGGCTTCATCGGCGACAAGAACATTGGCAACAGGCTTGCCGGCGAGACGCTCCTGAAGTACGTGATCGGCACCGCCGAGCCCGCCCGCACAACCGACTACGACATCAACCTTATCGGGGAGTACAACATCGCCGGGGACCTCTGGGGGATGCTGCCGCTCTTCGACAAGCTTGGGATACGCATCCTTTCCTGCATCAGCGGCGACTCCAAATTCGAGGAGCTGCGCCACGCGCACCGCGCCAAGCTGAACGTCATCATCTGCTCCAAGAGCCTTACCAACCTGGCCAAGAAGATGCAGAAAAACTACGGGATCCCTTACCTGGAGGAATCCTTTTACGGCATGACCGACGTGGCGAAAGCCTTGAGGAACATCGCCCGCGAGCTGGACGACCGGGTGAACGGCCTCGAGAAGCGCGTCATGCAGGACCGCGTGGAAAAGCTGATCGCGGAGTCCGAGGAGTCCTGCCGGGCACAGTTGGCGCCTTACCGGGAGCGGCTTGCCGGCAAGCGTGCGGTTCTTTTCACCGGCGGGGTCAAGACCTGGTCCATGGTGAACGCCCTTTCCGAGCTGGGGGTGGAGATACTCGCCGCCGGCACGCAGAACTCCACGCTGGAGGATTTTTACCGGATGAAGGCGCTGATGCACGAGGATGCCTCCATCATCTCCGACACCAGCACGGCCGGGTTACTCTCCGTCATGTACGAGAAACTCCCGGACCTGATCGTCGCAGGCGGCAAGACCAAGTTCCTGGCGCTCAAGACCAAGACTCCCTTTCTCGACATCAACCACGGCCGATCACATCCCTATGCCGGTTACGAGGGCATGGTCACCTTCGCAAAGCAGCTCGACCTGACCGTGAACAACCCGATCTGGCCGGTCCTAAACGGCAAGGCGCCCTGGGAAAAGGGGACGGAAGAGCTGGACGCAGACTTGGCTTTCATCTCCGGGCACGCCGCGCGGCTGGCCGCCCAGGACATGAAGAGCTCCAGGGTCAAGGTGCCGACCAAGCACGCCACGGTCAACCCGCAAAAGAACTCTCCCGCGCTGGGGGCGACGCTCGCATACCTGGGCATCGACCGGATGCTCGCACTGCTCCACGGCGCGCAGGGGTGCTCGACCTTCATCAGGCTGCAGCTCTCCAGGCATTTCAAGGAGTCCATCGCGCTCAACTCGACCAGCATGAGCGAGGAGGCTGCCATTTTCGGTGGGTGGGAGAATCTGAAGCTGGGGCTCAACCGGGTGATGGAAAAATTCCAGCCTGCGGTGGTCGGGGTGATGACCACGGGGCTCACCGAGACCATGGGGGACGACGTCCGGAGCGCCATCGTGAGGTTCAGGGAAGCACATCCCGAGCACGACGCCATCCCCGTGATTCACGCCTCGACTCCCGACTACTGCGGCTCCATGCAGGAAGGGTATGCCGCGGCGGTTGAGGCGATCGTCTCCGCCATCCCGGAAGGCGGCATAAAAGTACCCGGACAGGTAAACATCCTCCCCGGCTGCCAGCTAACTCCCGCTGAGGTCGAGGAAATTGCCGAGATCTGCGCCGCGTTCGGGCTGGATCCGGTGGTGATCCCCGACATCTCGAACGCTCTGGACGGGCACATAGATTCGACCGTGTCCGCCCTGTCGGTGGGAGGCGCCAAAGTCGAGCGGATCCGCTGGGCCGGAAGAAGCGAAGCCACCCTTTACTTCGGCGATTCGCTGGCGGATGCGGCGCAGGTACTGGAAAAGAACTTCGGGATCCCGAGCTACGGATTTACCTCCATCACCGGCCTTGCCGAGTCGGACCTGCTGATGACGACGCTCTCGGCGCTCTCCGGTCGGGCCATCCCCGAGAAGATCAGGAGGTGGAGAAGTCGCCTCATGGACGCCATGGTGGACAGCCATTACCAGTTCGGGCTGAAAAAGGTGGCGCTGGCGCTGGAGGCAGACCACCTGAAGGGGATGACCACCTTCCTGTCGGGGCTTGGCTGCGAGATCCAGGTGGCCATCGCCGCAACCAGGACCCGGGGGCTCGATCAGCTGCCGGCACAAAACCTGTTCGTAGGGGACCTGGAGGATCTGGAGCAAGCTGCGGCAGGCGCCGACCTGCTGGTGGCGAATTCCAACGGCCGCCAGGCTGCCGGCAAGCTGGGGATCAAGTCGCACCTGAGGACAGGGATGCCGGTCTTCGACCGTCTCGGCTCGCACCAAAAGATGTGGGTCGGCTACCAGGGGACCCTGAACCTGATATTCGAACTGGCCAACGTCTTCCAGTCCAACGCGAAGGAAGCGCAGAAGCAGGCGCACAATTAAAGGCAGATAAAGATAAAGACATAGATTAAGTAAAATCAAAACGTGGATGAACGAAGATCGTTGGTGCCAAGAGGTTCTCCTCAATCTTCATCTTTACCTTAATCTGCCTCTCTAAAGGAGCTTGTTATGAAGATTGCTTTTACGACTAAGACGGGCGAGTCCATCGACATGCATTTTGGCCAGGCTGATTCCTTTCATATCTGGGAGGTGGGGCCGGACGAGGCACACTACATCGAGACGGTATCCGTCGGGGAGCATGGCAGCGACGAGGAGGACCGCATCTCTGCGCGTGCCGCGCTGCTATCCGATTGCGCCATCGTCTATACCATGCAGATCGGCGGTCCTGCTGCCGCAAAGCTCGTCGCCAAACGCATCCATCCCATGAAGACCAACGTAGAGGTGGGGCTCAAGGAATCCATCGAGCGGATGCAGGAGGTGTTGAGAGGTAATCCTCCCCCCTGGCTGCGCAAGGCGATGAACAAGGATCAGGCGGGGTCGTTCCTGGATGAGGATTAGCGGGCACCCCGCGCTCGAACCGGGGCTGAAGGGCGAGGGGGAGCCTTGACGGGTTGAAGTAAGGGCTGAGCTGAGCTGCATGAAACGCATGAACTACAAAGAAAAGGAGAATGACATGGCTTACATCACCGGTTTGACCAAGGACAAGAAAGAGTGGACTCCGCAATTCATCACTTCCATCGACGAGGAGACCTGCATCGGCTGTGGCCGCTGCTTCAAGGTTTGTGCTCATGACGTACTGACCTTCGAGGAAGTTGACGAGGACGACTCCGCCAAGATGTTCATGAAGGTTGACAACCCCGGCAACTGTATCGGCTGCCAGGCCTGCGGCAGGACCTGCTCCAAGAAGTGCTTCGCCTTCGCGCCGGTAGCCGCTTAAATAAACAGGTTAAGGTTGAGGTTGAGGTTAAGGTTAAGAAACTGTCACGGCATTATCCGGTGCATGTCATTCGCCAGATTCGCTCTTCTTCTGACATGGTTTTCTCAACCTCAACCTTAACCTCAACCTGTTGTCGAGGAGATTCCCATGCTTTTCGCCGTCGCTTCGAAAGATGGTAAGGAAATAAACCAGCACTTCGGCCACGTGGAGAGGTTCCTCATCTACCGGGTGGAGGATGGCTCCGTCGAGCTCCTGGAAGAGCGGCCGGTCGAGAAATACTGCCGCTTCGACCCGGAGCACCCGATGCGCAGCCATACGCTGAAAGACACCGCAGATGCCTTGAAGGGGTGCCGGGCCGTGGTCTGCTCCATGATAGGCGAGGCGCCCAAGATGGAACTGGAGCGGCTGGGCGTGGAGCCTTTCGTCATCGAGGGGGAAATCGAGCCGGTCCTGAGGGACCTGGCCAAGGTGCTGTAAAAAACGTGAAAACCAGATAAAGACAAAGACAAAGACAAAGAAAGATAGTGCCTAAAATCCGCGCCTTAGACGGCACGACCTGCGCTCGTCATCTGTTTCTACTTCTCAATCTTTGTCCCTGTCTTTATCTGTATCCCTGCCTGATCCGGGTGATTCAATGGAGAATTCATTCAACCACTGCAACCTTCCTCCCTGGGTGATCGCCTCACGCCATTTCAACGACTATCCGCAGTCGCTCGAAATACAGGGGGTGCGCGCGGTCAACCGCTTCTTTTTCGACAAGCTGGACCATATGGACTCGCCAGAGGAACGGGCATCGGTCTTCAACGACTACATGTCGGTCAAGTTTCAGCTGCACCAGTGGCAGCAGGAAACGGCGACCGCCAGGAAAAGCCTGAAAAACAGCTACCTGCGTTTCCTGCGCGGCTGGATGATGGACTCCAATTCCGTCGAGGGGGCCGTGTTGAAGGGGTGGGTGGAAAGCCGGATGGGGCTTGCCCCCACCTTCCACAACCTGCGCATATCCGGGATACACGACGAGAATTACCTCCAGTACGCGATCGACCGCACCAAGGGGAGCGCCCGCACCTCCGCCATCAACTCGCAACTGGACCTGCTCTACGAGTACTGCCAGTACGAGCTCGCCAAAAAATACCCTGACCGGAAACATCTCACCCTTTTCAGGGGAACATTCGAGCGTTCGGAGCACGACAAGCTGGAGACCGTCTCCAAGCGCGAGGAAATAGTGCGGCTGAACAACCTCAATTCCTTCACCACGGATGAAGAACGTGCCTGGGAGTTCGGTTTCATCGTATGGGAGGTGCAGGTGCCGCTGTCAAAGATCTTCTTTTTCAGCGAGCTGCTGCCGAATTCGATCCTGAAAGGGGAGGGGGAGTGCCTGGTGATCGGCGGGGAGTACCGGGTTAAACGTCTGCTCTGCACCGTTTAATCAGCGCGAGGGCGCGAAGACAAGCTGTCGGAGAAACTTGCGCTGGTTCCAGCGCCGGTTCTGAGCTCTCGCGAAGATCACCTGTTCAAAAGCGGCGAAAGAAGCACCAGTCGCTGCGACAAATCCACGATCTCGTTAAGGACCTCCTTGTTCAATTTCTTGCGCCACCTGGCGGGGATGCTTTCCTCTCCGTAGTACGCCCCTGCCAGCGCGCCTGCTATGGCGCCCGTGGTGTCCGCGTCCCCTCCCTGGTTCACCGTTTCGACCACACACCCTTCGAAGGTGCGGGACCTGAAGAAACAATGAAACACGGTCTGCATGGTGTCGACCACGTAGCCCGAGGCGAGCCCCTGGTAGGGATCGAAATCGAAGCTCGGAAACCGCGCCACCAGATGTTCGGCCTCGCGCCTGAGGCGCGGCAAGGAGCGCCCGGTGAGGGCCAGGTGCAGCATGCGCCCGAGGTATATCGAGGCTGCGTCGGAGTAGGGGTGGTTGTGGGTCAGGTGGGCCTGCTGCAGGGTGCAGTGCTCCAGGAGGGTTGCGTCGCCAAGGGTGTAGAGAGCAACGGGAAGCGTGCGCATGGCCGCGCCGTTGCCGCCGTCCCATTCGTTAGGTGGGGTCTCTGTAGTCCCGTGCAGCAGGTATCTCCTGATCCCGCGCCTGCATGTATCTCCCACGTCGATCGGCTTTGACCTTAGCCACTGTGCCAGGTTGTCGCCCGCCCCTTTGATGCTCCACCTCCCGTCCCTTGCTATGGCTCTTGCCAGGCAAAGCGACATCTCGGTATCATCGGTGACCTGCCCCGGTTTCAGCCTGAGCCAACCGCCTCCTACCATGTCCTTCAGCACGCCGTACTTGTCCCGGATCTCGCCGCGCGTCAGGAACTCCGCGGGTGCTCCCAGCGCATCGCCGATCGCCAACCCTATGAAAGCGCCTCTTGCGTGGGACATCACCTCGTTTTGGAAGCAGTGCTTGGTCATGCGGCCATAGCTGCAATAACCAATCCGAAAAAACAGCACTGCCCTTGACCGCCTCTTGCCTGAGGGCATGGGCGTCGTGACCGTCTCATGCACAGCGCTTTGCAAAGGGGGGATGGCTATCCATCCCTCGGTTTGCTTCGGGAAATCCCCCCCTTACAAAGGAAGGAGCGAGGCTGCCGCACATTCGGCCCGCTCCGGGGATCGCATCGGGTGGCTTGTGCGGTTCCATCTTTGCCTGCCCTGCAACCTGCCGCCCCTCTCCACGCTGCACAAAAAATAGTCTCCTGCCTACTATCTGAGGCAGCGGATCATCTGCTCTGTCCGGGTGAAGAGGGGGCGAAAGGTTCTGCATCCATAGCTTGAACGGTTGAAACGTCCACTTCGGGCCAAAACCTTTCCCGACCCTTGCACTCCTCTCGATATCCCCTTGAACTCCCCCATTTCAAAGAGAAAAAGGAGCCGCCTGCTTGGCATGCCCCCGGGCAAGATGCGGGAGTGGCGCGCCTGATTTCCGGTTCCGTGCCGTTACACGCAGCGACTCTGGCACGCTAAATGCTCATGAGAGCATCACAAGTACAATGGTGTACCTGCAAACACGGCAACGATGCCCGACGGAACCGCAATGGTTCCCCGTCGGGCTTTTTTCGTTTTTAGGCGGCCTGAAAGTCACGTTCACGGGCGACCCGAAAGCCCGCAGGAAAAGGAGGATACCATGGCAACGTCGTGCAAGAAGATGGAGAAGATCCAGGGACATCCCTGCTTCGGTGGCAATCATCACAAAAACGGCCGGATGCATCTGGCCGTTGCACCAAAGTGCAACATCAAGTGCGGCTACTGCACCAGGCGTCACGATTGCGCCAACGAGTCCCGCCCCGGCGTAACCAGCAGGCTGCTCACCCCCCTGGAGGCGATCATCCGGGTGCGGGAGGTGATGGCGAGCCCCGTCACGGGGCCGATCATCAAGGTAATCGGCATAGCGGGCCCGGGCGATCCCCTCTACAACGAGGAGACCTTTGAAACCTTCGGATTGGTCGACGCGGAATTCCCGGATCTCATCAAGTGCCTGAGCACGAACGGGCTGCTGTTGCCGGACAAGATGCACATGCTTGAAGCCGTCGGGCTGCACAGCCTGACGGTCACCCTCAATGCCCTCGACCCGAAGGTGGGCGGCAGGATCTACTCCCACGTCTATTACAACGGCACCAAGTACACCGGCGAGCAAGGGGCGGAGATCCTGATCCGGAACCAGCTGGCCGGCATCCGCATGGCTGCCGAGCTTGGGATGACCATCAAGATCAACACGGTCCTGATCCCCGGTGTCAACGACGACCAGATCCCGGCCATCTCCAGGAAGGTGAAGGAGCTGGGCGCCTTCGTGATGAACATCATGCCGATTATCCCGCAGGCCGATTTCGCCCATATCGTGCCCCCCTCCACGCAAAGACTGGATGAGCTGCGACAGGCTAACGAAAAGACCATCGGCCAGTTCAAGCACTGCAAGCAGTGCCGTGCCGATGCCGTCGGGCTGATCGGCGAGAACCTTCAGCTCGTTTCCTCGGCCGCCTAGCCATGGCGGAGCCCTTTGTCAGATCCGACATAGACTCCTTCGTCGCCCTGGCGAAGGAAGAGGGGTGGGTAACGGGGGAATGGGAACTGGAGTTCCTGCTGCAGAGCTTTCCGCAGGGATGCCGGGTCCGGCGCGAGGACGGCAGGGGTGTCGGCTACATCACCTCGGTCAGGCACGGGAACAGCGGCTGGATCGGCAACCTGCTGGTGAAAAGCGAGGCGCGCCGGCGCGGCATCGGCTTTGAGCTCATGAAAGATGCGCTCGCTGCGCTGCAAGACAGCGCAGTGGCTACCGTCTGGTTGACGGCCTCGGCCAAGGGGGCCGGGCTTTACCGAAAGCTCGGGTTCGTTTCCATCGATAGCATCAACCGCTGGGTGGGAGAGGGGAAGGGGGGGGCTGTTCCTTGCGATGCGATGCCGTGCGAGCCAGAAGCGATACGGCAGGTGGACCGGGCCGGATGGGGTGACAGGCGCGACGCCTTGCTCCAAACCACCTGCGGCAGGGGGCGGATCTTTAGGGGCAGCTGCTCTTTTCTGTGCTGCCAACCATGGGAGGACGGAACGCAGTTAGGGCCGTGGGGCTCGCTCTTGGAGTCACAGGCCGAGCCGCTGCTTGACCTGGCGCTTTCGTCTGTGAACGGGCGGGTCTTCCTGGACGTACCTGCTGGCAACCTCGCCGCAGCCTCGCTTCTCGCCAGGAGAGGGTTTTCCCTCAGGGGGAGCAGCACGCTGATGTACCTCGGCGCGAGACCGCATTTCGAGCCGAAGAAGGTGTTTGGGCTCGCCAGCATGGGGAGCATGGGTTAGTGGAGAGGGGGAGGTGACGCCGGGGGCGATGAAAGCGCGGAAACGCATGCCGGCGGGTGGGGCGGTTGCTGTCCGTTGAATGGAGCGCTTCGCCGGGCATCCCGACCAGGCAGGGATATTTAACCGCAGAAGGAGGGGCAAGAATGATCGTTGTAGCCTGCATCAAGCAGGTCCCGGATACCACGCAAGTCCAGATCGACCCGGTGACCAACACACTCGTCAGGGACGGGATCCCGTTCATCATCAACCCCTACGACAGCCATGCGCTTGAGGAGAGCCTGCGTCTCAAGGACAGCCACGGCTTCAAGGCCGTGGCGCTCTCCATGGGTCCGCCCAACGCGGAGGCGACCTTGAGAAAGGCGCTGGCCCTGGGGGCCGACCGGAGCATCCTCCTTTCGGACCGCGTTTTCGGCGGGGCGGACACCTTGTCGACCAGCAACGTCCTTTCTGCGGCGATAGGGAAGCTTGGCGAGGACGAGGAGGTCGGCATCGTCTTTTGCGGCAAGCAGACCATCGACGGCGATACCGCCCAGGTCGGCCCGGGAATTGCGGTGCGGCTCGGTTTCTCGCAGCTTACCCTGGTGGACAGGATCGAGAAAATCGACCTGGCGGAAAAGACCATAACGGTGCGCCGCAAGCTGGAGGGTCGCTACGAGATCGTCGAAGCCAGGCTTCCCGCCATGATCACCGTGGTGCGGGAACTGAACCGGCCGCGCTACCCGACGGTCCCGATGCGTCTCAGCTCCGCCAAGGCCGAGGTGGAATGCTGGAGCAACGAGCAACTGAAGCTCGACGTGAACAGCGTGGGGCTGAAGGGCTCCCCCACCTGGGTAAGCCGCATCTTTTCTCCGGAACGAAAAGAGGGAGAGATCATCGGCGACGGCCTTCAGGACCCGGTGGCCGCGGCACATCTGCTGATCGACCGCCTTCTGGCAGGCGACATGCTGGCCGTCTAGACATAAGGCCGCCAGGAACGGACCGAATAACAATGAAAAGGTGAAATATGACTGAACCCGCAAAGATCAAGAAACCTCGCGGCAAGGCAAGGGTCATCGCCGGCAAGTGCATTGCCTGCGGTGCCCGCTGCCAGAGTGTCTGTCCCGTCGATGGCGTCGAGATGAGCGATCAGGGCGAGCCGATCATCGCAACGGAAAGGTGCATCGGCTGCCTGAAATGCGTGAAGGCCTGCCCGGCCGGCGCCCTGGAGATGTTCTACACGCCCGAAGAGCTGGCAATCATAGCCGGCTTCGAAAAGCACGGTACCGAAGAGGCCGATGAAGAGGAACTGGAGCGTCGCCGCCTTGTCGGCGCCTACAAAGGCGTCTGGGTCTTCATCGAGCAAAACGACGGCGAGCCCGCCAGGGTTTCCTGGGAGCTGACCGGCGCCGGGCGCGAGCTGGCAGATACGCTCGGGGTAGAGCTTTCCGCCGTCATCATCGGGGACCAGGTGGGGCATCTTGCGGACCAGGCTTTCGGCTATGGCGCGGATAGCGTCTATCTGCTCAGTCAGCCGGTCTTTCGCCAGTACAGGACGGAGCCGTTTCTTGAGGCCATGTGCTACCTGATAGGCAAGTACAAGCCCGAGGTGGTCCTGATGGGTGCCACGGGGATGGGGCGGGACTTGGCGGGTGCCGTGGCGACCAGGGTGAAGACCGGGCTGACCGCCGACTGCACCGGTCTCGGGATCGACGGCAAGGGGAACCTGATGCAGACCCGTCCGGCCTTCGGCGGCAACATCATGGCCACCATCATGTGCGACCGCTTCCGCCCGCAGATGGCGACGGTCCGCCCTCATGTCATGGCGATGCCGCAGCAGCGCAAAGGTGCGGCGGGCAGGGTGATGGAAGAGAGCTGTCCCATCTCCGAGTCATCCATATTCACCCGGGTGCTGGAGGTGATCACCGACAAGGGTGGCAAGGAGCGTGTCGACGTGGCCGGGGCCGAGTTCATCGTCTCGGGCGGGCGCGGGATGATGGCAAAGGAGAACTTCGCCCTGCTGGAGGAACTGGCCGAGGAACTGGGCGGAGTGGTCGGCGGGTCGCGCAGCGCCGTCGACGCGGGCTGGCTGCCGCAGGACCGGCAGGTAGGACAGACTGGGAAGACGGTCCGTCCCAAGATCTACATCGCCTGCGGCATCTCCGGCGCCATCCAGCACCTGGTCGGCATGCAGGACTCGGACGTCATCATCGCGATCAACCGGGATGCCGAGGCGCCCATCTTCGAGGTGGCCACCTTCGGAATCGTGGGTGACCTGTTCCACGTAGTGCCGGCACTGACCGCCCGGGTGCGGGAGCTGAAGCATCGATAAAGCATGAGCCCCGTCGAGTGAACCTTGTACCTCATCAAGCACAATGACTCCCTCCTCCCGGGGACCCGATCGACCTATCGCACCTACTGAAACAAGACGGAGTGCTCCTATGCAACATGCCATATTCATCGCCCTGCTGGCCCTTTCCCTTGCCGCATTTTCCTTCAGTTGCTATCGCCGCCTGGCGCTTGTCGCGGCAGGCGCTGGGGAGGGCCGGTTCGACCGGCCGCTTCTCCGCTTGAAGGAGATGCTGGTCTACGCGCTGGGACAAAAGAGGGTGCTCCAGCGCCCCTTCGGCCTGAATCATGGCGTGATCTTCTGGGCCTTCCTGGTGCTTGCCCTGGCAAACCTCGAATTCCTGGTCTCCGGTCTCTTCCCCGGCGTCTCGCTTGCTTTGCTTCCTCCCCCGGTTCACGGCGCGCTCCTTTTGCTCTTCGAGGTCTGCTCACTGGCGGCCCTGGCCGCTGTTGCCGTTGCCGCGGTGCGCAGGACCGTCAATCCCCCCTTTGAAGGGGCTCGTACGCCGGAGGCTTACTTCATCCTCTCCATGATCGCCCTCCTCATGCTGGCCTACTTCGGGATGAATGCGGCGGAAATCGCCATGGGGGAGCGCGCAGCCTCGGCCGCAACGCCGGTATCAAGCGCTGCCGCAAGGCTGCTGCTCGGCTTGCCTTGGGCGGGACTGCTCCCTGCGCTGCCCGACGTCTTCTGGTGGGTCCACGCCGTGGTGCTGCTGGGGTTCATGAACTTCCTTCCCTACAGCAAGCACATGCATATCCTGACCGCGATCCCCAACGTCTACCTGCGTAACCTCGGCAAGAGCAACACGCAGCAGCGCGAGGAGTTCTGCGAGGGGAACACGTTCGGTGCCAACAGCGTCGACCGGCTGAGCTGGAAGGACCTGCTCGACTCCTTTTCCTGCACCGAATGCGGCAGGTGCCAGCATGCCTGCCCCGCCGCCGGCACGGGAAAGGCGCTCAACCCGAGAGAGGTGATCCACTCCATCAAGGAAAACCTGCTGCTAAGCGGCTTCGGGGTGAGGTCGACACAGGGAGAAGAGGGCTCCGCGGCAACGGGGCTGATAGGGGAGGGGGGGAAAGGTAGCAGCAGCGAGAAAGCTCTTTGGAGTTGCACGTCGTGCGGCGCCTGCATGCAGGCGTGCCCCGTCTTTATCGAACACCTCCCCAAGATCGTGAAGATGCGGCGGCACCTGGTGCAGATGGAGGCGAGGTTTCCGGAAGAACTCTTGAACCTGTTCGAGAACATGGAGCAGCGGTCCAACCCGTGGGGGATGGCGCCATCGGAGCGTAGCAAGTGGAGTTCGCAGCTGGATCTGCGTCCCTTCGAGGCTGGAGAGACCGAGTACCTGCTGTTCGTCGGCTGCTCCGGCGCCTTCGATGCCAGAAACAAACAGGTGACGGTTTCCCTGACCCGCGTGCTGGACGCGGCCGGCGTTTCCTACGGCATACTCGGCAAGGACGAGAAATGCTGCGGGGAGAGCCTGCGCCGGCTGGGCAACGAGTACCTCTTCGACGTGATGGCGCAGCAGAGCGTGCAGCAGTTCCAGTCGAAAGGGGTGACCAAGGTGATCACCCAGTGTCCGCACTGCTACAACACGCTCAAAAACGACTTCCGCCAGTACGGGGTGGAACTCGAAGTGCTGCATCACAGCGAGCTGATCAAGGGACTCTTGGAAAACGGCGAGCTGACGCTCGATCCGCGCGCCGACCTGGGAAGCGTGATCGTGCATGATTCCTGCTACCTCGGCCGCCACAACGAGGTCTACGAGGCGCCGCGCCAGGTGATCCGCGAGGCGACCGGCGCAGCACCCGGCGAATTCGGCCGGAACCGTGCGGATGCCTTTTGCTGTGGGGCAGGGGGAGGCCGCATGTGGCTGGAGGAGCACGAGGGGACACCGATCAACCGCAACCGTGTCAAGGAGGCGCTGGCTCTGAAGCCCGGCACCATCTGCGTCAGTTGCCCGTTTTGCATGACGATGTTCGAAGATGGGCTGAAGGAGATGCCCGACCACGGCATCCGGGTCAAGGATCTAGCCGAGGTTGTCGCCCTGCGGCTGGAGGCCTGACCCTTCCTCCAGCCACTTCATGACGGAAAAGGCATGCTCCTCGTTCATGTACATGTTGGAGTACAGGTACACCGCCTCCGTTTCCGGGTGCACAAGCTTGCGGATGTCCGAAAACTCAGGCTTGTTAAGCACCCGGATAACGCAGGGCTGCAGGGAAGTTGCCGGAATGCCGAACACGTGGCTGGTGAAGGTGCCGATCTTTGTGGGCTTGGGAAAGATCCTGGACTCTTCCCTCACGGTGTGCGCTATCATCTGGCAGGCGTCGTTGACAGCAGCGCGGACCAAAAGCGCGGCATATCTTTCGGTGATGTGCCGCTCGCTGTACAGGTACATTTCCCCGCTCGCTGCCGAAATCGTCTTCAGATCGCCATAGCACCCCTGGGTCTGCATCTCGTTGATGATCGAACAGACCTGCATCGTTTTCAGCTCCGACCAGAGGCCGTACAGAGAGCCCAAGGGCGTCAGCGCCGTGGCGGCCCTGGAATCCCGCCTGATCTTCTCCGCGATGACGTACTTCACCTCTTCGAGGTGCCCTTTGGCATCCGCCTCCATGGGGGTCATATGGGTGAGGGAGTAGAGGAAAAGCTGGCCTGAGGGGGTGACGATGGTCTTTATGTCGCCGTAGACTGTCTCCTGCAGCATGTCTGCCAGTAACGTTTGCTGGACTTCTGTCGGTAGGTCCTTGGCCAGTATTTTAAGAATTTGTCCGGCGGTCAGTGCACAGCGCCTTCTGGCATTCTTCCTGACTGTGTGGGCAAGCTTTGCCTTCACCTCTGCAACCTGTCCGCTCAGCGCTTCCCCGTCCAGCCTGTGTCCTTCGTGGGTGTGGCTCGTCTCCGTCTCATATCCCATATACATTGTCAGTGATACCTCGGCTTTTCAATTAGCCATCCCTAATCGGCATCCTATGATAGATCATTTTCTCTGGCTGTAAACCTCCGGGACAAATTTTTTGCCGGCTGAAAGTGTCCGAGCCGAGATCGTGCTCCCCTTCCTTTTTGTACCTTCCCCGACTATGCCGCGTGAAAAAAGACGGCCGCAGCGAAGATTAACGGCCCGCGCCCTTGACATTAATCTTGTCTAATATATATTTGTCCAGCCGAGTCGACGGATGTTGCGACAAAGGAGGCAGCCGTGGGATATTCGCCGTTCATGCTCGCATTCGCCATCGTATTGCCCTGTCTCGGGGCGGGGATCGCCTGCTACCTGTTGAGGCTGTACCTGGACTTCCAAGCCGAGGGAAGAGGTGGGACGCACACTGAACCTGAGTACGTGCGGGAGATCAACGACAGGTTGAGCTGCAACAATGTGGAAACCGAACGGGACCTGCTCTGACATCCGCAAGATTGTGTTGGACTGCTTTTCATCCTCCTGCTAGACTCCTCGCCGACAATTAGCCGGCATCCCGCGGCACTTCTCCACCAGGTGGTTCGATGCGTCATCTCTACATCCAGGCCCTTATCGTCTTGCTTCTTGCCGCTGCTCCGGCCTTTGGAGGTCCTGTGGAAGAGTGCGGGGAATACGCCGCATTCGGGGTCCCGGGCACCTCCGGCGACCTGCTGTGCCGAAAGGGTTTTCTGCTCTCGCACGATGCACGCCGCAAGACACCCCTGTGGGTGGCCGAACGCGTGACGCGGGAGCGGTTGAAGGCGAAGCTCAAGCGCTCGGACAATTTCCAGCCTGACGCCGATCTCCCCAAGGGGCAACGCGCCGAGCTATCCGACTACAAGGGATCTGGGTACGACAGGGGACACATGGCGCCGGCTGCAGACATGGCGTGGGACGGCCAGGCCATGTCCGAGAGCTTTTACCTCTCCAACATGGTCCCCCAGGCGGGGGCGGGGATGAACCGGGGCATCTGGGCAGAGCTGGAAAAGAAGGTGCGCAAGTGGGCGCAGCAGCGTGGCGAGCTTTACATCTACAGCGGGCCGATCTACAAGGAAGGCGAGATCGAGACCATCGGTCGCAACAAGGTTGCCGTCCCGAACTATCTTTTCAAGGTGATCCTGGATCCCAAGGGGCGCGAGGCCCTGGCGCTCATCATGCCCAACAGGCCGCTCAACACCCAGGACATGCCGAAGTACCTGGTACCGGTCGACGAGGTCGAAAAGCAGACCGGCCTGGAGTTCTTTTCTGCGCTCCCCCCAAAGGAGCAGGAGAGGATAGAGTCGGTCAAGGCTCCTGCTCTCTGGCAGTAGTCCTCTTATTCATCGCAGCGCGCATGAACTCTCCGACGTCCTTTTTCAACTGCACCAGGGAGTCGCTTTCCAGGTACATCATGTGTCCCGAGCGGTAGCGCCGGATGGCTATGTTCTTGCTCAAGCCGGCGCTCAACCCGAGGTGGGCCACCGTGTAGTCGGCCGCGAAATGGGGTGTGGCGAGGTCGAAAAGACCCGACGCGATAAAGACTCGCAGGTAGGGGTTTTTAGCCATGGCGTTGCGCAGGTTTTCGCTGCTGTCGGCGTAGCTGTTTTTCGCCTCCCAGTCCCAGCGGCCGATCCCGCCCCCGAGCACGTAGTACTCTAGGTCGCAGTGGTATTTGAGCTCCCCCCGGAGGTAGTTGTTCACGACCGCCGTGAAGGGGGGGCGTATGGTGCTGACCGTGGCATCGAACGGCAACCCCGTGGCCGGGTCGCCGTTTTCCGCGCTGAACCGGCTGTCCATGATCCCCGTCATCCTTCCCTGGCCGCGCAGAAGTTCCCTCGCGAAATCCCTGTTTTGCAAGCGCAGGTTGCGGTTTTCGACGAACTCCCTGCTGAGCCCGGTGAACTCCGCCAGTTTTTCGGCGACGGCGCGCCGCTCCTGCGCCGGAATCCGGTCCCCCTTGTTCAACGCGAGCAGGTAATCGGAAGAGGCCCACTTCTCCGCCAGCGCAAGGGCCGTTTCCAGGTCACCCTGCAGCTTCGGCGCCAGTTTCTTGTGGTACCAGGCGGTTGCGGTGTAGCTGGGGAGGAAGAGATGGTAGGGGAGGTCGTTGCCGAAGTCGAAGGAGACCGTCTGCATGTTGAGGATGGTCGATACCAGGATAAGCCCGTTCAGGGCGATGCCGTGCTCCGCCAGGTGTTCGGAAAGGGCGGCAGAGCGGAAGCTCCCGTAGCTCTCCCCCGCCAGGAACAGCGGACTTCCCCAGCGCTGGTTGCGGGTGAGGTAAAGCCTGATGAACCGCACCAGGGAATCCACGTCCCCTTGCACGGCGGCGAACTTCTTGGCGGAATCGGGTTTCGTCCCCCTGCTGTACCCGGTGCCGACCGGATCGACGAAAACCAGGTCGGCGAGGTCGAGCCAGCTGTGGGCGTTGTCGACCATTTTGAAGGGGGGCGCCGGCATGTTGCCGTCGGGGAGCATCAGGACCCGTCTTGGGCCGAGCGCGCCCAGATGCAGCCAGACCGAGGCGGCGCCCGGCCCCCCGTTGAAGACGAACAGCAACGGGCGCGGCCTTGCGCCGTCACTCTTCTCCGCGCTGTAGGCGACGTAGAAAATCTGCGCCTCGGTTTCTCCGGCATAGTTTATTACCGGCAGTTCCCCGGCGGTCGCCAGGTACCCGAACTCCTTGCCGCCGATGCGCACCTTGTGGTTCGTCGTGGTCGTGCGCGGCGCGTTGGAGGCTTTTTCCGTTGCCTCCTGTTTGCCCGCACTCTCCTGCTTTGCCTCCGGGTTCGCACGCGCGACAGGCGGCGACACGGGAAATAGCGATCCGGCCACAAGAACGGCAAAAAGCAGTAAAGGCTTTATCAAAGGCCACCTCCCCAGGATCGGATGCGGTCACATCCAAAGACGTCAGTGAATTTACCACATGAAAGATGATCAAGGAAGGCGTTAATGCGGAGTCGGGTTGAGCAGGCCGCGCACGGTCGCCAGTTCCGGGGCGGTGCGCAGCCTGCTTCCTGAGAGGGGGGGCGATCAATAGGCAACGTAGGGGCCGGCCCCCAGGTTGGATGTCCTTCCTTCTATGCCGAAGAAGACGCTTTTCCCCATGAAAAACGGCAGCCCCCAGTCGAAGCCGAAGGTAGAGGGACCGCCTATGTCGCTGAACACGAAGTTGGGGGAGTTGACCAGGGTGAAGAAATTCGAGACGTTGAACGGGACGATCTGCGTTGGGGAACCTGGGTTGCCGACGTTTGTAGCAAGAAGCGCCCTGGTGACCGGCGGGCAGTACCAGTCGTTGTTCGGGGGAGGGCAGACCGGCAGCACAGCCGGGTCGGCGTTGGGGAAAAAGAGTCCGTTGGAGCCGGTATCGAAGAATCCTACAGAGTTGACGCTGTTGAAGATGGTCCTGATGTCGCCGTTTGCATCGGTCGGGAACACGGTGGGGGAGGCGGGCGTGTTGTTGGTGCGGGTGTTGATCCCGAGGACCAGCGAACCGTCCAGGGACGGCACGCCCCCTACCGGGACCGACGGCAGTTGCACCATCAGGCCGTTGTTGTCCTCGGGCAGGCGCGCTACCGGGTTTTGCACCTGGTCGGCCAGGGCGACCGTCGTCCCGACGCAAATCGGGCCGGAGCAGCGGTAATAGACGCCGTTGGACGGGGTGATGACACAGCCGGGGCCGCAATCCTCGATCAGCACCCCGACGCCCAGGATCCCTGCGAAACCGGAGGAGACGGGGCTGGGGTCGGCATTGGTGCAGGGGAGGGGGAGCGAGCCGAAGGAGGAGTCGATCACCTGGATCGGGACCTGCACGGCCGGTTCGTTGCCTAGCTTGACCGCCGCCCTCTGGATCGGCCCCCAAAGGGAGCTTCCGTCGGCAAACTGGACGCACCCGGTAAGGGAGCCCGCTCCGCTGGCAACCTGCGAGAGGGCCAGGTTGGGGATGGCCTGCCTGAAGATGCGCAGCCCGAAGCTTCCCGTATCTAGCAGTATGTCGTTCACCGTCTGGCAGGCCGAGAGGTCGGGGCTGCAGACGGTTACGCTCACGCACGGCTTGTTGAGATAGCTGGATGCCGCGCAGAGAGAGCCGTTCACCGTTACCGGCATCACGTTCGCCGCTACGCCGGGCACCGAGGTGTTCACGACGGTCGAGCCCGCGGCAGCCCCCACCGTGGCTGAGATCATCGCGCTCCCGGCGGATACGGCTGTCACCGTCCCCTTCGAGGCAGCGTCGTCGCTTACCGTGGCGATGGCGGTTGCCGACGAGCTCCAGGAAGCTGAGCCAGTCAGGTTTTGGGTGCTGTTGTCGGAAAACGTCCCGGTGGCCGTGAACTGCCCCGTGCTCCCGACCTCCAGCGAGGCATTGGCCGGGATGACCGTTATCGATACCAGTGTCGGGGCTGGTGCCGTGCTCCCGCCGCCATCGCCTCCACCGCCGCCGCACCCGGCCATCGCTGCGACAACGAGGAGCGCCCAAAGTCCCAATACGCTAGCGAATTTCATAGAGGTTGACTCCTTCGGGGACCAGTTCGGGCAGGTAGGCACGCCCTTGCAGGTTGCGCATGTGTCCCCAGCTCTCCACGACCAGCCGCTGTGACCTCACTTGTTTTTGCCGTCGCCCCTGCACCCGTTGCTGCTCAGCCGATGCGCTTCTGTATTCCTCGTGGTAGCAGCCAAGCAGCACGCTGAGGTCCGGGTGGGTCACCCCGTTCCAGGCCACGGCGAAGACGACCCCTGCCGGAGTGAGGTATTCGCGCACCGTCGTCGTTTCGGACTTCATCTCCTGCATTGCATATTTTGCGCGTGTGATGGTGGTGCGTGTGGCGGCGGACAGGGCATTGCTGTCTTTTGCGATGGAATCCGCCGTTTCGCCAAGGGTGGCCCAAGCCGAGGGTGCCAACCAAAGCGTCGTCAGCGCCACGCAGAGGTAGGTTGTGGCCGGTCGTAGATCCATATCTGTCCCCTTTTGTGCGAGATTTTCTTCCCCGGGAAAATGAACTTTTCCAGTTTACCACGCGAAGTTAAAATTCCTTAAAATGCGCGGCGCTCTTTTGGGGGAGGGAAATGGGGGAGGGGGATGCGGCAAACGGGGAGGGGAACCGGTAACGGTCGGATTGCGCGGGCGAAAAAAAACAGGGGCCGGCTGGGGCCCCTGTTTTACCATTGACGACGGGCGAAGTAGCGGGGTCCGTTACTTCGCCTTCTTTTTGTTCATGAGCTCCACGATCTCGGCGGTCAGGTCCTTCGGCTGGACGGTGTCGAGCACGAAGAGTACCGACTTTTCCTCGACCAGCAGCGTGTAGCCGTTGGCCTTGGCGTACTCGACGGCGACCTCCTTGATCGACAGGTAGATCTCGGCGGTCAGCTTGTCTTGCAGTTCCGCCACTTCCAGCTCGCTTGAGCGTACCAGCTTCTGAAATTCCTCCATCTTCTTCTGGAACTCCTGCCCCTTTGCGGCGCGCTCCTGGGGAGTCATGGTGCTGAGCTTGGCCTCTATGGCCTTTTTTTGCTTTTCGAGTTGCTTTTGCCTTGCTTCGAGCTTCTTCCTGAGCTTATCCGACTTGTCGCTCAGCTTGGCGGAGGCAGCTTTACCTGCCGCCGATTCCGCAGCGATCTTGCTCAAGCTTAGGTAGCCGATCTTCACTTCGGTTTGCGGTGCCGTGGCAGGTGCCGCAGCCGTTGCTGCATCGGGCGTGGTCGGTGCAGCAACGGCTGCAGCTGGAGAAAGCGGCGACCCGACAGCGGTTTGGGAGGCTTCCGGCTGGGGGTCGGCGGCGAAGCCGTAGCCGGCAATGAGGGAGGTGAGGGCCGAGCCGATCAGTATGGCGGCAAATCTGGTCATGTGATCTTCCTTTTAGTAAGGTGGTGACTGCAATCGGATGAGAATAGAACCTTTGAACAGGTTTGGCAATTAAAAGAGCTACAGTTCTGCAAGAGAATGACCGACATGTAATGGATGTTGACTCGATAAACGGCCACTGTTACCATGCCTGCACTCAAGGAGGAGACTTTCATGGCCGATATAACGGAGAGGCTCAAGTCATCAATAGCAGGAGGCGTCACCGACGACAGGCTCCTGACTGATGCCCTGCAAGAGATAAACGAGTTGAGAAAGAGGCGCGACGCACTGGAAGAGATAATGATCATCCTGGCGCGGACGGAGCTCCCCTGGGACGAGGAAGGGCGTCAGACCGATGCCTTGCCTCATTTCAAGCAACGCTACCTGAAAGCGATGCACGAGGCCTCCGATTTGCTGGGCCTTGATCTCAGGAGCACCATCACCAGGACCGAGCCCAGGACCTGACCGGGTCGAGCGGGAGGGGCGCTTGTGACGCCCTTCACCATCGCGTAACGGCAAACGCAGCTAACCTGAAGGAGTAACTAGATGTCCGAGGATGTTCAGGGATGGATCTTTATCGGGGTGTTTTTCCTGCTGCCGGGCGTTGCCGGCGCCTGGATCGCCCGGTGCAAAGGTAAGAACCCGCTGCTCTGGTTTTTGCTAAACGCCCTTTTCCCTCCCACCCTGATGGTGACCATCTTTCAAAAGCCGGCCCGGGCGGTACAGGGGCACTACCGGCAGTGTCCCAAATGCAGCGAGTACAGCAAATGGCGCGAGACCGCGTGCAAGTACTGCCAGACCCCGCTGGTGAGTTAGTTTATGGCCTTGCAGACACAGTTGGAATTCGCGCAGCTTTGCAACGAACTGGGGGCACTGACCCGCAGGGACGTCACGCAGGGGATCAAGCTCGCGAAATACAAGAAGATCGCGAACTCCATGCTCAAGAAGGACCCCGTCCCGGCACACACGTTGCTGGGGCTGGTCGCCTGCCTGGAGCACGATATCGCCTCCATGCACGCCCATCACGCCAAGTCGATCGACCTGTCCGAAACCTGCTTCACCCTGATGTACTACGCCATCTCCCTCGAAAAATCCTGCCTTTGGAACGAATCGGTCAAGTACGCGCTGCTGGCCCTGGACCAGGACCCCGGCGACAAGAAGCTGCTCAACGCCGCCATCAGCCTCGCACCCCTGACCGGGAGGTTTTCCCTCCTGAAGAGGTTGCTGTCGCAGTGGCAAGCTGCGAACGGCGGCTCGCCGCATCCAGGCCACGGCCATTTCGAGATCATCAACGAGACCCTCGCGGAGCATGGGCTGCTGGAAAAGGACCTGAAGGCGGTCATCGCGGCGGTAGGAGACGCCTTTTCGGAAACCGACGTGATCCTGAAGCAATACCGTTACGACCTGGTACCCCAGAAGGGGGCTTCCTCCTTCATACACTACAGGTTCCTGCTCCCCGACAGCCTGCCGGCCTCCTACTACGAGGACCTGGTCTGCGCGAGGCTCGAGTCGCTGCTGTGTCATCCGCGTATCTTCGACGTCTTTTCCTTCTCCGTTGAGAACGGGGCGGTATACGAGCTCTACGACTGCATGGAGAAAGAGCTGGTGGAGAGTGCGGACAGCATCAGGGTTCCCGACCCTGACAAGATGAAAGTCATCGAGGAACTCGTGGCGGGCGTGGAGATCTCATCATGGTGATCAAGGAGCTGCGCATCCGTTTCCATGCCGCGTTCGAGCAGGTGCTGGACGAGCTTGTGGCCGTGGTGGCCAAAGAGAAGGAAAGAGACCCCGACAACTACAAGAAGTCGCCGCGGGCCAAGCTGCTCGCCCGCATCTACAGGGCGATCAAGGACGAGATACCTGCCTATCCGCAGCATGCCTGCTACTACCAGGGAGAGACGGAAGGGCACAGCTACAGGCAGTGGAGGCGCGCCAAGCCGGCGGAGCACCACAGGCTCTTCTTCAAGTGGGATAAAGAGGAGAACGTGATCATCTATGCGTGGCTGAACAGCGAAATCAGCCTGCACAAGTACCGCAGCCACATGGACGCCTACCGGGCCTTCAGGAGGAAGGGGTAGTCCTCGCGGTCCGGGCGTTCTTGTCTTCGATAGCTATCGCGGCCAAGTACCCGTCAGGCGCAGGGAGGTCGCGGAGCGTCCACCTGTCCACCTCGGCCGCGGATCCCCTGTGTGCGAGAAGGGCCGGTGCCTGGTGCGGCAAGAACGAGACGTCGAAGCTCGTGGAGGGGCGGGAAAAGCCGCTCCCCGTCCCTTTCAGGTAGGCCTCCTTCCGGGTCCAGCAGCGGTAGAAGGCCGCGACACGCTCTTGCGGCTCAAGGGCGAACAGATCTTCCTGCTCGCGCCCAGAGAAGTAGCGCCGCGCCATCGGCGCGTAGTCCAGATCCTGCCGCACCTCTTCCAGATCAACCCCGACCTCGGCTCCATGACCGACCGCCACCAGCAGATACGACCCGGCATGCGACACGTTGAAGCCGATCGGATCTCCCTTTGCCTGTTCCGACAGGTACGGCTTGCCGAACTCCCCTTCGCTGAACCTGATCTCCCCCGGCTCCATCCCGACGACACCCGACAGCGTCTGCCGCAAAACCCCGCGCCCGAGGAGGAACAGCTCCGCTTTCCCGCGGTCGATCAGGCGGTTGCCCCGCAGCAGTTCCTCCCGGGCCAGCGAGGAGACGAGGCGCTCCCGCTCCGTTGCCGCCTGCTCCAGGGAAACCAGCCGGTACAGCACCCGGCTCGCCCCGTGCCCGGGGACCGGCATCACTGCGCTTTCGCGAAGGAGTCGCGCAAAAGGCCCAGTCCCTGCTCAATGGAGATGCGGGGGGTGTATCCGAGGTCCCTGCGGGCTGCCGAGATGTCGAACCAGTGGGAGGTGGAGAGTTCGTTGGCGACGAAGCGGGTCATGGGGGGCTCTCCCGAGAGGTTCATGGTCTTCCAGACCGCCTCGCAGACGGCTCCGGCGGCATAGGCCACAACGGGAGGGACGTGGCGCGTCACCGGAGCGACCCCGGCGGCGGCAAGGATACGGTTGACCATGTCCCAAAGGGGGAGAGGCTCCCCGTTGGAGACGAAGTAGGCCCTGCCGGCCGCGGGCGCGCCGGGTGCCAGCCGGTCGGCGGCGTTCAGATGCGCCTCTGCGGCATTCTCGACGTACACGGTGTCGACCAGGCAGGGGCGGTGGCCGATGCGCCTCAACGCACCCGCGCGCCCCTTGGCCACGATGCGCGGCACCAGGTGGTTGTCCCCGGGGCCCCAGATGAGGTGGGGGCGCAGGGACACCGTCGCCAGGGTGCGGGAGTTGGCTGCCAGCACGCCCTTTTCAGCGATCGCCTTGCTGTGGGGGTAGTGCGCCTCGTAGTGGTCGGGGTAGGGGAGGGATTCGTCCCCCCCCTCCACGTCGGAGCCGTCGAATACCACGCTGGGCGAGCCGGTATAGACCAGCCGGTCGATGGAGAGGATGCGGCAGGCGGCGATCACGTTCTCCGTGCCGGCCACGTTGGCCAGGTAATAATCCTTGAAGTCCCCCCAGATCCCCGCCTTGGCCGCCACATGGAAGACGACGTCGCACCCCTTGGCGGCGTCCACCACCGCGTTCAGGTCGGAGAGGTCGCCGCGGCGCTGCTCCGCACCGAGCGCCGCCAGTTGCGGGTATGCGCCGCGGGAGAAGCTCACCACCTGGTCGCCGCGCTTGATCAGCTGCCGGACGATGGCCGACCCCAGGAATCCGCCGCCGCCTGTCACCAAGGCCTTCACGAAAGCCTCCCTGCCGCCCAGACGGCAAGTTTTTCCCGGAAGATCTTGGCGTTGTGACGGATATCGACCGGGAACGCCGGGTGGAACAGGATGGTTTCAATGGCGCTGGTATGGATGTGGTCCCGCGCGATGGAGCGGAGCTCTGCCCGCACCAGGTCAGGGGCGACCTTCGTCTCCTTCTCGAGCTCCACGCAGAGCACCGGCTTTTGCGTGCCCGGGGTGCCGACGCCGACCAGGGCGCTCCGGAATACGGCGGGATGGGTGTTGAAGACCGCCTCGCACGGGATGGTGAAAAGTGGGCCCGATTCGGTCTCGACCCGGTGCGCTTTGCGGCCGCAGAACCAGATCCTCCCTTCCTCGTCTTTTCCGCCGAGGTCTCCCATGCGGTGGAAGAAGGAGCCGGTCTCGGGATCCTCGATCTTGGAGAGGTGGTCGGAATCGGGGCGGTTGTAGTAGCCGCGGGTGACCTGTTCCCCCTGGACGACGATCTCGCCGATCTTCCCGACGCGCACCCGCAGCGACTCATGCCAGCAGTAGATGGGATCGTCGCTGATTTCGATGATTTCCAGCCGGATACCCTCCACCGGACGGCCGATGCAGACCCCCCCCCCGGCGTCGGTGATGTGCCTGGTTGTTTGAAGGATCTCCGTGGAGCCGATGGAGCAGACCGGCAGGGCCTCGGTGGCGCCGTAGGGGGTGAACACCTGGACGCCTGGGGTAAGGAGGCTCGTGAAGCGCTCCAGGACCGAGGCTGCGACCGGCGCTCCGGCGGAGATGGCGCGCCTGAGCGTCGGGAGCTTCACCCGGTGCTTCGCGCCGTAGCGCCCCACCCTGTTGATGAGGGCGGGGGAGCCGAACATGGTGGTGACGCCGTAGGTGTGGATGGCGTCGACGATCTTCCGGGGATCCACCGACCCCGGGCGGGTGAAGTCCATTTCCGGGATGACGGCGGTCATGCCGAGCGCCGGGGCGAACAGGGCGAAGAGCGGGAAGGTCGGGAGGTCGATCTCGCCGGGCTCTATGCCGTAGACCTGCTTCAGCGCCCGGACCTGCGCGGTGAAGTTGCCGTGGTTGTAGACGGCGCCCTTGGGCGTCCCGGTGCTGCCGCTGGTGAAGAGGATGGCGGCTACGTCCTCTGCCTGGGTCGGGGCCGGCTGGAAGGGGGAGTCGTCCCTGTTCTCGTCGATCATCCTGGAAAGCGTGGTTCCCTCCCAGAAGAGGCGGGGGCCTACCGTCACGCAGGTGCGGATGGTGTCCTTCCCCCAGCCGAAGAGGAGCCTTGCCAGGTGCGCCTTGGGGATGCCGATGAACGCGTGCGGCTCGGCCTCGGCAAAGCACTTCCTGAGGTTCTTGATCCCCAGCCCCGGATCGATCAGCACCGGGACGGCGCCGATCTTGAAGAGGGCGAAGGTGAGTGCGAAGAACTCCGGGCTCGGAGTCACCATGAGCACGGTGCGCACGCCGCTGCAGATGCCGCAGGCGATCAGCCCCCGGGCTATCCTGTCGCTCAGCCTGTTGAGCTCCGAGAAGCTCATGCTCCGGTTCTGCCTGGGGAAGATGATCGCCTTCGTGTCAGGCTGGCGCTTCGCCATCTCCGGCAGGTGTGCGGCGATGTTGACCATTTCGCTCTCTAGCATCGTTTCAGGGACTCCCCGCGGCGTCTGTCTCTTTCAGGAAATCCGCTATCAGCGGCACGACTTCCTCTTTCATGTCTTCCAGGATGTAGTGGCCGGCGTCGGGATAGCTGCGCACCCTTGCCCCGGGGAAGCGCCTGACCCATTCCTTCAGGAAGGTGCAGTCGAACACGAAGTCCAGCTCCCCCCAGAAGATGGCCACGGGCAGGGGGGAGAAGCGCTCCAGCCCTGCCGCGATCTCGCTCACCAGGGCGTAGTTGCGGTCCTGCGGGGCGAGCGGGATATCCTGCACGAAGCGCAGGGTCGCGATCCTGTTTGCCCAGGAGTCGTAGGGAGAGCGGTACGCCTGCCGCAATTCATGCGGCATCGGGTGCTTCTTGCAGCCGACGATGGACGCCCCGACGCTGAAGGCGTTGAAGCCGCGCACCAGCATGGTCCCCAGGGGGGTGTCGCGGCAGATCCTGAGCCCGAGCGGGAAGGTCTTCTCCCCGGGGAGGTGGAAGGCGGCCGTATTCAAGAGCACGATGCGGGCGATCCGCTCCGGGTGACGGTGCGCGTACCCCATGCCGATCATCCCGCCCCAGTCGTGCAGTACCAGGGTGATCTTGCGGGCGAGCCCCAGGTTGTCGATCAGCCGCTCCAGGTCGTCTATCCTGCGGGAGAGGGTGTAGTCGTAGCGGTCGTCGCCAGGCTTGTCCGAGAACCCGCAGCCGATGTGGTCCGGGACGATGCAGCGGTAGCTGCCGCGCAGGGCGAGGACCAGGTTGCGGTAGTAGAAGGACCAGGAGGGGTTGCCGTGCACCATGACCACGGGATCCCCGGCGCCCTCGTCGAGGTAGTGGTAGGAGAGGCCGTCCAGGTCGAGTGTCTTGCCGGTGAAGGGGTAGTGCGCTTTCATGTCTATAGTCATTGCGGTATGTACCTGTGTGTATGTCTACCAGTCGACCCCGAGCATCAGGCAGTTGAGGCCGCTCCCGATGCCGAGCAGGGCTACGCGGTCGCCGGCGGAAAGGATGTCGCGCTCGTCCGCCAGCGCAGCGGTAAGCGGCAGCGAAACGGTCCCCATGTTCCCCAGGAACTCGTAGCTCGTGAAGTCCTTGTCGAGCGATATGCCGAGGGTTTTCAGGATGGCGCTCTGATGCGCGCTCCCCACCTGGTGGCAGACCACGCGGTCCACATCGGAGGCGCTCCACCCCACCTCCGGGAGGAACTGGTCCCAGGTGCGCCGCCCCAGCTCGACGCCGTGGTTCATGACGCTGACGGCATCGGTGCTCATGGACTGGACGAAGCCCCCCTTGCCGTCGGGCGAGATGCCCCAGAGGCAGAGGGCATGGTGCTCGGGGGCCGCCTGGGTGAGGCCGCCGCGCAGGCGCCGCCTGCCGGACTTGGAGAAGGAGCCGTCGGTAAGAAGGACGGCGACCGCGCCGGAACCGCCGGTCAGGGTGGCGAGAGAGGAGGCGAAGTTTTCCATGCTGCGGTCTTCCAGCATCCGGGCGATCATGATGTCGTTGATGTCGCGGGCGCTCTCGCAGGAAACCACGAGCCCGGCGCGGATCTGTCCCAGCTCGATGCGGTTTGCCACCTCGAGGATGCCGTTCAGCACCCCCAGGCAGGCGTTGGAGAGGTCGAAGACCGCCGCGTTGCCCGAGATGCCCAGGCCGGCAGCGACCCGGCAGGCGGTGGCAGGCTCGAACTTCTCGCGGCAGACGCCGGTGTAAAGGAGAGCGCCGATTTCGCTTGCGGGTATCCCTGCCGAGGCGAGCGCCTTCTTGCCTGCGGCGACGGCGCCCTTGGAGAGCGGGAAGCCCGGTTCCCACCAGCGCCGTTCGCGGATGCCGGTGAGCGCCTGGAGCTGTCCGGGCGAGAAGTGGAGGGTCTTGTACAACGGTTCGAGGCGCGCCTCGAGTTCGTCGGAAGTGACCACGACAGGGGCCAGTTCATAGCCCAAAGATTCGATATATACCTTGGAATACTTCATCAATCACCTTGAAAAACAAAAGCTCTGACCACAGAGGAGAGGGTGTCTCAACCAAAAGCTAATCTTTGTCTTTGCCTCAATCTTTGTCTCAATCTTTATCTTTGTCTTTATCTCTATCTCTATCTTTGCCTTTGCCTTTGCCTCAATCTTCGTCCGCTCCACAGACCTGCAGCGTGAAGTCGTCCATCTGGTAGATGGGACGCCCGTCGACGTACAGGTACCCGGCTGCGGTCAGGATCCGCCGCGCGTCGTCCACGGCGGTGATCCAGGCGATCACGGTGACTTCCCTGTTGGCGGGAACCACCTGGCCGCGGTAGAGCCAGCGGTGCCTGTGCTCCAGGGCCACGGCGGCCAGGGTGTCCCCCTCGCGCCATCCCCAGCGCTCGACGGCCGCGAACTTCAGCAGCTGCAGGAAGGACTCCAGGCCGAGCGAGCCGGGCGTTACCGGATCCTCGTAGAAGTGCGCCTTGAAGTACCACTCGTCAGGGTCGACCTGCTTGGTTCCCTTCAGATAGCCGAGGCCGGCGGGGCCTCCGTCCGCCACGTAAAGCTCGATCTGGTCGAGCATCCTGAGCTTCTTCTCCGGGAAGGGAAGGGCCTCGGGGTAGGGGAGCTTCTTGCCGCGTGCCGCTTCTTCGGGCGCCGGGAGGTGCGGTGCCGCATCCCTGATTCCGACCTGGTTCGCCAGCGCTTCCTTGGCGAAGAAGCCGAACATGGTCTCCCCCTCGTACAGCACGCCGTGCCGGTCGGCTACCGAGAAATCGAACTCCTGGATGATCATGCCGCCGCTCGTTGCCGCCTTGGTGAGGGTGGCGGTAGCGGTCAGGGTGCCGCTGTCGGGTGTGACCGCCCGGTGCTGCACGGCGGTCCCCCCCAGGTTCCTGAAGGAGATGTCGGTGGGGGTGGTGAGCGCGGAGCCGACATAGGCTGCCAGCCAGCCGCATGGCTGCAGTGCCGCCTCCAGCAGCACCGAGAAGGGCATGCGCGGCTGACGGTCGGCGGCGAAGTACCATGCGTCGGCAGGTACGTCGTACTGCGCCTCGGCCATGGCGCCCGGCACCATCTGCCAGGGCTCTCCGGCCAGGCCCGTGATCCGGTCCATGAACTGGAAGGGGGGACCCGGCAGACGGGCGATCTTCCGCCCGCTGTCGAAGATCTTGTACCGGTCACCGAACCCTTCGGAGGGGTTGCCGTTGCTGTAGGCGAGTATCTGCTTTTTGCTGTAGAGCGCCGGTTTCGGATCATAGGGCGCACCTGCGGGCGCCGCGACTGCGGCTGCAGGATCAGTCACGTCCTCTGGGCCTGTTTGCCGCCACAGTTCAAGCAGTGCTTGATGGTTGGTGCCGGTCAGGCGCGCGGACATGTTGGTGATTTCGACGATCGGCTTGCCGTCGGCGTACATCAGGGCGTCCACGATGGCATAAGGCTCGGGCCGGTAACCCAGCTCGCGTACCGTCACCTCGTAGGTGACCACCTTGGTCGTCTCCAGCACCTGGCCGCGGCAGCAGAGCTGGCTCGCCACGCCGGGGACGGGCTGCCACGCGGAGCCGTCCGCCTCCGCGACCCAACCCATGCGGAGCAGCAGGATGCGCAGCGTGTGCATGCAGCACTCGTACATCAGGGTGCCCGGCATGACGCGGTCGTCCACGAAGTGGCAGGTGATGAACCAGTCGTCGGGGTGGATGTCCGCCTCGGCGCGGATGAATCCGACTCCGCAGCGCCCCCCGTCGGGAACCAGTTCCATGACGCGGTGCACAAGCTGCATCCGCCCGCCCGGGATGGTCAGGGGTCTCTTCAGCTTCAACCCCGCGAAAAGCGGCCCGAAACAGCCGGCCAGATCTCCCTGGCGCAGCAGGTCCAGCTGGGCTGCGCCGTACGAGGCGCTCTCCATCGGCACCAGCTGCTTCCAGTCCGGCGGGAGATTGCCCGTGCGGGGGCGGAGGTCGATGGCGCCCCTCACGATCCCCTTCCCCGCGTCCAGTTCGGCCTGCGAGAAGAACCCCGCGCAGCCGTTTCTCATGGACATCAGCGGCTCCCCGTTCACCGTCGCCTCGAAGTGGAAGCGGAACAGGTGGGTCTCCCCCTGACGGAAGAAGCGCTCGATCCTGATGTCGTACTTGATGGTCTCGCCGGGGGCAGGTAGCTCGCGATAGAAGGTGACCACGGCGTCCAGGAGCCGGTACACGGCCAACCCCCTGGTGATGAAATCGATACCGAGGTAGCCGGAGAGGAAGAGGTCGGCCTGCCCCGCTTCCACTGCGATGCAGGTCGGGATGCGTCCTCCGTCCAGGTACCAGGCGCCGGGGTGCACGTCGTGCTCGGTCACCACGCGGCCGTGGGTCATGGATTTCGGCTCCCCCTCCAGGGCCACTATGCGGTGTACCAGCATGAGGGGCTCGTCCGGGAGGCGCACCCTGGTCGGGTAGCTGTCGGCCTCGGCGAACTGCGGGCCGAGCATCCTGGCCACCGAGCCGACGGCGAACTCCATGCACATGTCGCGGTCGTAGAGAGCCGGGCTCGCGCCGGGGTAGGGGTGCCGGAGCGCCTCTGCGACCGGTGCCGTTGCAGTGCTGCCGGCAGATGCAGCGCCGGGCACGGTGGTCGGCGGGAAGGGCGGGGGTGCGTCGGGGACGATCCCCGAGGCCAGCATCTGCTGCTGCAAGGATATCTGCAGGGCCAACGCCTCGGCCATGGAGCGGCTCAACTCCCCGGACACGCGCAGGTACGCCTCGTGGGCCTGCTGACGTGCCTCTTGAGCTGCGGCAAACTCGCGGATCACCGGTTCCAGGATGACCTCCTGAACAGACAGGGAAGATGATGCTGCAAGCGCCGGTGCCGCCTGCGCCTGCCCCGTTCGAGGCGAACCCGCCTGGTGGCGCACCGCCAAAGAGGCGGGTGCGGCGGCCGGTAAAACCGGCGCAATTACGGGTGCATCCGGCGCCATCGCGCTGGTACTTACCGCCTTATCTGCGGACCGCCTTATCTGCGCCGCTTGAGGGGCGGGCGCGGCAGTGGCTGCTGCTTGCAAAGCCGCGGCTGCGGCAGGTTTGGCAGAGCGGGAGGCGTCGTACTTCGGAAGAGTCGGCGCGAAGGGCGCGCCTCCGGTCCTGAAGCGGACCCCCTTTTGCTCGGCCGTCCCTGTCGGGGCGAGCGCGCGGGCGGGGGGGGCGGCGTAGAGCGGCTCCAGGTCCACCGGGACCCTTTCCGCCGTGAGCTGCGCCAGGAGCCTGAGCAGGGCGGAATTGGGGTCCACGCCGGGGAGGCAGGCGGATCTGGCCATGTGGGGGCGTCCCGCCAGGATGCGGCCGATCATCCGGCTGCAGGAGCCCCCCGGTCCCATCTCTATGAAGTAGCGCACCCCTTCGGCGTAGGCTGCCTCGATCACCTTGGGGTAGTCGATCCCTTCGATGGCCTGGGCCAGGATGGAATCGGCGGCGGCCCGGCGGTGCACCTGGTACGCGCTGCCGGCGGCACCGCTGTAGAAGGTGACCCCGGCGGGCGGGGCGGTGTTGAAGTTGTGCAGGTCGCGGTACGGGGTCGCCACCTGGCGCGCCACCTCGCAATGCACCGTGGTGACCCCCTGGAGCGGGAAGAAGCGACAGGAGAGCATGGCAACCAGGTGCTTCACCCATTTCACGTCGCCGCCGATCACGCACTCCTCGGGCGTGTTCACGATCAGCAGGTAGACACGTGAGGTCTTCTTGAGTGCGCGGCGCACCTCGCGGGCCGGGGCGTCCACCACGCCGATACTCCAGTTGATCTCCTTCCCCTCGGTCTCCCCCCAGGCCTGGCGGGCCGCGCGGCATTCGCCGGCCAGGTCGCGGGTGAACAGCGTGGAGCCCTTCATGCGCGAGAGCATCAGATCCCGCTCGGTCCAGGTGCGGCTGGCGAAGAGTCCGGCGGACTCTCCGAGGCTGTAGCCGATGACGGCGTCGGGCTGCACCCCGAAACCCTGCACCACGTCGCTCACCGCGCATCCGGTGGCAACCTGCCCGAAGATCACGGCGAGGTGGTTCTCGTTGACGCTCTCGATCGGGGCTCCGTTCCAGAACTGCTCGGGCTGGAACTGGTCGCGCAGGTAGAGGTTTTCGCCGTCCTGGCGGCGGTAGATCT
>CAZFMI010000023.1:0-54398 GCA_964519915.1 uncultured Geomonas sp.
TCTTCGCCCCTTCCTTCGCCTCGATCGCCTGGTGCAGGCCGTCGGACCAGCGGCGCCCCGGCATGAGGCGGCCGGTGAACTCGTCGACGATGAGCACCTCGTTGTCCCGCACCACGTAGTCGACATCCCGCTTGAAGAGGGCATGGGCTCTGAGCGCCTGCTGGGTGTGGTGCAGGATCTCCATGTTCCTCGGGTCGTAGAGGTTTTCCACCTTCAGGAGCTTCTCCACCTTGAGCACCCCCTCCTCGGTGAGGGTCGCGCTCTTCGCCTTCTCGTCCACGGTGAAGTCGCCGGTGTAGGTCTTTCTCTTGCCGGAGAGGGTGTTGGCCTCGACCTCTATCACCTCCCCTTTCTTGAGCAGCGGGATGATGCGGTCGATGATGTAGTACTTGTCGGTGGAGTCCTCGGTGGGGCCCGAGATGATGAGCGGCGTCCTCGCCTCGTCGATGAGGATCGAGTCGACCTCGTCGACGACCGCGAAGTTGAAGGGGCGCTGCACGTAGTCGGCGAGGTCGAACTTCATGTTGTCCCTCAGGTAGTCGAAGCCGAACTCGTTGTTGGTGCCGTAGGTGATGTCGGCGGCGTAGGCCTCGCGGCGCTCGCTGTCGTCGATGCCGTGCACGATGACCCCGACGGAGAGCCCCAGGAACTTGTGGATGCGCCCCATCCAGTCCGAGTCGCGCCTGGCCAGGTAGTCGTTGACCGTGACCACGTGCACCCCCTTGCCGGAGATGCCGTTCAGGTAGGAGGGGAGCGTTGCGACCAGGGTCTTCCCCTCGCCGGTCTTCATCTCCGCGATCTTGCCGGAGTGCAGCACCATGCCGCCTATCAACTGCACATCGAAGTGGCGCATGCCGAGCACGCGCTTGCCCGCCTCCCGGCAGACGGCGAACGCCTCGGGCAGCATGGCGTCAAGGCTCTCGCCGCGGCCGTAGCGCTCCTTGAATTCGGCGGTCTTGCCGCGCAGCGCCTCGTCGGAGAGCTTGCTGATCTCGGGCTCCAGCTGGTTTATGCGATCCACGATGGGCCAGAGCCGCTTCAGTTCACGCTCGTTCTTGCTCCCGACAAACTTCTTTATCAGCGCTCCAAACATCGATGAAATCTCCTTAGCCGTAAAAACAGTGATGAAAAAAACAGTGTACGCTACCACAAAAGTGAGAAACCCTCAACTGAAAAGGCGCCGCGGGGAGGAGCTGCGACGACGCCCCGGCCGGCTCCCCCCTCACCTCCCCCTGCCGGGGATGCGGGGTTGCATTCGTCAAGGGGTATCATTATAATGAGCCCGCCAAAGGAGCGCACGCATTTGCAGATCACGCCATTTAAAGAAGAACTTCTGGAGAGCCACCTGCTGGTGGACGTCCGCACCCCGCTCGAATTCGCCGAGGACCACCTGCCTGGCGCCATCAACGTCCCGCTTCTTTCCGACGACGAGCGGGTGGAGATCGGCATCCTGCACAAGGAGGTCGGCCCGCACGCGGCAAGAAGACGCGGCCTCGAAATGACCGCGCACCGCTTCCCGGAGATGGTGCGGACGATAGCCGATGCGGCCGGCGACAGGCCGATCCTCTGCTACTGCTGGCGGGGGGGTTTGAGAAGCAAGACGGTCGCCATCATCCTGGACCTCGCCGGTTACCAGGCCGTGCAGTTGACCGGCGGCTACAAGGGTTTCCGCGCGCAGGTGAGCGGCTTCTTCAACCCGTTCACCCCGAAGTCGACGCTCGTCGTCCTGCACGGGATGACCGGCATCGGAAAGACCACCCTTTTGCAGCGCCTGAAGGAGCGGGGGAACTCCGTCGTCGACCTGGAAGGGCTCGCCTGCCACAGGGGCTCAGCCTTCGGGCAGCTGGGGCTCGACCAGTCCCTTACCCAGAAGCGCTTCGAGACCCTGCTTTGGGACGCCTTCAGGAAGGCGCCCGCCGGGCGTCCCGTCATTTTAGAGGGGGAGAGCGAGCGGATCGGCCGGGTATCGCTTCCCGGGGACCTCTACCGGAAGATGGGGGGCGGGATCAGGGTCTGGTGCCATGCATCCCTCAAGACCCGGGTGCAGAGGCTGATCGGGGAGTACGCCCTTCCCGAGTACAAGGAGGAGATGGGGGTCGCGCTGCAGCGAATCAGGAAGAAACTCGGGGGGGTGCGCTGCGACGAGCTGGCGGGGAACCTGGAGCGGTGGGAGATGGAGCCCTTCATGACCGGCCTGGTCTGCGACTACTACGACAAGGTTTATTACAAGAACCGGACCTGGGAAGCGGAGTTCGACTTGGGGATGGAGGATTTCGACCGGGCCGCGGCAGAGCTGGAAGGGCTCCTGGCCGCAAGGGTCAAAACGGGTGCCGGGAGCGCCTGACCCGGTACTTCACCACCAGCTCCACCGGGTGATACGACAATTTCGCCTGCCTCAGGGTCGGCTCCCCGAGGTCCTGCTCCCGGTTCAGGTAGCTGCATCCGGTGAACAGCAGCCTGGAGAACTCCCTGTCCAGAAGCTGGTACAGCCCCTCCATGAACAGGTCCCCCTTCTCGAAGTGGCAGACCGCCGTGTCACGGTTCAGCCGCTCCCCGAGGGCGAACCCCTTCACCTCGCCGTCCACCAGAAGCACCACCCCGGAAAGCCCAAGTTCCTCGTGAAGCCTCAGCGCCTCAGCCGCCCCCTCGGCCTCCCCCTGCAACGGGGAGCTCGGGGCAACCTCGCTCCGTACCCGGCGCCACTCCTCCAAAAGCGCCAGCGCCCCGGCCAGATGGCCGCCATGGAAGAGCTCCACCTGATGGCGGTGCCGCACCAGGAAGTAGTTCACCCGGTTCTTCTTCTTGTGGTACTGCTTGCCCGGGAGCGTCGCCATCTCCTGCTTCAGGTGCAGGTAGTCGAAGTTGTCCCGGTCGGGAACCACCTCCACCCCCCCCGCGTGCAGGTAACGCTCCAGGAAAGTGTCGTCGGCACCGTAGAGGGTGAGCCCCGCGTCGAGCAGGGAAAGCGTCGCTGCCGCGACCTCCCCGGCCAGCGGGGGGAGGAAGTAGCCGGAGCCGTCGTACCCTTTGCCAAGCACCACGACCGCATCGCCGGCGCGCGTCAGGCGGTAGTCGTGCGCCTTCCTGAACAGGAAGAGGTTCGCGAAGCTAAGCTCCGATATGCGCGGCTGCAGCTCCTCGAAGAGCGGGTCCAAAAGGGGCTTGTCGTCCAGGGTGATCCCCCTGGCCTGCGGGTAGCGCGGGATTTCCATGGTGGGCTCCGAAGATTTTCCACAGTATACCCATTTTTTTGCAGGAATGCGAAAAAAGGCTGGCTTTTGCCGCACCGTATACGGTAGTATTACGAACGTTGTTTTAATAATCAGCGGAAGGTGCCGTAAAGCCGCTACCGGCAAGCGAACCTGCCGCCGTTCTCGTTCACCTTCCCCTCCACGACGGCAGGCGGCGCGTAAAAGAAAAGAAAAACCGGGGGAGACGTGCAGAAGTACCTCTTCGACTTCATCAACAACCTGAAGCTGCGCTGGAAGATGGTGGTGCTGGTGCTGCCGCTCGTGGTGATCCCCATCTTCCTCGTCGGAGGGGTGATCGGCTACATCTCCACCAAGCAGGCGCACCTGGGGATCACCCAGACCAGCAAGGACGACCTGCAGCACATGGCCGGGTTCACCGTCGACCTTCTGAACTCCCATTACCAGCAATTCCAGGTCTACAAGCAGGACAAGGAAAAGATCTTCCACGACGAGCTGAAGACGGTGAGCGAGCTCGCCTACAACGTGGTCAAGTCGCAGCAGAACCTGCAAACGAGCGGGCACCTGGACCTCCCCGGCGCGATGCGGGAGGCGCGCAACGCGCTCGCCAAGGTGAACGTCGGCAAGACCGGTTACATCTACGCCATGACCAGCTCCGGGGAGCTGAAGGTCCACGTTGCCCAGGAAGGCGTCAACGTCCTCGACAGCCGCGACGAGACCGGGCGCTACTTCATCAGGGAGATGATAGAGAAGGCGGTGCGCTCGCAGCCGGGAGAGGTGCATTACATCGTCTACCCCTGGCGAAACGCCGCACTGGGGGACAAGGCGCTCAGGAAGAAGGTGGTCGCCTACCGCTACTTCAGGGAGTGGGACTGGATCATCGCGGCGGGCGGGTACCTCGAGGAGACCTACGAGGACGTCGCCTTCGAGCGGCGCTCCTTCGAGGAGCTGAAGCAGAAGATCAAGAGCAAGAAGGTCGGGAAAACCGGCTACATCTACGCCATGGACACCTCCGGCAACTTCATGATCCACCCAACCGGCGAGGGGAAGAACTTCCTGAACGCCACCGACGTCGAAGGACAGCACTTCATCAAGGAGATGTGCGAGCGGAAAAACGGCTGGATCCGGTATCCCTGGAAGAACAGGGAGGACGGCCCCCCCAGGATGAAGATCGTCCGCTACGAGTACTTCGAGCCGTGGAACTGGATCGTCGCAGTCGGCTCCTACGAGGAGGAGTTCTACCAGGAGGCGAACGCCATCAAGGGGCGCATACTGGAGAGCATGGTGGTCCTGACCATACTGGTGAGCGTCGTGGCGATTTTCCTCGTGCTCCTCGCCTCAAGGGTGATGACCGAACCGATCAGCCGGATGATCGAGGTGATCAGGAGGGTGAAGCAGGGGCGCCTGGAAGAGACCATGGAGGTCGAGAACCAGGACGAGCTGGGGGAGCTGGCCACCGCCTTCAACAGGATGACCAAGATCATCAAGCACAACAAGGAGCTGGAGGCGAACCTGGCCCAGCAGGGGAAGATGGCCTCCTTGGGGGTGCTCTCCTCCGGCGTCGCCCACGAGATCAACAACCCGCTGGGGGTGATCCTCGGCTACGCGGCCTACATCGAGAAGAAGCTCACCCCCGACGACCCGAACTACAAGTTCATCCACGAGATAAAGCGCGAGAGCAAGCGCTGCAAGAAGATCGTCCAGGACCTGTTATCCTACGCCCGGACGCCGCAGCCGGTCCTGGAAGAGACCGACATCAACGCGCTCCTAGAGCAGATCGTCGATTTCGCGGCGAACCACACCGACATGCACCACGTGACGGTGCAAAAGAGCCTCGACAAGTCGCTCCCCCGGATCATGGTGGACGGCGACCAGCTGCGCCAGGTGGCCATCAACCTGATCCTGAACGCGGGGGCCGCCACGCAGAAGGGGGGGAATCTCGTGGTGAGCACGGAGGTCGGGGGGGGCGAGTGGGTGAGCCTCAGGTTCAGCGACAACGGCGCCGGCATACCGCAGGAGCACATGGAGAAGATCTTCGAGCCGTTCTTCACCACCAAGGTGAAGGGGACGGGGCTGGGTCTTGCCATAACGAAACAGATAGTCGAGCAGCATCACGGCAAGATCGGCATCTCAAGCGAGATCGGCGCGGGGACCATCGTCGAGGTGCGGCTGCCGATCAACAGGGACGAATACTGCTAAGAGTAGGCCGGCGGCCGGGGTGCCGGGTATAGAGGGTAGCTACGTGAGTGTCAAGAAAAGGGTAATGCTGGTAGACAACGAGGAGGGGCTTTGCCGCATGATGGAGGCGGTCCTCTCCGACAACGGCTATGCGGTTACCGCTTTCACGAGGTCGTTCGAGGCGGCGGAGAGCTTCCAGGCCGGGCAGTGGGACCTCCTGGTGACGGACATCAAGATGCCGGGGCTGGACGGGCTGGAACTTCTGCAGAGGGTGAAGCAGAAGGACCCTGCCATACCGGTCATCATGGTCACCGCCTACGCCACGGTCGAAATGTCGATTCAGGCCCTGAGGAAAGGGGCCTACGACATGCTCACCAAGCCGTTCGAGCCGGAGGAGCTCCTGTACCGGGTGAAAAACGCCCTGCAGCACACAAGGCTCATGGAAGAGAACCGGGAGCTCAGGGAGGAACTGGTCGGGAGGTTCAACTTCGGCAACATCATCGGCGCCTCCACCGCGCTGAAGGAGGTGCTGGAGAGGGTGGAGAAGCTCGCCGTGCGCGACACCTCGGTGCTCATCACCGGCGAGTCCGGCACCGGCAAGGAGCTGATCGCGCAGGCGATCCACTACAACTCCCCCAGAAAGGAGAAGAAGTTCGTCGCCATCAACTGCGGCGCGCTCCCCGCCTCCCTTCTGGAGAGCGAGCTCTTCGGTTACCGCAAGGGGGCCTTCACCGGGGCGGCGGAGAACCGCCGCGGCCTTCTGGAGACCGCCGACGGGGGGACCCTGTTTCTCGACGAGGTGGGGAACCTCCCCATGACGGTGCAAAAGACGCTGCTGCGCTTTCTCCAGGAGCAGGAGTTCCACAGGCTCGGCGACCCGAACCCCACCAAGGTGGACGTGCGGCTGCTCTCGGCGACCAACACCGACATGAAGCAGGCGGTGAAGGCGGGCGAATTCAGGGACGACCTCTACTACCGGCTGAACGTGGTCAACATCCACCTCCCCCCCCTGAGGGAGAGAAGGGACGACATCCCCCTTCTGGCGGCACACTTCATCTCGCTGCAAAACTCCAAATTCGGCACCCAGATAAAGGGGCTCGAGCACGACGCCATGGAGGCGGCGGCTGATTTCTCCTGGCCCGGCAACATCCGCCAGCTGAAAAACGTCGTCGAGGCGTGCATAGCCATGGAGAGCAACGACTACATAACCCTCCCGGTGCTCTCCCAGTTCATCGAGGTGACCTCGGCGGAGGGCGCCTCGGAGGCGCTGGGGGACGAGGGTGAATACTCAAAGGCGCTGATGCGCTTCGAGACCGAGTACCTGAGAGGGCTTTTGAGGAAGAACCAGGGGAACGTGGAGGCGGCGGCGAAGGAGGCCGGCACCAACATGGCGACCATCTACCGCAAGATCAAGAAGTACCGCATCAAAAAGGAGGAGTACAACAGCTAGCGGAGCCCGCCCTCCACTCCTCCCTCCCGCAACACCCGCTACCGCGCCTGAAATTCGGGGAGCCGATTTTGCACCTTTGCAAAAAAGGCCGCCCGCCCACTTGCACAGCTGCAAATCCCGCGAACCGTCAACACCCTAGGCATCCAAGCCGGCGAAACAGCAAGCTTTTGCCGGCGGCGCCCCCCAAAGGGAGCGTTGGGAAAATGTGAGACAAGGAAGCCCCCTCCTCTAATCCCCTTTGCGTTTGTGCAAAAACGCCCTCCCCCACCCTGACGCGACCGCGAACGGCGGTTCCGCGCAAGCCTCCGGAATTGCAGGCAAAAAAGGGACAAATCCTGCGTAAACCAAGAATTGGTACAGCAGTTGCTAACGTTGTAGACGTCACCCTTTCTTGCTTGAGTATCGCCTGCTTTTGAATAGGTAAAGAGGTCTTATGCAGGAAGCTACGGTCTGCCCTTTTTTCGGCAAAAACGATGACTACTGCGACGTCGGATGCGGCTACATCTCTCCGCACGACGTGAAGCAGATCATCAAGTTCTGCAGCTGCCGTCACAGGGAATGCCTGAAGTACCAGGAGCTGTCGGACCGGATGCCGGTCGGGCTCGATGCGAACCTCTGCATGGTGTAGCCGACGGGCTCACCGTGCAATCCGGGCTCAAGCGCTGAGCAACTGCACTTCACTGGAAAAGGAGAACGGCGATGAGTGAAAAGGAACTTGAACTCCTCTCGAGACTGGAGGAACTGGAGCGGCACACCTGGCGCAACAGTGCAATCCTGCGCGCAGTCGCCATGGTCGCCTTCACCGCGATGATCGGGATCGTGATCGCCTCCGGAGTGGTCGGTGGCGGACGCGGCAGCCACTGGTCGGGGCCGGCCTGGAACACCATGTGGCTCTACGGGCTCTTCGCCGCCAACGCGGTCTCCATGTTCTGGACCACCCACAAGGAGTAGCCGGGGGCCCGCCCCGCTTCAGGAGGAGATCCAGATGCCGATGAAAATGTCTAACGTGATGCTTCTTTTGCTGGCCGTCATCGTCTGCGCCACCTTCTCGCTCAGGATCTTTCAAGGGCTGGACGAGATGATGGGGGACCAGTACTGGGTGGTCGACACCGCGCAGGGAGACCACGGCTGGTACGGCATGGGGCTCCTCCCCCACGTCAAGAAGGTCCCCAGGGACACGGTCCAAGCGGTCAACACCGACGCCGACGACGACAACAACTACACCATCTACGCCCAAAACGGGGACTTCGCAGGAAACTCGGTCTACGGCATCTGCCTCGGCATCCCGCTCATCATGTACCTCATCTGGTTCGCCTTCATCCTGGGCTTCCCGGACCGTATCGACCCCTACCTACTGCCGCGCAGGATCTTCACCCTCGCCGTGATCGTGATGTGCTCCATCATCGTCAACCTGTTCCTGATGCGGATCGCGGCCGACTTCGCCCGCGATCCCATGTCGCGCATCGCCAACGTGGCCGGCAACCACGCGTCGCTTCTGTTCCACAATGCCGGAATCTGGTTCGCCATCCTCTTCTCGGCCCTTGGCACCCCGAACCACTCCGCCCGCGAAACGGCGGCACCCGACAGCCGCAACTGGCAGACCCAGGCCAACGAGAAGTTCAACTGGATGTTCGTGCTCCTGTTCGCCGTGACGGTCCTCGAGGTGGCGCTGGTCAAGAACAAGCTGGCCCTTCCGGACGCGGCGGTGGACTACTCGGTCTGGATCATCCTGGTGGTCATATTCATGCGGATGTACGGCTTCTCCCCCAAGTACTGGGTGAGAAGGGGGCGCGGCATAGCGATCATGTTTGCCGGGACCCTGGTCACCCTCCCCGTCTTCTACCTCCTGGAGCGGGCCACCGGGACCTTGGGGGCCGGCTTCGCCTCCCCGATTCTGACCAAGGCATTAGGCCCCGAGAACGCGAACATCGGCCTGTCGCTCATGATCTCGATCTATCTCATCTTCTGGATGGAATTCGCTGCTGCAATAAGAATGAACGGACCTTCCAAATCAATGTCAATGGACAATCACTGACAGTAACAGCAGAAACATTCGCACCACCTAAGGGGGAAGGCTGTCAAGGCTTTCCCTTTTGTTTTGGCTTAATACAGTCATATCCAAGGACTTTTCCATAGGTGTGCCAATGTAGTTTATGTACCGAAGTCACTGCAGGCAAACTGTGCTGCAGGTGTAAAGACAATAAGCAGCCATGATCAATACCTCCTCATCCAACCCATGCACTTTTCAGTCATAGCCTCCTCACTCAGACTGAACAGTCTGTCAACAAACCCTACCTCCAATGAGAAAAATGCTCGCCTGCAATTGACACAGCAATTTTATTTGCTAAATAGATGTAAGACAATCAGTCAAAGAGCGCCGCTCGAACATTGCCTGCTTTTTTTGACACAATTATGCGACAGCGTTTGACTGAACCGTAAACCGTCCCGCCGCAAACTCCGCAGGGCGCCGCAGTCGGCGCCCGACGCGACCATAATAAAAAATAATTTACCCTCGCAATTCGGTTTTAGGCCTGCAATAACGAAGGGTTGCCGGCAACCAGATCCGGAGACCCACCCCGGATTTTGGATTTTATGATTTAAAACAGCGTTTATTTTTATTGTACATTTGCAAATCATGTGCTAAAACAATTTTACGTATACGCTGATACGGCTCCAAAACCGGCCAACCAAGCACCACGGGCACTCCGGCCCCCTTGCCGCAAAAACACAGCAAATCGGGGAGTTGCCTGGACACGCCGGCAACCGGACCATTTAACAAAACCTGTTTTGAGAAAAGCGGAAGTCAAAAGAAAAAACTAAAAAAGGAAATCAGGAAAGGGGGATTTATCGGGAATTGAACTCAGGGGCGGGACGCCGCCACGACAACAGCGCATCTTACCAAGAAAGGAGTGACAACCATGGCAGAAAGACAGTACGACTGGAAAGCAATCGCAAAAAATCCCAAATTCGTGGAGCTGCACCACAAGAAAACGGCCTTCCTTTTCGGATGGTGGATCTTCTCCTGCGTGTATTATTTCCTGCTCCCCATCGGGGCGGCGTACACACCGGGGATCTTCAAGGTCAAAATGATCGGCGTCATCAACTTCGGGTATGTCTTCGCCCTTTCCCAGTTCTTCATTTCCTGGGGGATCGCGCTGTACTACGCGCATGTCGCCAACAAGGACTTTGACCGGTTGACCAGGGAACTGATCGACGAACTGCATCTCTAGGAAAGGAGGATACGACATGACCATGAAGAAGATAATCATAGCAGCAACACTGGCCCTCTCCGTTGCATCGGCCGCCTTTGCCGAAGAGCAGAAGGGAGCCCCGGCAGCTTCCCCCGCGGTGAGCTCGCCTGCAGAGCAGGGGGCAGCCGCCGCCGTAGCCGCCCCCGCAGCCCAGGCACCGGCTGCGGCCGTCGCCGCCCCGGCCCCGGCCGCTCCGGTCAAGAAGGAGCTGAAGACCAACAAGGTCATCACCATCGGCATGTTCGCCGTCATCATCGCCATCACCATGGGGGTCGTGGTCTGGGCCGCCAGTCAGACCAAGACCGCTTCCGACTTCTACGCCGCAGGCGGCGGGATCACGGGAACCCAGAACGGCTGGGCCATCGCCGGCGACTACATGTCGGCCGCGTCCTTCCTGGGTATTTCCGGCCTGATATCGCTCTACGGCTATGACGGGTTCATGTACTCGGTAGGGTGGCTGGTGGCCTACATCACGGTGCTTCTCATCGTGGCGGAGCCGTGCAGGAACGCCGGCAAGTACACCCTGGGAGACATCCTCTCCTTCAGGACCTCCCCCAAGCCGGTACGCGCCATCGCCGCCATCTCCACCGTCGCCGTCTCCACCTTCTACCTCACCGCGCAGATGGTCGGTGCAGGCAAGCTCATGGCCCTCCTGATCGGCGTCCCCTACAAGATGTCCATCATCGGCGTCGGCGTCCTCATGGTAGGCTACGTCGTCTTCGGCGGCATGGTCGCCACCACCTGGGTGCAGATCATCAAGGCGGGGCTTCTCATGTCGGGCGCCTTCCTCCTCTCCTTCCTGGTCATGCTGAAGGCAGGCTTCAACCCGATCGGCTTCTTCTCCACCATCGTGGGTAGCCCGGACATCCAGGACCACGTCTCCAAGCTGGTCCTGAAGGACGGCGTGATCCTGGCCGGCGCCGACGCCGGGCAGCGCTTCCTGGAGCCCGGCCTGTACCTGAAGAACCCGCTGGACCAGATCTCGCTCGGCATGGCCCTCGTGCTCGGCACCGCGGGTATGCCGCACATCCTGATGCGCTTCTTCACCGTTCCGACCGCGCAGGCGGCGAGGAAGTCCGTCATCATCGCGATGTTCATCATCGGCGGCTTCTACGTGCTGACCACCCTCCTTGGGTTCGGCGCGGCCATCCACCTCACCCCGCAGGGGATCACCGCAGTCGACCCGGGCGGCAACATGGCCACCCTGATGCTCGCGCAGCAGATGGGCGCCGACATCGCGCCGATCCTTGGCGACATCTTCCTGGCCTTCCTGTGCGCCGTCGCCTTCGCCACCATCCTCGCCGTGGTATCGGGCCTGGTGCTGGCAGCCTCCGCGGCCATCGCACACGACATCTACGTGAACGTGATCAAGGACGGCCACGCCGACCAGCACGAGCAGGTATTCGCCGCCCGCGCCACCTCCTTCGTGGTAGGGGCCTGCGGCATCCTGATCGGCCTCGCCGCGGAGAAGCAGAACGTGGCGCACCTGGTGGCGCTCGCCTTCGCCGTCGCCGCCTCGGGCAACCTCCCGGTCGTCGTGCTGTCGCTGTTTTGGAGGAAGTTCAACACAGCAGGGGTCATCTCCGGCCTGCTGGTCGGCACCATCGCCTCCATCGGCCTGGTGATGGTATCCCCCAACATGACCTACCCGAAGGTGGTCGCCGAAGGCGCCAAGAAGGTCATCGTCGCCATGGAGAAGAAGCAGGCGGCCCTCCCGGCCGGCGAGACCCTCGGCGAGAAGGACGCCAAGGCCCTTGCCAAGGCGAAGGTCGACGCGCAGCTGACCGGCACCTCGATGCTCGGCCTCGAGAAGCCGCTCTTCACCCTGAAGAACCCGGGCATCATCTCCATCCCGCTCGGCTTCATGGCCGCCATCCTTGGCGCCCTCGCCTTCCCCAACAGGCGTTCCGAGGAGATGTTCGACGAGGTCTACGTCCGCCAGAACACCGGTTTGGGTATGGCCAAGGCCGTCGAGCACTAGGCTTGGCAGTCTAAACGGCAAGGAATTGGGGAAGGGAAACCTTCCCCAATTTTTTTATCAAAGCCCCGGCTCACCTCCCCGTCCTGCCCGCCGCAGCGGCGGGGTTTATCGGTGAAGAAGGCGCGGCAAAAGGCAAAACAGTTTTACATCGCCCTTTTTTTATGTAGTATCATCGCCACGAAACGGCATTCAAGCCAGGCGGAGCAGGCATGCAACATCAGATCTACCCACCCGACCCGACCGACGCGGAACTCATGCAGGATCTGCTGGGGCAGGTGCACGCCTATCTTCCGCTTTTGGACCGGGACGAGATGCGCAGTTTCCTCTCCGGGCTGCGCAGGGAGACGGAGCAAGTGCTTGACGAGCTCGGGAGGTTTTCCCGCCGCGAGGAGGAGCTTCTTGCCCGGGTCCGCGAGGAGAGCGCCTACCCCCTTCTCTTGCAGCTCCACGAGGAACTGAACGTCCTGGAGATGGAGCGCTTTTTAAGCTTCTACTCGGTCACCGCCCTGCACGAGAACTGCACCTCCTACCGCGACGTCCTGGCGGGGCGGGCCCTCGAACTCGTGCAGCAGGAGATGCCCTCCCCTGCCCCGGTCCCCTTCGCGCTGGTCAGCATGGGCAGCGACGGACGGGAGGAGCAGACCCTCATCACGGACCAGGACTACCTGATCGTGTACGGAGACGACGGCGGCGAGGAGGCAGACCTCTACTTCAGGGAATACTCGCGGATCCTCGTGGAGCGTCTCGCCGAGATCGGCTTCAAGAAGTGCACCGGCGGCATCATGCCTTCAAACGACACCTGGCGGGGTTCGCTCTCGCAGTGGCAGCGCCGGCTGCTCGCCATAGTGCGCTACGAGTTCGAGGACTACGCCAAGAACCTGATGGACCTGATCGTCCTCTCCGACGCCCGTTTCGTGGCAGGGGACGCGCAGCTCGCAGGGGAGCTGGTGAGCCGCATCCGTTCCCTTTTGCAGGACTACTTCATGGCGCTTTGGGGGATGGCCAAGGCGGCAACAGAGATGCGGCTCGCCCTCGGCTTTTTGAAGCGGTTCTGGACCGAGGGGAGCGGCGAGCACAAGGGTTTTTTCAACCTGAAGCTGCTGGCATGGGCCCCACTGGTGATGAACGTGAGGATCCTGGCCATCAACCAGGGGCTCCCCGCCACCTCGACGGTCAGGCGGATCGAGCTGCTGGAAAAGGAGCACAGCTTCTCCGCCAACACTGCGCGCGGGCTCATCCAGGCGTACCGGATCCTCACCAAGCACCGTATCCTGCTCCAGATAAAGGTGATCAAGGGCATCCAGGACGACGCCTACTACCTGAACCCCTACTCGCTCCCCCCGGACGAGCGGGAGCGGATCAGGCAGGCGCTCCTTTTGATCGAGGACCTGCAGAAGATCATCCACACCAATTTCTCCATAGTATAAGGGTTTCCCCTGAGCCGCTTTTCATCTTCACCCGAGGCACGCGCTGTGCTATGCTCCCGGCACCGCCAACCGAGGCCGGAGGAGACCATGAGCCAACCGAAAAACAGCCACCAGGTAAACCTGTTCCGCCCCAAGAAGGGGCACATGCGGGACGAGGTGCTGATCATCCTCGCCATCCTCTTCGGGTGGGGGGTCTGCACCTTCGGGTTCCAGCTGCTGGTCTACCTCTGCCAGGGGACCGGCGCCGGGAGCCTTTTGACCCGCCTCACCCTTTTCAACCTGCCGCTGCACTTCTGGTTCACCGGGCAGCTCCTCCCGCTTTGGTTCATCGTGCTCTGCGTCATCTTCAATCTCTACATCGACAGGATCACCGAATATCACAGCCGCAGGAGAGACAGAAGCTATGAATGACTCGTCGTGGTCGATTTTCGTCGTCCTTTGCGTGCTCCTTTCCTTCATCTTCGTGGGGCTGAGGCAGAAGTCGCGGGAAACCCATGAGTACGGCTTCGGCGGGCGCTACACCGGGAGGATCGGCGGGGGGGCGGCCATCGCCAGCAACTGGATGAGTGCCGCAAGCCTCATGGGGCTCGCCGGGATCATCTACCTGCAGGGGTACCAGGGGCTTGCCTACGTGATCGGCTGGACCGGCGGCTACGTCCTGCTGCTGGTGCTTCTGGCCAGCCAGATCCGCCGCTTCGGGAAGTTCACGGCCCCGGAGTTCGTGGGGGAGCGCTACGGCTCGCAGGGGGCGAGGGTGATCGCCGCCATGATCTCCATCGCGATCTCCGTCATCTACTGCGTGGCACAGTTCAAGGGGATTGGCCTCGTCTTCTCGTTCATGTTCGGCATCGACTACAGCGACGGGGTGATCTACGGCGCGCTCGCCGTGGTCTCCTACATGGTCCTCTCCGGGATGCTGGGGCTCCCTAGAAACCAGCAGTTGCAGTACCTGGTGATCAGCGTCTCGTTCATCGTGCCGCTCATGTGGCTGGCCAGGCGGCTCGGGTACTTCTGGCTCCTGCCGCAGTTCGGCTACGGCCGCGCCATCACCGACCTGTCGCGCGACTTCGCCATAGACTTCACCCTTCCCTTCGCCGGCGGCACGCTCTTTCAGTGGTGCGCGCTCTGCTTCACCCTCATGGTCGGGACCGCCGGGCTCCCCCACGTGCTCTCCCGCTTCTACACGGTCCCGAACGTCCGTGACGCGCGCTGGAGCGTGGTCTGGGGGCTCTTCTTCATAGCGCTCATCTACTGGTCGGCCCCGGCCTTCGCCGTCTTCGGCAGGCTCCTGGAGGCTCGAAGCGGCCTCGCCCTCCCCCCCGCCGCTGCGCGCGGCATGGCCGACGTGGTGGTGCTGAAGACCGCGGTCCTCGCGGGGCTCCCCGGGGGGCTCGTGGGGGTGCTCGCCGCAGGGGCGCTCTGCGCCGCCTTCTTCACCGTAGCGGGGCTTTTGATGACCGGCGCCGCGTCCATCTCCCACGACCTCTACTATTCGGTCGTCAACCCGCGCGCCAGCGAGTCCGCGCGCATGCAGGTGGCCAAGGGGGGGACCCTGGTCCTCGCCGCGGTGGTGCTGCTGCTGGCGCTCGACCCTCCGGGGTTGATAGCAGAGATCACGGCGGTCGCCTTCGCCCTGGCAGGGAACACCATCTTCCCCCTGTTCCTGCTGGGGATCTGGTGGGACCGCGCCAACCGCCATGGGGCCATAGCCGGGATGCTTACCGGGATCGTCTGCACCGTCGCGGACCCGCTGCTGGGAGGGGCGTTCCCGCAGGTGGCCGCACTTTTTCCGGTCACCTCTTCCGCGCTTTTGGGAGCGCCGCTGGTCGTCCTGGTCATGATCGCCGTTTCGCTCGCCACCCCGCCACCCCCGGAGGAGATGCGGCGCTTCCTGGAGCAAGAGGTGCACGGGCACCTCGATTAGCGGCTACCGGGCTCCGGCGCCTCTTCGACGCGCCATGGGGCCGCTGCCCTTTCCCCGCCGGGGAACAGGAAAGCCGCGAAACGCCGATGTAGCGGGGATTTGCCGCGGGCGGCCGCTCGAAATCCCCCGCCCCCCCTGTTGAGAGGGGTAATTGAAACGGAGCGCACATGCCGATGCTGTTGGGAACCAAGGGGGGAGACATCCTCGAGTGGCGCGCCAGCGCAGAACTGCTGGCGAACCTGAAGCAGAGGCTCGCCGGCAAGTGGGGGCGCAGTTCCGCCCGCGAGGCTGAGGAGTTTCTGAAGGGGCTCGTCGTCTCGCTCGACGAGGAGCTTTGCTACGAGTCCCAGCTGGAAGAGGAGCTCTCCTCCCTGCAAAAGGCGGTGGAGGGGGCAAGGAGAGCCTGCGAGCTGGCCTCCTTGCAGGCACGCCACCGCGAGGTGGTCTCCGCCCACTTCAGCCGCCGCAGCTCGGTGCTGGCGCTTTGCAGTGCCGGGAACCGGCTGCACGATGCGCTTCTGACCCGGGCGGCACAGCTCGCCGAGGAGCGGATGCTCGAGCTGGGACAGGGGAGCGCTCCCGTTTACGCCCTGCTTGCCTCCGGTGACCGGGGGCGGGGCGAGGAGACCCTCTACAGCAAAAACCGCTATATCCTGCTGCACGAACTGGACTCACCCAGGTTCTTCCTGTTCAGCCACCAGCTCTTTGCGATGCTGAAGGAGGCGGGGGTGCTGGACGGAGAGAGCGCGCTCTGGCACGGCTCGCTCGCCGAGTGGCGCACCCTCTTGAAGGGGGGAGGCCGGCGCACTGGCAGCGCCGAGCAGGGGCTCGCCCCCCTCCCTCCCTTTGCCGCCCCCGCCAGGCAGGGTCCCGCATCCGCGCCGGAGTGGGAGTGGCGCCTGGAGGCGATGGCGGACCTCTGTTTCGTCGCCGGTTTCGAGCCTCTGGCACGGCAGGCGATGGCGGCCTCGGCGAGCGCCGTCAAGGAGCAGAAGAACCGCGATCCCTTCTTCCAGCTGGCGCGCCGGGTGATCCACCTCCCCCTGGCTCTCGGGCACTTCGGGCGCTGGCGCCTGGAGCGGGATGGCGAGCACAAGGGAGAGATAGACGTGGAAAGGCTCGCCCTCTCCCCGATGGTGACGGCGATCCGGGTGCTGGCGGTGCATGCGGGGGTTCATGAAGGAGGAACGCTGCAAAGGGTGAGGGAACTTCTCTACAAGGGGGCGCTCGACGTAGACCTTGCCGAGCGGCTTTTGAAGGCGTTCCAGTGCCTCATGCAGCTAAGGATCGAGAGCGAGATAAGGGCGGAGCAGCCGGGCGCCTTCGTGAACCCCGAGGAGTTCACCCTGGAACAGGACGCCCGGATCAGGAGTTCCGTCGAGTCGGTGCTCAGCCTGCAAAAGATCGCTTACCAGAGCATGGTGGGAAAGGTATAGGGGCGGTTTATGCGCATTTCCATCTCAGCAGGAACCCTTTTCACCTTCCCGCTCCCAAAGGCCTTCGCCATGGCTGCCGAGGCGGGGTTCGACGGCGTCGAGCTGGTGATCAACCAGGAGTTCCAGAAGGTCAGCTCGCGCAGGTTGATCAAGGAGCTGGCCCAGACCATCCCGATACTCTCCATCCACGCCCCCTTCATGCCGCTGGACGGCTGGGGGGGGCCGGTGGACTCCTTGAAGCGCTGCGTGGAGATCGCCGCGGACTGCGGCATAAGGCTGGTGAACTTCCACCCCCCTTCCTGGATCGGGATGGAGTTCCGCTACTGGCGCTGGCTGTACAGGATGCAGGATTTCCAGAAGGAGATCGGCGGCGACCAGGTGGCGCTCACGCTGGAGAACATGCCCTGGACCGGCAAGTACCGGATCAACGGCTACATACTGTCGGAAACGCAGGAGATGATCGAGTTCATCAAGCAGAAGAACCTCTACCTCACCTTCGACTGCACCCACATGGGGAGCGGGCGGGCCAACTTCATCAACGACTTCTACCTTTTCTACAACAGCGGCCGGATCAGGAACATCCACTTCTCTGACTACGGGCACGGCCGCCAGCACCTGCTCCCCGGGCACGGCATCCTGCCGCTCACCCGTTTCTTGAACCACCTGAGAAACACAGCCTACAACGACATACTGACCCTGGAGCTCTCCCCCCACGAGTTCCCCAAGGGGGAGCAGATCATCGTCCAGAGCCTGAAGGAGATCCTCGCCTACCTAAGGCGCGAGACCGACAAGGCTACCCCCTGACCACGTAGACCGAGCACTTCGCGTCCCGCACCACCTTGTGCGACACGCTCCCCAGCAGTTTCCTCTTCAAAAACCCCTTGCCGGTCGAACCGATCACGATGACGTCGATCTCCTCCTTTTCGGAAAACCGGAGCAGCTCCTCGGCGGGGTCGCCGTAGACCACCGCTGTCTCCAGCGGGACCCCCTCCTCCTGCGCGTTTTTCTCGACGACGTAGAAGATCCGCTCCTTCAACTCGGCCCACTGGGTCTGCTCCGTGATGGGGCGCGCCGGGACGAAGTCGGTGAAGGTGTTGCGCGGGGCGTTGGGGAGCACGAGGAGCCCGTAGACCTTGCTCTTGAACTGGCTAGGTATCCCCGCGGCCAGCCGGACCGCCTCCTCCGCTGCCTTGTCCGACAGGGGCGAGCCGTCGATGGCGACCAGGATCTTCTTGCGCAGGTTGAGCATCAGCGTCCTCCGTGAGTGGGATGCGGGAAATGAGGCTGCAACACTATAAAACATTGTCTCTTAAATTCAAACCCTATTTTGCGCAAGTGGGGCCCCACTCCCGGCTGCGTCCCCGCTTTCCACGCTCGGGAAAAGAAAAAGGCGCCCGAAAAGGACGCCCGTAGGACCGCCTGCTCCGCCGCGGCCACGCTAGCCGCTTGCGCTGCGGTTCAGAAGCTCGACCATCTCCTGATGGATGACGCCGTTGCTGGCGAGGATGCGGTGGTCGTAGACCGAGTACGGGAGCCCGGCATGGTTGGTCACCTTCCCTCCCGCCTCGGCGACCAGGAGCGACCCGGCCGCCACGTCCCACGGCTTGAGCTTGCACTCCCAGTACCCCTCAAGCCTCCCTGCGGCGACGTAGGCGAGGTCGAGCGCCGCTGCGCCTGCCCTGCGCACCCCTCGCGCGGCCAGCTGCAGCTCTATGAAGTGCTGGAAGTTGTTTTCGTTGTCGCGCGCGACGTCGTAAGGAAAGCCGGTGGCGATCAGCGACTGCCTGAGGGGCGACCTTTGCGAGACGCCGATGCGCCTACCGTTCAGGAAGGCCCCCCCCCCTTTCACTGCGCTGAACATCTCGTCCATCATGCAGTGGTAGATCACCCCCAGGACGACCTCCTTCTCCCGCTCGAAGGCGATGGAGACGCAAAACCAGGGGAAGCCGTGGGCGTAGTTGGTGGTGCCGTCCAGAGGGTCTATGATCCAGCGGCAAGAGGGGTCGCCGTCGGGGTACAGCTCCTCTTCGGCAAGGAAGCTGTGTGTCGGGAAGGAGCCTCTGATGCGGTTCACGATGAGCTCCTCACAGGCGCCGTCCACCTCGGTCACCAGGTCCACCTCCCCCTTGTAGGAGAGGGTGTGCTCCCCCCAAAGCCGCTCCCTTTGGAACAGCCCGGCCTCGCGTGCTGCGGCGCTTGCTGTCTCAAGCATCTGCTCCAGTTCAGCCGGCATTGGGCACCCCGGAGCCGTATGCGTCCCGGGCCGGGTCTGGCTCGGGTTGCAGCAGCTCGTGCATATGCTCCAGCAGGGTGAAGTGGATCTCGTCCTCGGCGGCAATCTTCAGGAAAAGCTCCCTCTCCCAACCGTTCAGCGCCTCCTGCGCGAGCTTCCCGCAGGCCCTGGCGCTGACCGCCTCGAACCGCATGGCGTGCCGGTAGCAGCCGAGGTCGCCGTTGAAGGAGGTCAGCGCCTTTTCCTGCACGGAAAGACGGCGCAGTATGCTCTTCGCCCCCTCCAGGGTGCCGGAATCGGGGAGCTCCACCCTCGCCCCGCCCTGCAGCGCGCGCAGGGCATCGGCGTGGCGCAGCTCGTCTTCGGAGAACATCCTGAAGATCGAGGTTAGGCCAGCAATCCCCGCCACGGCGCCGCAGCGCTCGTAGTACCCCTTCCCGTCGCCTTCCTTTCTGAGCAGCATCTCGGTCGAATCCATGTACCCCTCCCGCACCCGATCTATTACGGCTGGAAAACAGTAACAGGAAATGACGTTATTTCAAAACGGTGGATGTTTTTTTCTCATCACGGCAGGGACGGAAACAAGGGGAATGATGCGGGGGGAGGAAGCTCCTGACGGGGCCTTTGCAAGGAGGCGGCAAAACGAAGGGGGATCTCGCGATCCCCCCTTTGCTCCTTCTTTTGAAAACAATTTCTAGTTGTAGGCGCTCTCGGAATGCTGCGTCTGGTCGAGGCCCATGATCTCGTCTTCCTTCTCGACGCGCAGCCCGATGGTCTTGTCCAGCACCAGGGAGATCACGAAGGTAACCACCACTGCGTACAGGGCCGCAGCACCGACCGCGATCAGCTGCGTGACGAACTGCTTCATGTTTCCTGAGGTGAGCCCGGTGGCGCCCACGGTGGCAAAGACGCCGGTCAGGATGGCGCCGGTGGTGCCGCCGATACCGTGCACGCCGAAGGCGTCCAGCGAGTCGTCGTACTTGAACTTCGCCTTCAAAAGGATGCCCATGTAGCAGACCAACCCCCCTGCGATACCCATCAAAAGGGCTGCACCCGGCTGCACGAACCCTGCGGCGGGGGTGATGACGACGAGGCCCGCGACTACCCCGGAACCAAAGCCCAGGGCCGAGGGCTTGCCGGCATGGATCCACTCGGCGATCATCCAGGTGAGGCCGGCTGCGGCCGGGGCGATGGTGGTGGTGGCGAAGGCAAGTCCTGCGAGGCCGCCCGCCGCATCGGAGGTGTTGACGCCGACTACCGCAGAACCTGCGTTGAACCCGAACCAGCCGAACCAGAGCACGCCCACGCCCAAGAGGGTAAGCGGGAGGCTGTGGGGAGCCATGCGCTCGGTCGGGAAGCCGTGGCGCTTGCCCAGGAAGTAGAGGACCACCAGGGCCGAGATACCGGAGGAGAGGTGGACCACGGTGCCGCCGGCGAAGTCGAGCGCGCCCATCTTGAAGAGCCAGCCGTCCACCATCCAGACCCAGTGCGCCAGCGGGTCATAGACCAGGGTGGTCCAGAGGAGCACGAAGAGGCAGTAGGCGGAGAACTTGATCCTCTCGGCCAGTGCGCCGGAGATGAGTGCCACGGTGATCATGGCGAACATCCCCTGGAACATGGCGAAGACGTACTCGGGGATGGCGCCCGGCTCGCTGGCCACGTTCTGGAACAGGGTGTAGACCGGGACGCCGTCCTTGAAGCTGATCAGCCCGTTCAGCATCGCCTTGCTCAGGTCGCCGACCAGCCCCATGCCGAGGTCGGAGCCGAAGGCAAGGGAGTAGCCGAGCACCGCCCACTGCACGCCGACGATGCCCATGGCGACAAAGGAGTGCATCATGGTGGAAAGGACGTTCTTCTGGCGCACCATGCCGCCGTAGAACAGGGCGAGCCCCGGGATCATGAAGAGGACCAGCGCGGCGGAGATCAACATCCACGCGGTGTCGCCCGTGTTGAGCACCGGATCGACGCTCTTGGGAGCGTCGGCTGCGGGTGCGGCAGGGGCCTCGGCGGCAGCAGCGGCAACCCCGGCCGGTGCGGCGTCGGCCGCGGGGGCTGCGACGGCAGTAACGGCAGCGGCGCCGGCTGCGTCGGCCGCTTTTTCTTCGGCACCGGCCGCCACCGGGAGCACCAGCAAGGAGGCCAGCAGCATCAGCTTGGTAAAGTTAACGGTCAGGCAGCTGGAAGCGGCAGAAATCCCTGCGGTGCCAGCTGCGTCCTTGGCCTTTTTATTGTCACGTATCATAACACTCTCCATTGATGGTTTGGATTGGTCGATTGCCGAGGTTAAATCGCCTCGTCCCCTTTTTCTCCGGTCCTGATGCGGACCGCGTCCTCAAGCGGCAGGATGAATATCTTGCCGTCCCCGATCCTGCCGGTCTTGGCGGTTTCCTCGATGGCCGCCACGGCCTTTACCACCAACTCGTCGGCAACCGCGATCTCCAGTTTCACCTTCGGAATAAAATCAACCACGTACTCGGCGCCACGGTACAGCTCGGTATGGCCCTTCTGACGGCCGTAACCTTTGACCTCGCTCACCGTGATCCCCTCGATGCCGATCTCATTGAGGGCATCCTTCACTTCGTCCAGCTTGAACGGCTTGATGATTGCTTCGATAAGCTTCATCGCGTGCCTCCTTTATTTGTGATTGCGGTGATTTTTCCTTAGCAGCCGCCCCGGCCTCCCCGGATGGGCTGCAGACATGGCATCAACTTCCTGTTTTCAGGCCCGTCACGGCTTCAATGCCCTTGCCTTTTGTTCAACTTTGAATAAACAGCCTTTTCCCAGCCTTGAAATCAGTTCCCCCTTTCCCGATTGTTGGCGCCTTCCACCACGACCTGCGCCATTGCCTAAACGGGCGGGAAAGCTTTCTGAGGCACCTCGCTGTGCCGTATCTGATTGAGCTGTTAGCATAGGATGTGCCAGCAGGGGCGGCCGACGCCAAGTAGGCTGAAAATCTGTGTTTTTGCCACGGCACCCATGACAAACGGAAAGGGGACGTTCTTTAATGCGGCAGGAATGGCTATTTTTTAGGCAGGAAACGGGAACGGAAAGGGTGCGTCCGGAGCAGGGCCTCGCTGGGGGGGGCGACCCCGGCGCAATTACCTGGCGCAGGTGAAGAGGCGGGTGATCTCCTCGGGGGGGACCGGCCTGCTGAAGAGGTACCCCTGGTAGAGGTCGCAGCCGTTTCTGGTGAGAAAATCGAGCTGCGGCTGGGTCTCCACCCCCTCCGCGATCACCTGCAGCTTCAGGGTGTGGGCCATCTCGATGGTGGCGACCGTGATGGCCGCGTCGTCGGGGTCGGAGGTGATGTCCTTGATGAAGGTCCTGTCGATCTTCAACACGTCGAGCGGAAAGCGCTTCAAATAGGAGAGGGAGGAAAAGCCGGTGCCGAAGTCGTCGATGGCGAGCCTCACCCCCATCCCCTTCAGCGCCTGCAGCGTCTTGATGGTCTTCTCGGTGTGCGCCATCAGCACCCCCTCGGTGAGTTCCAGCTCCAGGAGCCCCGGGTCGACACCGCTCTCCTTGAGTATCCCGGTCACCGTCTCCAGCAGCTCGTTTTTCATGAACTGCTGCCCGGAGATGTTGATGGCCAGGGTGACCGGCGGAAGCCCCTGTTTCTGCCAGAGCTTGTACTGCCGGCAGGCCTGTCTCATCACCCACTGGTCGATCTGGATCACCAGCCCGATCTCCTCGGCAAGGGGGAGGAAGCGGCACGGCTCGACCATGCCGAGCTCCTTGCTGTTCCAGCGCACCAGCGCCTCGATGCCGACCACCTCTCCGCTGCTGCTGCAGACCTGTGGCTGGTAGTGGATGGTGAATTCCTCCTCCTTCAACGCCTTGTGCAGCTGGCTCTCCAGAATGATCCGCTCCAGGGCCTTGGCGTTCATCGACTCGTCGTAGATCTGGTAGCCGTTTCTGCCCTGCTCCTTCGCCTGATACATGGCGCCGTCCGCGTTCCTGATCAGGTCGCTCGCGGTGGAGGCATCGAAGGGGTAGAGGCTGATGCCGATGCTGGTGGAGACGAACACCTCCTGCCCCTCCAGCGAGTAGGGGACCGAGACCGCCTCCAGGATGCGCCGTGCGACCTTCGCCACGTCCTGGAAATGCTCGATGTCCGAGAGCATGATGGTGAACTCGTCCCCCCCCAGGCGGGAAACCAGCGAAGGGGGGCACTCCTCGTCGGCGCGGGCGAGGCAGTCGCTTCTTCTCACGCAGCGCAGGAGCCGGTCGGCGACGTCCTGCAAAAGCCGGTCCCCCACGCCGTGCCCGAGCGTGTCGTTCACCAGCTTGAAGCGGTCCAGGTCGAGGAACAAGACGGCGAGCATCCTGTCGTTTCTGTTGGCAAAGACCAGCGCCTGCTCCAGCTGCTGCAGGAAGAAGCGGCGGTTGGGGAGCCCGGTCAGCGCGTCGTAATAGGCCAAAAGCCTGATCTGCTCCTCGGCGTGTTTTCTTTCGGTGATGTCCTGGATGGTCCCGGTGAGGCAGACCGGCTCCCCCACCTCGTCCAGCACGGTGACGAGCTCGGCGTGCAGGGTCCGCTCGCTTCCCTCCAGCAGGATGCGGTAGTCGAAGGAGAACGGGGAGCGCCTGGCCACCGCATCGTCGATGGAGTTCTGCACGAAGGCCCGGTCCTGGTGGTGCACGGCGTCGAGTATGGGGTTTCCCCCCTGCTTGTTCCGGTCGATGCAGCAGATGCTGTAGACCTCCTCCGAGCAGCGGATCTCGCCGGTGGCGAGGTCCCATTCCCAGCTCCCTATGTGGGCGAGGCTCTGGGCATGGGCGAGGCCGGCCTTGCTCTCCCTGAGCTGCTCCAGGGCCCCCGAGGCCCTCAGCATGTAGCTCACCCGGTATCCCAGGATGTGCCAATTGATCGGCTTGGTGATGAAGTCGGTCGCCCCCGCCTCGTAGGCGGAGTCGATGGATGCGAGGTCGTCGAGGCCGGTCATCATCAGCACCGGGGTGTCCCGCCCGCAGGAGGTGCGCCGGATGGCGCTGCAGACCGAGAAGCCGTCTATCCCCGGCATCATCACGTCCAAGAGCACGATGTCCGGGACATGCACCTCGAACTCCTCCAGCGCCTGCTCCCCGTTCTCCGCGTCCCGGACCACGAAACCGGAATTCTCCAGCGTTTCCCTGGCCAGGAGACGCACGGCCTGATCGTCGTCCACCACCATGACCAGCGGGGTATTGCGCTTGGTTTTCCTGGTCAACATATGGAGCCTCCCCGAAGCGCATCACGCACCTGCCGGTATTCCTCTTCGACCTGCATCAGAAGCGGCAGCGCACCCACGGTGGAACCGGCGCGCCCCAGCGTCTCCAGTTCCATGCATACCCCCGCAAGCCTCAGCGCACCGAGGTTCGCGCTGCTCGACTTGAAACTGTGCGCCGCAGCCTTCAGCTTCTCAGCATCGCCACCTGACTCCGCCTCACGCATGGTCTGCAACAGGGTCGGCGTGCTGGCGAGGTACAGGTCGACCACCTTGCGCAGGATCTCCATCCCGCGGTTCCCCGGGAGGGTGCGGATCATCTCCAGCGCGCCGGTCATCCTGTCGCGGCAGATGACCTCAGAGAAAGCCTGGGGCGCCTCCGCGCCCTCCGGTTGCAAGCCCCCACCCACCTGCTGCGGGGAAAGGCGGCGGCCGATCACCTTGGCGAGCTGGTCGCGGCTGAAGGGCTTGGAGAGGTAGTCGTCAGCCCCGGCCTCTAGGCAGGCGACCCTGTCCCCCTTCATCGCGTAGGCGGTCAGGGCAACGATGGGGACGCGGGGAGCTCCCCCCTCTTCCCACTCCCTGATCCGCCTGGTTGCCTCCAGCCCGTCCATCACCGGCATCTGGCAGTCCATGAAGACCAGGTCGTACCGGGTCCGCTGCACCTCCTGGAGGGCGCACAGCCCGTCTTCCACCACCTTCACCCGGCAGCCGAGGCTCTCCAGCATCCCCTTCCCCACCTCCTGGTTCACCACGTTATCCTCGACCAGGAGCACCTGCCTGACACGGCGCATCCGGGGGTCCTGCGCCCCGCCCCCCTCTCCTTCGGCCTGCTCCATGCCGAGCGCAGCCACGATAGCCCCGTAGAGCCCCTCACGGTGCAGTTCCTTTTTCGGGTAAAGCGCCACGCCGATCTCCTGCACCCGGTTGGCGTGCACCTCCGCCGGGGGCTCGGCCAGGAGCAGCAACCGTATCGAGCGCCCCACCGGCACACTGCGTATGGTGGCCGCCAGGGCCATGCCGTCGGCGCCTGCGACCTCGCGGTCCAAAAGGACCAGGTCGAAGGGGGCGGCGACCAGCTTGCAAAGGACACCGGGGGCGTCCCCGGCGCATTCCACGTCGATACCCCAGCCGTTCATCTGCTCCAGGAGCGCTTCGCGCGTCCGATCTTCGTCCGTCGCCAGTAGCACCCTCTTGCCGCGCAGCGCCGTGCAGCTCCGCTCGGGGCGCGGCGCTTTCCGGTGGGGGTCGAGCGCGGCGGTGAAGGTAAAGGTGGAGCCGAGCCCCGGCTCGCTGGAGACCTCCATCACCCCCCCCATGAGTTCGGTCAGCTGCCTTGCGATGGCGAGCCCGAGACCGGTCCCGCCGTACTTGCGGGTCATCGATTCATCCCCTTGGGCGAATTGCCGGAAGATCCGCTCCCGTGCCTCCCGCGTGATCCCGATTCCCGTGTCCTCGACGGTCACCCGCAGCAAGGCGGGCTCCTGCGCCATGGCAAGGGAGAGCTTGACGTGTCCCTGCTGCGTGAACTTCACCGCGTTGGCAAGGAGGTTGACCATGATCTGGCGCAGGCGCCCCGGGTCCCCCTGGAACATCTGCGGCAGCCCCGGCTCGACATCAAGGACCAGTTCCAGCCCCTTCCTGGCGGCATCCTCGGTGAACATGGCAACGGCATCCGCGGCCTCCTGGTGCAGGTCGAAAGGAATCACCTCCAGCTCCATGCGCCCCGCCTCGATCTTGGAGAAATCGAGGATGTTGTTGATGATGGCAAGAAGCGCCTCGCCGGAGCGGCGCACCGTATCCACGAAGCGCGACTGCTCCTTGCTGAGGTCGGTGTTCAGGAGGAGTTCCGTCATGCCTAGCACCCCGTACATGGGGGTCCGTATCTCGTGGCTCATCTGGGCCAGGAAATCCGACTTGGCGCGGTTTGCCGACTGAGCCGACTGCATGGCACGCCTCACCCCCTCAAGGCTCTCCTCCAGCTGGCGGTTCACGCAGGAGAGCTCCCGGGTCCTCTCGGCCACTTCCAGCTTCAGCTCCTCGGAGTGCAGCGCGAGCCTCTCGTCACGGATGGAGATCTCCGCCAGCATCTCGTTGAAGCAGGCGAACAGGAGCCCCAGCTCGTCGTCGCTCGCGTTCTCCACCCGGACGCCGTAGTCCTTGCTGTGGGAGACGATCTCCATCTTCCTCGCCAGCCGGTGGATGGGATCGGAGATGAGCCGCTCGATACGCAGGGAGAGGAGTTCGCACAGGCCGGCAATTCCCAGGGCGCCTAGGAGCAACTCGGCAACGAGGAAGAGAAGCATGGAGCGCGGCGCCGTCTCCAGGGCGTGCGAGACGGCGGCCGGCGGACGGAGGTAGCAGGCGAAGCCTGCGATCAGAACCAGGAACAGCACTGCGTTGCAGGCGAGAAGGAGCGTCATGAGCTTTGCTTTGAGGCAGCTTTTCCCCGACCACTGACCCTTCACAGCACCCCCTCGCAGCACGCCCCGGCAGGATTGGACAGGGAGCGCTCCCTTGCGAGGCGCTCATCTACGACACCCGGAACGCAAACGTTAAAACTCTACAATACTACGTTTGGATTTCAAGGACGGCGGGAGGCGCCGGCGAGGGAGATGAAGTTTGCGATGACGGCGTGCGAGGCGGCGTTAAACGCCGCTTCTGCCTGGATGAATCCGGAGAGGTGGTCGGTCGGGGGGGTGGAGAGGCGATCCCAGGCGGCGACGATGGCGCGGTCCACCTCCGGGTGGAACTGCAGGCCGTAAACGCCGTTCTTCAGGCGGAAGGCCTGGGCGGGGCAGGCGGACGAACCGGCCAGGAGCGTCGCGCCGGGGGGGACGGTAAAGCTGTCATTGTGGAGCTGGAAGGTGAGCAACGGGTTTCCCACCCCCTGGAAAAGCGGGTCCCGCATCCCCTCCCCGGTAAGCTCCACCCGGCACACGCCGTGCTCGCAGTGCCGCGAGGGGGAGGTGACCGTGCCGCCGGCCGCGTGCGCCAGGAGCTGCCCGCCGAGGCAGATCCCCAGAAGCGGCGTGCCGGCGCGAACCGCCCTCTCGATGAAGGAGAGTACCCCGATCAGGTGGGGGTGCTTTGCGCCGTCGTGCACCCCCATCTCCCCGCCCAGCACGATGATCCCGGAAAGGGCACCCGGATCGGGGAACGGTTCGTCGCTGTAGGGAGCCACGGTGGCGAAAGGATGTCCGCCGCTCAAGAGGAGCCGGCTGCAGCTCCCGGCGGGACATTGCGGGTCGTTTTGCACGATAAGGAACATTTCTTCCCTCATTTCCCGAGTGTTATGCTCCCATCCTTCCCGAATACCAGCGGGGAGCCGGGGAAGTCCTCCGCCGACAGCCTCTGCATCAGGCGCAGGGCGCGGCGCTTCCCGTCGCGGGCGACCGGGGTGAAAGGGAGCTGACGGAAGGACTCGACGGAACCCCCGACGAAGCTGCCGTCTCGCTCCAGCTGAACGGTCAGAAGCGGCGCAAGGCCGCTCTCCCGGGCGACGCTGACCCCGCCGAAGGTGGCGAAATTACCAAGGCTGTAGGCGATCAGCCGGCCGCGGTACAGCTCCAGCGCGCGCGGCACGTGGGGCCCGTGAGCCACCACCAGGTCGGCGCCGAGCTCTATCGCGTCGTGGGCGAAACGGAAGAGGTCGCCGCGCGGTTCTTCCAGGTAACGCTCCATCCCCGGGTTGACGTGCAGCGCATCCCTCCCTTCGGCACCGGCGTGGATGGAAAGGATCAGGATGTCGTAGTCCCCCGAGATCCGGGCGATCTCCTGCAGGGGCTGTGCCGGAAAGACGATGGAGCGCGGCGCAGGGCCGCAGGATAGCGAGAGGATCCCCACCCGCACGCCCCGCACCAGGAACTCGGCGATCCCCCCCCTTTTGCCGGCGAAGGAAACGCCGGCCTCGGTGAGCGCCCTCTTGGTCGAGGCGAGGCCGCTTCTTCCGAAGTCGAGGGCGTGGTTGTTGGCAAGCGAGACCATGGAGATCCCCGCGTCCCTGAGGTTCCAGGCATAGTCCGGGGGGGTGCGAAAGAGGTAGCGCCTCCCGGGAATCGGCTCCTTCGCAGGCTTCCCCCCCGACAGAAGCGGCCCCTCGAGGTTGGCCATGGCGATGTCGGCGCGCTTGAAGTAGGGGGCGGCGGCCGAGAGCAGTTCGCGCCCACCCAGCCTCGGGAGTCTCGGGAAGGGGAAATCGCTCCCCATCATGATGTCCCCCACAGCCGCCACGGAGACGGGGTCGGCCGCGCCGGCGGACGAGGGGAAGAGGGGCGAGGAAGCGAGCAGCGCCGCCAAGAGGGGAAGCCATGCCCTATGAAGGGATGCAGGGTTCAGAGGCGGGTCCTTTCCTGTTGCCTGATAAAAAAGCAGATCTTGCGCCGGAAAGCCCCTTTTTTGCGCAAGGGGAGCTGACGGCGGAAGATCTGCTGGTGTGAAAAAACGCTGTGACGGGGCTGTCCCTTAGGCCCCCTTGTGCAGGAGCCCTTCGGCCACCACCTCGACCACGTCCCTTACCCGGACATGACCGGCCCCCTTGTCCTTCAGCCCGTCCTCCATCATGGTCATGCAGTAGGGGCAGGCGACGCATATGGTGTCGGGGGACCCTTCCAGCGCCTCGTTGACGCGCGCGTGGTTCACGCGCTCGCCGGTGAACTCCTCCATCCACATCCGTCCCCCCCCGGCGCCGCAGCAAAACGAGTTCCTGCCGTGGCGCTCGAGCTCCTGGGGAGCGGTGCCGGTGACCGCCTCGATCACGCCGCGCGGCGCATCGAAGATGCCGTTATGCCGCCCGAGGTAGCAGGGGTCGTGATAGGAGATCTTGCCGAGCCTCTTGTCGTTGCCGTCGAGCTTGATGCGCCCGTCCTGCACGAGGCCCGCGATCAGCTCGGACTGGTGCACCACCTCGAGCTCCAGGCCGTACTGGCGGTAGTCGTTCTTGAGGGTGGTGAGGCAGTGCGGGCAGAGCGTGATCACCTTGGTGACGCCGCGCTCGCGGAAGAGATCGACGTTCTCCACGGCCATCTTCTCGAAGACGTACTCGTTGCCGAGCCTCCTCAGTGAGTCGCCGCAGCACTTCTCGTCCTTTCCGAGGATCCCGTAGGATACCCCCGCGGCGTTCAGCACCGAGGCGAGCGCCACCGTGACCTGCTTCGCGCGCGAGTCGAAGGAACCGGCGCACCCCACGTAGAGGAGGTACTCCGTCTCGCCCGCCACGAAGGTGGGGACGTTCAGGGTGGAGACCCACTTGCTCCGCTCGCTGGGGGCGATGCCCCAGGGGTTCGACCTCTGCTCCATGTTCTCGAACAGGTTCAGGAGTTCCTCGGGGAAGTGCGCCTTGGTCTCCACGAGATGCCTTCTCATCTTGACGATCTTGGGCATCTGCTCGATCAGCACCGGGCAGGCCTCCATGCAGGCGCCGCAGGTGGTGCAGGACCAGATCGCCTCCTCCGTGTTAGTCCCCTCCCCCTCGTTGCCGATGAGCGGGAGGGTCCCCTTGCGGCCGTCCCTCAAGGCGTGGCTGTTCTCCAGGAGGTTGGTCTTGATGGCGTGGATGATCTGGCGCGGGTTCAGGGGCTTGCCGGTGTTGGTCGCCGGGCAGGCGGCTTGGCAGCGGCCGCACTCGGTGCAGGAGAAGGAATCGAAGAGATCCTTCCAGGTGAATCGCTCCACGCTCCCCACCCCGTATTCCGCACCCTTTGCGAAGCTCTCGCGCGGCTGGGTGGCGGGCCAGTCGAGGCTTCCGAAGTAGCAGTTGGGGATCGCCGTCAGGATGTGCATGTGCTTTGAGTGCGGCAGGAAGCAGATGAAGGCGAGCAGCACGAGGGCGTGCAGCCACCAGCAAAAGATCTCCAGGTTCGCCAGGAGCTCCGGGTTAGCGGGCAAAAGGGATGCAACGAAGTTCGACACCGGCATGGCGGAGGCGGCGGCCTCGCGCCCCTGGGCGATCACCGCCCCGTTCATCCCGAGGAAGGCGATCATCAGCAGCGCGATGAAGGAGAGGATCACGAACGCCTCGGGGCTTCTCGCCTTCACGTACATGCTGTCCAGGTAGGGGGGCCTGACGATGAGCCTCCTGCCGAAGGAGAGCGCTATCGCCACCAGGGTGAAGAGCGACACCAGGTCGAAGGCGATAAGGAGCGCATGCTGCACCCCCTCGGGGAGGAGCCCCAGGCTCACGGAAGGGAAGACGCCGTTTACCAGGAATTCCGCGTTGGCAAGCGCCAGGATCATGAAGGACCAGAAGATGACGAAGTGGTTCGCCCCGAACGGTTTTTTGATCACGCGGAGCTGGGCGAAGGCGTAGAGCAGCATCTCCTTCACGCGGCGCCCCGGGTGGTCGAAGCGCTCTTCCGGCTGGCCGTAAAGGACCAGCGAGAAGCGGCGGTACACGCTCCAGCAGAAAAAGACGAGCGATGCGACCAGAAGCGTCGTGAAGATAGCGGTATGCGGCATCATAGGTTGTACCTCTTTGAGATATGCGGCGCTGCCGCAGTAACAGTAAGTATTATCCGATGCGTCGGTGAATCGGGGCCGGGCGGGGTCCGAGGACCATCCGACCGGCCGGGCCAGCAGAAGCGGGGGCCGGGCTACGCCCCGGAGCGGGCGGCCTTGAGCGCCTTCAGCTTCCGGGTGAGCGCGGGGATCACCTTGAACAGGTCCCCGACGATCCCGTAGCTCGCCACCTCGAAGATCGGCGCATCGGGATCGCGGTTGATGGCGATGACCACATCGGAGTCCTGCATGCCTACCAGGTGCTGGATGGCCCCCGATATGCCGCAGGCGATATAGACCTTGGGGCGCACCGTCTTGCCGGTCTGCCCCACCTGGCGGTCCTGGGGCATCCACCCCGCGTCGACCGCACTCCTGGAGGCCCCCACCACCCCGCCCAGCACGTCCGCCAGTTCCTGCAGCATGGAGAAGTTTTCCTTGGCCATCATGCCGCGGCCGCCGGAGATGATGAACTCGGCGCCCGCGATGTCGACCTTGGAGCCGCTGCCGTCCATCAGGATGTCCAGCACCTTGACCTGGATCTCCTCCTCGGTCACCGGCACCGGCTCGCTGACGGTCTCGCCTTTGGCCTGCGGGTCGAACTCCGGCATCGGCATCACGTGCGGCCTGACCGTCGACATCTGGGGACGGAACTTGTCGCAGACGATGGTCGCCATGATGTTGCCGCCGAAGGCCGGGCGGGTCTGCATCAGGTTCCCCTTCTCGTCGATGTGCAGACCGGTGCAGTCGGCGGTGAGGCCGGTGGCAAGCACGGTGGCGACCACGCCGGCGAGGTCGCGCCCGAGGCCCGTCGCTCCCATGAGGATCACCTCGGGCTTGTACTTCTCCACCAGTGCGCAGAGGCTCTTCTGGTAGGACTCGGTGCGGTAGTGGCGCAGGACCGGCGCGTCCATGAGGTACACGGTCTCGGCGCCGTAGCCGAACGCCTGGCGGCAGAGGTGCTCCACCCCGTCCCCCATCACCACGGCCGAAAGCGGACAGTTGCGGGAGCGTGCCAGTTCCTTCCCTTTCCCCAAAAGCTCCCAGGAGACCTTGGCGGCCTCCCCCTCGGTCTGCTCGATGAATACCCAGACGCCGCGGTAGGCGGCGAGCTTCTGCTTGATCGCGGCCTCCTCGGGGTCCAGTTCCTCCTCGGGGGCGGCCTCGCCGGCGGAGGCTTTCGCCAGCTCATCGAGTATGCGGAGCTCCTCGGGTGTGAAGGCCATCTCCAGCGCCTGCGCCGGGCAGACCTTCACGCACTTCACACAGCCTATGCACTTGGACGCGTCGATGATCGGTTCGCCCGCGTCGGTCATCTGGATGGCATCGACGGGGCAGGCACTTTGGCAGCGGGCCCCGCAGGCGATGCAGCGACCTTCCAGCAGGGCCGCCTTGCCGCGCGGTTTCTTCGGTTTTTTCACAGTGTCTGTCATGAACGTTCCCTATCTATAAGTAGCATTCTCTTTAAAGGACCCAGGGCATCTCCACAAGCGTTTGGAAGCGCTAGATCGCCAGCAGGTCCTTCTCCAGCATCTTGTCGACCAGCAGTTGGGCGGCGGCATCCGGGTCATGCACCCCGTCCCCCAGCATCTCCCCCTTGGCGCGCTCGGGAGAGAAGATCCTGCTTACCCAGGTGGGGGACCCTTTCAGGCCGATGGTGTTCACGTCGAGGCCGAGCACCGAGTTATCCCACAGCTCCACCTTCGCCTCGGCGGAGTCAAGGCGCATGGCGACGGTCGGGTAGCGGGGGCGGTTCAGCTCGCGCACCACGGTGAGAAGGACCGGCAAAGGAGCCTCGACATGCTCGTGCCTTCCCTCAAGCTTCCTGCTGACACGGATCTTCCTCGATGCCGAATCCAGGTCATCCACACGGTCCACCAGGGTGAGCTGGGCCAGGTCGAGACGGGTCGCTATGCCGGGGCCGACCTGTGCGGTGTCGCCGTCGATGGTCTGCTTGCCGCAGATCACCACCCCGACCTCCTCTTCGCGGGACAGGCGCTCGATCGCCGCCGCCAGAACGTTGCTGGTCGCCAGGGTGTCGGCCCCGCCGAAGACGCGGTCGGAAAGGAGCACGGCCCGGTCCACGCCCAGGGCCAGCGCCTTTCTGAGGGTCGCCTCGGCGTTGGGAGGCCCCATGGAGATGGCAACCACCTTGAAGCCGTAGCGGTCCTTGAAGCGGAGACCTTCCTCTACGGCATGGGTGTCGTAGGGGTTGACGATGAAGGGAACCCCCTCGCGTATCAGGGTGTTGGTGACGGGATCGATCTGTACCTGGGTTGTATCCGGGACCTGTTTTACACATACCACTACAAGCATGGAAACCTCGTTGTTTATGGATGGTTCAGCGTACTGCACATTTTGGAAAAGGATGTTGACCTAGGTCAAGGGGGCGAAGATTCCCTGGCAGGCAAGTCCCCCAAACCGCTTGCAATTTCCGGAGCTATCTTCTACCATCACGGAGGCCCTGATCGGGACGCTTTCCCTCCCGCCCTCCTGGCGGCCAAGCACGTGTTGCAATCCGGCAGCCGCCCACTTACTATAGACCTCTAAAAAATCACCCGACATCGCGGGTGGAGATACATGTCCGATAAATACATCGAAAAAAATTTCCTCTACCTGCTGACCATCTCCTTGCTGTGCCACCTCGCGGCATATCTGGTTATCACGTCGCTCCCGCAAGAGCAACCCCAATCCGTCCAGGAACCGACCATGGTCGACCTCACCGAGCTCCCGGAGCTTGCCCCCCAGCCGAAGGTCGCCCGCAAGAAGGAGCCTGCGCCCGAGACGAAGAGGCACTCAGAGCTCCCGCAGCGCGTGATCAGGGAGACGGCCCCCAAAGGGCGCAGTGAGCTGGAACGCCGGCTGCCCGCCCCGCCCCGCATGGCCCCGCAGGCGAGCCGGCCGGCACAGGTCCCTGCCATGCCTGCCGCAGCGGCACCTCCTCAGCCGGAACAGCCGGCCAAGACTCCGGTGGCCCGCGGCGAGGGAATCCTGAAGCCGAAGGGCGTGCAGCTGCCGGAGGGATCAAGACTCTTCCCGAGCGCCGCCAAACTCGCGCGCCTGGAGGAGAACTACCGCGAGAAATACCGCAGGGAGGTCGAGGAGGGCGAGACCAGGTTCCTGAACACCGACGACATCCTGTTCGGCTCGTTTCTGCGCCGCCTGGAGACCGCCATCTACGGCACCTGGCACTACCCCCAGGCCGCCCTGGTGCGCGGCATCGAGGGCACCACCCCGGTCAGGATCACCTTCGACAGAAAGGGTGAGATCGTGCGGGTCGACCTTCTGGAAAGTTCAGGGAGCAAGATCCTCGATGACGAGGTGCTGCGTACCCTGAAAGAGCTGGGGCCGATCGGCTCCTTCCCCAAAGGGTACAGCGGCGAGCACTTCAAACTGATCGCCTTCTTTCACTACGGCAACGGCGGCGGGAGGCTCCGCTAGCAGCCGAGCCTCTTCCTGAGAAACGCCTCGAACTCCCCGTTGAACTCTCCCCTTTTCAGCGCCATGTCCACCGTCGCCTTCAGAAAGCCCAACTTGTCGCCGCAGTCGTGGCGAATCCCGTCGAAGCGGCAGCCGTAGATCGGCTCCTGGCGGGAGAGCGTCTTCAAGGCATCGGTCAGCTGGATCTCCCCCCCCTTCCCCGGCTCCTGGTTCTCCAGGATCGGGAAGATGCCCGGGGTGAGGATGTAACGCCCGATGATGGCGAGATCCGAGGGAGCCTCGGCCACCGGCGGTTTCTCGACCAGGTCCAGCACCTCGAAGGCGCGGTTGGCCAGGTGGTTCGCTTTCACGCATCCGTAGGAGGAGATGGTCTCGACCGGAACCTGCTCAAGGGCCAGCACAGGGGAGCGGTAGGTCTCGTAGGTCTCGAGGAGCTGGGCCAGGCAGGGCTGTGCCGCGTCGATGATGTCGTCGCCCAAAAGCACGGCAAACGGCTCGTCGCCCACGAATTCCTTGGCGCAGAGTATGGCATGGCCGAGCCCCAGCGCCTCCTTCTGCCGCACGAAGAAGATGTTGGCCATCTCCGCGATCTGTCGGACCTGGTGCAGCTCCAGGTCCTTCCCCTTTTCATAGAGCAGGGACTCGAGCTCGAAAGAGATGTCGAAGTGGTCTTCGATCGCCCTCTTGCCGCGCCCGGTGACGAACAGGATCTGCTCGATACCGGAGGCGACCGCCTCCTCCACAACGTACTGCACCAGGGGCTTGTCTATGAGCGGCAGCATCTCCTTGGGTGTCGACTTGGTGGCCGGCAGGAACCGCGTCCCGAGACCGGCGACCGGAAAAACGGCCTTTTTAACGCGCATCGCGCTACTCCTTTTCCATTCCCTTAAGATATATAGTCCCCGCCTTGCAGGGAAGGCTGGGGGATCGCAGCGGCTTCACTGCCGCGGGTGGATCAGCCTCTCCGTCAAGGAGCGAAGACTAGAGGCCTCTTTTGGCCGAATCCAAGGTATTTTGCAGCAGCATGGTGATGGTCATGGGGCCCACTCCGCCGGGAACGGGGGTGATGGCCGAGGCCCGCTCGCTGGCCGCGGCGTACTCCACGTCCCCCACCAGCTTCTTCTCCCCCACCCGGTTGACGCCGACATCGATCACCACGGCACCTTCCTTGATCCAGGCGCCCTTGATCATCTCGGGGACCCCAACCGCCGCGATCACGACGTCGGCCTGGGCCACCTTGGCAGCGAGGTCGCGGGTCTTGGAGTGGCAGAGGGTCACGGTGGCGTTTTGCTGCAGGCACATGAATGCGACCGGCTTCCCCACGATGTTGGAGCGCCCTACCACCACGACCTCCTTGCCGGAAAGCTCGACGCCCGCCTCCCTGAGCATCACCATCACGCCGTAAGGGGTGCAGGGCTGGAACAGCGGCTTGCCGATCACGAGCCTCCCCACGTTGTAGGGGTGGAAGCCGTCGGCGTCCTTCTCCGGCGAGATCGCCTCCAGCACGCGCTCCGTGTTGATCTGCCTGGGAAGCGGCAGCTGCACCAGGATGCCGTGGATTTTCGGGTCGTTGTTCAGCTTATCGATCAGCGACAGCAGTTCGGCCTCCTCCGTTTCAGCCGGAAGCTTGTACTCGTCCGAGAAGATCCCCACATCCGCGCACGCCTTCTCCTTCATGGAGACATAGACCTTGCTGGCGGGATCCTCCCCCACCAGCACCACGGCGAGCCCCGGGACGATCCCCTTTGCCTTCAGTTGAGCCGCTTCAGCGCTGATTTCAGCGCGAATTTTCGCCGCGATAGCCTTGCCGTCTATGATTTTCGCCATTAACTTTCACCCCTTTTCTTCTTTCATTATAGATATGCACCGCCCCGAAAGGGGCCGCGCCAGCGACATTTTAAGCTGGAGATAATAAGTGCTTACGACGATTTTGTAAAGGGAATTGCCGGAAAAAGGGGAAAAAAAAGCCCCCGCAGGACGGGGGCGTTGGGGCGGGAATCAGGAAGCCGAAGGGCATCCGGCGCAGCTTCCGCCGGAGGGGCAAGCCGGGGCGGCCTTGGTGCCGCTGCCGTAGCCGTCACCGTACCAGCCGCCACCTTTCAGGGCAAAGCCGGACTGGGAGATGAGCTTCTCGACAGGACCTCCGCAGGTGGGGCAATCAGAAGCAGGGGCGTCGGAAAACTTCTGGCGCAACTCAAAGGTGTTATTGCAGCTTTTGCACTGGTACTCGTAAAGTGGCATCGCTTGTACTACCTCCTGTTAGACTCTGACCGCTACCAAAGAAGCCGAACGGCAGGACTAATATAAATATCCGCCTCCGGTTTTGTCAAGGGGCAACGTCGAGGCTTTCGGTCATGGCGAAAAGGAGCCGGGAGCGGTAGATGATCCCTACCACCTTTTTGCCGTCCACCACCGGCACCCTCTGGAAACGGTGGGTAAGGAACAGGTTCGCCACGTCGGTCACCCGGGCGTCCTGGGTCACCGAGATCGGTTGGTGCTCCATGATGTCGGAGATGGGAAGGTCCTTGATCCTGTCGCACAGAGAGGCGAAGAAGGCGGGATCGGATTTCCCCTCGGCAGATCCATCCATGAGGGCCGTGATGATGCTGAGCGGGGTAAGGATACCGGCGAGCCCCCCCCTCTCGTTCAGTACGATCAACCCCGGCGCGGCGTTCAGGAAACTCTCGTCGCCGAAGTTGCTCTTCATGATCCGGACCGCCTCGGCCACCGTTGTTCTGACCGAAATGGACGGCACGTCCGTTACCATAATGTCTCTTGCCTTCATGGATGCTCCTTACTGTATTTTGAATAGCGAGAGGAGGGAATCCTGATCCACCCCTTCCACTTTAACGACCTTGTGCCTCGACTTGGCGCCCGCCTTGATGCTGACCCTCGATTTTGCGACGCCGAGTGTCTTTGCGATCAATTCGACGCACTGCTTGTTGGCAGCGTCCTCGACCGGGGGGGAGGTGAGCCTCAGCCTCAGCTCCCCGTCCTTCGGTCCGCAGATCTCGCTGCGCGAGGCCCTGGGCTGGACGTGAACGGTGAAGACGACCCCCTCGCCCGTCCGGGTTACGCGCAGCCCCTCTTCGCTCATTTGTCCAGCGTGAGCAGCTTGTAGTAGGTGTCCAGCATCCCCTTGAAGCCGCTCTCGAACTGTAGCTTGTCCCGTTTTAGTTCCTGGATCTGGTTGTTCAACTGGACCAGCCTGTTTTCAGCGTCGGCGAGGATGCGCTCGCCCTTCAGTTCCGCCTCGGAGATCAGCAGGTGCGCCTCCTTCTGGGCATTTGCCTTCATCTCCTCGGTGATGCGCTGCGCCGCCAGCATGGTCTCGCGAAGCTGCGCCTCGCGCGCCTCCATCTCCGCCATCACGGTGGCGTTTCTGTTCAGCCGCTCCTTCAGGTCGTTGTTCTCCCTGATCAGCTCCTCCATCTCGCCGGCGACCGACTGCAGGAAGGCATCCACGTCCTCCGGATCGAGGCCTCCGAGCATCTTCCCCTTGAACTGCTGCTGCTGGATATCCATCGGCGAGATTTTCATAGAGCCTGCCCCTTCAGTTGGTTGCTGAGCAGCATCAGGTAGGTGTAGGCGGTATCGAACACGATGATCTGCACCAGGTAGATGAGAACGAACAGGACTATCGGCGAGAGATCGAGTGCTCCGGTGTCCGGCATATGGCGGCGGATCCGTTGGAGCAGCGGTTCCGTCACGCGGTATATGAAATTGACTATGGGGTTATAAGGATCGGCGTTGATCCAGGAAATGATGACGCTGGCGAGGAGGATGTACTTATAGATGGTGAGAACTCCGCTTGCCAGCTCGACTATCTTTGCAAGGGCCAAGAGAATGTTGGCTAGCAGGATCATTTATCCCCCTCTACGTTTGGTTTAAGGCTCCGACAGCTATACAGAAAATACAATTGATTGTCAAGGGCGGGTCGGCTTCCTCTGGCCTCTCTAATGCTGCAAAATGACACATGGAAATCACAAGACGGAGAGATTTGCGCAGAGGCGCGCGGGGACGGCAAAGGCGCATCCGGCGCAATGACATCGGACATTTATATATTGACATAATGTTGGAGATGATTTAAAAATCGCTTACTCAAAATCTGAGGAAGCGCCACCGTCGCTGGTGGGCGGCCCGGTCTTCAAAACCGGTGTGGGGGGTGAGAAACTTCCCAGGTGGGTTCGATTCCCATGCGCTTCCGCCATTAACCGTTTCAAATTCAAAAGCCTTTGGGAATCCCAAAGGCTTTTTCTTTAGACGGAACAGTAGCAGTGGTTTCAGGATGTCCCTGCCACCCAGTTCTATTTGCGGGCATGAATTTGAGAATGGTTCGAAGAACTAGCACTCTAATGATGAACCTACGACACCTGTCCTAATATTGTCGTTTCTTATATAGGAAACCCAGTATGGCTACCTAAATAGGAAACAAGTTTCTTATACAGGTAACCAGTTTCCTATATAAGAAACTTCTCTAACCGATCAATTACAAATGTTGGGCAAAAGAACAGGAGATGCACGTTGAAACAGCTACGTATAGGACTGCTGGCGATTCTTCTTTTCGGTGCAACCGCAGGCTGCGGTGGAGGGGAGCGTGAAACAACTATTTCCCATGTTACGTCCTCCCTCGTCGTATATCGGTACACTGCGGTTGTAGAGAGTTATGTTGATATTTGGGCTCCATTCCCTGCGGCCGTTGGTGATGTAATAACAGGGACTTTTACCTATGACCCCGGCGCCGCTGCCCAGAAACCACCGGCTGGGGTTCAGGTCAAGATTGGGGATGTTACTCTGACGTCAAACCTAGATACTTTCACAACAAATTTAGGTCTTTTAAATGCCATTCACATTCGTAACGATTCCCAGCATGTCAGTCCTGATGGCGTAGTTTTCAATAGTGGTGACCATTTTGACTGGTTTACTCACGACACCAGCACCGGAGCGAGTTTTGGTGCAGATGGAATTGGGGTAGGTATAGCATTGCAAGATACGACTGGAACAGTCTTCAGCGATTCAACCATACCAACACAGCTAAACCTGAATCGGTTTGATAACGCATTCATTCAGCTAAGTAAGGAAGTTAGTGGGGTAGGCACATTCGTCTTTTGCCGTGCCTTGGTAACCTCGTTAAATCGTTTGCAGTAGTAGAGAGAGAAGAGGGGATGGGTCAGCCCTTGACGCTAGACAAAGGCGATAATTGAAATGACCGCGGTGTCCCATCCAGTGGCAGGACCGGGCTGTAACGCCGGTCAGCCTTGTGGCGTTGGGCAGAGAAAGAATCAAGAACACGGCGGAAAAATATGCTTTGCTTTAAAGTGAGGACGATGATGATCGTCGTCTTTGCGATCAGCTAGGGCTTGATTGCACCAATATGGTTTGCGCCACATCGACATGAACCACTTTCATTCCGGGTTTTCGTTACTCTGCATGCAATCACGCTAGCAGGAGCATCTGTGTTTGCCACTGGAGGACGAAAACCAAAAGGCTTAGATTTTGCCACTCTGTGTCTGGTTCTGATCGGGTGGACCTATCTTTTCTTCTTCATAATTTGGAGCATAAGGAGAGAAGATGAGAGCCGACAAAGTGTTCTTGCTAGTCTTTTGGGCCGGTGGAATCGGGCTATGGTCGATGTCCGTGTGGGGTGGATGGGCTTAAAAGACTTATTGGAACATAAAAGACTCTGACGCGGCTGGGTACTGGCTGCGGGTCATGAGGATTCCGCGCACGCAGGACAACTGCATAAGGTTCCTGAAGGGCGTGAGCATCCTCGGTATGATCATCATCAGCCTAATGACTGGTGCTGTCGTTCTCTGGGGGAAATAGAGCAAGCAGAGCCGAAGTGCCAACAAGGCGGCGGCAGACGGTCTTCGCTACGCTCCGCCGCTGCGCCCCCACGACGTTATCCGAAATAGGAATCGGGGTTTCCTTCTCGACGGAAGCCGCTCAGATCTTCTACAATGAACAAAGAGACCAGATATCGTAGGGATAGGGAACGTTGCTAAGCAAGTTAAGTAAAACGTTACGGAATAGATCCTTAGTGACGCTGAACGGCAGGCTGCAGCGGAGAAACTCAACCAGCTTAACAATGTCCCCCTGCCACCCACGAGATCCTTCTTTCGCTGCATGTCGGACAACACCATCAACGCGTCGTTCCGACGCATGGGCTTTGACGGCGAGACCATTGTCGGGCACGGCTTCCGAGCGACGGCACGGGACCATCCTGGACGAAGTCCTGGGCTTTCGGCCCGATATCATCGAGCACCAGTTGGCCCACGCCGTGAAGGACCCGAACGGCCGGGCCTACAACCGGACCGCCTTTCTCCCCCAGCGCAGGGAGATGATGCAGACGTGGTTCGACTACCTCGACGGCCTGAGGAGCGGAGCCAAGACGACTTTCGCCAAAAAGAGCACCAGGAGGTAGGCAACCTCCCTGAGGGCAGCGCAACACCCGGTTTTGCGGCGCCCGTCCGCACACGCCATGTAAATTGGCCCCCACCACACAGCATGCATCCCACGCGTTATCTTGACCCTTGCCTACCCAAGCGCGACGCGGAAAGCTCAGGTTTGCCTCAAGAGGATTCACTCTTCAACAGTTGCCGCTCCAGGATTCTCAGTTTCTTGCGCAGCCGACAGTTGTCGAGCGCGATGCAGAGCAGGATCAAAGTCGAGAAGACGGTAAATGAATCTTTAGCCAGAAAATGCCAGAACGCCCAGGAGGCTACCGCTAAGAGGCAGGCTGACAATAAGAGAAGTCCGCGGTCCCTCATCCGGTCACCGCCTCGAATCGAAACATGTTTCTTGCGGACAACTTGGAATCATAAAGGCAAGGCCAACGATACAAAACCGACGGCAACCAAGCCCGGTTGAGATCATATCTCGTCGCAACGAACAAAACGTCTGTTATTGTCGTTCCGCCGGCAAGGGATCGGCCTGTTGCAACAGCGATACTACCAATCACAGCCCCTAGATAAAACGCCGCACAAACAGAACCTAGATATACCAGTTGTTCCAGTCGCGTAGCACCCCGGACAAGCTCTCCCACAGTCACCCTAGGCCCGTACTTATCTACCTGTGTAAGGATGGTGGCAGCAGTGCCAATGGCAGTTTGAAGGGTGCCAAACAGGCTATCCGGCGCGGACAGACCAAGAGCCTCCATGTTTTCCTTGAAGTATTTGTAGAACTCTGCCATTTGGGTTTCCCGAATCGCCGACGAAGGGTACGGTAAGCAGCCGCTTATGCAGATAAAGATTAGAGCGTATCAACTTTGTTTTTCCTGTCAACCGGCCCCAAAACCTGCGCCTGTGTACACATTCGCCGGCAACACAGCTACATCCAGCGGCCAGTATTATGAGCTCTCTTCGCCTACAGCGCAGGAAGGGCCGGAGTCTCCACTTTAATGGGGAGTGTCTTCCCACTGTAATAACCGACCGTCAGAACGGGCGGCAACGCTACCGAACTTCTCGTCCCACGGCGAAGCTCCACTTCCGCCAGTTGGTGCAAGAAGGGCACCTCGTGCAGCACGGCAGCGGCAGGGGGACCTGGTACTCGGCGGGACGCTGAGGCACGTCTGCTGCAAAGTCAATAACATAACCCTGGGCCGCTTTTAGCTGGTGGTAAGCAAGGCGGGCCAGAGGGCAAGCCCCCCATAGAGGTTCATGTGTTGCAAAATAATAGGTATTGTGTCCCCCTAATCCCCTTTACCAAAGTCTCCGTCCCCCGGAAAAGATTCCTAGAGGTTTGCAAAGGACAAAAAGGCCGGAGTTTTTGGCGCCTCCGGCCTTCACTGCCATCCTTATTCAAAACTCTCACCTACCAACTTCTGAAGCGTGGCTATCGGTAGGAACAGTTGCATGGGTTTATCGAGGTTGGTGACCACGAACCCGTACCTCTCGTAAAAACGTCGAGCGTTCTCGTCTTTGGCGTCGACATAAAGACCCATGATTCCGACAGATTCCGCCACCGCAGCAGTGCGGATCATCGCTTCGGTCAGGAGATACTCACCATACCCCTTGCCTTGCTCCTTTTGCGCGACGGCAAGACGAGCTAACCGTACCGCGGGTAGCCCGTGCTGTGGCGGATATTTCTTATGCTCTGCCGGCGGTACGTCCGCTATATTCACTTCACAGCTCGTCAGAGAGAAAAAACCCACTATTTTCTTAGGGTCTTCCTGGTCCGGCAGTACGAAGGTTCGGCTGATATTCCTGGAACTGGCCTGCCTTGCCATTTTTCTAAGCAAGCCATTTAATTCAGCGCTTCCACAATCGAAACTACTTCGGTCGTGGTCGGCTTGGAGAGGTATTATCTTCAAGGAATGCTCTCCTTCTCTGCATCGCCCTCCTAAGAGCTTCATTCGGCTCAGGCGGATTAGCTATCAAATCTAGTACGATTTTCGCAGATTCAAAATTTAAATTTATGGTTCTTTCCCTTTCCAAGACAGCATTTGCTTTATCCAGCGCTGCAGAAACCAGAAACTCGTTGATAGTTGATCCGGTTATAGTTGCCGCTTCCTGGATCCGCTCCTGAATTTCGTGTGGCATCCGCGCTGCAAGGCGCGCTTCACGTTCCGGTTTTACTTTAGCCAGTGTAGTTGCCGCTGACATCACACCCCCCCGGAGCTCTAGGCTCCCTCTGTGCCCACTCGATTGGGCACTTGTTTCTTTTGGCCGCTCTGGGCGCTTTTGGAGACGATACATCGGTGACGCCAAATTGGCAACAAAATAAATGACGTCAATTTGGCGTCAACCATTAAGTGCGGACAGGTCCCGGCCGGTACACGCCTTCCTCAATCCGGCTGACGAGGCATCGATGCACGCGGCAGAGCGTCGCCTGCTACCGCCCTGGCTGTGTAAGGAGCGCCTGCAGGCACACTCAAGCGACAGAGCTGTCAATTGGCGTTGAAAATGACCCACCATCGGCGTCCAAAATTGACCCACCCCAGGCAGTAGTTTTTAGTTCTTTACCCTCGTTTTGATTCTCCAGCTATCGTTCCCTGTTTCGATGATCTCGCAGTGATGGGTGACCCTGTCCAGGAGCGCTGTCTCTTACTTGCAGCGTCTGGACATGTGTCGCGCTATCGTGTCCCTTTTCCACTTTCGGCAGTACAAGAAATCCTCTTTGGGAGAGGAGTGGCAACACTCGGGTCATACTCTACCTGGCAGGCCGTAGTGCCACTTCGCAACTTCTTAGAGATGACGACGCTTGTACTGTTGTAGCTGCAAGAAATCCAATACCCCTCTACCGAAGGGGGGAAGTTCCAAATCGCAATCGCTCCTCTTTCTCCGGTTGGCAATACCGTCACTTTCTTACTCGGCTCCCCCTCAGAAAGCTCCACCGACATCAGCGGATGCTTCGCGTCCGGTTCGTATTCGAGCCACCCAGCAGGAACCTCCCTGGCCTGCTGTTGTACGTCAATAGCGGCAGGGCATTGCACGGTCTCTGATGCGAAGGAGACCGCCGAGGGTACAGCAACAATCATCAGAACAAAGCATCGGGTCAGGTCCATCTTTCCCTCACTCAATCACAGAGTACGCATCTCCGTCGTTCACTCGCTGATTCCCGCCTATGTTCCCTTTGAAGAGTATTTTTCTTTTCCGAATCTTCTGCAAGCGGCTCTACTGGTAAACGACCCGATGCCGGTAGCATCCTGCCCGCAATAAAAGGCGGCGTGATTGCCGGTAGCATAGCTCGGATATCTGCCGTCAATAAATGTCGCTATCGCCGTGCCGATTCTCAACGTGTAATTGCCTTTGACTCGAGCACCTTCCTTCCATTGCAACGTTGGCGCAGCATGAGTGTATTTCTTTACCAAGAAACACACTGACCTGGGTAATATCCAGCTCCGTCATCCACTCTTTCGTTACCAACCAAGCTCTCTGCATCAGGGTAAATATATGCCACAGCACCCCCGTTTGCCGCCCTCGTTTGGAGGAAAAATGAGAGGTTAGCAATCCCACTTCCCTTGTCAATACAGCGATTAAACACACACTCCAAATCCCACATCGGCCAGATTAAATCCGTTTAGCCGATGCTCCCTTCATCAAGTGATCGGTTTTCTTGGTGACCATTGTGGAGCTGCCTTGCAAAGCCCTGTGTCGCCTGGTAGGCTCGATGCTTTCAAGAAAGCGGAAATGCGGCATGCACCTCACGCGACAGCGCCATGTTTCTCAACGTCAGCTCCAGCGTCGACGAGGAGAGTCTGAATATGGTTCATCTTGTTGATTCGGTAGGAGAAAATGGCAAAAACCATGCGTTGGACGTACTGCGCGTGCAATCACTTTTAAGATCAAAAGGGTACAGGATTCCGCCGGGACGCGGCATCTGCGGAAATGACACTCTCACCGCAATAAACCAATTTCAGGCATCGTTCCTGCCTCAACCAACGGGTCTTATCGAGCCCTACAGCCTAAGCCTACTCAAGCTCACTGACGATATTCATGTTGACTACGAGTGGAGCGGAGACAGCTCGAAATGGTCACAGGAACAAAAGCTAAAGAGCCTCAACACCGAGTTCAAATTTAAGGTGGTAGCTCTCCTGTCGAAGCTGCAAGAGAGCGGGTTTCTGCCGTTTATCTTCTACGGCTGGCGGTCGGTGGCAGTTCAATCAATTCTATACAGCTCAGGACGGTCGCAGGTGAAATTCAGTTTCCACAATGCACAACGCGAAGACGGTACCCCCAACTCATACGCAGCAGACATAATCGACTCAAGGTTCGGGTGGACCCACCAAGCCGAAACCTCCGGTTTTTGGAGCGCCTTGGGTAGCGCTGCGAATACACACGGTTTGGTCTGGGGAGGAAATTGGAGTAGCTTTCGTGACGTCGCCCATGTGCAATTGCTTCCCAACTCGCTGCTATACAACGTAAAGCAGGAGAGCGGCCTATGAAGCTGAACCTTTTGGTAATGCTTATGCTCCTCCACCCGATATCCGTCTATGCTGAGGACATATGGCTTATTGTCGGTGCCAGCGATCCGACTCCCACAGGCATAGCACACAAGTGGAAAGTACTAGGAAACGATTCCGGTATCGTCGTCAAAAGCAGTGACTGCGGAGATTTAAAGGACGTTTTCGCCTGGGTGCCGAAACTCGCTACGTCAATTGAAAGAGCCAGAAGTTCGCTCCGCGCGGTCAAAAGATCGGTACAGGATGCATACGTCAAAAAATGCCGTGTGCAGCCACGGAGTTTGCTGGCTTTCAGGGAAACCGCTGTTGACATCTCTATCGCCGATATCCCGGCCACGGCGGTGAACTGGGAGGACGCAGATCGCGTCACGACGGTTCAGCCCCTCAAGAATTCCTGGCATATCGTCATCTCCCGCTACTACGAGGGTGACTTGGAAGACCCGCTTGAAGGACGAAGGGAAAGGGTGATTCTCGTCGGGGAGGGTGGAGAGCGCCATTCACTAGAGCAATGCGTCGAGCCCGGAATGTTCGCCACAGATGAAGGGATGCTCGCTTTCCAATGTACAGTCGCACAAGCAGGAGATGAGGTCTTGCACAACGTGGTCGTTTACACAATGGGAGGGCAGAAGACAAAGGAAGTGATGCATTGCAGGAACCCAGCTTTCAGAGGCAAAAGAACCATCATTTGCGAAAGCGAGGTTGTTGGGGCGGACGGGGTGCTAAAACTTCAGAAGGTTAAGCGAAACTTCTAAGGCCGGACAACCCTAGCTTCAATTCGCGCCGCTTAGGCATAGGCCGCTTTCTTGGGCAACTGTTCCCTCCATTAACACAAAATATCCCGCTTAAAACATGAGGCTTCCCCACCTCTGTGGGCGACGCCTGAAGGAGCTTTTCAGATGGAGATCATCCAAAGGGAACAGACACGGCTGGCTGGGATCAACACGGCTGTCGCCGACTATAGCGAGGACCGAAAGAGGGAGATCGCCAAGCATGATGGTCTGACCGTTCGGTGGATTGGAAAGAGAAGAATGAACCGACGGAACGGCTGGTCACCCACGGGCACCATACGCCGCGCAAATACCTGCCGGAGTTCAAGCAGATCGATTCCCCCTACTTCGGGGTGATAGGAATCCACGACAGGAACCCGAGGATCGGGAAGAAGGAGTACCTGATCGGCCTCCAGTCGCTGGTCAACGGCACCAAGGTGCATGTGGTCGACTGGAGAAAGGCGGAGATCTCCAGGTTCTTCTACGATGGCTATGAGGAGGGCGAGGAGTACGAGGAGACCATCAACGGGGTGGAAGACATCGATGCCGCCATTGAGTTCTTCACCGAACTCGGCCATACCCTCGAAGACCGAATGCCCATAAAAGGCGAATGGGCCGGCCGCGTCACCGGAGTGCGCGGTCAGCGCGTCGAGATCGCCATGATGTGCACCCCAGACGGTCAACCTTGAAGAGCGCGGCGCACGGAGTCCGCTTTTCCCCCCTCGCGGCGGGCCGCCTTTTTCAAAAGCTGGGTCAGGGCGACGAAAGCTGGTAGTGACAAGGGTGAGCGCTGCTCTTCATTTCCTGCGTCTCTTGCCGGCATCAGAAAACTTTTTTCCCGCCACGAAGGCATGCCCGCCCAGGGCTTCCCGTATCAGGTCGGAAATCGTCGTGTTGCGACGCCGCAAAAGACCTGTCAGGAACATCAACTCCTCGTCGGATACCCGGACGGAAATGATGTTTCGACGCGGGGCCATGTTCGATGCCTCCATTGTCATCCTCTCCTCCCCATAATCCAGGCGCGGCAGCCAAGCATCCCCACAGACCGGGCTCTCGCGCTCTAAATCCCGTACTGGTGCAGCCACCGGTCGTCAATCGGCGTGCACAGGGCAAGGCCTTGCAGCAATCAGAGATAGTTCAGCAGATGCCCCATCTTTTCGCGCTTGGTTCTCAGATACCTCGAGTTCCCCTGGGTGGGCGCGATCTCGATGGGTACCCGCTCGACGATGTTGATCCCGTATCCTTGCAGACCGACCAGCTTCTTCGGGTTGTTGGTCATGAGCCGGATAGCGTTCATCCCGAGATGCACCAGGATCTGGGCCCCGATGCCGTAATCCCTCAGGTCTTCCTTGAAACCAAGGGCCACGTTGGCCTCCACCGTATCATGCCCCTTTTCCTGCAGCGCATAGGCCTTCAGCTTGTTGATGAGACCGATGCCGCGCCCTTCCTGGCGCATGTAGAGGATGACCCCGCTCCCCTCGGCCTCGATCCGCGCCATGGCCTTATGCAGTTGGTCGGCACAGTCGCACCTGGTACTGCCGAAGACGTCGCCGGTCAGGCACTCGGAATGAACCCTTACCAGGACCGGCTGGTCGCCGTCGATATCCCCCTTGACCAAGGCCAGGTGCTCCAGCTTGTCGATATCGTTTTCGAAGGCAATCGCTCTGAAGTTCCCGAACCGGCTGGGCAGCTCTACCTCGGCCGCGCGGCGCACCAGGGACTCGTGCTTCAGACGGTAGGCGACCAGATCCGCTATGGTGCAGATCTTAATCCCATGGCGCAGGGCGAACTTCTTCAAATCCGTCATGCGGGACATGGTGCCGTCCTCGTTCATGATCTCGCAGATGACGCCGGCGGGCTCGAACCCTGCCAGACGCGCCAGATCGACCGATCCCTCGGTCTGCCCGGAGCGCACCAGGACGCCGCCCTCTCTTGCCCGAAGCGGGAAAACATGACCCGGTCGCGCCAGGTCGGAGGCCTGGGCATCGGGGGCTACGGCGGTGAGAATGGTGTGGGCGCGGTCCGCGGCGGAGATGCCGGTGGTGACGCCACGGCTCGCCTCGATGGATACGGTGAATGCTGTGCCGAAGGAGGAAGTGTTGTCCCGAACCATGGAGGGCAGCGCCAACCTGTCGCAGCGTTCTCCGGTCATGGTGAGGCAGATCAAACCTCGACCGTATCTGGCCATGAAGTTGATCACCTCAGGGGTGACGCACTGGGCGGCGATGGTGAGATCGCCCTCGTTCTCGCGGTCCTCGTCATCCACCAGTATCACCATCTTGCCAGCCCTGATGTCTTCAATCGCCTCGGCTATTCCTGCAACACGCATGGCCCTACCCCCTTTCACTTTTACTTGTCCGTTGCGCCCTCTCTAAGGGAAGGCTCTCCAAGTGAAGGTTGCGCCGTGCGGCGGCGCTTGGAGCGCATCGCTCCGCCGCACAGCGCTGGTCCCAGGCAATGTCCCGAGCCAATGGTGCCGGAGGTCCCGGCACCCCTTCAAGCTCACTCTCGTCGCTACGCTACGCCGCGCGCAGCTTCTCCATCAGCATCGGCGCAAGCTGCAGTACGTCGGCCACGACCATTACGTCCGCTGCCTCGCTGATGGGGGCGTCCTTGTCCTTGTTGATGGCGACGATGAAGTCGGACTTCTTCATGCCGGCCAGGTGCTGTATTGCGCCGGAGATGCCGCAGGCAACGTACAGCTTGGGCGACACGGTCTGGCCGGTGGTGCCGACCTGGTGGCTGTGCGCGACCCATCCGGCGTCGACGACGGGACGGCTCGCGCCGAGCTCGCCGCCGAACGCCTTGGCCAGCTCGGCGATGATGGAGACGTTCTCCTTCTTGCCTACGCCGCGACCGGCGCTGACGATGATCTCGGCCCGGCCCAGATCGACGTCCTTTTTCTCCGCGGGCTCGTAGCCTACGAACTGCAGCTTGGTGCTCCCAGCGGCGTCAATCGCCTCCACCTGCGCGGTTCCCGACTGCTCGACCGCGTTGAAGGCGCCGGCCTGGATGGTGAGCACGGCGCGCGCTCCCTTGGGCGCCACAATGCGGCGCAGCTTGGCGTTGCAAAGCGCCAGCTCGAACTTGCCGTCGACGATGTTGACGATCTCGGAGACCTGCCCCACCTTGAGAGAGGCCGCGACCCTGGGAGCCAAATCCCAGCCGTAGGAGGAATGCACGAAGACGACGTAGTCGGGATTCTCCTTCTGGATCGCCTCCAGTACGACCTGCTTGTGCAGGTCCGGGTTGTACTCGCCGAGCTTGTCGACGTCCGCAAGGTATACCTTGGCGTCGACCTTGGGCGCTTCTTTACCGATCAGGACCAGGACCTTATCGGCGCCCAGGCGGTCGGCAAAGGCCACCAGCTCATAACTGGTGTCGAGGATCTTTCCTTCCCTTTGTTCACAGACAAGCAGTGCTTTCATGGCTCACCTCCTATTTCACGACCGTAGTCTTTTCCTTGAGAATCGCCAGTAGACGATCGGCTACCTGCGCCAGGTCCCCTTCCAGCACCACGGCGGAGCCGCTTTTCACCGGCGGGTAGAGCTTTTCGGTTGCGACCGCCGGCTCTTCACGGAGAAGCTCCGCCGCCGGGACGGTCAGGAACTCCTTCTTTTTCGCCTTCATGATGTTGGGGAGGGTCGGATAGCGGGGGACGTTCAGGCCGAGCTGGCAGGTGACCAGGGCGGGAAGCGGGAGCTTGACCACGCTCTTGATCCCCCCTTCGAGTTCCCTCTTGGCGGTAACCGTGCCGTCGGCATAGCCGAAGCCGACCAGGGTGGTGGTGCAGTTGTGCCCCAAGAGTTCGGCGACGGTGACGCCGACCTGGGCCGAGCCCCGGTCTTGGGACTGCATCCCGGTGAAGATCATGTCGAAGCTCTTGTCCTTGGCGAAGGAGGCGATAATGTCGGCGATCTGCCAGGGATCCTTGCGGCAGCTGTCCGGGTCATGGATGTGAACGGCGCGGTCGCACCCCATGGCCAGCGCCTTCTTAAGCGGGTCTCCCACCCGGTCCGGGCCGATGGAGAGGACGGTGACGTCGGGCGCGTCGCCCAGCTGCTCCTTGAGCTGCACCGCCTGCTCCACCGCGTACTCGTCGTACTCGTTCATCCGGTAGGCGAGATCGGCTTCGTCGTACCAATCGCCGCTCCCGTTGACCTTGAAGCGGGATTCCATATCCGGTACCTGTTTGATGCAGACCAGAACTTTCATGTTGCCTCCTATCTAGTTGATTGCCTCGGCCATTACCTCTGCTATGTCTTTCACCCGCACCTTTTCCGCGCCCTGGTCCTTCAGGCCGTCCTCCAGCATGGTCATGCAGTAGGGACAGCTGACGCAGATGGTGTCGGGCTGCTGCTTCAGCGCCTCGTTGACGCGGTCGTGGTTGATCCTCGTGCCGATCTGCTCCTCCATCCACATGCGCCCGCCGCCGGCTCCGCAGCAAAACCCGTTCTCCTTCCGCCGCTCGAACTCACCGGGAGCCGCGCCGGTCGCGGCCTCCAGCACCCGGCGGGGGGCCGCGTACGTGTCGTTGTGGCGCCCCAGGTAGCAGGAGTCGTGGAAGAGGGTCTTGCCCAGGTTCACCCCTTTGGCGGAGTTCAGTTTCCCCTCCTGCACCAGCCTCGCGATCAGCTCGCTGTGGTGCAGCACCTCCAGCTCCAGGCCGTACTGTTGATAGTCGTTCTTGAGCGTGCTGAAGCAGTGCGGGCATTGGGTGACGATCTTGGTGACTCCCTTCTCCTTGAGCGTGGCAACGTTCTCCCGCGCCATGCGGTCGAAGACGAACTCGTTGCCCAGGCGTCTCACGCTGTCCCCGCAGCAGAGCTCCTCCCTGCCGAGGATCCCCCAGGTGACCCCTGCCTTGTCGAGGACTGTGGCGAGGGCCACGGTGGTCTGCTTGGCGCGGCTGTCGAAGGAACCGGCGCACCCCACGAAGAAGAGGTATTCGGTCTTGCCGGCTATGAATTCCCTATCCCCCAGGAGGTTCGCCCACTTCCCCCGCTCGGAGGGGGCGATGCCCCAGGGGTTGGAGCGCTGCTCCATGTTCTCGAAGAGGTTCAAAAGCTCTTCCGGGAACTGGGCCTTCTCCTGGACCAGGTGGCGGCGCATCTTGACGATCTTGGGCATGTGCTCGATGAGGACCGGGCAGACCGAAAGGCAGGCGCCGCAGGTGGTGCAGGACCAAAGCGCATCCTCGCAGCTGGTACCCTCAGCCTTCTCGCCGATGAGCGGAAGCTGCACCTTCCCGGCGTCGGCGGCCCCGTTCTCCAAGAGGTTCACCTTGATGTCGTGGATGATCCGGCGCGGGTTCAAAGGCTTCCCGGTGTTGTGGGCCGGGCAGAGGTCCTGGCAGCGCCCGCACTCGGTGCAGGAGAGGGAATCGAGGAGATCCTTCCAGGAGAACTGCGCCACCTCGCTCACCCCGAAGCGCTTGCCGACCTCGAAACTCTCGCGCGGCTGCACGTTCGGCTTCTCCAAACTGCGGAAGTAACAGTTGGGAATGGCTGTGAGTATGTGCATGTGCTTGCTGCGGGGCAAAAGGTTCATGAAAAGAAGGAGCACCACGGCGTGCACCCACCATGAGCCGGAGGCAATACCTTCGAGCGATGCTTGCGGCATCCCCTGCAACAGTGAGGCTACTGCACCCGAGACGGGCCTAAGCGCCTGGTCCAGGCCCAGGGCCATCTGGGCGGCGTTCAGCAGGAAGAAGGCGACCATCAGGGTGGCGATCAGGGCGAGGATCAGGAGCGCCTCGCCGCTGCAGGCCTTGGTGTAATCGTTACCCAGGTACGACGGCGCGAAGAAGAGCCGGCGCACGAGCGCCACCGCGACAGAGACCAGCGCGACCAGGGAGACCACGTCGAAGGCAAGCGCAAGGGCGTGGTACAAAGGTGCCGGTAGCGCCGAGAGCGTGAAGCTCGGAAAAAGCCCCTCGGCGAGAAAGGACGCGTTCGCCACCAGGAGCAGCATGAAGGCCCAGAAGAGAGCGAAGTGGTTCAGGCCGTAGGGCCTGGCGAGGACCCTCTCCTGGCCGAAGGCGTACCGGAACATGCCGGCCAGCCGCTCGCCGGGCCTGTCGAAGCGATCATCTGAGGCGCCGACGGCGACCAGTTGCAGGCGCTGGTAGCAGCTGAAGCAAAAGGCCACGACGGCGATGGCGAAAAGCGGCATGAAAAGGATTTGATTGGTTGGCATGACTACCTCGAAAACTTATGTGTTTCGCAAAAGTAAGGAATCAAACGGCGACCCGGTCGGGGAGCGCCCCGCCTCGCGCCTCCTTCATGGAGCGGACCCTGCGCGTCAACGCCGGGATCACCTGGAACAGGTCTCCCACGATCCCGTAGGTGGCCACCTGGAAGATGGGGGCCTCGGGGTCCCTGTTGATGGCTATGACGATGTCGGAGTCCTGCATCCCGACCAGGTGCTGGATCGCGCCGGAGATGCCGCAGGCTATGTAGATCTTGGGACGCACCGTCTTGCCGGTCTGCCCAACCTGGCGGCTGTGCGGCATCCATCCCGCGTCGACCGCGCTGCGGGAGGCGCCGACCACCCCGCCCAGCTCGACTGCCAGCTCGTGCAGGAGGGCGAAGTTGTCCTTGTTCATCAGCCCGCGGCCACCGGAGACGATGATCTCGGCGCCGGCGATATCGATGTCCTTGCCGCCCTTGTCGCTGATGGACTCGATCACCTTGGCGAGCACGTCCTGCTCCCGCAGGTAGAACTGCTCCAGGATCACGACGCCCTTGCTGCCGTCCTTCCGCTCCGGCATGGCCATCACGTGAGGCCTGACCGTCGCCATCTGGGGGCGGAAGCGGTCGCACATGATGGTGGCCATGATGTTGCCGCCGAAGGCGGGGCGGGTCTGCATCAGGTTACGCTTGTCGTCTATGCCGAGGCCGGTGCAGTCGGCGGTGAGACCTGTCTTGACCACGGTGGCCACGGCGCCCGCCAGATCGCGTCCCTGACCGGTGGCACCCATGAGGATCACCTCCGGCTTGTGCTTTTCGACCAGGTGGCAGACGGCATCGGTGAAGGGCTTGGTCCGGTAGTCCTTGAAGACGCTCTCGTCGAGGACGATGGCCTGGTCCGCGCCGTAGGCGAAGGCCTCGTCGCAGAGGTGGGCGACCTCGTGGCCGATGATGAGGGCGGAAAGCTTCACTCCCAGCCTGGCTGCCAGTTCCTTCCCGGCGCCGAGGAGCTCCCAGGAGACCTTGGCCGCCTCGCCCTGGTACTGCTCGATGAAGACCCACACGCCGCGGTACTGCGCCAGCTTGGCGCGAAGCTCCTTCTCCGCCGGGTCGAGCTCCTCCTCGACGGCACCGTGCTGGGCCTCCCACTGTTTCAGCAGCTCCAGCTCCTCGGGGGTGTAGAACATCTCCAGCGCGCCGGCGGCACAGACTTTCACGCACTTGGCGCAGCCGATGCACTTCTCGGCGTGGATGGAGGGCTCACCCGCCTCGCTCATCAGGATGCCGCTTACCGGGCAGGAACTCTCGCACCGGGCTCCGCAGGCAATGCACTTGCCGGCTACCAGCCGTGCGATGCCGCGTGGTTTCTTGATCTTCTTGTCGTTTTGCATCACGAACTCCTTGGCGAACTAGAAAGCTAACAGGTCCTTGGCCAGCATCTTGTCAAGCAGCAGGTGCGCGGTTCCTTCCGGATCGTTCACGCCGTCCCCGATGATCTCCCCCTGGTCCCGCTCGGGAGAGAAGATCTTGCTGACCCAGGTGGCCGAACCCTTGAGCCCCACCGTTTCCACGTCCAGTTGCAGCACCTGGTTGTCCCAGAGCGCGACCGGCGTTTCCTGGGCGGCAAGGCGCATCGGGACTGTTGGGTAGCGGGGCCGGTTCAGCTCGCGCACCGCGGTGATCACCACGGGGAGGGGCGCTTCCACGATCTCGTGCCTTCCTTCCAGCTTCCTCCGGACCCGGATCCTCTTGTTGGGTACGTCGAGCCACTCGATGCGATCCACCAAGGTGAGCTGGGTGAAGCCAAGCCGCGTGGCGATGCCGGGGCCTACCTGCGCGGTGTCGCCGTCGATGGTCTGCTTGCCGCAAAAAACGATGCCGACCTCTTCCTCCTGCCCCAGGCGCTCGATGGCCGAGGCCAGCACCTGGCTCGTGGCCAGCGTGTCGGCGCCGCCAAAGGCCCGGTCGGAGAGAAGGATGGCCTGATCCACCCCCAGCGCGCACGCCTTCTTGAGGGTCGCCTCGGTGTTGGGGGGGCCCATGGAGATAGCGATGGCCTTGAGACCGTAGCGGTCCTTGAGCGCCAGCCCCTCTTCGAGGGCATGGGTGTCATAGGGGTTGACGATGAAGGGGATTCCCTCCCTGACCAGGGTGTTGGTGACCGGGTCGATCTTCACCTGGGTGGTATCTGGCACCTGTTTGATGCAGGAGATCACGAGCATGACCTTCTCCTTCGCTTGGACTTCGAGAATCCGGATCTAGTTTGAATCCCCAGAGGCAAGGGGGATGGGCTGCCGCTCCTCCCCCC
>CAZFMI010000024.1:0-52743 GCA_964519915.1 uncultured Geomonas sp.
CCATCTGGACGACCGCCGAACCGACCTCGTCCACCGACTGAGCCAGGGATTCCGCGCTCAGGGCAACCTCCTCGACGCTCGACGCCATCTCCAAAATGGAGGAGGAGCTTTCGGAGGCGGAGTGGGAAAGCCCCTCGACGGCCCGGGCCACCCCCTTGATCGAGCCGTTGATCTGGGTCATCGCGGTCGAGGTCTCGTGCACGGAGACCGACTGCTGCTCGGCGGCCCCCATCACCGTCCCCGACACCTGCACCAGGTTGGCCGACACCTGTCCCAGCTCGCCGCTGGTCGAGCTCACCTGCCGCACCATTTCGGAGAGCTTCTCCGTCATGGCGTTGAAGTCCGCCGCGAGTTCGCCGATCTCGTCGTGCGTTTCGATCTCCAGCCTACCGTCGAGGTCCCAGGTGGTGGTAACCGAAACGATGTGCTCCTTCAGCGCGCCGAACAGCTTCAAGCTGCTTCTCAGGGAGAGGTAGAGCAATAAGAGCGCCGCCAGGACGATGGCGATGAAGATCCCCAGCTGCGCGGCCACGCCTTTCCACATGGTGCTGAACAGGGGGCTGATTTCCTTGTGCGAGAACAAGATCCCGGCCGTGCTCCCCGAGGCGTCCCGGATCGGCCCCATCCCCACCAGGTAGTTCCCCCCGCGGTAGGACACGATCCTCAGCTGCGGCGCTTTCAGGGCTTCGCCCATCCCGGGAAGCACCTTTGCGGCAAGCCCGAGGGCCAACTCCTTTTGGGTGGGGTAGAGAATCCGGAAGGAGCCGACCTGCTCGCCCCTTACCTCGCTGGCCTTGCTCTTCATGAATTCGTCGGTCAGAAAGAGGCTCACCTCGTTGCCGGTGATCTGTTTCATCTGGGCGAAGACGTGGTCGATCTCCTCAGCGAGTTCCATGAACCCCAGCGGTTTCCCCTGGTAGGAAACCGGACGGACGCTGCGCAGCGAGAAGAAGTTCTTGCCCATTTCGAGACCGGCCGAGGTCTGCTTGGTCGCCTGGGCCTTCAGGAAGGTCTCCCGGGTCACGGTATCGCCCGACTGCTCGGGCTTGTGCACCCGCAGCAGAACCTTGCCGTCGGGCTGAATGAAATACATGTGGGTGATGTTGTTGTTCTGCCTGACCTCGCTGAAGATCGGCTTCGCCGCTGCCAGGAGCGCCTCCTTGTTCCCGGCGGCAAACGGAGCCAGGAGCAGGTCGAGCCTGTCGAGGCCGGTATGGGCCCTGGCAAGACCCTCGGCATCGCCGTTCAGGATCGCTTCGAAGAGTTCGCCGTCCTTCCTGGCTTGATCCTTCAGTCCTTCCCGCATCTGGTGTTTCTGGTAATGGTAGGCGAACATGCCGAGGATGGCGATACTGGCGAGGCAGAGGCAGATGACGGTGAGAATCACGCGTTTTTTGATGGACCACTGAGCAAACATCAAGGCAACTCCTGAATAAAGTTCATGACAGCGAAAATCAGGACAATGAACATGTCGTTGTCTTATAACCCAATAATTGAAAAGAGAAAAGAGGTAAGTTCCGCTGCAGCCCCGGCAACCGTATGGTCTGGGGATATCGGCACCCGCTGCAGAAATGAGCGGCACGCAGCCGGCTGAACGATCTTGACTTGAGGGTACTCGCCATTACCTTTTAGTGGTGCCCGGACTCGGGGTGCCGGGACGAAGGAGCTGCAGGGATGACGGGTGGGCAGGGGATGCCGTCGATCGGTCAGGAGGCTCTTTGAGCTGCAAGGAAGACCAACCCATGAGAACACGCCTACAGGAGGGCCGCCATGAACACTAAAAGAGTAAGCTTCCCGAACTCCCGCGGCGACCGGCTCGCAGCCCGGCTGGAGCTTCCCGACGACGAGCAGCCGGTCGCCTACGCCGTATTCGCCCACTGTTTCACCTGCTCCAAGAACCTGAAGGCGGCCGTAAACATCACCCGCGCCATGAGCAGCAGGCGCATCGCCGTGCTTCGCTTCGACTTCACCGGCCTTGGGGAGAGCGAGGGGGATTTTTCCGAGACCACCTTCTCCTCGGAGGTGAGCGATCTGGTGGCGGCGGCCCGGTTCCTTGAGCGGGAGTACGCGGCGCCCCGGCTCCTGGTGGGGCATTCGCTGGGCGGCGCGGCCGTGCTCGCAGCCGCCCAGCAGATCCCTTCGGCTACAGCCATAGCCACCATAGCCGCCCCCTTCGACCCGGCCCACCTGCGGCAGCTCCTGGGGGAAACGGCCGAGCATGTCGAAAGGCAGGGAGAGGCCACCGTCCACCTCGGGGGGAACGACTTCACCATCCGCAAGAGCCTGCTCGACGACCTGGAGGCGCAGCGGCCGGAGGAGACCTTGGGACGGCTCAAGGGGGCGCTCCTGATCATGCATGCGCCGGGGGACCAGGTGGTGGGGATCGACAATGCCGCCCGTATCTTCGATGCGGCCGGCCACCCCAAGAGTTTCATCTCCCTTGCGGAGGCGGACCACCTGCTCTCCGATGCCGCCGATTCCCGTTACGCGGGAGAGGTCATCGCCATCTGGGCAGGGAGATACATCGAGGCTCCCGGGACTGCGGCGGGCAAGGCACCGGGGCAGGATGCGGCAGACAACAGGCTGACCGCCCGCACCGGCGCCGAGGGGTTTCGCACCGGGATCTTCGCCAACGGCTTCAGCATGGTGGCTGACGAGCCGCTGCAGTACGGGGGCACCAACGAGGGCCCCTCACCCTACGAGTACCTGATGGCGGGCCTGGGAGCCTGCACCACGATGACCGTGCAGATGTACGCCCGCCGCAAGGGATGGGCGCTGGACGACGCCCTGGCGCGCCTTTCCCATCACAAGATCCATGCGCAGGACTGCCGCGATTGCGAGTCCGGGGAGGGTAAGATCGACAGGTTCAACCGGGAGCTGGAGCTCTTCGGGGAGCTGGACGATGCCCAGCGGCAAAAGCTCCTGGAGATAGCGGAGAAATGTCCGGTGCACCGGACCTTGACAGGGGTGATCAGCATCGAGACCACGCTGGCGCCCCGCACCGCCCCACCCTCCCGGGACCTGGATCAAGCCGCGACGGGCCCCGCTGAGAAGTAGGCAACGGGAGGGGCGCCCCCCTTTATCGGTCGACAGCAAAAAGAAAGCGGGCCGGGGAAATCTCTCCCCGGCCCGCCGTCGTTTCTGCGTCTGCACTACTTCTTGCAGCAATCACCGCCTTCGCAACCGCAGCAACCCTTCTTCTTCCAGAGCGTGGCGTAGAGGATGTAGAATGCCCCCCCCACGATAACTGCGGCGATGATCGCGTCGGAAACCCCCATGTCAGCCTCCAAATCCGAGCAGAGTACCCACCTGGTATATGAGCAGCGCCACCACCCAGGCAAGCGCCGTCTGGTAGGCCAGCCCCACCACGGCCCACTTCCAGGTGCCGAACTCCTGGCGCATCGCCACGATGACGATCATGCAAGGCATGTAGAGGAGCACGAAGGCCATGAAGGCGTAGGAGGAGAGCGGTGTGAAGGCACCGCCGATCGCCTGCTTGAGGGCCGACTGATCCTCCTCGGCCTCCTCTTCCTGCGGAAGATAGAGCAGCGTCGCCACCGCGGACTTGCACGCGCTCCCGAAGGAAACCACGATCTCCTTGAGATCCTCCTTAAGCGTCGGGACTGCTTCCTTCTCCTCGTGCTTGGGCGAATAGATCTCGCCCATGGTGCCTACCACGATCTCCTTGGCGATGACCCCGGTGATGAGCGAGGAGGCCGCCTCCCAGGTACCGAAGCCCACCGGCTGGAATATCGGGGCAATGGTGGCCCCCGCCTGGCCGAGGTAGGAGTCGCGCTTGCTCTCCACGCCCCAGGGGAGGTTCAGGAGGAACCAGACCAGCACGGAGACCGCGAAGATGTAGGTGCCGGCCTTGAACAGGAAGTGCTTCCCCTTTTCCCAGGTGTGCACGCAGAGGCTGTGGAAAGAGGGCATCCGGTAGGGGGGGAGCTCCATGATGAACATGGGGGCCTCGCCGCGGAACAGGGTCCTCTTGAAGACCAGCCCCATGCCCACCGCCAGCAGGATACCCATCACGTAGAGCGACCAGATGACGGTGCTGGAGTTGTCCGGGAAGAACACCCCGACGAAGAGCACGTAGACCGGCAGACGCGCGCCGCAGGACATGAGCGGGACCAAAAGGGCGGTCAGCACCTTGTCCTTGGGGTTTTCCAGGGTGCGGGTGGCGTAGATCCCCGGCACGTTGCAGCCAAAACCCAGCAGCATCGGGATGAAGGACTTGCCGTGCAGCCCGATGGCGTGCATGGTGCGGTCCATGACGAAGGCGGCCCTGGCCATGTACCCGCTACCTTCCAGGAAGGTGATGAAGAACATCATGGCGAAGATGACCGGCACGAAGACCAGCACCGAGCCGACGCCGGCGATGACCCCGTCGTTTACCAGCGAGACGGTCCAGTCCGGAGCCCCCAGGGGCCCCAGGACGGCGGAGGCCCAGCGCTTGAACGGCCCTTCCGTCATGGCCCCCAGCCAGTCCCCGAAGGGGGCGGAGAGGTCGAAGGTCAGCTTGAACAAGAGCCACATGGCGCCCAGGAAGATCGGGATCCCCAGGAAGCGGTCCAGCACGATGCGGTCGATCTTCTCGGTCAGTTCCGTCTGGCGCAGCTCAGGCTTTTGCAGTATCTCTCGGGTGAGCCCCGAGGCGAGCGAATAGCGGATTTCGGCCATGATGGATTCGACATCTTCGCCGTGCGCCCGCTTCAGGTGATGGAGCGCCTCGTCCAGGAAGTCGGCCTCGGCAAGCTTCACCTCGTCCATGACGTGGCTGTCCTGCTCCATCAGTTTCAACAAAAGCCACCGCTTCGGGTAGCGCTCCACGAGGGTGGGTCTGCTCTTTTTCAGGACTTCGGCAATGTGATCGGCCGCCCCCTCCACATCCTCCCCGTAGTTGAGCCTCCTGGGGATGTGCCCGGAGAGATCGTCCGCCGTCGCCAGGACGGACCTCAGCAGTTCGTCCAGGCCGCTCTTCTTGGTGGCCGAGGTGGGGATGACGGTGACGCCGAGCATCTCTTCCATCACGTCGACGTCGATCTTGTAACCCTTTGCCTGCGCCTCGTCGTAGATGTTCAGCGCCATCACCATCGGGATGCCCAGCTCCATGAGCTGCACGGTGAGGTAGAGGTTGCGCTCCAGGTTGGTTGCGTCCACCACGTTGATGATCAGGTCGGGTCGCTCGTGCACCAGGTAATCCCTGGCCACGATCTCCTCCTGGGTGTAGGGGGAGAGGGAGTAGGTGCCGGGAAGGTCGACGAGCCTTACCTTCCTTCCGCCGATCTCCAGCTGTGCCTCTTTTTTCTCTACCGTGACCCCCGCCCAGTTCCCGACGTGGAGCCTAGTCCCTGCGATGGCGTTGATGAGGGTGGATTTTCCCGAGTTCGGGTTGCCGGCAACGGCCACGGTGATGGTGCGGGCCACTACCGCACGCGGCCCGGATGCGCAGGCGCCCTGGTTCTCCGACTCGCCGGCCTCTTTTTGTTTCAGCTGCGTGCTCACCTTGCCACCTCCACCGCGATCCCCTCGGCCTCGTTCTTTCTAAGCGACAGGTTGTAGCTCTTGATGCTCACCTCGATCGGGTCGCCCATCGGCGCCACCTTGAGCACCTTCACCTCTACCCCCACCAACACGCCCATATCCATGAGCCGCCGTTTCAGCGGACCGATGGAACCGATGGCGGTTATCGTCCCCTTCTCGCCGGGCTTTAGCTTTGCCAGATTCATTGCCTTACCTCCTAACCATGATTTTCATTGCCATGCGGCGGGCGATGGCGATCCTGGACTCGTCCACCCTGAGCAGGACCGTGTTGCCGCCGTTGGTCAGCATCTCTACACTCTTTCCGACACGGATTCCCAGGTCCTCCACCCGAACCACGCCCTTGTCGAACTCGGATTGACAGCCTGCGCCGTCCGCCTTGAGCATGATTTCGACTATCTCGCCGTTTTCGCCCGCGCTCAAAAGACCTAGAGGTATCATAGTGGCTCCTTTTACGTTTCTTCCCGTTGTGGTAGAGGCCCTGCTTTTGCAGGAGCTGCCATGCCGGAAACGACCTTCGCCGTCTGCCGGTTTTCCCGAACCCCCCGGCGCGCGGAAGAGGGGGGTGCCGTCTCAATTGAGTTTTCGCCATCAATTGGTTTTGAAAATTGAATTCGCTTATATGGCTTGGCGCTCGAATTGTCAAGTTTCTTTTTATCCACCTGCCGTATATGAGTCCCCGGCGCGCGAGATGGCCGTCCCGAAGAAAGTCCCCCAAACGCAGCAGGGCCGCGGTATCTACCGAGGCCCCATTGTCTTTTTGCCGCTCTTTGCGCCAACTGCCGCCAAAAATGTCCCGGCAGCCCCTGCACGGCCTGTCGAATGTCCTGCGTCTCCCGCCTCGAAGCTGCCGTGCCCCCCTGGCGGGGGGCGCGGCGAACCGGCACGACCTAGCGCGGCGTCGGGTCGGTGACGAAACCGAGTTTGAGTATCCCCGCCCGCTGCGCCGCCGCCATTGCCCCGAGTACCTCCTCGTACCGGGCGTTGCGGTCGCCGTGGATATGGACCTCCGGCTGAGGTTCCAGCCCGGCCGCTCCCTGCAGCCTGGAGGCCAGTGTCGCCGCGTCCACCGGCACGGCGTTCCAGTGCAACCCCCCGTCGGCGGTGACCGATATGGTGACCGTCTGCGGTTTCACCAGGTTCGGAACGTTCCTCTCCCGCGGCAGGTCGAGCTTCACCGAGTGGCTCAGCACCGGGACGGTTATCATGAATATGATGAGCAGCACCAGCATGACGTCCACAAGGGGCGTCATGTTGATCTCGCTCATGACTTCGCTGTCGTTATCCTCGTTCCCCCCGAAAGCCATGCTACGCCGCCTCCCTGCGGGGCTGGACGGCGCCGCCGGAAGAGACCGGGGCGCCGGTCAGGAAATATCCCTGCAACTGGTGGGCGAACTGGTTCATCCTCCCCTGCACCCCCTTGTTTGCCCGGGACAGGGCGTTGAAGCCCAGCACCGCCGGGATGGCAACGGCCAGACCGAAGGCGGTCATGATGAGCGCCTCCCCCACCGGGCCGGCCACCTTGTCTATGCTCGCCGAGCCGGAAACGCCGATCCCGACCAGCGCGTGGTATATCCCCCAAACGGTTCCGAAGAGCCCGATGAAGGGGGCGGTCGACCCCACCGAGGCGAGGATCGGAAGGCCGCGCTGCATCTTCTCGACGGACTCGTTGATCGCGCCGCGCAGGCAGGCTTCCAGCCAGTCGGCCACGCTCAACTGGTTGTGCAGGTGCGTGCGGTTGCTGTTGTTGTAGTGGTCAACGGCCGCCCGTCCCTGCTCGGCCAGGTGCTGGAACTGGCTGGCGGGCGCCGCCAGGGTCAGTATCTCCAACCCTTCGTCGAAACTCTGCGCGTGCCAGAAATCGGCGGTGGCACGGGCGGCGCGTGCGTTTTTCAAGGCGCGCCAGGAGCGGGTCGCGATGACGTACCAGGACGCAATCGACATGATCAGCAGCAGTAGCGCGACACCTTTGATCACCATGTCGCCCTGGCTCCAGAGGGCTTGTACTCCGTACGGGTTGTATTCCATTGGTTCCATCCTTTCCATGTGAAGTGGCGGTTAGTTTTGCAGTGAGAAAACAATCGGCTGCACGTACCAGTAGGGGATCGGCGTGCCCCCCCTGCGGGCCGGCTGGTAGCGCCAGCGCCTTACCGCGCTCAAGGCGGCGTCGTCCAGCCTGGCATACCCGCTGCCTGTCCTGATGCGGATTTCGCCCACCGTGCCGTCGGCGAGAATCAGTACGTCCAGCTGCACCTGCCCCTGCTCCCTGAACCTGCGGGACGCGGGGGGGTAGAGCGGAGGGGGGTTGGTCAGGTGCCCTGCCTCGACCCGCGGCATGGTGATCGGGGCATCGACGGCCTTCGCCGCGCCCCTCGCTCCGCCGTCCGACGGCTTTGCCGGGGCCGCAGCGGCCTGCGGCTGCGGGGCGCTTTCGGCAGGCGCCGTCCGGAGCGCCGGTGCCGGCTGTGCCTGCGGCTCCACCTGCTGTGCCGCCCTTCGTTCCGTCACCGGCGCTGTGACCGCCCTCTCTGAGGGGGGAGCGACCGGAACCGGGGGCGGGGGTGGAGGAGCCTTGGCGGCTGCCGGCTTCGGGGGGGGAGCAGAGGCCGGAGGGGTCCTGGCGGGGAGAGTGGGCGCCGCCGCTGCCGCAGCGGGCTGGGAGACCAGGGTCCCCTGCACGACCGGCAGGGTCACCGGCTCGATTACGGCGCCAGGTGCCGCAAAGATCAGCGCCAGCGCGGCGAAATGCGCCCCGGCGACCGCAGTGAGGGGTAGGTAACGAGGTTTCTTGATCATACTGCTCCTGAGCTCCCGGCCGCGACTGCGGCCGTTTTCTTGTCCCGTGCGTCCGTCCTCGCACGACGTTTCCTGCGCAAAGCGTCGGCGGCCGTACCTTCCAAGCCGCCTCCCCGACCGGGAGGCGGTCGCCGTAGAAACAGGGCTTCTCAGATGACGCACGCAGACCATTTGCTGACGCGCACGGCGTCAGCCATCCCGGGCGGCGGCGGTCCTGCTGCCGGACGGTCAGCGGCCCCGGCGGGAACGGCTTCCTGGCGAAGGCCCGGCGCCGCGGGAACATCGGATTTTTTGGTGGTTGGCTTGCTTGGTCTTTCCTGAGGGAAAAACGTGGCTGGCTGGACCGTCGAGGGGAATCGGTATGGGACTGCGGGTATCTGCGCCGTGACCTGGGGCAACGGGCCGGGGTGGACGTTTTGGGAATGCCGCCCCGGAAAGAGGGGGGGCATGCTACTTTTCCGCGTTCAAAGGATTGTGAAAACCGTTTTCACCTATATGGCGGATCAGGGGGAATTGTCAAGACTTTTGTGTCCCCGTCAGCCGCACCTGTTCCGCCGGCTTCCCCGCGGCGACCTTCACGGCACTGCGTCCCATGACAAAGGGCAGGCGCCCCCCTTTTTCCTCGCGCGGCCGCTTCCTGCCCCCCTTGGCCCTCAGGGATGCCTCACAGCAACTCCTGCACCGTCTTGTCGAAAGCTTCCTTCTTGATCTCACCGACCGCGAAACTCCTGGCAACCCCCTTCCTGTCTATGAAGTAGGTGCTGGGGACCGCCCTGACCCCGTATTTCTTGGCGGCGATGAGGGCGGGATCCAGAAACACCGGGTAGGAGAGCTTCAGCCCCTTGGCAAAGACCTCCACCAGCGGCTTGGGATTCGCCATGTTCACGGCGAGCACGGTAACCCCCTTGTCCCGGTAAGCCTTGCTGTACTCGTCGAGCACCGGCATCCCGGCCACGCACGCCTTGCACCCGGTGGCCCAGAACCTGAGCACCACGACCTCTCCCTTGAAATCGGAGAGTTTCACCGTCTTGTCGCTTAGATCCAGCACGCTTATCTCCGGCGCCTTCCTGCCGGTCTTCCAGGTCTCCTCCTTCGCGCAGCCGCCCAGCAGCGCGGCGACAACGATGCCCAGGAGCGCATAGCCGGCCGTCCTGCCAGGCCTCCTTCCCGGCCCCGTCACGCCTGCACCTTGCCGTGCTGCAGCCTGACGGTGCGGTCGGAGAAATCGGCGAGCTCGGGGTTGTGGGTAACCAGGATGATGGTCCTCCCCTCGGCGTGCAGCTCCTTGAAGAAGTCGAGGATGATCCCCTCGTTGGCCTCGTCCAGGTTCCCGGTCGGCTCGTCGGCCAGTATTATGGCCGGCTGGTTGATGAGCGCACGCGCTATGCAGACCCGCTGCTGCTCCCCGCCGGAGAGCTGGGAGGGGAGATGCCCGACCCTGTGCCCGAGGCCGACCCTTTCCAGCACCTCCGCCGCGTCTCCCCGGTCGATCATGCCGTGGTAGTACTGGGACAGCATGACGTTCTCCAGCGCGGTCAGGTAAGGGACCAGGTGGAACTGCTGGAACACGAGGCCGATCTTCTCGCGCCGCACCACCGCGCGCTCCTTCTCGTTCACCGTCGAGGTGTCCACCCCGTCGAGTATGTAGCGCCCCTCGCTGGGGGTATCGAGCAGCGAAAGGAGGTTCAGCATGGTGGTCTTGCCGGAGCCGGAGGGACCCATGATGGAGACCCACTCTCCTTCCCGGACCTGCATGTTGACGTGGTCCAGCGGGGTGACGCTGCCGTACCTCTTGGTCAGCCCTATTGTCTCAAGCACTATCTTTTCCATTGGTCTTCCCCTTAAAAATGCAGCCCAGTCAGCCGATCTGAGCATCAACGTGTTTGTAGGAGCGGCATTCCTGCCGCGATTAACCGTTGCCGATCGCTGCAGGAACGCCGCTCCTACAGCATCGATCCTCCGCGGTCCGGCGCCTCCCGGGTTAATCCTCTTTCAGCACCTGGGCCGGCACGACCCGCACCGCCATCCTGACCGGCAGTGCCGCGGCGATGAGCGAGGCGGCGATGGACGGCACCAGGGTCACCGGGAGCACCATCAGCCGGAACGAGATGAAGGAACCGAAGACCGCCTGCCCCAGCACCTGGGCCAGGAGGAAGCCGAGCAGCATCCCGGCGGCCACCCCGGCCACACCGATGGTGAGCGTCTCCGAAAGGAACTGCCGCACGATGTCCCTGTCGTCGGCGCCGATGGCCTTCATGAGCCCGATCTCCCGGGTGCGCTCCGAGACGATGGCGATGAGGGTGGTCATGACGCAAAGGGTGGTGACGGTCAGTATGATGACCGCGATGATCGCCATCAGCCCCTTGATCTTGTCGAGTATCCTGCCGTCGGAATGCGACACCTTGCGGATCGGCTTGGCGTCCAGCTCCGGGAAGCTCGCCTCCATCCGCTTCGCCAGCGCGTCGATGTCGGTCCCCTCGGTCACGATGCTCAGCATGGCGTGGTTCACCTTCCCCTGCTGCCCCAATATCTCGCCGGCGAGCGCCAGGTTGACGAAGATCTGCTCGTCCTCCGCCTGTCCGGTCTCCGCTATCCCCTTGACCACCAGGCTCTTCTGAAAGCCGGTCTCGTTCCTGATCACGTTGACGCTGTCGCCGACCTTCAGCTCCATGTTCTTCGCCAGGGTCTTGCCGATCATGCAGGACTCGTCGTCGAAGTCGACGCTGATCCATTTACCCTCGACCTGCCAGTAGGGGGAGAGCTTTTTCAGCCCCGTGAAGTCCACACCGGCCAGCACGGCGTTCCCGAGGTCCAGCCGCACCACGCCGTAGATATAGGGGGAGGCGCCGATCAGCTTGTCGGCGGGGACCTGGGCGACCGCCCGCCTGATGACGCCGGCATCGGTGGCCCGGCTCTCCGAGGAGGCCTTCTGCCCGATGAAGAAGTTGGCCCCGTAGGCCCGCAGCTCGCGGCTCATCTTGGCCGAGATGTCGAAATAGACGCTGGACAGCGCCGTGATGATCGACGCCCCTATCATGATGGAGAAGAAGGTGATGGCGACCCTGTTCCTGCGAATCTTCAGGGACTTGAACAGTATCAGCAGGAACATGCGCCCGCGTGTCATGCCGCCCCCCTTAACGTCTGCCATGGAGCACCTCCGCCGGGTAGAGCTTGGTGATCAGCCTGGACGGCATCAGGGATCCGGTCAGCGCGATCAGAACCGAGATGGCGACGTTGACCGGGATGACCACCCAGTTGAAGGAGATCAGCGAGCCGAAGATGGAGAGCCCTATCACCTGGGAGAGCCCCGCTCCCGCCAGGCATCCCAAGAGGCCGCCGATGACACCCACCAGCGCCGCCTCGCTCAGAAAGAGCAGGTAGACCTCCCGGTCCGCGGCGCCCAGCGCCTTGGTGAGCCCGATCTCCTTCGCCCGCTCCATAATGGTGGTCACCATCAGCGAGGAGATGCCAAGCCCGGAAGCGATGAAGGCGGCGATGGTCACCACTACCATCAGGAGCTGGATCTTGTTGATCACGGCCCCCTCGCTCGCCGCGACCTGCCAGATGGGGCGCGCCGCGATGTTCGGGATCGCCTCCTCGATCTGGTGCGTGATCGCGCTCACGTAGGCAGTGCAGTACCAGCGGTCGTACTCCAGGGAATCGAGGGCCTCAGAGCTTCGCCTCGCCTTGCGGGAGAGCTTGTCCTCCGGCACCGTCAGGGCGCTCACGCTGACCGACTGCACCTTCCCCTCCAGCGCGGCCAGCCTCTGGACCACGGCCAGGGGGGCCACCAGGGAGGACTCCTCCGCCCCGCCGGTGCTGAGGATCCCCTTGACGGTGAAGGTCTCCGACAGCTGCGCCATCCGCAGGGTGATCCGGTCGCCTGTCTTCAGATTCCGCTCGCGGGCGAGCAGGGCGCCGACCAGGATGGCGCCTTCCCCGTCATCCGCAGGCCACTCGCCGTTCACCTGCCAGTAGGGGTTTATCACCCTGACCCCGATGCGGAACTCCTCGTCCCCTGCGACCGGCACCGTCTTGTCGAAGTTCGCCCCGACCAGCGGAACGCGCTTCGCCGTCCCGAGCATTTCGGCGTTGACCTTCAGGAAAGGGGCGTACCCCACGATGTTGTTGGCCCAGAAGATCTCCTTGATCTTGGGGAGCTCCGTCTCGTCGATGAGCACCTGCCCCTCGAGCGGGTTGTAGTCGACCCCGCCGATCTCGAGGGAGATGTTCTCGCTTTTGGGCACCAGGTTTATGTTGGCGCCGTAGGACTTCATCTCCTTCGACATCTTGTCCCCGACGTCGATGGAGATGTTCATCAGCGCCGTGATGAGGCTTGCAGCCAGCACGATGGTCGCCGTGGCAAGCACCTTTCTCCTCCAGCCTTTCACGAAAGACTGTCTGAGCATGAGAAAAAACATCGTATAACCCCTCTTTTTGATCTGCAGCAGGCCATCCCGCCAAGGCCGCTGCGACAATCGCGGCAGGATCGCCGCCTACAGTGTGCGCGTCACGGTCGCCGCCTTCGCGAGGCGGCCAGGGAATCAGTTGGAGGCATACTCTTCCTGGAACCCCTGCGTCCGGTAGTACCTGCTCTGCTGCTCTCCCAGGTAGGTTTCGGGCGACTTCAGGAACTTCTCCCCCGACTCCTCGGACTCGAAGAAATAGGTCCTCCCCTTGTACTCCTGACGGTAAGGCGCCTTGGTATTGATCAGCTCCTTCCCGGTGACCGGGTCCTTCACCTTGCGGGAGACCACCTCGGAGAAGTAGCGCGCACCCTTGTCCAGCTCCGCGGCGCTAAGGACCACCTCGTCACCCTCGAGCGCGTGCACGAGCGGTATCGGGTTGCACCCCCCCGCCTTGCCGATGGAGGGGAGAAAGATCCGGACGTTGCAGGCGATGCAGATCACCTCGTTCTTTTCCTGCACGTACCCCATGTCGCCGCAGAGCATGCAGGCGTCGTAGACGACCCCGATCTTGCTGCTTTGCCCGAGCGACTTGTTGATCAGGAAGAAGCGGACCACGTGCCCGTCGTCGGTCACCATGGCGAAGCGGTGCAGCTTGCCGTCCCTCACCTGCTCCACCTTTATCCTGATCCGGCCGCTCGCGTCCGGTGTCATCATGACGGGAGCCGAGATCTTGACCGGGCGGGACGCGTAGAGATCGTAGTACAGAAAGACCGACACGATGAAACATACCAAGCAGAGCGCCGCCTTGAACCAGCACATCTCGAGGATGATCAGGCTGCGCGCCTTTCTCCGCTGGGCCTTCTGCATCTGCTCCAACTGCTCCGGGGACAACGCCCTCCTGCGCGCCAGGAAGGCGAAGGCCAGCGCCGCCACCAAAAGCACCTCCAGGTAAGGAAGGACGTAGAGGTACTTGGTGACCTTGGCCACGAAGGACAGGCGCATGCTGGTAAGCTGCACGAGTTCAAGCCGCATCAGCCCGAGAAGCACCTCGGCGGACCATTGCACGACGAGGAGCAAAGAGGCGAAAACGAGCATCCCGCGGACGAGCTTGTCGCCGCTCTTGCCCCCCAGGTGGGCGACCAGCAGGACGAGGAGCGCCATCACGCCCGCCCCCGAAAGCACCCCCGCGACGTTCAGGATGAGCTCGGTGTTGAGAACGGTGACCGCGGAGAGCGCCTGCTCCGAGATGTAGAGCAGGAAGGAAAAGGCGGCCACGGCCGCCAGCGCGGCGGCGAAAAAAAGCGCGCCCCACCACTTGATCGCCCTGGCGAACTCCCCCCGCACGAAGAGAAGCGCGCAGTTTCCCAGGGCGGCAACGATGGCCGCAGCGTAGAGTGCGGTACGCGCGGCGGTCAACGTCTCCATGCGGACGCCGACGGGGTAGAGGAGCGCGCCCGCCGACACCCCGGCGGCGAGGCTGAGCAGGAGCGGGCGTACCCCTTTATCCCCCCGCACCGCCCCCCATAGCGCCAGCAGCAGACCGGTCAAGAGGGTGACGGGGATGAACGCATGTGTGAAATGCACCAGATACGAAAGCATCGTCTTCTCCATTGGGGACGTCATTGCTCCGGTGATGGAACGCTAGGCCTGCCATGCTCCATCACCGGAGCAATAAAACCCGGAACTACGACGCGAGCCCCTCCTTTAGGAAGGGCCCGCTTTTGGTTAGGCACGAAATCGAACTGCTTCGCCAGGGTATTACTTGAGCGGCACGTACTTGAACTTGTAGTCCACGGTGAAGGGCTGGAACCACTTGCCCACGCCGCTTGCCTTGTCGGTGTGACGACCGAAGCCCTGCTTCTCCGGGGACTCGATGGTGTAGGTGACCTTGTAGTTGCCTGCCCCCATCATCTTGATGTTGCCGCCGTAGTGCGGGCCGTCCTTCGCGACCATCGGCATGAACTTGCCGGTCTTGGACGCGCCGGTGTCCAGGTTCTCCAGCTTGTAGGTCACGGTCAGGTAGGGGACCCACTCGCCCGCGCCAAAGCCGTTGGGGTTCCCCTTGGTGGCATGGATGTCGGCTTCAAGGTGGATGTCGGCCTGGGAGGCGGGGAGGTCGGTGCCGCGCGGCTCCATGTCGATCGGCTTCAGGTAGACGGCGGCGATCTTCATCTTGTTGACCACCTTCTCGTCGCCTGCCGGGTACTCCTTCATCTTCTCCGCCCCGCTTGCCAGTGCGGCAAATCCGGTCAGCATCCCTACCATGGCTGCTACTGCAAAAAACTTCTTCATAATGCATCCTCTCCTTTTGTCGTTTTCCCGGGAGTTCCGGTGTTGTTTCCATGTAGTGGTGAAGCTCGTCGCTATTGCTCCCCTGCCTTGTCCCCTCTCCCCTTGGACATGACCGCCAGCCCGACTACCGCGGCCAGGACGATCAACAGCTGAGGAACCAGCGTCTGCACATAGGGGTGCACACCCATGAACTGCACGGTCGGCATCCAGGAGATCAGCGAGGACTGAAGCATCTTCCCTTCGATCAGCTCCATCATGCCGTTGCCTGCGAAGACGAAGGCCATGAAGTAGAGCAGCGCCCCGGTGCAGAGGAAGAAAGGCCTGAGCGGAAGGCGCACGGCACCGTAACGCATGCCGATGTAGATGCCGACCAGGATCAGCGAGCCGAGCACGAAACCGCCGGCAACCGCCGTGAGCCCGCCGGCGGAGGCGCCCGACGCCAGCGCCTGGTAAAACAGCACCGTCTCGGCGCCCTCGCGGTACACCGCCAGGAAGGCGACGAACCAAAGGGTCTTCAGCGACTTGGAGGAAAGCGAATCTCCTACCTTGCTCTTGATGTAGGTGGTCCACTTCTGCGCTTCGGCCTTGGAGATCAGCCAGTAGCTGACGCTGAAAAGCACGGCCGAGGCGAGCAGCATGGTCCCCCCCTCCATCAGTTCCTGGCTTGCAGCCGAGGCCTTGAACACCCACTTCACCAAAAGTGCGGTGATGACGCTCAGCACCAGTGCGGAGATGCAGCCGTTGTAGATGACCTTTATCTTGTCCTGGTGGCCGGTCCTGAGCAGGTAGGCGATGATCGCCGTGATGATGAGGATCGCCTCGATTCCTTCGCGCAGGATGATCATGAGGGAATAGATGAACATCGCCGCAGGCGAATCGCCTCCCTTGCCGAGCAGTTCCGCCCCCTTGGCGAAGTCTTCCTTCAGGGCGTCGAAGGTCGCCCGGATCTGCTCGACCGGCACGCCCCCTTTCATCTGGCTGATGATCTTGTTGAAGTGCCCCTCCAGCTGGGCCTTGAATGCGGCATCCCTTGCGCCGATCTTTCCTTCCATGCCGCTTGCTTCGAAGACATCGAAGTAGGTGTCCTGAACCAGTTCCACCGCCTCCCCTGCCTCACCCTTCTCGTACAGGGCGATGGCCTTCTCGATCTCGGCAAACAGCTCGGCGTTAACCTTGGTCCAGTCCTTTTGGGCGGCATCGCCCTTGGCGGCAACCTGGTCCGAGGACGCTGCGCCATCCACCAACGGCAGCCCGGGGAGGTCCGCCTGCAACCCGGCGAGCAGCGCCGCTACCTTGGGCTCGACCTGGCCCGGCGCCGCGCCGCCTTGGATCATGCCGGCTATTTCGGCGAAGCCCGCGTTGTTCTCGAAATCCTTCCCCTGGGAGACGTTGCGCCTTACCGCCGTCTCCAGCAGCGAGTTCTTGTAATCGTCGAACTGGGCCTGTATCACCAGCTCGGCCGCACCCTTGGCGTCCCCCTTCCGGTAGGCTTCAAGCGCCTGGGCCAGCTTCCCCCGGATGTTGTCGAAAGACTGCTGCCAGACCGGCTCGACATCCCCGGTTTCCATCTGGGCCTGCGCCTGCGTCGTTGCCGGCTGGTCATCCTCGGTGGCCTCGGCCACCAACTCCGCCCCACCCTCCAGCTCGGGGAGCACCTTGCGCAACTCGACCATGAAGTCATCGACCCTCTTCTCGATGACGGCGACGGGCTGTTTCGCCACTATCATCTTGCGGATCTCGATGAACTCCTCTTCGAGCTCGGCGTTCTTGCTCGCAGAGACGTTGATCCTGATCGGCCCTTCCAGGTTCTCGAAGACGTGGAAGTAGGCGGACTGTGCTTTCTTCTTCGCCTCCTTGATGTCGCCCTTCTTGTAGAGGGCAACCGACTCCTGGAAGATCACGCCGATTTCGTCGACCATCGCCTTGTAATTCAGCCCTTCCTCGGCGTTGGCTGTGGGTATCGACAACGATGCCGTCATCGACAGAATGAAGAAAAACACACACAAGGCCTTCAACAACGCTCCAACCATATCTCCCTCACTTACATACAGGCAGTCGTCGCGACAACGGGGATGCAAACCGCTGCACCCCCATTGTCGTCTCGCATCTTAAAAGCTGATCTGGGTACGAAGGGCCAGTGCCAGCACGTCGTCTGCAGCTCTGTTGCCCGCCGGATTGACCAGGTACTGCACCACCGGCGCCACTTCGATCTGGTCGCTGACCTTGTACTTGTAGTAGACCTCGGCAAGCTTCTCCTGCGAGTCGGCGATGTCGCCGATGGCCTGGATCTGGCCGTAGGCCAAGCCGAGCACATCATCGCCGCGGCCGGGGATCAGCCCGGTGTACTGGCCGCCGGCGCTCCATGCGCTTTTCACAGCGTAGACGTCCTCATCGCGCTGGCCGTAACGGCCGAAGAGGGTCAGCTTGTCGGTGACCTGCTGGTCGACACTCACGCCGAAGCTGAGGGAGTTGTCCTGCACCAGCTTGTTCTCGCCGTCGGCAAGCGAGCCGTCCAGCGCCGCGTATATCCGGTAGTTCCCTTCCAGATCGCCCGCCTTCAGCTGGTAGCCCAACTCCGCGATGCCGAAGCCGTGATCGAAGATGTCGGCGGAATCGGAGGCGTCCTCGCTGTCGGCGTCGCCGCTGCCGTAGCCAAGCCCGAAGGTGAGCTGCTCGGCGAGCTTTGCCTCGAGCCTCGCGCCCGGCCCGTTGGCGGGGAAGGGAAGCACTGCGGAGTGCACGAAGGCGGCAGCGAGGAACTGCCCGTTCTCGTCGTTGGCAACCGCGTTCGAGTCGAAATAGTTGGAGAGATCGACCTTGCCGGCGGTCAGCACCAGGCGGTCGTTCAGCGCCGTGTGCTCCACCCATGCCTCGCGGAAGCGGGCCCTGTCGCCGGTGGAGCCGGCCACACCGTTCAGGCCGGAGAAGGAGGGGACCTTGGAATCGATACCGTCGCCGCCGGTCGCTTCCAGATCGATCACCGCGATGGTGTTGTCGCCCACCTTGAAGTTGAACACGAGGTCGGCACGACCGACCGCGTCGGCCGTATCTCTGGGCTCGTTGCCGATGGTCCCCTGAAGTACGCTCACCATGCCGCCGCTAAGCGATATGTCCTTGGTGAGGGCGGTGAACCTGGTGCCGAGGTCGTGGTAACGGGACTGGAAGGTCTTGGTCCCGACCAGCAGCATCTCTGCGCGCAGCTCCTCCTTCAGGTCGGAGAGCAGCACCAGGTCTTCCTTGGCGACTGCGTCGTTTCCTTCCTTCACCACCTTGTCCGCCATCTTCTCGGTCAGAAGGTGCACGGCCACCGCGACGTCGATGCGGCTGCACATCTGCTTTCCTTCGACGAATTCCTTGGAGAAAAGCCCCTCCACCTGGTATTTGTTCCCAAGCCGCATGATCTCCTGGCACGCCTTGAGATTGCACTCCACCTTCTCCGGGACGACCAGGTCAGGGTGCAGGGCGAATGCCGCCCCCGACGAAAGTAATAGGCTTCCCAACAAGACCGTGCTCGCTACGGACATCTTCCTTGCTTTAAACATGTTCCCCCCTCGTTTTCTGTTATGGCCCCGCAACCTATCGTTCGGCCGGGCCGGACTACATGGAAACGCTCTTTTCGGCATTGCGTACTTTCTGTTTACCTCAACTATCAGGAGCCGCCCTTCCCGCGCCTGCGCAAGGCCCGCGGCCGGCACTGACAAAATTGAAATGCATTTTCATTCACTGGAGAAAAAAACAGCTCTCCCTCGATCCGGTCAAGTCTGCAGCTTCGGCCATGGCACGATGAAGCACTGCAACCGGAATAACCCCTCAGGAGACAGCCTTTTACGGGGCGTGTTGGCTTGGCCGCATCAGACAGCGGCTGCAAACACCCCGCAACTCGATCTTCAGGCTCTCGATCATGAAACCAAGACCTCGCGCAATCTCGACCTGTCGCTGTTCGATACTGCTGTTCTCGAACTCGGTGACTGTGCCACAGTCGCTACAGACCAGGTAATCGTGCCGCTGCCCCTGCCTTGCCTGTTCGTAGCGGGTGACGCCGTCGCCGAAATGTATGGCACGGGCCAGGCCGGATTCGGCGAAGAGCTTGAGGGCACGGTAGACGGTTGCGTGGCCGACGTTCGACTGCCTGGAGCGCAGAAGGAGGTAAAGCTCGTCGATATGCGTAGGCCGGCCCAGGTCCAGGAACGCGTCGAGTATCAGGTTGCGTTGCAGCGTGGCCTTGAGACCTTTTTGTAAAAGGAAAGCGTTGAAACGCTCCTTCACCTTCTGCTTGACTTGCTTCACTGGTGCCCTCTGCTGTACCTGGAGGAGAGCCTCCCTTACTGGAAAAGTGAAAGTCACTTTCACAGGCCAAACCGTGCTTGACAGACGTCAAGATTCTCAACGAACACGCCCGCTGCCTTTCCTGATCTCAAGGCAACACGTGCAATTCTTTGGCTGAATTTGAACCTGAATGAAACTTAACACTAACTGGTTTTGAAAATTGAATTCGTTTATAGATCAGCGAAAGAGAGTTGTCAACAATTTATTTCCGGAGAAGTCACAACAGGCATTTTATGTCAGACGCAGGGAAGTGGTGTGAGGGACGGCCGCCGACACGATATACGGGCGAGATTACTTTCACAGCCAAAGGATCTTTTGTGGGTACTCAGCGCAAAGCCTTTCGAGATTTCCTCCTGCAGAGGCGTGTGCAATGACAATGTTGTCGGCGAGTTCTATCATCATCCGGTTGCGTTGGTAGCACTTCGACTCGCAAGGGTGGGATACGCTGTCGGCATAACGGGAGATTACCAGCAGCCGCCCGCTAGCGACTGCCCCGTTCCATTCCGGGTCCAGCTTCTTCAAACCCTTGGCCATGGCGATGATGATCGGCTGCGTCCCCTGCAGCAGCCGGCAGAGGATGTCCTTTTCAATGGTAGAGTGGTACCCGGAGATGACGCAGGTACCTTTTTCCCGCTGTTCATCCGCCCACCGGTACGACTTCAGCGCGACCTCCGCCGGGAACCTGCGCGAGCAGAGGAAAGCCACCTTGTGCAGTTTGAGCAGCTCAGCGTTCCCGACCGAATGCATCCCCCACCCCCTGTCGCCCGAAAAGACGCGGCCGCCCTATTATATCCGGTTTCTTCCGGTTTCCCGCCTTATCCCCTAAATTGGGGAAGCCAGGTTTCCTGCCGCCCGATATCTGCTAGACTTCAGCGATTGATAGAAATCTCTAACGTGACCCGGCCTTTTGGAAGCGCGGGACAGGAAACAGCACCTCGATTCGGCCGCAAAGCGCAAGCAGCGCTCCGAGCTGGCGAACCTGGCTCACCCGCAGCAAGGGGTCGATGCCATGCAGCAGCAGTTCCCCGATGCAGGGGCGTACCCGCCGGGGGTATCGCCTCAACTATCACCATAGAGCCCCTCCTCCCTTCCGGCCTCGCGCGGCCTCGCAGCAAACGGCGCGGCACGAGAGCAAAATCGGGCGAGAGTGGGGGGAAACCACCAAAAGAGGAGGAAGAGATGGGAATATTCGACGATGTTGCCAGTAAGGTGCGCGGCATGACCGGCGGCGAGGACTCCGGTCTCATCAGGGGAGTCATGGAGATGATCTCCAGCAGGGAAGGCGGAGGGCTGGGCGGGATCATCCAGTCTTTCCAGCAGAAAGGTTTGGGAAACATCATCTCCTCCTGGATAAGCCGGGAACCCAACCAGCCCATTTCTCCAAGCCAGGTTCAAGAAGGGCTGGGGAACGAAAGGATGCAGAAACTCTCAACCCAGGCCGGCATGTCCACCGATGATACGGCCAAAAAGCTGACCCAGTACCTGCCGGACATAATCGACAAGGCGACACCCGACGGCGCCGCCCCGGAAGGGGGGATTGTCGACAAGGGTCTCGACTTCCTCAAGAGCAAGCTGTAACGGGCCAGTTGAAACCGAAGCCCCTGGACCGTTTCCAGGGCAAGGGGGAGCAGGCACTAGCCTGCTCCCCCTTGCTTTTGGGCCCTGACAGCGGCTCGCGCAACACCCTGATCCCAAGTGTTTTTACCCACCACCCCACCCCTTGACAACGGAAAAAGAATGATTATTTTCCCCGCAGAAAGTCACAACACGAAAGGAGGCAATCCACAATGGCAACCTGGGACGTATTCAAAGAGCTGGACAGCCTGAGAAGAGAAATGGACGAAGCGTTTCGTGGTGCAGGGTACAACCGCCCCTTCGGGCCGACATTCCTTGCGCCGGTGGCGACCCGTCGTTTCCCGCTGGTGAACTTCAGCGAAGACGACGGCAACGTTTACATCGAGGCACTGGTACCGGGAGTCGATCCCAAGGACGTCGACCTCTCCGTGCTCCGCAACACCGTCACCATCAGCGGCGAGCGCAAGCCGTTGGGCGAAGTAAGAGGGATCGTGCACCGCTCCGAGCTCGGTTCCGGCAAGTTCTCCAGGACACTCGAACTGCCGGTGGACATCGACCCGAACAAGATCACGGCACAGTGCAAGAACGGCGTCATGCAGGTAACGCTGGCCAAAGCGGAGCATGCCAAGCCGAGGAAAATCGACATCAAGCTTTCTTGACCAGAAAGTACCCATTTCCAGGAAGGAGGTCGCAACCATGGCAGCCAACAGCTTGACGGAAAGAAATGACGAGAGAAGCGCACAGACCCGCGAAGACAGCAGGTCGAACGAGAGGTTCATACGCCCTGCCGTTAACATAGTCGAAACCGAGGAGGGGTTGTTCGTCACCGCCGACCTTCCCGGCGCGACCAAGGAGAGCATCGACGTGAACGTGGAAAAGGGGATCTTGACCATAAGCGGGCCGGCACAGTACAGCTCGCTGGGGACGTCCGTGTACCGCGAGTTCGAGCTGGGGAGCTACTACCGGCAGTTCGCCATCCCTGAAATCCTCGATCACGAGAAAGCCAAGGCCGACTACAACAACGGCATCCTTACCCTGCGGATACCGAAGGCAGAGATCGCCAAGCCGCGGCGCATCGAGGTGCAGGTGGGATAAGCAGGCGGGCAAAACAGGCAGTGTGAACACGGCAGTTGTCGAGGGCCGCATCAGCGGCCCTCTTCTTTTTCCGGTGGCGAAAGGATGCTGTCAGAAGAATCGCACGAACAGGAAGAGCCCGATCATGGCGATACCTATGGCAAGCTTGCCGGCAACACCGATTGCCAAGCCTACGACCGTTCCAAAGCCGGCGCGGCTTGCCTGGTCGAGGCTCCGCTGCAGCGACAGTTCCCCGATTACAGCACCGACAAAGGGGCCAAGCAGTATGCCGGGCAATCCCAGGAAGAGCCCTATGATTCCCCCAACGGCAGCCCCCGCCATGGCCCGCCGCGACCCGCCGAACTTGCCGGCGCCCAGCACCGAGGCGCCGAATTCCACCACGTAGGTCAATCCCGCCATGACGGCCAGTGCGAGAATCGTCAAGCCGCCGACATACCTGAACCCTTCGGCCCAGGCGCCGAGCACAAGTCCCAGGAACAGCAGAGGTGCGCCCGGAATCATGGGGAGCAGCATTCCGGCGAGACCAGCAAAGGTTAGAACTCCCGCAGCAATCCACAATAAGACGGAGTATTCTGTCATGACCAATCCTCTTTTCCTAAAGCCTCTTATGGCAACGCCATCACTCCCATCGCAAAAACAGCGTCTGGCCTTCCCCTTCTTCCACACGAGTTCCAAGTGATCTCCCCTCGCCGTTCAGGGTATCGCGGAGCCACCGTGCATCGCCGGTAAAAGCCCTGGCGACCTGGAATTTCCGTACCCGCGTCGGCACGAGCCGCAGTTCCTTCAGGCTTCCATCCGCGGCATGCACATATGCGAAGTACATGAAACCGAGCTCCCCCCGATAGTGCTCATAGCCGCCGATCCCCTCGTAGTCGGTCAGGAAATCGCCACAGCCGTAGATGATCAGCTTCCCCTGGTAAACCTCCGCCGCTTTCACGTGATGTGAGGAATGTCCATGAATGATGTCGACGCCGGAATCATCGATCAGCCAGTGAGCGAACCTCGTATGCTCCTTCGGAATCTCGAACCCCCAGTTTCCGCCCCAGTGGATCGAGGCAACCACCAGGTCGCCCCGCTCCTTCACTTTCCGGACTTGCTCCCCGATCTGCCGTGCGGTTCTCTCTGTCAGATCCGGCAGCAGGTTCACTCCGGCCCGTTTTCCTCCCGCGGCCCACTCTTCTGGGACGCCGCTCGACTCGTCGCAAAAGGAAAAGACATGCACCCGTCCCTTGTCGGGGACCGCCACCGTCACGGGCATTGCAGCCAGGAAAACATCCCGCCCCGCGCCCGCGCCTCTTACCCCTGCCCCCTCCAGAGCGTTCAGCGTCTCCTCGAGTCCCGGGTAGCCCCAGTCGAGCACGTGATTGTTGGCGAGCGCGCATACGTCAATCCCCGCTGCCGTGATCGCCGGGAAGTTTGCAGGGTGCATGCGGTAGTTTATCCCTTTTCCAGGCCAGAAGTCATCGCAGATCGTGACGCTGGTCTCCAGGTTGATGAGCTTGATGTCGGGCCGGAATACATCGAATACATCGAGGGCATCTCCCCATATGTAATCGAACCCGACCGGTTTCGGGACAGCACCGTTCGCTTTTTCCGCGAGCTCGACATATCGACGGGCATCGGTCACGAACAGCTCGTGTATGCGCGGGTCGCCCGGGTGAGGAAGGACCTGGTCGATCCCTCTACCGGTCATGACATCGCCGCACATGAAGATGGAGAGGATGCGTTGGTCTAAGGATTCGTTCATCGCGGCTTCCACAATAGGAGGATTTCGCTCACATGCTATGTTGTTTTTCCAATACTACAAGCCCCAGACGATAGATGGCTTTCCCTGCAGGCTGCCGTCTTAGGACTGTGGTCGGGTCCGCAATGTATCTCAGCTGCTGCGAAATCAATTGAAACGAGCGAAGATGGAATTCTTCGGGTAAAAGAATGGTTCCTGGGACGAGGGAAACGGCCTCCATCCCCTGGAATTCGAAGTTTTGCCTTGCAAGAACCTTTTTCGCTTCCGAATCTTCGAAGTTTTGGCTGGAAGAACCCTTTCCGGACCTGAAACTTTGATGTTTGGAGCGGGAGAAACCATTTCGTAGGCCGTAACTTCGAAGTTTTGGCCCTCGAATAACTAAACTTGCCGACGGAATCGAAGTCCGGATAACGGATGGGTATGCTTGGGTCGCCCGGGGAGATCCCTTTTGGGGTGGATGGGAGAGGTGGCCTGATTTGAGCGAAAGGTGTCGGCCCACGCAGAGGCGAATCAACATTCGGCCCTGCGTGGGCCTTCAACGGGCCGGAGCCCTCGTCGGAGGTTAAGGCTTCGCCGGCGGGGCTAGGCGGTATGTCAGAGGACTACGTGCTTGACGATCTCCGACCATGGGCCGGCTCCGCCCGCCGTGCTGTAGCGCCCCCTGAAATAATACTTCTTTACCCTCTGCAGCCCTTTCTTTTCCACGATGGAGCGGCATTCGTAAAGATGGAGGAAGGTTGCCCAGGATGACTCGTCAGCCGGGTTGTCGGTGTACTGGAGCTCTACGCTCCCTCTTTCGGGCGACTTGCCGGTGATGACCTGGAGGCGGTCGGTCTCCTCGCCTTTTTCGTCTTTGACCTCCTGGATCTCTAGCCTCTCGAGCCTGCCGGGAATCGCCTTTCGTGCCTCCCTGGTGTAGTTCCTGTGTTTGATATTGATCCCGATGTTTTCCAGAAGCGACGTGTCGTCATGATGGACGGAATACATCACGAGGTACTGCGCCGCGAAGTTGAACGATTGCTGCCCCCTCTTGCGCTCGGCGATTTTATCCGGCTCCTTCGACTTGTCCCGATTTGCCGCGGCGATCGCATCCGTCATCGAACTTGCGTGCTGAAAGAACTTCTTCGGGCCTGGCACCCAGGCGGGTAGGTCTATCTGGTAGGCGGGGTGACTTTCCAGAGCCTTGCCGAAATCGTTGAGCTTCAAAATGAAGTCGCCGTCGCTAAGCCCTCTAAAGTTGGTATCTAACAGCTCTAGGCTCATTATTGCCTCCGTTAAATAGTGGGGTAAAGTCAGGGTGTGTCCGGACCCCACTAAGTTATCAAGGGCTAATGGAGTTGCAAGGGGTGGGATGCATTTTGCCCCCCCGCCTGCAAGGCGAAGGGACGGTTGTCCCTCCTGCTATCCCGTCTTCCTGTCCAGGCTTCGGTATTGGATCGCCTCGGAAACGTGATGTTCCATGATATCCGGGCTCCCGTCCAGGTCGGCGATGGTGCGGGCAACCTTCAGAATCCGCGTGTAGCTTCTGGCGGAGAGGCCGAGACGGTCGGTAACCACCTCAAGCATCCTGCTTCCAGCGGCGTCGGGCTCGCAGAACTTGCGGATCATCCTCGCCGTCATCTGCGCGTTGCAGCGCACACGGGTCCCCTTGAAGCGCTCCTTCTGCACCTCCCGGGAAGCCGCCACGCGCGCGGCGATCGCCTCGGAACCCTCGGTTTCGCCACGGTCCGCCAGGTCCTTGTATTTCACGGCGGGAACTTCTATGTGTATGTCGATGCGGTCGAGAAGAGGCCCGGAGATGCGGGAGCGGTAGCGCTGGATCATGAGGGGGGTACAGGAACACTGGTGGATCTGGTCGGAAAGATAGCCGCAGGGGCAGGGATTCATGGCGGCAACCAGCATTATCCTGGAGGGGTAGGTGACGGATGAAAGCGCGCGGGAGATGGTGACCCTCCCATCCTCCATCGGCTGGCGCAGCACTTCGAGCACATGCTTCTTGAACTCGGGGAGTTCGTCCAGAAACAGGACGCCGTTGTGGGACAGGGAAACTTCGCCGGGTTTGGGGGTGTTGCTGCCGCCTATCAGCCCTACGTCGGAGATGGTGTGATGCGGGGAGCGGAAAGGACGGCTGGAGACGAGCGCGTGGTCCCGCTCCAAAAGCCCCATGACGCTGTAGACCTTGGTGGTCTCGATCGCCTCCTCGAAAAGCATGGGGGGCAGGATGGATGGTATGCGCCGCGCCAGCATGGTCTTGCCGGATCCCGGCGGGCCGATCATCAGGAGGTTGTGGCTTCCGGCGGCGGCAACTTCCAGGGCGCGCTTGGCATGCTCCTGCCCTTTCACCTCGCAGAAGTCGTCCCCCACTTCCCCCCCCTGGCGGAACAGGGCCGCTATGTCGGCCATGTAGGGGGGGATCTCCAGGGCACCGTTGAGGAAATCGACCACCTGGGAGAGTTCGGTGACGCCGACCACATCTATCCCCTCGACGACCCCACCCTCGCAGACGTTCTCAGCCGGTATGATGATCCCGGCGAGCCCCGCCTGGCGCGCGGCAACAGCGACGGAAAGACAGCCGCGCACCGGCTTCACCCCGCCATCCAGCGACAGTTCCCCAAGTAATATGTAGCGCTGCAAAAGGTCGGGCCTGATGACGCCGGTTGCCGCGAGGATGCCGATCGACATGGGAAGATCGAAAGAAGCCCCCTCCTTCTTCACGTCGGCGGGGGCGAGATTGACCGTTATCTTTCTGTTGGGGAATTCGTAGCCGGAGTTCTTTAACGCTGCCTTGACCCGGTCCTTGCTCTCCTTTACCGCGTTGTCGGGAAGCCCGACGGTCGCAAGCTGCGGCAACCCCTGGGCGATATCCACCTCCACGTCGATGAGGATGGCGTCGATTCCAAGCAGCGCACTGGAGAGAACCTTGGCAAGCATGAGAACCCCCAACTAATCTTGAAATTACTCGGGCAAGTTCCTGCGTGGTCTACAAAAACTGAGGTGTGCCGGGTGCGCGGAGGTAGGGGCGAATAATTATTCGCCCCTACGCATCTCTACCTGCCGGGGGATCAGGCTTTCAACATCTCCAGGTACCGATCGGCATCCAGGGCGGCCATGCAGCCGGTGCCGGCGGAGGTGATGGCCTGCTTGTAATTTCTGTCCTGTACGTCGCCTGCTGCGAAAACCCCCGGGATGTTGGTGGAGGTGGAGTTTCCTTCATACCCGCAGTTGGTGCGGATGTATCCCTCGTCCATCTCCAACTGCCCCTCGAAGATGTGGGTGTTGGGCTGGTGCCCGATGGCGATGAAGCAGCCGTGCACGCTAAGTACCTTGTCAGACCCGCTGGTGTGCCTGATCCTGATCCCGGTTACGCCGGAATCATCCCCCAGCACCTCTTCAAGGTGATGGTTCCATTCGATGGTCACGTTGCCGTTCTTGGTTTTTTCGATCAGCTTGTCGGCCAGGATCTTCTCGGAGCGGAACTTGTCCCTGCGATGTATCACGGTCACGTGGCTCGCGATATTGGAGAGATAGAGCGCCTCCTCGACCGCTGTGCTGCCGCCGCCTATGACCGCGACCGGCTTGCCGCGGTAGAAAAAGCCGTCGCAGGTGGCACAGGCGGAGACCCCTTTCCCCTTGAACGCGTGCTCCGAGGGGAGCCCCAGGTACTTGGCGGAGGCGCCGGTCGCGATGATCAGGGCGTCGCAGCTATAGCTGCCGTTGTCGCCTTCCAGCAGAAAGGGCGCCTTGGTGACCTGTGCGTTGTTGATGTGGTCATAGATGAACTGGGTGCCGAAACGCTCCGCGTGTTGGCGCATGCGCTCCATCAGCTCTGGTCCCATTACCCCTTCGGGGTCGCCCGGCCAGTTGTCCACCTCGGTCGTCGTCATCAATTGCCCCCCCTGCTGCAGACCGGTTATCAGGACGGGGTTCAGGTTGGCACGGGCCGCGTAAATCGCTGCGGTGAAACCGGCAGGACCTGAGCCGAGGATGATGAGACGGTGGTGAGTCGGTTCCATTTATTGCTCTCCTCCAGCTGAAATTTAGCCGGAAAGATAACAGTATATCCGCAAAATTGCAAGGCGCCAAACCGCTAACTTATTGACCGGAATAGGTACCTCTGTTAAGATCAAATCCGTCGGTCATATAATGAAAGGAGGGGAAAGAATGAAAAAAGTTGTGGGTTTACTCGCCTTATCCCTGGCGCTTTTTGGGGGAACTCAGGCAATGGCAAAAGACATCCGCTTTGGTGCCCCCTTGACGCAAGGTCAGTTCAAAGAGCTGAGCAAAGAGGCTGGCGCCGCCATCTCTTTTAAAAACACCGCTCCCGCCGAACCGCTGGGAATCACAGGGTTTGACGCGGGCATCGAGATTTCGGCTGCGGACATCGGTGGTGATTACTGGGAGTCGGCTTTCGGCAATGACGCACCCTCTTATCTCGTATTGCCGAAACTCCGCGTGAGGAAAGGGCTCCCCCTGGGGATCGATATCGGCGCCATGTACTCCTACGTGCCCGATTCCAACATCAAGCTTTACGGGTTCGAGGTGAGCAAGGCGATCCTGGAGGGAACCGCTGCGACACCCGCGCTCGGCGTCCGCGCTACCTACACCAAGCTATCCGGTGTCGACGAACTCGACCTGCAGACCGTGGGTATCGATGCATCCATCAGCAAGGGTTTCCTCTTCCTGACCCCTTACGCCGGAGCGGGCGGAGTGTGGATCAGCAGCGAGGCCAAGGGCAATCTGCAGGCACTGGCAACTGCTGAAGGCAACCCGCTTGGTTCCGAAGATGTGTTCCAACCGCGCGTCTTCGCCGGTTTGAAAGTTTCACCGCTCCCGCTGGTCGGCTTCACTGCCGAGGTGGAGTACCAGGAGCGCCCGATTTACTCGCTGAAGGCTGCGCTTAGCTTCTAAAAAACCGTGAGTCAGGAGGGGGCTCGTCTCCCTCCTGCCGGGGTACATCATGCATGCTCATGCCGAAACTCATCTGGACCGGAGCATCACCGGGCGTTTCAAGTACGCCATCCTCTTGACCTCCGCGACGCTGATTGCCGAGCTGATCGGGGGGATCTGGACCAACTCCCTGGCCCTCCTGTCCGATGCGGCACATGTCTTCCTCGACCTCTTCGCGCTGCTCCTCTCCCTTGGCGCCATCAAGCTCGCCTCCTACCCGGTAAGCGACACCCGGACCTTCGGCTGGCACAGGGCGGAGGTATTCGCCTCCTTCATAAACGGCGGCACCGTTTTCCTCATGGCAGTGGTCATCTGCTACGAGGCCGTAGGGAGGCTTGTCCACCCGGAGGAAGTGAAGAGCCTCCAGATGCTGATCATTGCCGGGGTCGGTCTGGTTGCCAACCTGTTTGCCGCGGGAGCGCTCCATTCACACGCCCACGACGACCTGAACGTGCACAGCGCCTTCCTCCACGTGATCGGAGACGCGGCAGCTTCCGTCGGCGTAATCGTGGGCGGCATCATCATGTACTTCACCAACTGGTACGTCCTCGATGCCATCATCTCCGTCGGCATCGGCTTCATCATCTTCTGGGGTTCCTGGCGTGTCATGCGCGAGTCGGTGCATATACTGCTGGAGGGGGTGCCGCGCGGCATCGAGGTGAATCAGGTGGCCGCAAGCATCCGCGAGGTCGAAGGGGTGGAAGAGGTGCATCACGTCAACATCTGGACCATCTGCTCCCATATAATCGCCCTGTCCGCGCATGTGGTGGTCCCGCCTACCTTCAGGGGGGAGCATGGCGGCATGCTGCGAAGGATCGAGGAGAAGCTGTTCGAGCAGTTCCACATCTCGCATACCACCCTGCAGTTGGAAAGCACCCGCTGCACCGACGCGGAGGGTGCCAAGCAGTTCCGCCACCGGCCGCGCGCTGCCGCCTTGGCGCACGCCCACGCACACCCGCACCACCACCCGCACGGCGGTTGCAAGGGCGGCCCTCATCACCATCACGACCACACACATTAACCCTCCGGACGGTAGAGAATGCTTGATTACAACCTGATCCTGGACGCGGCCCAGAACCTAAAGAAGAGGGTGCGTCGCACGGAACTGATCCACGCTCAACACTTCAGCGAGAGACTCGGCCTCCCTCTTTATTTCAAATGCGAAAACCTGCAACGCACCGGGGCGTTCAAGATACGCGGCGCCCTTAACTTCATGACCTCTCAACCCCGCCAGGCCTTGGCCGGTGGCGTGATAACGGCTTCGGCAGGGAATCACGCCCAGGGTGTCGCCTTTTCGGCGGACCTCCTCGGCGTGAAGGCGGTGGTCTACATGCCCGAGAGCACCCCGCCGCAAAAGGTCTTCTCCACCCGCGATTACGGGGCGGAGGTCGTGTTGGAGGGGAAGAATTTCGATGAGGCTTGTGCCGCCGCTCTCAGGCAGGCTGAGGCAAGCGGCGCCCTCTTCGTCCACCCGTTCAACGACCCGCTGGTCATGGCCGGACAGGGGACCATCGGCCTTGAACTGCTGGAGGAGCTCCCGGACCTGGCCAACGTCCTGGTGCCGGTTGGCGGCGGAGGCCTTATCGCCGGGATTGCCCGCGCCATCAAGGAAACCAATCCGCAGGTGCGGATAATCGGCGTCGAATCCGCAGCCGCGCCCTCCATGCGCCAGGCGCTGCAAAAAGGGGAGATCGTCACGGTCCCCATCAGGGCGAGCCTGGCCGACGGCATCGCGGTGAAGACCGCGGGAACCAACACCTTCCCCGTGATAAAGGAGTACGTCGACGAGATCGTCCTGGTGGACGAGGAAGAGATCGCGCTCTCCATAGTTTCCCTTCTGGAGAGGAACAAGCTGATGGTTGAGGGTGCCGGTGCGGTAGGCCTGGCGGCGCTATTGAACGGGAAGGTGAAGCGGCTTTCCGGGAAGACTGTCGCGCTTCTTTCCGGCGGCAACATCGACGTGAAAACCATCGCAGTCGTCGTGGAGAGGGGTCTCTTGGCGGCGGGGCGCTATCTGAAGCTGAAGATCGAGCTGGACGATGTGCCGGGTGCGCTGGCAAGGCTTGCCGCCGAGATCGCCGCGGCCAGGGCCAACATTTCGATCATCACCCACGACCGCCGCTCGGAGTCGCTGCCGATCGGGAAGACCGAGGTACTGGTGGAGCTGGAGACCAGGGGGGCGGAACACATCCAGGACGTGACGAGGTACCTCACCAAGTGCGGGTACAAGTTGGAAGTGATGAAGTAAGACAAAAACCGAAGCCACGGAGTAACTCCGAGGACGTCTGAGACACCTCTACAGCGGAAAACCGAACGTTCTGCACTTTTTGTCTTTCTCTCCGACTTTCTCAGATTTTCTCCGTGGCAAGCGGTTTTGCACTTGGCGCTCCATGCGCCACGATCACCCTCAGAAAGGCGTCCCCGTAACGCGCCAGCTTGTGCTGTCCCACCCCGGTTATCTTCAGCAGCTCCCACTTATCCTTGGGCATCTGCGCCGCCATCTCCGCCAGCGTCGCATCGGCGAAGACCACGAAAGGCGGCACCTGCTGCTCCTCTGCTATCTCCTTCCTGAGCGCCCTCAGCTCCTGGAACAGCGCGCCGTCATAGGAAGGTTTCTTCGGCGCCGACTTCTTCTCGACCGCCCTGGTGTCCCGCGGCTTCGCCAACTCCAGCCGCACCTCTCCCCTCAACAGCGGCCGCGCCCCCTCGGTCAGCTTCAGGACCGAGAAATTGGCCAGGTCCTGCTCCAGGTATCCCAGGTGTATCAGCTGGCGCACCAGACTCCCCCAGACGTCCTGCGAGTGTTCCTTGCCGATGCCGAAGGTGGAGAGCTGGTCGTGCTTCAGCTCCAGGATCCTGTGGTTCTGGGAGCCGCGCAGCACGTCGATGACATGCCCCATGCCGAAGCGCTGGCCGACCCGATAGACGCAGGAGAGGGCTTTTCTTGCGTCCTCGGTCGCGTCGAAGCGCTCCGGGGGGCTCTCGCAGATGTCGCAGTTGCCGCAGTCCTGCTCAAGGCGGTCCCCGAAATACCCCAGCAGCACCCGGCGCCTGCAGGTCTGGGCCTCTGCGAACCCCACCATGCAGTTCAGCTTGTGCAACTCGATCCGGTTCTGCTCGGCGTTGCCGCCGTTGCCGATCAGCCCGCGCGCGATGGCAATGTCGCCGTAGCCAAAGAGAAGCAGCGCGTCGGCGGGGAGGCCGTCGCGCCCGGCACGACCGGTCTCCTGGTAATAGCTCTCGATGCTCTTGGGCATGTCGTAGTGAACCACGAACCGCACGTTGGACTTGTCTATACCCATCCCGAAGGCGACCGTCGCCACCACGACCTTCAGGTCGTCCCTCAGGAACTCTTCCTGGACCCTGTGCCGCTCCTTGTCGGGAAGTCCGGCATGGTACGCCGCCGCCTTGATCCCCGCTGCGCAGAGCTTCCTGGCGACCTCCTCCACCCTTTTGCGGGACAGCGCATAGACGATCCCCGCCTCGTCCCCGCGGCTGGAGAGGAACCCCGTCAGCTGGTTGAAGGGCTTGCTCTTCTCGATGACGCTGTACCGGATGTTGGGGCGGTCGAAGCCGGCGAAGTAGCAGGCGGCGTCGTCGAGGCCGAGCCTGGAGAGGATGTCCCCTTTGGTCTGGCCGTCCGCCGTGGCGGTCAGGGCGATCATCGGCACGTGGGGGAACAGCTCCCGCAGGACGCCCAACTGGGCATACTCCGGACGGAAGTCGTGGCCCCACTGGGAGACGCAATGGGCCTCGTCGATGGCGAAAAGCGAGATGGGTAGCTGCTTGATCCTTTCCAGGAAACCGTCGCTCAAAAGCCGCTCCGGCGCCACGTAAAGGAGCTTCAGCTCGCCCGCGTGCAGTTCGGCCAGCACCCGGCGCGCCTCTGCCTCTCCCAGCGCGGAGTTGTAGCAGGCGGCCCGGACGCCGTTCTCCTGAAGCGCATCGACCTGGTCCTTCATGAGGGAGATCAGGGGCGAGACCACCAGCGCGGTTCCCGGCAGACAGAGGGCAGGCACCTGGTAGCAAAGCGACTTCCCGCCGCCGGTCGGCATGAGCACGAAGGCGTCCCTGCCGGCCAGGACAGTTTCCACGATCTCCTGCTGCGGCGGCCGGAACGTCTTGAAGCCGAACACCTCGTTGAGGATGTTTATGGGGGATGCAGGCATAGTTTGCCTTTACGTGCTGGTAGAAGGGTTGCAGCGCTGCCGGGTGATCCGTGATCACGGCAGATGCGCTCCCACATATTCTTAAAGCGCTGCGGGACGGATGTCAAACCAAGGGGCTAGACGGCGTCGGCAGTCGCCGGGGTGAGGCCGAGACCACGAATGAAGCCGCGGGTCAGTGGCGCGCCGTTTAGAGGGTCGACAAGACCCGGGCGCAGAAGGTCGTCATAGCTATCCACGTCGTACCATGGGGGGAGCAGCGAGACGGACAGGTGGGAAGCATCCGCCTGCTCCAGGCTCTTCTCGAGTACCTGCGCGCCGGACCACGGGATCTCCCGGAACAACCCGCCATAGCTCCCTCTAAAGGCGACGAGATAATAGCCGCCATCCGCTGCCGGGCCGAACACGGCATCGCTCCCCGCCTCAAGCAGTGCAAAGGATCGCTCTATGTATCCAAGCGGCAGGTCGGGGGCGTCGGTCCCTATCACGGCACGAGATCCGTACCCCATGGCACTGAGCTCGTCGAAGGCGTTTTCCAGGCGGGTGCCCAGGTCGCCGCTTCGCTGATGGAACAAGGTGGCTTCCGGTGCAGCCTCCCGGAAGAACTCCCGGTTCCCTTCATAAAAGATGACGGTATCTGCGTCAACGGCGCTGGCCCGTGCAACGGTATCGAGGAGCATGCAGCGGTACAAACCGGCAGCGTCATGCTGCGACAAGGCGGGCGACAGCCGGGTCTTGACCCGCCCCGGAAGCGGTGTTTTGGCGAAGATGGCGAGCGCACGTTTCATTAGATGAGGCGACCTTAAAGGTGTTAAATGAAGAATAAAAGCTAGCTTTGTCCACAGTTTTCCGGTTTTTCAACAAAGTTATCCACAGTCAAGGCCTTGACTGAGTCAACTTTTTAACACTTGTCCCTCTCGATTGCGGCGTAGGCGGAGTGCTTGTGGATGGACTCGAAGTTCTCCGCCTCCACTGAAAACCATGTGATATTCCGCATAGATAACAGCCTGACCGTTGCTTCGCGAACCATATCCTCGACAAAGCGCGGGTTCTCGTAGGCCCGCTCTGTGACGTATTTTTCGTCCTCGCGCTTCAGCAAGGAATAAACAGGGGAGGAACCGCACTCTTCGATGGTTTCGATGAGGTCCTCGATCCAGATGAACTCGTTGTAGCGCACCTGAACGGTCATGATGGAGCGCTGGTTGTGCGCGCCGTAGCTGGAGAGTTCCTTGCTGCAGGGACAAAGGCTGGTTACCGGCACTTTGATGCCGAGGACGAAGTCGAAATGGTCCGAAAGGGAAGCACTGAAGGTGCAGGTGTACTCCATCAGGCTCCTGGCGCGGGACACCGGTGCGACCTTCTCCACGAAGTAAGGGAATTCCATCTCAAGGTGCGCGTTGGAGGCGCCCAGCTTCTCCTTCATGCTCGACAGGATGATCTCAAGCTTGTCGAGAGCGATCTCTTCCCGGTACTCGTTCAGGATCTCCACGAAACGGCTCATGTGGGTCCCCTTGAAGTGGTGGGGGAGATCCACGTACATGTTGATCCGGGCGATGGTGTTCTGGAAGGACTTGTTCTTGTCCATCACCACGATGGGATAGGAGATGTCCTTTACCCCGACCTTTCCGATCGCGATGTTGCGGGTATCGCGGGTCAACTGCACGTCGGAGAGGGCCTTTGCTACCTCTTTCTTAAGCTCTTTTTCTTTCATTTTGCTGTGTCCTCAGGTTCAGCCAGCGCCCGGCGCTGTTGCTCCTCGTCCATCGGGGAAAGGGTGGGTGGGGGTGCCGGCGAAGCCGATTTCCTGCATGGGGAAAGCAACCGCGGCCCCTTCCACAATGGCGGGCAGGGCCTCTACTGCGGCGCAGAGGCGTAATTATTCGCTGCTAGCTTCTCGAGTAACGGACCGGATCGGCAACTCCCACCTCGGAGAACCCCTTGAGACGCAAGCGGCAGGAATCGCAAAGGCCGCAGGCAGCACCGTCATCGGAGGGGTCGTAGCAGGAGTGAGTCTTCGAGTAGTCGACCCCGAGCTCAAGACCCTTCTTGATGATTTCCGCCTTGGTGAGGGCGATCAGGGGGGTGTGTATCCTGATGTGCCGCCCCTCGACCCCGGCCTTGGTGCCTAGGTTGGCCATCGCCTCGAAGGCCGCGATGAACTCAGGCCTGCAGTCGGGGTAGCCGGAATAGTCAAGCGCATTGACGCCGATGAAGATGTCCAGGGAGTCCAGGGTCTCGGCCCATCCGAGCGCGAAGGAGAGGAAGATGGTATTTCTTGCCGGCACATAGGTCACCGGGATCTCCGCACCGACGCCGTGCTTGGGGACTTCGATGTCGGAGGTGAGGGCGCTGCCGCCCATCTTCCTCAGGTCGAACTCCACCAGCAGGTGATCCACGGCGCCCATGGGGCGCGCGTTCAGCTTGGCCACCTCCAGTTCATGCTGATGGCGCTGCCCGTAGCTGAAGCTGAGCGCGTAGGGGGCGAAACCCTGCTCCCTGGCGATGGCCATACAGGTGGTGGAGTCGAGCCCGCCGCTGTACAGGATAACCGCTTTCTTCTGCATCATTCACCTCGTTAGTCGTGCATCCTGCCACTCGGGGAGGGCATGGATGGCGAGTCTCCGCCGGGTTTTCCGCCGCGAACTACGCGGGCTTTCCCTGCGCCCCTTCCTTTCGGGGTCTTTTTTTCCAAAAAAGAAGGCCGCGCCGATGATCCGGTGCGGCCTGGATGCTTACTCTACGAAGCTTTTCAGCTTCTTCGCGCGGCTCGGGTGGCGCAGCTTCCTGAGCGCCTTGGCCTCGATCTGCCGGATCCTCTCACGGGTAACCTCGAAATCCTGCCCGACCTCTTCGAGGGTGTGGTCGCTCTTCTCGCCGATGCCGAAACGCATCCTGAGCACCTTCTCCTCGCGCGGCGTCAGGGTGGACAGGACACGGGAGGTCTGCTCGGAGAGGTTCGCCTTGATGACGGCCTCGAGCGGGGAGACTACGCCCTTGTCCTCGATGAAGTCGCCAAGATGGGAATCCTCCTCCTCACCGATCGGGGTCTCCAGGGAGATCGGCTCCTTGGCTATCTTCAGGACCTTCCTCACCTTGTCCAGAGGCAGCGCCATGCGTTCGGCGATCTCCTCCGGAGAGGGCTCGCGGCCGATCTCCTGAACCAGCTGTCTGCTGGTCCTGATCAGCTTGTTGATGGTCTCGATCATGTGCACCGGGATACGGATGGTGCGGGCCTGGTCCGCGATGGCGCGGGTGATGGCCTGACGGATCCACCAGGTGGCGTAGGTGGAGAACTTGTAGCCGCGTTGGTACTCGAACTTGTCCACGGCCTTCATAAGACCTATGTTCCCTTCCTGGATCAGGTCGAGGAACTGCAGACCGCGGTTGGTGTATTTCTTCGCGATGGAGACGACCAGACGGAGGTTCGCCTCAACCAGCTCGCTCTTGGCAAGCTTCGCCTTGTGCTCGCCTTCCTCGATGGCCAGCAGCGCGCTGGAGAGTTCGCTCGCCTTGAAACCGGACTCCTGCTCGATCTTCTTGAGCTTGGACTCGCTGGAGCGGTAGCGCTTTTCCAGCTTCTGCCCCTCCTCGGGGGACATGTTCAGCTTTTTGGAGAAATCGGCGTCGGAGGCGCCGCGCAGCCCCTCGAAGGCGCCCAGGAACACGTCCTTCTCGGTGCCGCTCTCCCTCTCAAGCTCGACGATCTCCTGCATCACCGTATCGACCTTGCAGGAAAGCTCTTTCAGGCGCTGGGCGATCTTCTCGATGTGCCTGTCCTTCAGGCGCAGCGACTTGAGGGTCTCGGCCATTTTCACCTTGAGCTCAGCGTGCTCGGCGTTCAGCGCCTCGCGCTCCTTGGCAGCCAGTTTCTCCGGCTCGAGCGCGACCTGGATCTGCTCCATGCGCTGGTCGATTTCCTTGATCTCGTCGATGATGGTGAGCACCTTCAGGGCCTGAAGATCCTCTTCACCCTCCTCAAGCACCTCTTCCTCTACATCCTTGGAGATCTCGATGGCGCCGATCTGCATCTTCCTGAGACGCTCGCCAAGGGTAACGACCTCCCTCACCGTTATGGGGGTATTCAGGATGACACTTGCCACGTCGCGCTCGCCGACTTCGATCCTCTTGGCGATCTCAACCTCGCCTTCGCGGGTCAGCAGCGAGACGGAACCCATCTCGCGCAGGTACATGCGTACCGGGTCGCTGGTACGGCCGAGGGTGCCCGGCTCGAATTCGACCTCCTCCTCGGTACCTTCGTGCTCTTCCTCTTCCTCAAGGTCCATCTTGATCTTCGGGATCTTCACCTTCTGGGCGGAATCCACGATCTCGATGTCCATATCGCCGAACATGCTCATGACATCGTCAATCTGGTCGGATGAGACGATATCGGGGGGGAGGAGGTCGTTCACCTCTTCATAGGTGAGGAAACCCTTCTCCTTGCCCAGGTCTATGAGCTGCTTCACTTCGTCCATGCTTTTCTTGGCCATTTACCACGCTCCGCTACCGCTTGAATCCTACTATAGTAATTTCGATTTTTTATTACGCAACCGTTCAAGTTCCGCCAGAATCTCCAGGTACCTCGGGGAATCCGGATCGACCGCGGCGAGTTCACGCGCCAGGGTCTTGCCGTCGCCCTTGAGAGTACGCCGCTCCAAGGCCTGACAGCACTGTTCGAACGCCTTGACGGCGTCCATGTCCTCCAGGTGCGCATCCTCCACAAATAGCGAAAAGAGCCTGCTCCGCTCTTGCGGGGACTCTACCTGCTCCAGTACCAGGGGAAGGTCGACATCCCCCTGCTCGGCCTGGGACATTATCGCCTCGGCCACCCTCAGATGCCCGGCGCTGAAAAGCTTATCGGCTCCATGTTCCCGAACCCTTAGCACGACTTCGGGATATTTCACCATCAAGGTCAGCAGCACCTCCTCGGTGCCGGCGTTCTCACGCGCCCCCCCTGCCGGCCGGTGGCGCGGCGCAGGGGCCGGGATGCCGACCTTCTTGCGCAGCATCGCCTGGTCGATGCCGACCGCACGGCAGATCTCCTTTTCGTACAACCCGCGCTCGACAGGGTCCGCGATCTTCTGCAGCCTGGGAGACACCTCGTTCACGAAGGCGACCTTCCCTTCCACGCTGCGGATGTCCAGACTCTTCAGCAGGCCGCGGTAAAAGGACTCGAAGATCGGGAGCGCCTTCTCGAGGAGAGGGGCAAAGCCCTCCCCCCCTTCGCGGCGGATGAAGGTGTCGGGGTCGTCCCCGGAAGGGACCTCGACCACCCGTGCAGGGAACGCCTCCTCCAGGAAGAGCTCAAGGGAACGCACCGTAGCCTTGCGTCCCGCCTCGTCGCCGTCAAAGAGCATGTAGGCCCGCTCCGCGTAGCGCCTGAGGAGCTTCACGTGCGGCGGGGTCAGCGCCGTGCCGCACGTGGCCACGACGTTGGTGAAGCCGGCCCGGTAGAGCGCCAGGTGGTCGAAGTATCCCTCGACGATGATGGCGCTTCCCTGCTCCCGCATCCCCTTCTTCGCCAGGTCGACCCCGAAAAGGACCTCGCTCTTGCGGTAGACCAGGGACTCGGGAGAGTTGATGTACTTCGGGAGCGAGTCGTCCATCACCCTGCCGCCGAAGCCGATGGCCCGGCCGTGCAGGTCCGAGATGGTGAAAAGGAGACGGTTGCGGAAGGTGTCGTAATAACCGTCCCGCCCTTCCCTCTTCCTCAAAAGCCCGAGCTTCTCGGCGTCCTGGGGAGATACCCCTTTTCTCTGCAGGTGCTTCGCCAGGTTGTCCCAGCCGGCGGGAGCGAACCCCATGCGGTAGGTGGCTGCCGTTTCCCGGTCGACGCCGCGCCCCTCCAGGTAGCTTCTCCCGGGGGCGCCCGCTTCATCGGACTCCAGCACGCGGCGGTAGTACTCGCAGGCCAGGTCGTTGATCAGGAAAGCCTGCTCCTGCTCGTCCACCTTGCGCTTCTCTTCGCGCGTCATCGGCCGCTCGGGGATTTCCACCCCCACTTTCTTGGCTAGGAATTTCACCGCTTGGGGAAAGCTCAGCCCCTCCATGCGCATCACGAAGTCGAGCGCGTTGCCGCCGGCCCCGCAACCGAAGCAGTGAAAGATCCCGCGTGCCGGGTTCACGTTGAAAGACGGGGTCTTCTCGCCGTGAAACGGGCAAATTCCTTGGTAGTTGGCCCCGGATTTCCGAAGGCTCATATAGTCGGAGATTACCTGCAGGATGGGAGCCCTTTCGCGCACCTCCCTAACCTTTTCATCCGGAATCATCGACACAGCTTTAGGTCCTTATCTCTTGCGCTCTCCCTGCGGAGGCGATTGCCTGCGTACGGCCCCTTCCCATCCGGCGGCTATGCTGGCCCCGGTTGAGGCGAAGGCATGGGCGGTCTTGGAGCCAAAGACGATCCCCCTCACCTTGTCCGGCATGGGCTTCGTGGTCGCCAGGTAGAGTATGACGCAAAGGACGAATCCCCCCTGCAGAAAGCCGAACACGACGCCGCCGATCCGGTTGACCCCTCCCAAAAGCATGACCTTGAAGATGACGGTGAGCAGATGACCGAGGAAATAGAAGAGGATGCCGAGCAGCAGGAAGATAAGGAGAAACGACAGCGGCTGCGCCACCTGCGGGGGGAGGTTGATGAAGTGCCTGACCCCCTGGCTTAGAAAGGAATAGTATCTGAAAGCGGCCCAGCCGCCCGTGACAAGACCGAGCAGAGAGCATGCCTCCCGCACCAGGCCTTTCGAGAACCCCTTTGCCACAAAGAAAAACAGTACCACCCAGATAACGATGTCGAGAAGGATCATGCAAACACCTAGTCAGCAGCCACAAAGCAAAAGAAGGGGGAATCGCTAGATTCGCCCCTACTCATGACACCGTAACCCGCAACCGCCCCCGAGAGGTCGTCCCGGGGGCGATATCTATGCGAGCTTTTCTTTCACAACTTCGCTCACCAACTTACCATCTGCGCGGCCGGAAACCAGGGGTTGCAGGGCCTTCATCACCTTGCCCATATCCTTTCCGCTCGCGGCGGCGGTTTCCGCTATGACCTTGTCCACCAGGGACTCAATCTCTTCCCGTGTCAGCTGCTGAGGAAGGAAGTCCATCAGGAGCGCGAGCTCCGCTTCCTCTTTATCCACCAGATCCTGTCTGCCTGCTTCCTTAAAGAGCCGGATGGATTCCCTGCGCTGCTTACAGAGGGTAACTATGGTTTCGGTGATTTCCGTCTCGCTCAGTTCGCGCCTGAGCTCGATTTCCCGGTTTTTCACCGAGGAGAGCAGCATACGGATGGCAGAAAGGCGCAAGCTGTCGCGGCTTTTCATGGCATCCTTCATTCCTGCATTCAACCTCTCCCGCAGTTGCATGAACCCCTCTTAGTCAACCATCTTGCGCTGTTTTTTCAGAGCACGCTTGCGCGCTGCAATGGCCTTTTTCTTCTTCTTGATGCTCGGCTTCTCGTAATGCTCTCTCTTGCGGACCTCAGAAAGGATCCCTGCTTTCTCGCACTGCTTCTTGAACTTTTTCAGTGCAAGTTCAAACGGTTCAGCTTCTTTTACCTTTACTCCCGGCATTCATATTCCCCCCCCTTCTCTTCTAGATTTACTAATTTCGTGGGTACGGGCCGGCAGACACTATTCAAGGAACCAGCAATATATCATCAACGCATTTTTTGTCAAGGAATTTGTGCCATTTCGGAGCACCGCTAGCCGACCCGGGACTGTTTTTCCTCGATGCCCGAAACGCCGAAGCGGCGCCGAAGCTCGGCGTACACCTCCTCGGGGTCGATATCGTAGAAGCCAAGCAGCACCAGGTTGTGGAAGATGAGGTCTGCCGTCTCGTAGACGATCTCCTCGCGCTTGCCCCCCTTCCCCGCGATGACGACCTCGGTCGCTTCCTCGCCGATCTTCTTCAGGATCTTGTCCACACCCTTGGCCATCAGGCTCGCCGTGTAGGAGTTGTCCGACGGGTTCGCCTTGCGCTCCTGGATCACGCGGTAAACCGCGGCTATGATGTCGTCTTTGGGCCCTTGCATGGCTTTGCTCCTTTACTGATTACGCGCTGACAAACGTCGCCTCAAAGCCTTACCGGGACGCCTCTGTCGCGGAGGTAGGTCTTGGCTTCTTCGATGGTGTACTCGCGGTAGTGGAAGATCGAGGCTGCCAGACAGGCGCTGGCGCCGGCCTGCGTGAAGCCGTCGTACAGGTGCGACAGTCCGCCGACGCCGCCGGAGGCGATGACCGGGATGCTGACCGCATCGACCACGGCGCGCGTGAGCGGCAGGTCGTAACCGTCTTTGGTGCCGTCCCGGTCCATGCTGGTGAGGAGGATCTCCCCCGCCCCCATGCTTTCCATACGCTGCGCCCACTCGACCGCGTCGATCCCCGTCGGGTTCCTGCCGCCGTGGGTGTACACCTCCCAGCCTCCGCCTCCCCTGCTGCGGGCGTCGATGGCGACCACGGTGCACTGCGAGCCGAACTTCTCAGCCGCCTCGCTCACGAACTCGGGGCGGTGCACTGCCGCGGTGTTGATGGAGACCTTGTCGGCGCCCGCGTTGAGAAGGCGCCTGATGTCCTCCACCACCCGCACCCCGCCGCCGACGGTGAGCGGCATGAAGACGCGCTCGGCGGTGCGGCGCACCACGTCTATGATGATGTCCCGCTCGTCCGAGGATGCGGTGATGTCGAGGAAGGTGAGTTCGTCCGCACCCTGCTGGTCGTACAACTCGGCGATCTCCACCGGGTCGCCCGCGTCACGAAGGCCGAGGAACTGGACACCTTTCACTACCCGCCCCCCCTTTACGTCCAGGCAGGGGATGATTCTTTTGGTCAACATAGATGTTTCTCCGAAACATCAGGTCGAGGTTAAGGTTGAGGTTAAGCAGAGTCCTGCTTGACCGCCTGAAGCCGACCTGTCTTTTTAGATGAAGGGTTGATTGCTCAACCTTAACCTCAACCTAAACCTGTTTTTTAGTGAGCGCTATCGCATCGGCGAGGTTGATGGCACCGGAATAGATCGCCTTGCCGGTGATGACGCCGGTGACGCCGGAGGACTCGATGGCGATCAGGTTCTCTATGTCCTGCAACGAGGAGAGGCCACCGGAAGCTATCACGGGGATGCTGATCGCCTCGGCCAACGCCTTGGTCGCCTGGATGTTCGGCCCCTGCATCATGCCGTCACGGCTGATGTCGGTGTAGATGATGGCGCAGACGCCGTCCCCCTCGAATTTCCGCGCCAGCTCCGTCGCGGTGATCCCGGTCACTTCTGCCCACCCCTGTACCGCAACCATGCCGTCCTTGGCGTCTATGCCGACCACGATCTTGCCGGGAAACTTTGCGCACGCCTCCTTGACCAAAGCGGGGTTGCGCTGCGCCGCGGTACCGATGATGACCCGGCCGATGCCAAGCGACAGGTATGCCTCGATGGTGGCTATATCCCTTATCCCCCCGCCCAACTGGGTCGGGATGGTGACCGATTTGACGATCGCCTCGATGGCGGCCCGGTTCTTCGGCTCGCCGGCAAAGGCGCCGTCAAGGTCGACGATATGCAGGATCTCCCCCCCCTGCCGCTGCCACTCCGCTGCCTGCGCGCCCGGATCGTCGTTGAATACCGTGTCCTTCTCCATGAGCCCCTGCTCCAGTCGGACGCAGCAGCCGTTCTTCAGATCTATTGCCGGAATAATGACCATTTAAAACCCCAAAAGCTTTCGAATAAGACGGAGGTGCCCCCCCTGGTTGACGTGGCCGGATCGGTCTACTTCATCATCGCGAAGTTCTTGAGCATCCCAAGCCCCTTGTCCTGCGACTTCTCGGGGTGGAACTGGGCGGCTACCACGTTGTCGCGCCAGATGGCGGAGCAGAAATCGATGCCGTAGCTCGTGGTGGAGGCGACGACGGCCTCGTCTTCGGGCTTCACATAGTAGGAGTGCACGAAGTAGACGTTGGAGCCGTCCTCAACGCCGTCAAAAAGCGGGGCGGGACGCTTTACCGTAAGCTGGTTCCACCCCATGTGCGGCACCTTCAGCTCCTCCCCCGCTTCTTCCATCCCTTCGGGGAAACGAAGCACCTTGCCGGGGATCACGTTCAACCCCTGGTGCTTGCCGAACTCTTCGCTCTCGGTAAAGAGGAGCTGCAGACCGAGGCAGATGCCGAGGAAGGGCTTGCCATCCCGGATGACCTTGAGGATCGGCTCGACGAACCCCCCCTCCTCGAGATTCCTCATGCAGTCCCGGAAGGCGCCCACGCCGGGGAGCACCACCCGCTGGGCATCCAGGAGCACTTTCGGGTCCGAGGTGACCATGGCCTGGAAGCCTACCTTCTCGAACCCCTTCTGCACGGAGCGAAGATTCCCCATGCCGTAGTCAATTATTGCGATCATAGTACGTTTCCTGTCGTAGGAGCGGCATGCCTGCCGCGATGCTTTGGTTTTGGGAATTTCCACACGTTGTCAGGAGTAGCCGTCAACACGCCCCGGGCAAAGGGGATCGCGGCAGGAATGCCTCTCCTGCAAAGCGCAACCCCCGCCGTAGTGCTTACAGTTTCCCCTTGGTGGACATCACCCCTTCGATGCGGGGGTCCATCTGGGTCGCCTGGTCCAGTGCGCGGGCAGCCGCCTTGAAGCAGGCCTCCAGGATGTGGTGCACGTTGTCGCCATACATGAGGTTTATGTGGAGGTTGGCGCCGCAGTGGTTCACGAACCCCTGGAAGAACTCCCGCACCAGCTCGACGTCGAAGTCGCCGATCTTCACCTTGGGGAGCGGCACGTTGTAAACCAGGTAAGGACGGCCGGAAAGGTCGGTGGCAACGCTCGCCAGGGTCTCGTCCATCGGAACCGTCGCCTGGCCGTAACGGCGGATGCCGCATTTGTCCCCCATGGCCTCCTTGAACGCCGAGCCGAGCACGATGCCGATGTCCTCGACGGTATGGTGGAAATCGATGTCGATGTCCCCGTGCGCCTCGACCTTCAGGTCGAACAGGCCGTGCCGCGCGAAAAGGTCCAGCATGTGGTCCAGAAACGGGACGGAGGTGCAGACCTGCGCCTCCCCTTTCCCGTCCAGTTCGAGGGAGAGCTTGATCTGGGTTTCCTTGGTGATCCGTTCAATGGCTGCCGATCTGGCCATGTTGCCTCCTCCTTGGTATCGCCCACGGGCAAATTAAAGTTAGCTGTCCAGCCTCAGGCTCACTGATCTGCCGTGGGCATCAAGCCCCTCCAGCCGCGTTATCCGCACGATGTCCGCGCCGACCCTCTGCAGTCCCCCCCTGGTGAAGTGAATGATGGAGCTCTTCTTCACGAAATCGTCCACGGAGAGCGGCGAGAAGAAACGGGCCGTGCCGCCGGTGGGGAGCGTATGGTTGGGTCCGGCCAGGTAGTCGCCGGCGGCCTCGGGCGTGTAGTGCCCCATGAAGATGGCGCCTGCGTTGCTGATGAGCGGCAGGATCTCGAACGGGTTCTCGACGGCAAGCTCCAGGTGCTCGGGAGCTATCCTGTTGGAGAAGGCGATCGCCTCCTCCATGTTGCCGGCGACGATGATGACGCCGAAAGAGTCCCAGGACTTGCGGGCGATGGTCTCCCTGGAGAGTTCAAAAAGTTGACGCTGAACCTCGGCCGCCACCTGCTCCCCGAAGTTGCGGTCGGTGGTGATCAGCACTGAAGAGGCGAGCTCGTCGTGCTCGGCCTGGGAAAGGAGGTCAGCTGCCACATGGGCCGGGTTGCCGCTGCCGTCGTTGATGACCAGGATCTCGCTCGGGCCGGCGATCATGTCGATGCCGACCTGGCCGAAGACCAGCTTCTTGGCCGTTGCCACGTAGATGTTCCCGGGGCCGGTGATCTTGTCCACCCTGGGAACGGTGTCCGTCCCGTAGGCCAGTGCCGCGACTGCCTGGGCGCCGCCGATCCTGAACACGCGGTCCACCCCCGAGAGCTTCGCCGCCACCAGCACGTGCGGGTTCGTCTCGCCGCCCGGCGCGGGAACTACCATGACGATCTCGCCCACCCCGGCGACCTTTGCCGGTACCGCGTTCATGATGACGCTGGAGGGGTAGCATGCCTTGCCGCCGGGGACGTAGATACCCACCTTGGCAAGCGGGGTCACCTTCTGCCCGACCATGATGTCCGTCTCCTCGGTGGAGATCCAGCTCTGCTGCTTCTGCTTCTCGTGGAAGCGCGCGACCCGCTCCACCGCGAGCTTGAGCGCGGCCAGGTCCTTCTCGTCCACCTGGGCGAACGCCTTCTCGAACTCCCCGGCGGTCACCTCCAGGCCGGCCGCCTCGCACTCCAGACGGTCGAAGCGCCTGGTGTAGTCGAGGAGCGCCTCGTCGCCGCGGCTGCGCACGTCGGCGATGATCCCCGCGACCACCTCCTCGACCTCGCGTCCCGACTCCTCGCCGCGCTCCACTATGGCGTCGAACTTCGCCTGAAAACCTGCTTCACTGATGTCGAGGAACTGCATTTTCAACCTCGTGTTAGTGGCATTTGAAATAACGTCGGATCGATCCGATCTGCCGGATCTGTCATATTTTCAGATGTGCTGCTCCAGCCCCTCGATGATCCCGGAGATCCTCTCGTGCTTGGTCTTCAGGCTCGCCCTGTTCACGATGAGGCGGCAGGTGATCTCGGCGATGGTCTCTATCTCCACCAGGCCGTTTTGCTTCAGGGTCTCTCCCGTCGACACCAGGTCCACGATGCGCTCGGAAAGGCCGACCAGGGGGGCCAGCTCGATGGAGCCGTAGAGCTTGATCAGCTCGACCTGCACCCCTTTGGCGGCGAAGTACTTCTCGGTCACGTTGGGGTACTTGGTGGCGATCCTGATGTTGTTCCAGGCGGAAGGGTCGTCCTTGGTGGAGAGCTCCACCGGCTCGGCGACCATCAGGCGGCAGTAGCCGAACTTCAGGTCCAGCGGCTCGTACAGGTCCTTCTCCGCCTCCATCAGGGTGTCCTTGCCGACGATGCCGAGGTCGGCGCAGCCGTACTCGACGTAGGTCGGGACGTCGGTCGCCCGCACGATCATGTAGCGCATCTTCTGGGCCTGGTTCTCGAAAACCAGCTTGCGGGTGTCGGAGAGGAGCTCCTCGCAGTCGATGCCGATCTTCTTGAAGAGGGCGACGGAGTCCTGGAGGATGCGGCCTTTGGGGATGGCTATGGTTACGAAATCAGGCATTTGACACTCCTGCGGGCATCTGCAAAATGTACTGCTGACCAATGAACCCGGCGCACCCACCGAAGGAGGGTCCGCCGGGACAACGTTTGCATCTAGGGACCTTCGGTGTCCGGGACGCGGACGATGTCGGCGCCGAGGGCGGCCAGCTTCTTCTCGATGCTCTCGTACCCGCGGTCCAGGTGGTAGATACGGGAGATCTCGCTGGTGTTCTCGGCGGCCAGGGCGGCAAGGATCAGGGAGGCGGAGGCGCGCAGGTCGGTCGCCATGACGGGGGCGCCGGAAAGCTTCTTCACCCCTTTCACGGTGGCGCTGTTGCCCTCGCAGATGATGTCTGCGCCGAAGCGCAGCAGCTCGGAGACGTGCATGAAGCGGTTCTCGAAGATATTCTCCGAGATGACGCTCGCCCCCTCGGCGATGCACATGAGCGCCATGAACTGCGCCTGCATGTCGGTCGGGAAGCCGGGGTAGGGCCTGGTCTTTATGTTGACGTTCCTGATCTTCTTGGGTCCCTTCACCCGGACCAGGTTGTCCTTGTTGGTGATCTCTACGCCGGCGTCCTGGAGTTTGAACGCCAGGGCGTCCAGGTGGTCCAGACGCATGTTGCGGATCTTGATGTCGCCGCCGGTCATGGCTGCGGCGATCATGAAGGTCCCGGCCTCGATGCGGTCCGGCATTACGGCGTGCTCGGCGGCGGTGAGTTGCTCGACCCCCTTGATCCTGACGGTGTCCGTCCCTGCGCCCTCGATGTTGGCCCCCATCTTGATGAGGATCTCGGCAAGGTCGACGATCTCCGGCTCGCGCGCCGCGTTCTCCAGGATGGTTTCCCCCTGGGCGGTCGCCGCCGCCATCAGGAGCTGCTCGGTGCCGCCGACGGTGGAGATGTCGAAGTTGATGCGCGCCCCTTTGAGCTTCTTGGCCTTCGCTTCCACGTAGCCGTGCTCCAGGGTGATCTCGGCGCCCAGCGCGGCGAGCCCCTTCAGGTGCAGGTTGATGGGGCGGGCCCCGATGGCGCACCCCCCCGGAAGCGAGACGCGCGCCTGGCCGAAGCGGGCCAGAAGCGGCCCGAGCACCAGCACGGAGGCGCGCATGGTGCGCACCAGGTCGTAGGTCGCCTCGAAGCTGTTCAGGTTGGTGGTGTCGATCTTCACCACGTTCCCCCTGCCGTCGACCGTGGCGCCCAGCTTCTCGAGCACCTTTATGGTGGTGTTGATGTCCCGCAGGAAGGGAACGTTGCTGATGGTGTGGCACCCGGGTGCCAGTATGGTGGAGATGAATATGGGCAGGGCGGCGTTTTTCGATCCGCTAACGGTCACCTCTCCGGAAAGCTTGTTGCCGCCTTTGATTACCAGTTTTTCCACTTTTACCTCTGTGTTCTGATGTTGCCCCCCTCTAGGAGGAGGGGTGTATTATGATCATCCCTTTGCCAGCCTGCCGCCGACCACCCGCTCTATCCCGGCCGGGTCGGCCTGGGTGAAGGTTCCCTCGGTGAATCCCCGCTCGCGCAGCAACCCGAGCACCTGGGGCGCCTGTCCCGCGCCCAGCTCGAAGAGGAGCCATCCTCCCGGGTTCAGGTGGCCGGGTGCCTGGGCCGAGATGCGCCGGTAGAAATCCAGGCCGTCGGCCCCGCCGTCCAGCGCGTTCAGCGGCTCGAAGCCGCGCACTTCCTGCTGCAGCGTGGCCAGGTCCGCCTGCGGTATGTAGGGCGGGTTGGAGACCACCATGTCGAAGCGTCGCCCGGCGAAAGGCTCGAACAGGGAGCCCTGGAAGAAATGGACGGTAGCGCCGTTTCGCTGCGCGTTCCCCCGGGCAACCGCGATCGCCTCGCCGGAGACGTCGACCGAGCAGACTTCCGCCTCGGGAAGCGCCTTCGCGAGGGCGACGGCCACGCAGCCGCTGCCGGTACCGATGTCGAGGATGCTGCGGAGGGCTCCCCCCCTCTGCACCGCTTCCGTGACCAGCACCTCGGTGTCGTGGCGCGGGATCAGCACGGCGGGGGAAACCTGGAAATCGAGCCCCATGAACTCCTGGCTCCCCAGGATGTACTGCAGCGGCTCGCGCTTGCCCCGCCGCGCCACCATGCCGCGGAAGGCGGCAAGCTCGGCATCGGAAAGCGGCTTGTCGAAGTTCAGGTAGAGCCCCACCCGGTCCAGGGAGAGCGCCTCGCAGAGCATCCACTCCGCCTCGAGACGGGGGTTCTCGACCCCTTTCTCGGCAAGGTACCCCTTGGTCCAGTTCAGGACCTTCAGGACGTCCCATTTTTCCGGGTTGACGGTCATAGACGGCTTTCCTTGATGCACCTTGTGGACTTCACGGACGTCTCTTCACATCCCTTCGCTTTGGGCCTGCAGGGCTTCCATCTGGTAGTGGGCGCGCAACGAGTCGGCCACCTCGGCGATGTCGCCGGCCATGATGGAATCCAGACGGTACAGGGTCAGCCCGATCCTGTGGTCGGTCAGACGCCCCTGCGGGAAGTTGTAGGTCCTGATCCGCTCGCTCCTGTCGCCGCTTCCGACCTGGCTCTTCCTGTCGGCGGCCAGCTTCGCGTTCTGCTCGGTCAGGATGGTGTCCAGGATCCTGGACTTCAAGACCTTCATCGCCTTGGCGCGGTTCTTTATCTGGCTGCGCTCTTCCTGGCAGGCGACCACGGTCCCGGTGGGGATGTGGGTGATCCTGACCGCCGAGTCTGTGGTGTTGACGTGCTGGCCGCCGGCGCCGGAGGAACGGTAGACGTCTATCTTCAGGTCGGACGGGTTGATGTCGATATCGACGTCTTCCGCCTCGGGCATCACGGCGACGGTGCAGGCGCTGGTGTGGATGCGTCCCTGCGCCTCGGTCTCGGGCACGCGCTGCACCCTGTGCGTCCCGGACTCGTACTTGAGCCTCGCGAAGACGCCGACACCCTCGACGAGGGCGATGACCTCCTTGAAGCCGCCCTTCTCGGACTCGGAAGCCGAGATGACCTCCACGCGCCAGCGGTTCAGCTCCGCAAAGCGGGAGTACATGCGGAACAGGTCCCCTGCGAAGAGGGCGGACTCGTCGCCGCCGGTTCCGGCCCGGATCTCCAGCACCACGCTCTTGTCGTCGTTGGGGTCCTTGGGAAGGAGCAGCAGCTTGATCTCCCCTTCGAGGGTCTCGCGGCGCGACTCCAGGGACTGCAGCTCGGCCTGGGCCATCTCGCGCATCTCCTGGTCCGGCTCCTTCAAGAGCTCCCTGTTGTCCTCGATGTCGGCGATCACCTTCTTGTACTCGCGGTAGGCGGCGACCAGCTCGGCGAGACCGGAGTGCTCCTTGGAGAGCTTCCTGAATTCGGTCTGGTTCGCCAGCACCTCGGGGTCGGAGAGGAGCGATTCCAGCTCCTCGAAACGTCTTTCCAGTTCGGCTATCTTTTCAAACATGTAAAAAACCTCGGAAGATTGCAATCCGTGCGGTCCCCCTCGGGGGAAACCGCGAAAGCGGCGTTCCTGCCGCGATTGCAAAAGTTTGATCGCGGCAGGAATGCCGCTCCTACAATGAACGTCGCAGTATGGCTGCCCCTCTCCATTGATCGCATACCGGCGGCAGGAATGCCGCCTCCTGCAATGAACGCTGCGGGGGCTAAACCACCAGCCGGTCGTCCTTGTGGCCGCCGTTCAGCTCGAGAGCGACCTCCATCGACTTGATCGCCACCTCGATCTGGCCGTCGTCCGGCTCCCGCGTGGTCAAGCGCTGCAGGGCGAGTCCCGGGGAGATGACCATCTTCACCAGGGGGTGGCTGTCGTGCTTCGCCGTCCACTTGAGCACCTCGTAGGAGAGCCCGGCGATGACCGGCAAAAGGAAGATCCTCGACCCGGCCTTCAGGTAGAAGGGCCACAGCTTCGGAATCAGCGAGAAGACCAGGATGCTCACCAGCATCACGATCAACAAAAAGCTGGTGCCGCAGCGCGGGTGGAGGCAACTGTACTTCCGCACGTTGTCCACCGTCAGCTCCTCTCCCGCCTCGAAGGCGAAGATCGACTTGTGCTCGGCGCCGTGGTACTGGAACACCCGCTGGATGTCGGACATCCGGGATATGGCGACGATGTAGACGAGGAATACGGCGACCCGTATCACGCCGTCCACCAGGTTGAAGACGATGTTGGAGTCGCCGATGACCGGGACCATCAGCTTGGTCAGATAGAGCGGCATGATGAAGAACAGGAGTATGCCGAAACCAAACGCCGCCGCCATGGTGCCGCCGATGGCCCAGTCGGAGAGTTCCTCCTTTTCATCCTCCTCGGCCAGCGCCTCGTTGGCGGAAAAGTTGAGCGCCTTGATCCCTATGATGAGAGAGGAGAAAAGCGCCACGGCCCCCCTGACGATGGGGAGCTTCACTATCGGGAATCTCTCTGAGAGGGGGACGACCGTCTCGCTCTTGACGGAGATGTCGCCGCTTGGCCTTCTGACGGCGATGGCCAGCGAGCGGGGAGCCCGCATCATCACCCCTTCAAGAACCGCCTGTCCGCCTATGTTTATCTTTGACACTGTTACCTCGTGTATGTTGAGCCGGGACTTCCGCTCCCTCCTCCCGCTCCGGTCGAAGGGAGCGGACAGGAAGAAGTGAGCGGGAGGGGGAGACCTTACATCTCCCGGAAATACTCTCGCACCTGCGCCATCTTCCCGCAGCACATGGCCCCTTCCGGGCAGGGGCCTGCCAGACAGCCGGGGCCGGCCTTGTCGAAGACGGTCGGAGCCACGGGCTTCACAAGCCTCAACATCTCCACCGCCATGGCACGGATCTCCCACTGGGCGCGCTCGCAGCAGCGCACGCCGAAGAAATGGAGCAGTTCACGGGCGTTCATGGTGATGATGATCTTGGTCTCGGTGGCGTTGGGAAGCAGGTACCGCGCGTCCTCGGCCGGAATTCCGGCCTCGACCAGGGCTCCGTAAGCCGCGTGCAGCGCTGCCGCCTGTGCCTCGAAGAGCCGGGAGTGCTCGGGGTTTTCGGCGATGGATGGGGGTGTGACGACGGCGAAGCGCTCCTTGTGGGAGACGTAGCGCTGGGACTGCTGGGAGAAGGAGGCTACCCGGTGGCGGACCAGCTGGTGGCTGGTGACGCGCGAGATCCCGTCCACCCCGAAGGTGAAGGAGGCGTGCTCCAGCACCGACTGGTGCCCAAGCGACATGATCTTGTCCAGGAAAGTCTTGATGTCGGCGCCGGAGAGTTTCTCCTTGAGCGCCTCGATGTCGACCTGAGAATAGCAGAGCCTGGCCGCCAACGCGATGGTCGGCTCGGGCTCGGGGGTGTGTTGCAGAAGGGCAACCTTCATGAAGATCCTTCAAACGCCTATCGGGCATGAGAAAACGAAATAAGGGGATTTCGCCATCAGACAAAATCCCCTCGAACGGATTCGCAAACGCGAAAGCCTCTAGCTTTCTTCGGTAGGAGCCGCCGCGATGTTGTACCTCTTGCGGAAACGCTCCACGCGGCCGGCGGTGTCCATCAGCTTCTGCTTGCCGGTGTAGAACGGGTGGCACTGCGAGCAGACCTCGGTGGAGATCTCGGCCTTGGTGGAACGGGTCTGGAAGTTGTTCCCGCACAGGCACTTCACGGAAATCTCTTCGTATTTGGGGTGAATCCCTTCTTTCATATCTTCCTCCTCGCGGGGCGCACCCCGTTATCTAGCTTGATGTATTGCCGGAAAGTAGCCATAAATAGCACCTTCCCCGGAAAGTTTCAACACTTTTTTACTTGCTCATGGAATCCAGGAAGTGCTGGTTGCTCTTGGTCCCCTGCAGTTTGGAGATCAGGAACTCCATGGAATCGACCACGTTCATCGGGTGCAGCACCTTCCGGAGGATCCAGATCCGGTTCAGGGAGGCCTTGTCGATCAGGAGCTCCTCCTTCCGGGTGCCGGACTTGTTGATGTCGATGGCGGGGAAGGTCCTCTTCTCGACGAGCTTCCTGTCCAGGTGGAGCTCCATGTTGCCGGTCCCCTTGAACTCCTCGAAGATGACCTCGTCCATCTTGGAGCCGGTATCGACCAGCGCGGTGGCGATGATGGTGAGCGACCCCCCCTCCTCGATGTTCCTGGCCGCGCCGAAGAAGCGCTTGGGCTTGTGCAGCGCGTTCGAGTCGACACCGCCGGAGAGGATCTTGCCGGACGGCGGGATGACCGTGTTGTAGGCGCGGGCGAGACGGGTGATGGAATCGAGCAGGATGACGACGTCGCGCTTGTGCTCGACCAGGCGCTTGGCTTTCTCGATGACCATCTCGGCGACCTGGATGTGGCGCGAGGCCGGCTCGTCGAAGGTGGAGGAGATAACCTCCCCCTTCACGGAGCGCTGCATGTCGGTCACCTCCTCGGGCCTTTCGTCGATCAGGAGCACGATCAGGAAGACCTCGGGGTGGTTCATGGCGATGGAGTTGGCGATGTTCTGGATCAGCATGGTCTTGCCGGTCCTCGGGGGGGCGACGATGAGGCCCCTCTGCCCCTTGCCGATCGGCGCGATCAGTTCCATGACCCTGGTCGACATGTTGTCGTGGGTGGTCTCCAGCTTCAGCTTTTCCTGCGGGTAAAGCGGAGTCAGGTTGTCGAACAGGATCTTGTCGCGCGCCACCTCGGGTGACTCGTGGTTGACCGTCTCCACCTTGAGGAGGGCGAAGTAGCGCTCGCCCTCTTTGGGAGGCCTGATCTGCCCCGCGACCGTGTCGCCGGTGTGCAGGTTGAAGCGGCGGATCTGGGA
>CAZFMI010000025.1:0-52545 GCA_964519915.1 uncultured Geomonas sp.
CGAGCTGATGAAGTCGGCGATGGAGGTGATGTTGTTCTCTTTGGTGACCCTGACCATCTTCTTCAGCAGGAACCACCAGGTGAAAGCGGTCAGGGTGGGGCCCAGGTAGATCGGCAGGAAGTCGATGCCGGTGGTGGCCGCCTTCCCGACGCTGCCGTAGAAGGTCCAGGAGGTGGCATAGACGGCGATGGAGAGCGCGTAGACCGACGGGTTGGCCGTGATGCTCCTGCCGGCCCTCTGCCTCAGGTCGGCATAGTAGGCGACCAGGAACAGGAAGGTGATGTATAGGAGCGCGGCGCCCCAGACCCAGTTGACATCCAGCATCAGGGGCGCCCCCTGGTGTCGGAGTCTTTGCGTGCGGCACGGCTGAACAGGTAAACGATGAAGATGGAGAAGAGCCACCCCCACAGCAGGTAGAGGTAGAGAAGCGGGATGCCGAAGGGGAAGACCGGCTTGTTGAAGATGCTTATGAACGGGTAGTTCATCATCACCAGGCCGAGGACGAAGCAGATCACCCAGGTGTCCTTCACTTTGAGTCGCTTGACGACCAGCTCTTTGAGCTTCGACTTCATGCCGGTAACCCCATTTCCCTGAGTGCCAGGTCGACCCCGGCTGCGAGGGGGAGGGTGGTGTCGATCCTGATCGACTCGCCCGGTGCCGTTGGCTCGAACTCGGCCTGCTGCCGGTGGAAGTGCTCCCACCTGCCGTCGGAGACCTCGTGGGGGTCCAAACGTCGCGCCTCGAGGCGTTCCCTGATCTGCGGCTCAGGGCAGTGCGTCTCCATGATGAAGAAAGGGGCTCCGAGCGTCCCGGCGAGCTCGCGGAACAGTTCCCGATCGCCGGCGCGGCGGAAAGTCGCATCGATGATGACGCCCCTTCCCCGGGAGAGCTCCCGTTTCGCCTCGTCAAGGAGCGCCAGGTAGGTGGCGCGGTCCATTTCCTTTGTGTAGATCCCGGCAGGGTAGGGATCCGCCGCTACCCGGCGCGTTTCTCCAGCGATCCTCTTTCTGACCACGTCGGAGCGTTGCAGCATGAGGCCCAACTCCAGGCCCAGCTGCCGTGCCAGGGTGCTCTTGCCGCTTCCCATCACCCCGCAGGTGAGGATCAGCGATGGAGCGAGCGCTCCCCTGAAGGTGTAGCCGCGCGCCAGGCGGAAGTACCTGCTCGCGCTGAGCCTCAAGGCGGCAAGCTCCTGGTCGGGGACCCCCGGCTCGTTCAGCCTCAGGCTGATCACCTTGCCGCGCACGAAGGCGCGGTACATCTTGTAGAAGTCAAGGAGCGCGCCCATCCCGATGTCGCCTGTCGCCCGCTGGTACGCAGCCAGGAGCGCCCCGCAAAGATCAGGGCGCCCGGCGTACTCAAGGTCCATCAGCAGGAAAGAGAGGTCCGCGGCCGTGTCTATAAAGCGGAACCTCTCGTTGAACTCGATGCAGTCGAAGATGCAGATCCGGTCGGTCAGGCAGATGTTGCCGGAGTGTAGGTCGCCGTCGCATTCCCTGATGAACCCCCCGGCGACGCGCAGGAGGAAGGCGTTCTCGTGCTCGGCCAGGAAGCGTTCCACCCAGCGGCGGATCTGCGCCAGCTCGGAAGCGGAGATGGTGACGCCGACAAACGGCGCGGTTTGCCTGAAGTTTTCCTCCCAGTTCCCCCTGATGACGCTGGTAGCGCCGCAGGCGTCGATCCGGGGATTGCGCTGCGCCCGGGCGTGGAAGGCGGCCAGCACGGAGGCGATGCGCGTCATATCCTCGATTCCGGCCTCGCCGCGCTGAAGCAGGTGCACGAGCATGCGCTCTTCCGGAAGTCTCTTCATCTTCACCGCGTAGTCTATGACCTTGCCACCCCCGGCGAAGGAGGCGCCGCCGGCGGCCTCCCTGACTTCAACCACCCCCAGGTAGATCTCCGGGCAGAGGCGGCGGTTCAGCCGCACCTCCTCCTCGCAGTAAAAACGGCGTTTCTCCAGGGTGGTGAAGTCCAAAAAGCCGAAGTTCACCCCCTTTTTCACCTTGTAAACGAAGTGGTCCGTTATGAAGATGAAGGAGACGTGAGTCTCCACAAGGCGTACCCCTGCCGTGGGCTCGGGATAAGCCTTTTTTTCAAGTAGGGGTTTTAAATCATTTTGGACCATCGTTTTGCCCATAAGCTGACGATTTGACTTGAGAATACTACCATAGAGCCTAGGAGGCGCAACAAGATAAAATACAGCTAAATGTTGTTTGACGCTTCTACCTATTTATGTTAGCTTTTCATGTAATTAACCGCGCCATCCCTCGGATACTGTATCCCACAGGGGTGCCGCGTTTTTTAGGTTTTTGCCGCGGAAATCTACCGAACCACAGGTACCCCATGATCAAGAAGTGTCTAGCGCTCCTTTTCCTGACCCTGCTGACCAACGCCTGCGCCACCGAACGCGTCTCCGGGACCCCCACGCTGTCCGATCAAGTTGTTGCAGCGCCTGCTGAAGCTTTTGCAGAGGGGCGCGCCATGTACCTCTACGCCCTGGCCCGGCTGCGTGCCGCCGAGGGCGATCCCGAGGGGGCGCTCGCCCTTTTGCGCGAGGCGATGCAGATCGATCCGGCATCCCCTTTCCTGCACACAGCAGCCGCGCAGGTTCACATCCAGCAAAGCCGGCCCGAAGAGGCGCTGACCGAGTGCCAGACGGCCATCAGGATCGACCCCGCCTTTTTGCAGGCACAGCTTCTTTGCGGCAACATCCTGATGACCATGCAGCGCGAGAAGGAGGCCATCCCTTACTACAAGAAGGTCATGGAGCTCGATCCGACCAAGGAAGAGGTCTACCTGCACGTGGCGATCTTCTATCTGAAGAACTTCGAGTATGAGCAGGCCGTCGACACGCTGAAGGCGCTGGTGAAGGCGGCGCCGGAATCGGCGCTCGGCTACTACTACCTCGCCAAGACCTACGAGCAGATGCGACTGCCGCGCGAGGCCGTCACCTATTACAAGAAGGCGCTGGACCTGAAGCCCGACTTCGAGCAGGCACTCATCGAGATGGGCATATCCCAGGAGACCCAGGGGCTTTTGGGGGACGCCATCGAAAGCTACAAGGTACTCCTGGAGATCAACGAGGCCAACGCCAACGTGATACAGCACCTGGCGCAGCTCTACATCCAGCAAAAGCGTCTCGAGGAGGCCCTGGCCCTTTTGCGGGAAAAGGGGGGGAAGACGCTTGAGAACTCCCGCAAGATCGGGCTTTTGCTGCTGGAGCTCGAGCGCTACGACGAGGCGATAAAGACCTTCCAGGAGATCCTGGACGCAGAGCCGGGCGCCCAGCAGGTCCGCTTCTACCTGGCGACCGCCTACGAGGAGAAGGAGGCCACGGACCAGGCCATCGCCGAGTTCCAGAAGATCCCCAAGGACTCGCCTTACTACGTCGATGCGGTCGGGCATCTGGCCTACCTGTACAAGGAGAAGGGGAACGCCGCCAACGGCGTGGCTTTGCTGCAGGAAGAGATCAGGCAGCAACCGGCCCGGGTCGAGCTGTACCTGCACCTTGCCGGCCTTTACGAATCGATGGAGCGCTACCAGGACGGCATCAACGTGCTGAAAACGATGGACCAGAAGCTCCAGGGCGATCCGCGGGTGCTGTTCAGGCTCGGCATCCTGCACGACAAGCTGGGTCAGAAGGAGCTTTCGGTATCCATGATGAAGCGAGTGCTGGCCGTCACCCCCAACGACGCCCAGGCGCTCAACTACCTTGGCTACACCTACGCCGAGATGGGGGCCAACCTGGAGGAGGCGCTCGCTTTCCTGAAGAGGGCCGTAGAGCTGAAGCCGGACGACGGCTTCATCCTGGACAGCCTGGGGTGGACCTACTACAAGATGAAGCGCTACAACGAGGCGATTTCCCAGCTTGAGCGCGCCGCCGAGCTTTCCGACGGGGACGCCACCGTGATCGGCCACCTGGCCGATGCATACTGCGCCGTCCGTTCCTTCAAAAAGGCGCTTCCCCTGTACAAGAAGTTGCAGAAGATGGAGCCGGAGCAGACCACGGAAGTTGCCGACAAGATCAAGCGCTGCCGCCAGGAAAGCGGGGAAAAATGATCCTTTCCCGCTGCCTTGCCCTACTCGTCGCCGCCCTGATTTTCGCCGGCTGCTCCGAAGGCGCGCCTGAGGAGAAGGCGCGCGTGCAGGGCGGGGCCGCCCCCCGCGGCGACTCCTTCGTTACCGGCAGCATAGGCGAGCCGTCCAACCTGATACCGATCCTTTCCACCGATTCCGCCTCCAGCGACGTCGCGGGCCTGGTCTACAACGGACTGGTCCGCTACGACAAGAACCTGAAGCTCGAGGGAGACCTGGCCGAGTCATGGCAGGTGTCCCCGGACGGCCTCGGGATCACCTTCAACCTGCGCCGCGGCGTGAAATGGCACGACGGCCGCGAGTTCACCTCACGGGACGTACTTTACACCTACCGCGTCACCATCGATCCCAAGACCCCTACCGCCTATGCCGAGGATTTCAAGCAGGTGCAGAGCGCCCAAGCGGAAGGCCCCTACAGGTTCAAGGTCCGCTACGCCAAGCCCTTTGCGCCGGCTCTCGCCTCCTGGGGGATGCCGGTCCTTCCCGCGCACCTGCTGGAGGGTAAGGAGATCACCAAGAGCCCGCTTTCGCGCAAGCCGGTCGGCACCGGCCCCTATGTCTTCAAGGAGTGGATTCCGGGGCAGAGGGTGATCCTGGAGGCGAACCCGCAGTATTACGAGGGGGCGCCGCGCCTGTCGCGCTACGTCTACCGCATCATTCCCGACAGCTCGACCATGTACATGGAGCTCAAGGCGGGCGGAATCGACATGATGGGGCTCTCCCCGGTGCAGTACCAGCGCCAGACCAACACCGAGCAGTTCCTGGCGCGTTTCAACAAGTACCGCTATCCCGCTTCCGCCTATACCTACCTGGGGTACAACCTGCGCCTGCCGCTGTTCCAGGACGCGAGGGTGCGCCAGGCGATCACCTGCGCCATCAACAAGGAAGAGATCATCCAGGGGGTGCTGCTCGGCATGGGGCAGATAGCCCATGGCCCCTACAAGCCCGGGACCTGGGCCTACAAGGGGAAGGTGGATGCCGATCCCGGCTATGATCCGGCGCGCGCCGCGGCACTTTTGAAGGAGGCCGGTTTCGTCATGGGGAGCGACGGCATACTGGAGAAGGACGGCAAGCCGCTCAGCTTCACCATCATGACCAACCAGGGGAACGACCAGAGGCTCAAGTGCGCCCAGATCATCCAGAGGCGGCTCAAGCGCGTCGGCATAGACGTGAAGATCCGGGTCATGGAGTGGGCGTCGTTTCTGACCAACTTCATCGACAAGGGGAGGTTCGAGGCGGTGCTGCTTGGCTGGACCATCTCGCAGGACCCCGACCTGTACGACGTCTGGCACTCCTCCAAGACCGGGCCCAAGGAGCTGAACTTCGTCGGGTACAAGAACGCCGAGGTCGACCGGCTGATAGTGGAGGGACGCGGCACCTTCGACATGGCGAAGCGGCGCGACCGCTACTACCGGATCCAGGAGCTACTGGCCAGGGACCAGCCCTACACCTTCCTTTACGTGCCGGATGCCCTGCCGGTGGTCTCCTCCAGGATCAAGGGGATCGAGCCCGCCCCCGCCGGGATCAGGCACAACCTGATCAAGTGGTACGTGGAGCGCTAAAGGCAGGGACCGGGACGGGGGATGCAGCTGCGCTCCTGCCGCGGTCCGTCGATTCTACGATTGAGACTGAGGCGCCGGCGGACCCTGTCGCGGCATATCTAAGCGTTTAATGCGAGAACTATGGCCAACTACCTGATAAAACGCATTCTCATGCTGTTCCCGCTCCTGATCGGGATCACGCTGATCACCTTCACGGTGATCCACCTGGCGCCGGGGGAACCCGTGGAGATGCAGACCGCGATGAGCCCGAAGGTCTCGGCGGAGTCCAGGGCCAGGCTGCGCGAGTTCTACGGCCTCGACAAGCCGCTCCACGTACAGTACGGCATGTGGCTGTCCAACCTGGCGCGCCTGGACTTCGGTCACTCCTTTGCGCCCGACAACCGGCCGGTGCTGGACAAGATCAAGGAGCGGATCCCCGTCACCATATCGCTCAACGTGATCGCCCTGATCCTCGAATTCGGCCTCGCCCTCCCCATCGGGATCATGGCGGCGGTGCACCGGGACACGCTCATCGACCGCGGCATATCCGTCTTCGTGTTCGTTGGGTTCGCCGTGCCGACCTTCTGGCTCGCGCTCCTTTGCATGTACTTTTTCGGCGTGAAGCTTTCCTGGCTCCCCATCTCCGGTATCCACTCCCTTGGGAGCGAGACGCTCCCGCCGCTTGAGCGGTTCTGGGACCTGGCGAAGCACCTGATCCTGCCGATCTCCATCGCCACCTTTGGAAGCCTCGCCGGTCTCTCCCGCTACATGCGCTCGACCATGCTGGAGGTGCTGTCGCAGGACTACATCACGACGGCCCGGGCCAAGGGGGTGAAGGAGCGCGTCGTCATCTACCGGCACGCCCTGAAGAACGCGCTGCTCCCGGTCATCACGCTGCTGGGATTCTCCCTCCCCGCCCTGATCGGCGGCAGCGTCATCTTCGAGACCATCTTCTCCATCCCCGGGATGGGGCAGCTTTTCTACCAGGGGGTAATGGCGCGCGACTATCCGCTGGTCATGGGGATCCTGGTGATCGGCGCCGGGCTCACGCTGATCGGCAACCTGCTGGCGGACCTCTGCTACGCGTTCGCCGATCCCCGCATCCGGCACGGGCGAGGCTGACCATGAGCGCAGAGATCAAGGGACCCTTTCAGGAATTCTGGCAGCGCTTCATGGAGAACCGGTTCGCCGCGGCGGGGCTGGTCATCATCCTCGCCCTGTTCCTGGTATCGCTGGCGGCGCAGTTCATCACCCCCTATCATCCCGACGCCATAGATGCCTGGCACGTGCTGCTCCCCCCCTCCGCCGATCACTGGTTCGGCACCGACGAGCTGGGGCGCGACGTCTTCACCAGGGTCCTCTATGGCGCCAGGGTGTCGCTCAAGGTCGGCTTCGTGGCCGTGGGGATCGCGGTGCTGATCGGGACCGTGGTCGGTCTCTTCGCCGGTTTTTACGGCGGCTGGATCGATTCCCTGCTGATGCGGGTGGTCGACATCATGCTCTGCTTCCCGACCTTCTTCCTGATCCTGGCCGTGATCGCCATGCTGGAGCCGTCCATCTGGTACATCATGGTCATCATCGGGCTTACCGGGTGGATGGGGGTGGCGCGCCTGGTGCGGGCCGAGGTGCTTTCCCTGAAGAGCCGCGACTTCGTTCAGGCGGCGCGGGTGTTGGGCGCCTCCGATCAGCGGATCATCTTCCGGCACATCCTGCCCAACGCATTGTCGCCGGTGCTCGTTTCTGCGACCCTCGGTGTCGCGGGCGCGATACTCACCGAGTCGGCGCTCTCCTTTCTGGGCATAGGTGTGCAGCCGCCGACCCCCAGTTGGGGGAACATCCTGACCTCGGGGAAGGATTACATCGAGTTCGCCTGGTGGTTGTCCCTTTTCCCCGGCGTGGCGATCCTGGTCACCGTCCTTTCCTACAACCTGGTGGGCGAGGGGATTCGGGACGCCCTCGACCCGAGAAGGCAGTAGATCCTTTCCCGTTTCCGTGTCGAACGCGTCTCCGACAGGGGAATGCCCCCGACGATCCATGCGCAGGACGGGGACTTGGGTCGGGAAGTTAACGTAGAACCCAGAACATAGAACATAGAACATCTTTTAATAGAAAGAGGAGCACCATGGGAGAGCTTTGCGAAGAGGCATTTGATGTGTTGAAGGTGGACAAGCGGGATTACATGCCGACCACGCTCGAAGACGAGGTGAGGGTCGATAAGCTTTGCAGCGGACTTCTGCACCGTTTCTACTGCGAGAGCCAGGAGGCCGGACTTACCCCTGAACAAGCCACCGCACTCGCTGGTGCCGCCGATTACTTCATCAGGGATTTCGTGGTCTCCATCAAGGGGCGCAGCATCTTCGAAGAGCGTCCCGGCATCGTGCGCCAGTTCGCCGGCAACTGGTACATCGTCAACACCATGGAGCCGCTTTCCTCAGAGATCGAAGGGTATCTTTCCGGGATCAGGGAGTTTTACCGTTTCCTCTACGGGCACCAGCTCATTTCGCTCAAATTCCTGCAGGCCATTGAGGCGGAGTGCGCGCAGCTCGATTATTACGCGAGCCGCATCGAATCCTTCTGGGACATCAAAGGCGACGGCTACGGAGCCTGGGAGCGGGAGTGCACTCTTAAGGACTGATAATCCGTTTTACGTTCTATGTTCTACGTTAGAACCTGGTCAAGTCTTTAATTTTTGTTGGAAACGTGGACTGCCAAGTTGTCTGTACTGCATAGAACATAGAACATAAAACATAGAACATAGAACATAGAACATAGAACATAGAACATAGAACATAGAACATAGAACAGTTTTCAAGGATCCGTTTGAATAATCTCGTTGCAAAGGTGCGGAGCCAGGGGCTATTCCGAGCCGGGGAGACCGTGGTGGTTGCGGTTTCCGGCGGCGCCGATTCCGTGGCCCTGCTCGACATACTGACGCAACTGGATGCCGAGCACCTGCACCTGGTGGTCGCTCATCTAAACCACGGCCTGCGCGGGGCTGAATCGGACGGCGACGAGAATTTCGTCGCCGCTCTTGCTGAAAGCCACGGCTTGCCTTTCCTGGTTGAACGCATCGATGTCGCCGCCTTTGCCGGACAGGCACGGCTCTCGCTGGAGGATGCCGGGAGGAAGGCGCGCTACGCCTTCTTCGAGAGGTGTGCCTTGCGGCACGGCGCCACCAGCATCGCCCTGGCGCATCACCAGGACGATCAGGCGGAGACGGTGCTGATCCGCCTGCTGCGCGGAGCCGGGGGAAGCGGCCTGAGCGCCATGGCGAGCAGCGCGCAGAAACTCAAGCGGCCGCTTCTGCAGGTGTCCCGCGCCGAGATCGAGCGTTACTTGAAGCTGCGCGGGATAACCTGGCGGACCGACGCCACCAACGCTGACACCGCCATCCTGAGAAACAGCATCCGCCACGAGCTGATCCCTTTCCTGAAGCGCTACAACCCGAAGGTCTCGCAGAGGCTCGCGGCCACGGCGGAGATCCTTGCCAGCGACGAGGAACTCCTGGAGCAGTTGACGGCGACCGCCTACCAAAGGCTCGCCGACCGCCGCGAGGGGGGCACGGATTTCTCCGTGGAATCGCTCGTCAAGGAGCCGCGCGCCCTCCGGCTCCGCCTGTACCGGCATGCGCTGCAGGAGCTGCGCGGAGACCTGATGCGGATCGGCACGCGCCACCTGGAGGCGATCGACCGGCTCGCGGCCTCCACCCGCCCCAATGCGCGCGCCAAGCTCCCCGGGGAGTGCTTCGTCAGCCGCTGCTACGATACCTTGAGCTTCGCCAGGTGCGACCTGCCGGCTGGCGGGGCGTGGGAGCTGGTCGTGCCAGGGGAGGGGGACCACCTGCTTCCGGGCGGCGGGAGATTGCTTGTGCGGCGCATGGCACGCCCCGCCGCACTGGAAACGGCTTCACGCCTGGTGGCGTATCTCTCTCCCGAAGCCGCCCCGTTTCCCTGGCTGCTGCGCAGTTTCACCCCCGGCGACCGCTTCAACCCCCTCGGCATGACGGGGGCGCAGAAAGTAAAGGAGCTCTTCATAAACGAGAAGATCCCGCCGCATCTGCGCAGCCGCATCCCGCTTTTGGTGAGCGAGGGGGAAATTATCTGGGTCCCCGGGGTGAGGATGGGGGAGAGGGCCCGCATCACAGCCGCAACTGGCGCGGTTTTACGGGTGGAAATTCTTGAAATTACACCTTAAAGCTCTTGTCAACCAGCACCCTTTGTGGTAATCCTTTTGTTCATTTGAACGCCTTTTTTATCATTCTCATAAACGGTTTGGCGCAGTCGACAAAACAACCAAAGCAGCCCGCTGACGCTGCCGGAAAAGGCACCGGAAACAGCGGGGTTGCAGCATACGAAACAGTCCGGGAGGAAACTTGAATCAATTCTATAAAAACCTGGCGCTCTGGCTTGTGATCAGCCTCATGATGATCCTGCTGTTCAACCTCTTCAACAAGCCGAAGCCGACCCAGGAAAAGCTGGATTTCAGCGAGTTCATCGCGGCAGTGGAAACCGGCAAGGTGAAGAACGTCAACCGCCCGGTCGCCTCCGTTGTCATCCAGGGTAACGAGATCATCGGCAAGTTCGCGGACGGCAAGGAGTTCAGAAGCTACAAGCCTGCCGACGCCAACCTGACCGAGAAGCTCATCGAGAAGGGCATCGCGGTCTCCGCGCGTCCCGAGGAGGAGCGCTTCTCCTGGTTCTCGCTGCTTATCTCCTGGTTCCCGATCATCTTCCTGGTCGCCGTCTGGATCTTCTTCATGCGCCAGATGCAGGGCGGCGGCGGCAAGGCGATGGCGTTCGGCAAGAGCCGCGCCAAGCTGCTGACTGAGGCCCAGGGAAGGATCACCTTCGAGGACGTGGCCGGCATCGAGGAGGCCAAGGACGAACTGGAGGAGATCATCTCCTTCCTGAAGGACCCGAAGAAGTTCACCAAGCTCGGGGGGCGCATCCCCAAGGGCGTGCTCCTCATGGGCCCTCCGGGCACCGGCAAGACCCTGCTCGCCCGCGCCATCGCCGGCGAGGCGGGCGTCCCGTTCTTCTCAATCTCCGGCTCGGACTTCGTCGAGATGTTCGTCGGCGTGGGTGCGTCCCGCGTGCGCGACCTCTTCGTGCAGGGGAAGAAGAGCGCGCCCTGCATCATCTTCATCGACGAGATCGACGCAGTGGGGCGTCACCGCGGCGCCGGTCTGGGCGGCGGGCATGACGAGCGCGAGCAGACCCTGAACCAGCTCCTGGTCGAGATGGACGGCTTCGAATCCAACGAAGGGGTGATCCTGATCGCGGCCACCAACCGCCCCGACGTCCTCGACCCGGCGCTGCTCCGCCCGGGCCGCTTCGACCGCCAGGTCGTGGTGCCCCGCCCGGACGTGAAGGGAAGGGAGATGATCCTCAAGGTGCACACCAAGAAGACCCCGCTCTCCCCGGACGTGGACCTCGGCGTCGTCGCCCGCGGCACCCCCGGCTTCTCCGGCGCCGACCTCTCCAACGTGGTCAACGAGGCGGCGCTCCTCGCAGCCCGCAAGGAGAAGAGCATGGTCGAGATGATCGACTTCGACGATGCCAAGGACAAGGTGCTCATGGGCGTGGAGCGTCGCTCCATGGTCATCTCCGATGAGGAGAAGAAGAACACCGCTTACCACGAGGCCGGCCACACCCTGGTCGCCAAGCTGATCCCGGGCGCCGACCCGGTGCACAAGGTCTCCATCATCCCGCGCGGTAGGGCTCTGGGCGTCACCATGCAGCTCCCGATCGAGGACAAGCACAGCTACTCCCGCGAGTCCCTGCTGGACAGGATCGCCGTGCTTCTGGGCGGCCGCGTGGCGGAGGAGATCATCTTCAACTCCATGACCACCGGCGCCGGCAACGACATCGAGCGCGCCACCGACATCGCGCGCAAGATGGTCTGCGAGTGGGGGATGAGCGAGAAGCTCGGACCGGTCAGCTTCGGCAAGAAGGACGAGCAGATCTTCCTAGGCCGCGACATGGCTTCGCAGAAGAACTACTCCGAGGCGACCGCGATCGAGATCGACCACGAGATCCGGCTCATCGTGGAGCAGAACTACGCCAGGGTCCAGGACCTCTTGAAGACCAACCTGGAGAACCTGCACCGCATCTCGCTGGCCCTCATCGAGAAGGAAAACCTCACCGGCGACGAGGTCGACCGCATCATGGCAGGGGAAGATCTTCCCGTGGAAGCCCCGGCCGTCTGATGATGCCTGCGCCCGGCAACTGGGAGCTTTCCCGCCGCACCCTGTCGCTTGAGCGTCCGCAGGTCATGGGCATCTTGAACGTGACCCCGGACTCCTTCTCTGACGGGGGGCGCTTCTTCTCCCTGGAGGGGGCCGTGGAAAGGGCCCGGGAGATGGAGCGGGAGGGTGCCGACATCATCGACATCGGGGGTGAGAGCACCCGTCCCAACGCCCCTGCGGTCACTCTGGAGCAGGAGCTTGAGCGGGTGGTCCCCGTGATAGAGGCGCTCAAGGGACAGATCTCTGTCCCGATCTCCATCGATACCTACAAGGCGGCCGTGGCCCGGGCGGCATGTGCCGCCGGGGCCGAAATCGTCAATGACGTCACCGGCCTCATGTTCGATCCGGAAATGGCGCGGGTGACGGCGGAAGCGGACGCGGGTCTGGTGGTGATGCACACCCGGGGGATGCCCGACACCATGCAGGGCGATACCGGCTATGACGACCTGGTGGGCGAGGTGAAAAAGTACCTGCAGCACTCCCTGGAGCTGGCCAAGGGCGCCGGCGTCGCCGCGAGCCGCATCGTGGTGGATCCGGGGCTTGGTTTCGGCAAGAGTCCGGAGGGAAACCTCGAGCTGATCAGAAGGCTCGAGGAACTCCTTTCGCTTGGGTGCCCCATACTGGTAGGTCCTTCCAGGAAATCCTTTGTCGGTGCGGTGACCGGCAGGGGAGGGGGCGAGAGGATTTTCGGCACTGCTGCCGCGGTCGCTTTGTCGATCGCGCACGGAGCTTCCATCATAAGGGTGCATGACGTGGCTGCCATGAGGGACGTCGCCGTCATGGCGCGGGCGCTCATGTAGCACCCCGGCCCATACCTGGAAGCATGAGCTGCTTCCCGACTGGTGCGGATGAATTTCTTCCTGCAAAACATAAGCATGCTGCGGGACCTCCTGGACCTGTCGCTGGTGATACTGATCTTCGCGCGGCTCTCGCGACTCTTGAAGGGAGTCCTGGCGCTGCGCATCCTCGCGGTCCTTTCGGCGCTGGTAGCCGGCCACCTTCTGGCGCGTTTCTTCTCCCTGCAGACAGTCCGGCTCATCATCGACCTCTTTCTCGCTTCGTCCGTCGTGTCGCTTGCCGTCATCTTCCAGACCGACATACGCAAGGCGTTCGCCACGCTGACCCGCAGCCGCACCGAGAAGGACGTGGAGATGTCCGACGTGATCGACGAGCTGGTCTTCGCGGTCGCGGGGCTCGCGCAGAAGCGGATCGGCGCTCTCATCGTGATCGAGCGGGCGATCCAGGTGGACAGCTATCTCGCGGTGGGGACCGATATCGACGCCAAGGTGACCAGCGAGCTGATCTCCTCGATATTTCTCCCCTACTCGCCGATACACGACGGCGCCGTCATCATCCAGCACGGCAAGCTCACCAAGGCGGGGTGTTTCCTGCCGCTTACCCAGAACCTCGAGGTGAGCAAGAGCCTCGGCACCAGGCACCGCGCCGCGATGGGGCTGAGCGAGCTGGTGGACGCCGTGGTGATCGTAGTGTCCGAGGAGACCGGCACCATCTCGGTGGTGGTGGGCGGGAAGAAGACCGATATCGTCGACATGCCTTCGCTGGGGAAGATCCTGAGAAGGCTCGTGGAAACAAGGTGGCTCAAATGACCCAGCCAAAGGCGCATGAATGGTCCAAGGGGGTCAAGGCACTCTCGGTGCTGCTGGCGGTGCTGGTCTGGCTCAGCGTGGTACTGGAGCGGCCGGGCGAGGTGAAGCTCACTGTGCAGGTGTCCCTGGAGGGGATCCCCGCAGGGGTGTGGCTGAACTCGCCTCCCCCCCCCGAGCTTCAGGTGATCGTTTCGGGGCCGCGGATACTGCTGTTGCTCCTCCCTTTGCGCACGGTGCGCTGCGAGATCGATCTCGCCGGCGCCGGTTCAGGCGAGGTCAGCATAGCCCCCACGCAAGGCTCCTTCGATCTCCCCCCCGAACTGAAGGTGGTGCGGGTGTATCCGGAGTGGGTGACGCTGGTGCTGGCCAAGAAGGAGCAGCCGTAAAGAAAAGGCATGGGCTGCAAAAGCTCTTGCGCAGCGTAGGCAACATGTCAGCGGAGAGCGCGGAACAGAATCTACTAGAGAGGTGAACAGATGAAGAAGCTTTTCGGTACCGACGGGGTCCGCGGAGTGGCCAACGTCTATCCGATGACAGCGGAAATGGCGATGCAGATCGGGCGCGCCGCCGCCTACATATTCAAAAACGGCAAGAAGCGCCACCGCATAGTGATCGGCAAGGACACGCGCCTGTCCGGCTACATGCTGGAGAGCGCCCTGATGGCGGGGATCTGCTCGATGGGCGTGGACGTCCTGCTGGTCGGCCCGCTCCCCACGCCGGGGATCGCCAACATCACCTCCTCCATGCGCGCCGATGCCGGTGTCGTGATATCGGCATCGCACAACCCCTTCGAGGACAACGGCATCAAGTTCTTCTCCCGCGACGGCTTCAAGCTTCCCGACGAGACGGAGCTGATGATGGAGGAGCTCATCTTCTCCAAGCGCATCGACTCGCTGCGTCCGACCGCGAGGGAGGTAGGGAAGGCATACCGGCTGGACGATGCGGCCGGGCGCTTCGTGGTGTTCCTGAAGAGCACCTTCCCGAAGGACCTGGACCTTTCCGGATTGAAGATCGTGCTCGACTGCGCCAACGGCGCCGCGTACCGGGTGGCTCCCGCCGTCTTCGAGGAGCTCGGGGCCGAGGTGATCGCCATCGGCGTCAAGCCAAACGGCACCAACATCAACGCGGACTGCGGCTCCCTGCACCCCGAGGTGATGAGCGAGGCGGTCAAGCAGCACGGCGCCGACCTCGGCATCGCCCTTGACGGCGACGCCGACCGCGTCATCTTCGTCGACGAGTACGGCAACGTGGTGGACGGCGACCGCATCATGGCCATCTGCGCCACGGAGATGCTCAAGCAGGGGACGCTCAAGCACAACACGCTGGTGGCGACGGTGATGAGCAACATGGGGCTCGATATCGCCATGAAGCGCGCCGGCGGCGAGGTGATCAAGACCGCGGTCGGCGACAGGTACGTGGTGGAGGAGATGCTCAAGGGGGGATACAACCTGGGAGGCGAGCAGTCCGGGCACATGATCTTCCTAGACCACAACACCACCGGCGACGGCATCCTCTCCGCGCTGCAGGTGCTGGCCATCATGCAGCGGCGCTCGAAGAGGCTGTCGGAGCTTGCCCTGGTGATGCACTCGCTGCCGCAGGTGCTGGTGAACGTGCGCCTCACGCAGAAGTCCGACATCACGGAGATCCCCGAGATCGCCAAGCTGATCCGGGACGTCGAGGAGAAACTGAAGGGGGAGGGGAGGGTGCTAATTCGCTGGTCCGGCACCGAGCCGCTTTTGCGCATCATGCTGGAAGGGACGGACGAAGGGGACATCCGTTGCTGGGCCAACGACATCGCGTCGGCGGTGTCCGCCGCACTGGGAGGTGAAGACCGTGGCTAGGCTTGGAGTCAACATAGATCACGTGGCGACGCTTAGGCAGGCGAGGGGAGGGACGGAGCCCGATCCCGTCGCGGCCGCCGCCATTGCCGAGCTGGCCGGAGCCGACGGCATCACCATTCACCTGCGCGAGGACCGCAGGCACATCCAGGACCGCGACCTGAAAATCCTGCGCAAGACCGTGCAGACCAGGCTGAACCTCGAGATGGCCGCCACGGACGAGATGGTCGCCATCGCTCTTGCCACCAAGCCCGAGGCATGCACCCTGGTCCCCGAGAAGCGGGCCGAGCTTACCACCGAGGGGGGGCTCGATGTCAGGATTCATCAGGAGGCGCTGAAGGCAGCCATAGAGAGGCTGCAGCAGGGGGGGATCATCGTCAGCCTCTTCATCGATCCCGATCCTGACCAGATCAAGGTCGCCAACAAGATCGGGGCCGACTACATCGAAATCCACACCGGCTCCTACGCGGAGGCGCGCAGCTGGAAAGAGGAGGAGCAGGAGCTGATCAAGATCGAGAACGCGGTGAAGCTGGCCCGCAAGCTCGATCTCGGGGTGAACGCGGGACACGGCCTGAACTACATCAACGTGAAGAGGGTGGCGGCCATCGGAGGGATAGAGGAGTTCAACATCGGCCACTCCATCATGTCCAGGGCGATCCTCGTGGGGCTGGACCGCGCGGTGCGCGACATGTCCGAACTGGTTCGCTACGCCTGAGCTTCGGCTGGCGCTTTTGACTGTAAGCGGGGGGATCGACCGATGACGATCCTCTCGTTTTTTCATTTGTTAAGCAGCCTGGGTTCGCGCTATAATGAGCGCCTTCGAAGCTATTCAGATTGACAAGGAAAAGGAGAGATCATGGCAGCCAGAGCAAAAGCACGTCATATTTTAGTAGCCACCGAGGAAGCCTGCCTCGCGTTGAAGAACAAGATCGAGGCGGGAGCGGATTTCGCCGTCGTCGCTCGTGAAAATTCCTCCTGCCCCTCCGGCAACCAGGGTGGCGCTCTGGGCGAGTTCAGCCCGGGCCAGATGGTAAGGGAATTCGACGAGGTGGTATTCAGCGGCGAGGTCGGCAAGGTTCTTGGCCCGGTCAAGACGCAGTTCGGCTACCACCTGATCGAGATCACCAGCCGCACCGCCTAGCAAGTTCCAGGGCCCTGACCTCCGTCATGGTCGGAAGCCGAGCAGACCAAGCAAGTTGCACGCTGAAAGGGGAATCGATGGGAGACAAAACAGAGAAAAAGTCACTGGCAAGTTTCATCTTCAGCGCTCCCTTCCTGCTTGGGTTCATCGGGGTCGCCTGCATCATTTACGGTGTCGCTGACGGCTTCAGGGTGATGCAGTTTTTCTTCGGCATATGCATCGTCGCGGGGAGCTTCATGCTTCACGCGATAAGGAAGAAGGACTGGAACGCGCATTGGGAGGACCTGGAGCGGGTTCGGCTGGCCCACGAGAAGCGGGCCGCGGAAGAGGCGGAAAAGAAGCGTTAAAGGCGGGAACTGGTCTCAACGGACGGTTAAAAGGCGGGGGAGCTACCCTCGCCTTTTTCCGTTTCCGGAGTCCTGCTTCTTCAGGAAGTTCCTCCCCCGGTTCATCTAATGCGCAGGGGGCGGGGGGAGATGCTTCTCCGGCTTTTTCAGCAGCAACAACAGCGGAACGATCACCAGGAAGGCGAGCCCCACGATGAAGAAGATCCGGTTGTAGGCGAGCATGTAGGCCTGCCTCTGGACGGTCCCGTAGACGATGGCAAGGGCACTCTTGCCAGCTGCGACGGCGTCCATGCCGCGCGCCATGGTGGCGCCCTTCAGCATCTCCAGCTTGGACTGCACCAGCGGGTTGTAGGGGGTGACGTGTGCCACCAGGTTGTTCTGGTAGAACTGCGAGTAGCGGGACAGCAGCGTTGCGGCGATCGCGATGCCGACGCTTCCGCCGATATTTCTCAAAAGGCTGAAGATACCGGTTGCGTTTCCCATCTCCTCCTTGGATATGGTCGCGAGCGTCACCGTGGTGAGCGGGACGAAGACCATGGCGAGCCCGACCCCGAGCACCACGCGGGGCCAGACGAAATCCTCGTAGGCAGCCTCCAGGGTGAAGCCCTGCATGAGGAACATGGAGTAGGCACTGATCAGCAGCCCGGCCAGAACCACCTTCCTCCCGTCGTAGCGCTGGATCGCGGCGCCCACGAAGGGCATGCAGACCAGTGTGGCGCCCCCCCCCGGGGCGAGCACCATTCCCGCCATGGTGGCGTTGTACCCCATGAGGGTCTGCAAAAAGAGCGGAATCAGCATGATGGAGCTGTACAGGCAGAAGCCGACGGCGAACATGATGAGATTGCCGGCGGAAAAGGAGACGTTTTTGAACAGCCGCAGGTTTACGACGGGGTGCGGGTGGGTGAGCTCAACGTAGAGCAGCGCCAGCAGCGAGATGACGGTCAGGGCGGAGCAGGCGATGATGAAGGGGGAGTTGAACCAGTCCTCCTGCTGTCCCTTGTCGAGCACGATCTGGAGCGCTCCCAGTCCCACCGTGAGCAGGGCCAGTCCCCAGTAGTCGACGGAGACCTTGGTTCTTTTCAGGTAGCTCGGATCGTAGATGAAGAAGGAGGCCATGACGACTGCGACCACCCCGATCGGTATGTTGATGTAGAAGATCCAGCGCCAGCTCATGTTGTCGGTGATCCACCCCCCCAGCGCCGGGCCGATGATGGGGCCGAACATGGCGCCGACTCCGAAGATGGCCATGGCCATCCCCTGCTGGTAAGGGGGGAAGGTCTCCATCATGATGGCCTGGCTCATGGGGATCAGGGCGCCGCCGGCGGCGCCTTGCAGCACCCTGAAGAAGATTAGCGTGCCGAGGGTGGGCGCGGCGCCGCAAGCGAGCGAGGCGAGGGTGAAGAGGGTGATGCAGGTGATGAGAAACCTTTTGCGGCCGAACATCCGGGCCAGCCAGCCGGTCATGGGAAGGACCACCGCGTTGCTCACCAGGTAGGAGGTGAGCACCCAGGTGATCTCGTCGGTCCCGGCGTTGAGGCTTCCCTGCATATGGGGGAGGGCGACGTTGGCGACGGAGGTGTCGACGATCTCCATGATGGCCGGGAGCATCACCGTGATGGTGATGAGCCACTTGTTTATATTCCTTTCAGCTTTTTCCATCGGACCGCCGAAGTAACAGATAAAAAACAGGTTAAGGTTGAGGCTTAGAAGGCTCCTTAACCTTAACCTCAACCTCAACCTCAACCTTAACCTTAACCTTAGCCTTAGCCTGCCGGTGCAGTTACCTCTTGCCGGTCAGGATGGTGGGGACCACGCTCATGCCGATGCGCAGCAGGCGCTCGGGGTCGCTCCCCTTGTCGATGGCGATCTTCACCGGAACGCGCTGGATGACCTTCACGTAGTTTCCCGTGGCATTCTCCGGCGGCAGCATGGAGAAGGCGGCGCCCGTCCCCGCCATGATGCTCTCGACCCGGCCGGTGAAGCGGCGGCCGGGGTAGCTGTCCACGCTGAACTCCACCTTCTGCCCGGGCCTTACCTCTGTAAGCTGGCTCTCCTTGTAGTTCGCCGTGATCCAGGCATCCTTCAGGCTTACCACTGCCATGAGCGCCTGTCCTGGCTGCACGTAGTTGCCGGCCTCGACGCCTCTTCTTGTCACGTAACCGTCGTTGGGCGCGACGATACGGGTATAGGAGAGGTTCAGCTTCGCCGTTTCCAATTCCCCCTGCTTCTGTGCGACCCTGGCATCCCTGGAGCCCGTCCCTGAAACCCCGATCATCGCCTTTGCCCGGTTTTCCGCTTCCTGCGCTTCCATGAGCCGCATCTGTGCGATCCTGACCGCGGTGCGGAGCCTGTCCAACTGCTCCCTCGGGATCACCTCTTTTGCGTAAAGGGCCTCGCCCCGTTTGAGATCCATGTGCGCCTGCTCCAGCCCTGCGGCGGCCAGTCCGATGCTTGCCCTGGCCCCTGCCACCTGGGCGTAGTCGCCCGAAGTCTCGTTCCTGGCGATCTCCAGGGAGGCCGCGGCACTCTTCGCGCGGGCCTCGTAATCGGCAGGATCGAGCTCGACCAGCAGATCGCCCTTGCGCACGTACTGGTTGTCGTCCACTGCGACCCTCAGCACCGGGGCTGCGACCCTGCTGGAGATGGAATGGACGTGGGATTCAATGAAGGCGTTATCGGTTCCGATATGCGTCTTGCTGTGCGCCCAGCGCTGCAGTCCCAAGATGCTCCCGATCGCAACGATTAGCAAAAGGGCGATCACTCCGCGCTGTTTCTTGTTCATACCGGGAGTCCTCTTCGTCTCTGTGCCTTGTTCCGCCATTTATCCAGCTCCATAACGAAAGGCCTCGTCAGCCTCTCCGAAAGATGATCCCGGGTAATCCAGTCGTTGTTCAATCCAAATCTCAATCTCAATCTTTATCTTTATCTTTATCTTTGCCTCACCTAAGCTCCCCCGTGGCCCTCTTCACCCTGGCTGCGGAGAGCTGCAGATCGAAGACGCTGCGGTAGTAGTCGGTCCTGGTCTGGGTCAAGAGCGTCTGGGCGTCGACCACCTCGGTGGCGGTGCCTACCTGTTCCAGGTAGCGGTCCTTCGTGATGCGGAGGTTTTCCATCCCCTGTGCGATCGCCTTTTCAGCGACGTTTATCCTGGAGGCTGCCACCTTCATGTCGTTTAGGGCGGTAGCCAGTTCCAGCCTGACCCGGTCCTCCAGGTCCCTGAGCCTTTCTTCGTCCCTGGAGCGCGCCTGCACCGCCTGCCTGACCCGGGCTGCCTTGGCGCGTCCGTCGAACAGGTTCACCTTGAGGCCCAGCGTCGCGGCCACCATGGTCTGCTCCCGCACCTTGCTGTTGTCGGCGTAATCCACGCCCAGATTGGCAAAGAACTCGGGGTAGTAGTCGCTTTTCGCCTCTTTTACCGCGAATTCCGACGCGGCCACCGCCGCCTTTTGCGCCGCGATCTCGCCGCGCCGGGAGAGGTCCGCAGCGAGCTGCGGTTCGGGCACCCCGGGCAATCCTGATTCCTCCTGGAGCTCCGCGCGGAAATCGGCCGGGGCGCCGGTCAGGTAGTTCAAGACGAGCCAGCCGTTCTCGACCGCGTTCAAGGCGCTGTAGAGGTTCTGCCGGCTCGACGCCACCCGCACCTCCGCCTGGAGCAGGTCGTTGCGGGTAACCACCCCCTGATCGAAGAGGGCCTGCGCCGTCTTTTGATGAGCGGTCATCTGGACCACCTCGTCGTTCGCAGCGCCGACCAGCTTTTCGGCAACCATGATCCCGTAGTAGGCGCGCACCACCTCCATGAAGAGGTCCTGCTCGGAGCCGGAATAGGCGTACTGCGCGGCGTCGCGCTGCATCCTGGCTCTCCCCTCGCGTGCGCCGGTGCGGCCGAAGTCGTAAAGGGTGTTGTAGATATTCAGGTTCAGGAAGGGGAAGCGCGGGTCCTGGGTCTCCTGCTCGATGGCGCCGAACTTCACTGCCTGGGCCTTCAGTTGCGCCACGTACCCCGCCTGCAGATCGACCCGCGGCAGCCTGGCGCTTCCGGCCACATCGATCTGTTCCTGCGCGATCCCCACCTCGTGGGAAGCCGCTCTCAGCCCCTTGCTGGTCGCGGCCGCATTTTGCAGGCACTCCTTCAGGGTAAGAGCTTCCGCATGCGCCGCTCCTGCTCCGGCGAGCGACAGCAACGCCAATATGACTAGAACCTTTCGCATTAATGCTCCGGATCAGCTGCGGATCTTTTCCAGCAGCGCTTTCAAGGTGTCGATTTCCTGGGGTTCCAGCTTCGCGATCAGCGTCTGTTGGGCGCGCAGCGCCAGGGGAGTCAGTTCCGGTTGCAGCGCCTTCCCCTTTTCCGTGAGGCAGATGCGGTAGGCGCGGCGGTCCTCCGGGTGGGCTTGCCTGACCACCAGCCCCTCCTTCTCCAGCCTGTCGATGAGCCCCCCCATGGTGGTCCTGTCGATCTGGCTCTTCGCGGACAAAAGCGACTGGCTGATGCCGTCCTCGCGCCAGAGAAAGCCGAGCAGCCCGAACTGCTGCGGGGTCAGGTCGTACCCCTCGAACTGCTCCTTGAAGATCAGGCAGGCGCGCTGGTACGCCTTGGCCAGCAGGAAACCGACGGTCTTCTCTATCTCGATCGATGTTGTTTCCGGTGATTTCATAGCAGCCCCTTTCTCTCGAAACCGGTTCCCATTATCCGCTTGGTCCCTCTGCACTCATGATAAAGAGAGCAAGAAATTACGGGAGTATATCACACACAGTCCCGGCCGGCAGGAGAGTCATTATGCATATAATCAGTATACTGTCAATATTGCCTTGCGAAAGCTGCAAAGCGCAGTGGAAAGGAGGAGGACGGCAAAGTTCTGTCACAAGAGTCGGCAGAGACAGCACCGGATGCGAAGTTTACAGTCAGGAGGCGAAACTGTGAGTTCAGCGCGAGTCACCGGGCGCGGCGGACATAAGGGGAGGGCGGCATGGCTGACTGATTGAAAGCATGTTGGCCTGCCTGTAAGAGTGCGAAATCTATGGGCGCTGATGTTCCGCCCATCCGTTTGAGGAAAAAAATCGTTAACCTTCACAAAAAAAGCCTTGATCTTAATCCGGGCATTTGGCAGAAAGCAGCAGCTGTAAAACGTTCTCCGAACGGGCAAAGCCGGAGTAATCTGGTGACGCAAAGCCACGGGTCCTGACCTAACAGGATAGCCGGGTTGCCGAAGAGATGGGTTAGCATCTTGGCACCCGGTATGTTACCGACACAAGGAGCGCTCTCATCTTTGGCAGATGTGGCGCTCCTTTTTTTTGTGGGAGCCCGCCAGGCGCTTTCTCCCGGAGTCGCGAGCGCGCCGATCCATTACAATCAAACGTTCTCCGAACGGGCAAAACCAGAGTAATCTGGCGACGCAAAGCTACGGGTCCTGACCTCACAGGATAGCCGGGTTGCCGAAGAGATGAGCTGGCATCTTGGCACCCGGTATGTTACCGACACAAGGAGCGCTCTCATCTTTGGCAGATGAGAGCGCTCCTTTTTTATTGCGGTACAAAGCTGTTCACCCGGTTGGGTGACGCCACAGGGCGTGCGAGGCAAAGGCGATGGAGAAGACGATAAGGAAAACGGACCTTGATCCGGAGTGGAAGCGGAAGCTGAGCGACTGCCTGAAGGAGATCGGACTGCTCTCAGCGCCCTGTCTCCAGGTGACCATCAACGTGGCAGAGTACCGCGTGTGCGACGTGACGAAGCAGGAACGCCTGAAGTAAGCCCTGCCTGACGGGGTTTTCCCGCCGGCGGATACAACAGAAACAAAAGCGGTTAGTCTCATCCCTACGGGGCAAGTGAAACCCGCGCTACCAGTCGAATCACCGGCTGTGGCGCGGGTTTTTTCGTGCGCGGATCGCTGTCGGAAGCGAAAGTGCGAGGTGTTCAGTGAGTTGACAAGGCAAACAGAAAACGTTCTCCGAACGGGCAAAACCGGAGTAATCCGGCGACGCAAAGCCACGGGTCCTGACCTACCAGGATAGCCGGGTTGCCGAAGAGATGAGTTGGCATCTTGGCACCCGGTTCGTTTACCGTTACAAGGAGCGCTCTCATCTTCGGAAGGTGGGGGCGCTCTTTTTTTATTCATCGTGCAGGTAACTTCGTTTTCCGATCGAGTGGGAATCATTATGCAGGCAAAACCAAGAGTATCGAACCTGGCTCACAAGCTGCTCACTGTTGCTCTTTTGCTCCTGGCGCTGGGCGCGGCCTCGCCGGTGATGGCCGCCGGCGTCTTCTGCTCCGAGTTCGGGGGGGTGGTGGACGGCAACAACCCCGCCACCCTGGCGAGCGTTAGATCCGCCTCCACCTTCGGGATCGACACCAACTGCACGATAAAGAACTTCCCGGACTCGATCGGCGGTTTCCCCATCACCAACATAAATTTCAACTTTCCGGGGCAGCAATCCTACTACATAGCCTTCCTGGATGTCTTCTACTACGGCAACATGTCGTGCAACGACCCGACCCAGTCGGACTTCTGGATCTACTGGGCGCCCGGCGGCTACAACAACATCAGCCCCTCCTGCCAGCAGTTCATGGTGCCGGTGGACGCGGTCAGCAAGAAGAACCCGCCGGCCCAGACCAGTGCCGCCGTAGGCGTCCCCTTTACCTACACCATCACCGTGCCGCTTCTGGGAAAGCTCGACGCCACCGGCACCTTCCAGTACATCGCCAACGCCGACGACGCCACGGTTACCGACGTCGTCATCACCGACGATCTCACCGCCACCGGGGCCGCGCTCAGCCACGTGACCAACGCGGCCTACCTCGTCGACCCCGGCACCGGCGCCAGGACCCGGCTGAACGGGGGCGCGCCGCTTGCCCTCGGCGCCAGCGGCACCTGGCTTGCCAACCACCCCGGCGTGCTGTCGGATGCCGCCAGGCACCTGGTCTTTTCCTACGAGTACAACCCGTCGCTCGCCTCGCTTCCGGCGGGGATGAACCTGGAGATCGAGGTCACCGTGGTCCTCGACAACAACCCTGCCAACGTGAACCAGGCCGGGTCCCAGTTCAGCAACACGGCCAGGATGTGGTTCAACAAGCCGATCAACTCCACCAGCATGCTCGACCTGCAGGCCTGGCCCGGCACGACGCCGCCGATGACGGTGGTGGAACCGGGGCTCACGCTTACCAAGTCGGGGTCGGTGGCGACGGTCAACGTCGACTCGCAGATCCAGTACACGCTCGACGTCCAGAACAGCGGGGGGAGCGACGCCTGGAATGTCACCGTCACCGACCACATCCCGGCCGGCATGAGCACCTTCTCGCCGGCGGCAACGGTCGTCGCACGGATCTTCGCCTCGGACGGCGTCACCCCCGTCTCTCCCCCCCTGGCAAACGGCACGGATTTCACGCTCGCCTGGAGCGGCGGCAGCGGCTCCCCCGGCCAGCTCACCTTCACCCTGCTCGACACCACCAGGATCGCGCCGGCCCAGCGCCTGATCATCGGCTACCAGGCACAGATCGACAGCGCCGGCGTCGCATCCGGCACGACTCTCACCAACATCGCGGGGGCCACCAGGTGGTTCAGCGCCGGCAGCGGCGTCAGCGGCCGCCGCGAATACGCGCGTACCATCACCGACGGCACGCCGGGGACCCTCGATTTCCAGGACGCCTACACCGTCACGGCGGCCCTGTCCGGCTACTACTTCCAAAAGACGGTCCGGGACCTGACCACCGGCGCCAACCCTGCCACCTCTGCGTTCCCGGGGGACCGGCTGCGCTACACGCTGCTGCTGCAGAACTTTACCTGGCCCCCGCTGAACAACATCGCCATCACGGACAACCTCCCTGCCGGCCTCAGCTCCATTTCCAACGTCACGGTCACCCCGGCGGGGGGCGCGGTCGGCGTCACGCAGCCTGGCGGCGGCTCGCCCGGCTCCATAACCGTCACCGGCCTCACCCTGCCGGGGGGAGCCTCGACCACCTCCCAGATACGGATCGAGTTCGACGCCACGCTGGAGCCGGGCCTTCCCAACGGCACCGTCGTCTCTAACCAGGCGCAGCTAACCGGGACCGAAAACACGACGACCTGGTCCGGCCCAAGCGACGACCCGTACCTAAACGGCACGGTGCTACTTGGCTCCGGAGGTGACGCCACCTCCGTGGCCGTCCAGGCGCCGGGGGCGCTCTCCAAGGCAAACCCCGCACCGGCCGCGGCGACCATCGGCCAGCAGTTCAGCTACCTCATCAAGGTCCCCGCCGCGCCGAGCAACATCCCGCTTTACGACGTGAGGATCCTGGACAACCTGGCGCTCTCCGGCGCCGGCCTCGGCTTCGTGGACGCGGAGGTGATATCGGGCGGCACCTGGAACCTGACCAACACCGGCACGGCCACCAACGTCGTCCTGCAGGACCTGAGCACCGGGATAGATATCCCCGCGGGCGGGCAGGCGGTGATCCGGGTGACGACCACCCTGCTGAACGCCCCCCAGAACCGCAGCGGCGTGAGCTTCGCCAACACCGCGTCGTACAGCTACGACAAGGTGAACGGCGACAGCCTCACCCAGGCAAACGGCGGCGCGGCAACCACCACGGCCATGACGGTGGTCGAGCCGCACCTGAGCGTCGCCAAGACGGTGGCATACGCCTCTCCGGCAGGCAAGCCGGCAGCCTCTCCCGCCGCGCCGGGGGACGTGCTGCGCTACAGCGTCGCCGTGACCAACGACGGCGGCGCCCAGGCGTACGACACCGACCTGATCGACTTCCTGCCGGCGAACCTGGCCCTGGTCCCGGGCTCGGCCACGGCGCTGGTGAACGGCGTCCCCGCCAGCGGCTTCATAACCCAACCGTTGCTCCTCCCAAGCGGCGCCCTGGACTGGGGGGGGCAAAACGGCGACACCAGCCTCGACATCCCCGCCGGCGGGACGCTGGTGGTCAGCTATCGGGCGACCGTGCTGGAAACCAGCGGCGTGCCGATCACCAACCGCAGCTACGTGGAGTGGACCTCGCTCAGCGGCTCGGTGGCAGGGGAGCGCACCGGCGCCGGCTGCCCCGACGTCACCGCGCCCGACAACTACTGCTCGGGCCCGGCCCTGGCCACCGTCTCCTCCTTCGACCCGACCGCCCTGGAGAAGACGGTGCTCTCCGACTCCTGGAGTTCCCCCCCGGGCGGCGGCAGCGACGCGACCCTGCGCGTCGGCGACACGGCGCTCTACAGCCTTGCCCTGACGCTGCGCGAAGGGGTGACCCAGAACGTGGTGCTCGCCGACCAGCTTCCGGCGGGTCTCGCCTTCGACGCGCTGGTGGGGATGGCCCCGGCCCCGGGAAGCGGCAACTTCAGCTACGCGGTGGCCTCCCAGCCCGCGCCGGGGGAAACCGGCACGCTCACCTGGAACCTGGGCAACGTCAGCAACGCCGCGGACAACAACCCGGCCAACAACACCCTGACCATCACGTACCGCGCCCGCGTGGTGAAGGATACGCTGGCGCAGTCGCCGACGGCGCAGCAACTCGTCAACAACGCCACGCTCAGCTACGCCATAGACGGCGTCGCAGCGACGCCGAAGAGCTCGGCCGCAACGGTGGACGTCTGGCAGCCGCTTCTGAGCGTCTCCAAGAGCGCCGCGACGGCCAGAGGCGGCACCGTGATCAGCGCGGGCGAACCGATCACCTATACGGTCAGGATGGCGAACAGCGGCACGGCCCCGGCCTACAACGCGGTGCTGACCGACACGCTTCCCCCCGGCCTGCGCCAGGGGGGCGTCGCCACCACCGCCGTCGCCCTGGTCGACAGCGCGACCGGCGCGGTCGCAGCGACGCTCCCCGTGCTTCCCGCGGGGTACAGCGCGGCAAGCGGCGTGGCAACCTGGAACTTCGACGCGGCCGGCTCGGCCGCCCTCTACGCCATCCCTGCCGGGCAGGCCCTGCAGCTTACCTACCAGGTGAGGGGGGACAGCGGCCTGGGCGCAGGCGTGATCCTCAACAACCAGGCGCAGGTCACCGCCTACTACTCCTTCGACAGCCAGGACGTCCCCTCCGGCAGCCAGCTCGCCCACCGGCAGAGCTACGGCCCGACCAGTACGGCCACGGTGCAGCTGACCACGGCGGCGGCGACGGCGCTCGCCAAGCAGGCCCTGACCGGCGAAGCGGCCATCGGCCAACCCTTCGGCTACAGCATCACGGTCCCGGCCGTGCCGCAGCCCACCGCCATGTACGACGTGCGCATCCTGGACAACCTCGCCGCCTCGGTCACCGGCGCGGAGCTGAGCCTGGTCGGCGTGCAGAGGGTTTCCGGCCCCCCCTTCACGCCGGTCAACACGGGAAGCGCCACCGCCCTGGTGATCGAGGACAGGTCGGGCGGCATCGACATCCCGGCAGGGGAGCAGGTGGTGGTCAACGTCACCGTGGTCCTTTCCAACGCCGCGGGGAACACGCTCGGGAAGCAGTTCCAGAACACGGCGACCTATACCTACAACAGCGTCGACAACAGCGCGGCCACCAGGGCAAGCGGCGCCCCGGGCGCAAGCGGCGCGGTCACCATCGTCGGCCCCGCGCTCACCCTCTCGAAGAGCGGCCCGGCGACCATGAGCGCCCTCGCCCCCGGCAGCTTCACCCTCGACGTGCAGAACACGGGCGGCGCCACGGCGTGGCAGGCGACCGTCACGGACCTCCTCCCCAACGTCACCGCCCCGGCACCCGGGAGCATGTGCGGCGCCGAGCCCGCCAACGTCACGGCGCGGATCTACCAGGCCGACGGGGTCACGCCGGCGTCCCCGGTGCTTGCCGGCGGCAGCGATTTCACGGTGGGCTTCGCCGCTGCGCCTGCCTGCAGCATGACCGTGGCGCTCAGATCGGCCGCGGCCGCCATCGCCCCGACGCAACGCCTGATCGTCACCTACAGCGCGGCACTCGATCCCAACACGGCGGGGGGGATCACCCTGACCAACGTCGCGGGCGCCACCCGGTGGCTGAGCGCCGACCCTGCGGTCACCGCGCCGGGGAACGTCCAGACGCTGACCGGTCCGCTCACCAACGGCACCCCCGGCGTGCCCGACAACCAGGACGCCTTCACCGTGACCACCCAGGCGCCGCTTTTGAGCTTCACCAAGACGGTGCAAAACGTGACCACCGGCGGGCCCGGCGCCGGCGCCACCCCCGGCGACACGCTCAGGTACACGCTGCGGGTCGAGAACCTGGGATCGCTCCCCGCCGCGAACTTCACCCTGACCGACGAGCTGGACAAGCTGAACGCCTCCGCCATGTTCGCGCCCGGGACCCTCAGGCTGGTGAGCGTCCCCCCGGGGGGGAACAGCGCCGCCACCACTGCCAACGGCGGGAGCAAGGGGACGGGGTTTTTGAGCGTCGGCAACCTGAGCGTCGCCCCGGCGGGGGAGGCGGGGGACAGCGCGGTCGTCGAGTTCGAGGCGACCCTCGCGCCGGTGATCGACAACGGCTCGCTGGTGGAGAACCAGGCACGGATCGCCTCGCCGCTCTTGCCGGCGCAGCTAAGCGACGACCCGGCGCTCGCCGGAGCTGCCGATCCGACCCGGACCCTCATCGCGTCCGCGCCCGCCTTCCAGGTGCAAAAGACGGTGCAGGACGTAACCTCCGGCAGCGCCTCCGTCACGGCGGGCGACACCCTTCGCTACACCATCACGGTGAAGAACACGGGGAGCGAGAACGCCACCGGCGTGGCGCTGCGCGACCAGGTCCCGGCCAACACCGGCTACGTTGCCAACAGCACCACCCTGAACGGCGCTGCCGTCGCGGACCCGGCCGCCGGAGTGAGCCCCCTGCAGGACGGCATGCAGCTCAACTCGCCTGCGGACCCCGCCAGGGGCGCCATGCCTGCCGGCGCCGGGACGGCGACCAACGTCGCCACCGTCACCTTCCTGGTCCAGGTGAGCAGGAGCGTGGTGGCCGGCACCCTGATCTCCAACCAGGGGTTCGTAGCCGGCTCCGGCGCGGCGAGCGGCCCCTTCGGCGAGCACCCCTCCGACGACCCGGCCACCCCGGTGCCCAACGATCCGACCACGGTGGTGGTCGGGGACCTGCCGCTCATCTACGCGCACAAGACGGTCGCGCTGAGCGGCGACGTGAACGGCAACGGCCAGGTCGACCCGGGGGACACGCTGAGCTACGCCATCACCATCACCAACTCTGGGGCGACCGCCGCGACCGGCGTGGTGCTGACCGACGCCATCCCGGCCGACACCAGCTACGTGGCGGATTCGGTGCGCCTGAACCAGGCGGCGGTCGCCGATCCCGCCCCCGGCGCATCCCCCCTCGCCGACGGCATCGGTGTCGTCTCCCCAGGGGCCGCTCCTCCCGCGCCCCCCGCAAGCGGCGGCACCCTGGAGGCAGGCGGCACCGGTGTGGTGACCTTCCGGGTGCAGGTCAACCCGGGCGTCCCCTCCGGCACCGTCATCAGCAACCAGGGGAGCCTCTCGACCCGGCAGCTCCCGGCGCTTGGCACCGACGCCGACGGCAACCCCGCCAACGGCCAGCAGCCGACCCTGATCGCGGTGGGGAGCGCGCAAAGGCTCTCCCTCACCAAGTCGGTCGCCGTCGTAGGCGGCGGCGCCGCGCTCCCGGGGAGCGTCCTCGAGTACAGCGTGCGCGCCACGAACATCGGCACCGTCCCGGCAAGCGGCGTCACGGTGACCGACGACCTCGCCCCCCTCCAGGGGAAGGCCGCCTACGTCGCCGACTCCGCAGCGATGAACGGCTCCCGAAACGGCGTGAGCATCTCCCTGCCGGTGATCGCCGCGAACTACGGCGCGAGCTACGGCGCGCTGCCCCCGGGGGAGTCCGTCGTGCTGCGCTTCCGGGTGAAGCTTGACCAGGGGGCGGCGAGCGGGAGCGTGGTCGTGAACACCGCGCTGGTCGGCTGGAACAACCCGTTGCAGACGGAGAGCGCAACGGCCTCGCTCGCCGTCGGCGGCATGCCGGGGAGCGCGAGCCTCGGGGGGACGGTTTGGCACGACGCCGACTTCGACGGCGCGCCCGGCGCCGAACCCCTGCTCTCCGGCTGGACGGCGGAGTTGTACGAGAACGGGAGCCTGGTGGGGGCTTCCCTCACCGGCACCGACGGCAGCTACCGCTTCAGCGGCGTCAGGCCCAACCTGGCAAGCGGCGTCCAGTACGAGATCCGTTTCCGCGCGCCCGGCGCCGGCGCCCGGACCGCCATGCTCGGCTGGTGCCGCTCCAGCTTCGTGAACGGCATGCAGCGCATCTCCGGCATCACGGCGGGCGAGGGGGGGGCGCAGCTGGATTTGAACCTCCCGATCACCCCCAACGGCGCGGTCTACAACTCGATCCTGCGCACCCCGGTGGCGGGCGCCACGCTCACCATGGTCCAAAGCGGGACCTCCTCTCCGCTTGCCGGCAGCTGCTTCAGCGACCCGGTCCAGCAGGGGCAGGTCACCACCGCCGCCGGCCACTACAAGTTCGACCTGAACTTCTCCGATCCCTCCTGCCCCTCCGGCGGCGACTACCTGATCCAGGTCACCCCCCCCGCCTCCGGCTACCTGGCGGGGGTGTCGAGGGTGGTCCCGCCGGTCACAAGCGGCGACACGGCATCCTTCCCGGTCCCCTCCTGCCCCGGGAGCGCGGCCGACGCGGTGCCGACCACCCCGGGCCATTGCGAGGCGCAGCGCTCCGGAGAGCTGCCGGGCGCATCGGTGCCGGCGGGCGCGGCCACCGCATACTACCTGCACCTGGGCCTGGACAACCTCCAGCCGGGGTACGGCCAGATCTTCAACAACCACATCGCCGTCGACCCGACGCTCGACACGGCGCTCGCGATCACCAAGGGCTCCCCGCTGGTGAACGCGACCCGCGGGGAGCTGGTCCCCTACACCATCACGCTCAGGAACACGCTGGGGGTCGCGCTCAACGACCTGAGCGTGATCGACACCTTCCCGCCGGGATTCAAGTACGTGCCCGGGTCGGGGAGGGTGGACGGGGAGAAGGGGGAGCCGGCTTTGAACACGCGCCAGATGGTCTGGAACATCGCGCGGGTGGGCGGCTCCACCAGCCACAGCATCAGCTTCCTCATGATCCCCGGCTCCGGGGTCTCCGAGGGGGAGTACGTGAACCGCGCCCAGGTGGTGAACAACATCACCGACTCGGTCGCCTCCGGAGTCGCCGCCGCCACGGTGCGCATCGTCGCCGACGCGGACTTCGACTGCACCGACGTGATCGGCAAGGTCTTCGACGACCTGAACGCGAACGGCTACCCGGACCCGGGGGAGAAGGGTATCCCCGGCGCGCGCGCCGTGACCGCCCGGGGGCTCGTCGCCCACACCGACCAGCACGGGCGCTTCCACATCACCTGCGCCACGGTGCCGGACGAGGAGCGCGGCAGCAACTTCATCCTGAAGCTGGACGAGCGCACCCTCCCCACCGGCTACCGGGTCACCGGCGAGAACCCGCAGGTGGAGCGCGCCACGCGCGGCAAGATGCTCCGCTTCAACTTCGGCGCCACGATCCACCGCGTCGTCTCCATGGACATCGCCGACCCCGCCTTCGAGCCGGGGGGGACCGGGCTCCGCATGCAGTGGCGGCCGCGGCTCGATCTCCTCATCAAGGAGCTGCGCAAGGCGCCCGCGGTGCTGCGGCTCTCCTACCTGGCGGAGGTCGAGGACAAGCCCCTGGTGGAGAGACGCCTGAAGGCGCTCAAGAAGGAGATCGTCCGGAGATGGGGGGAGGGTTACCTGCTCACCATCGAGACCGAGCTCTTCTGGCGCCTGGGCGCGCCGCCGCGATGAAAGCGCCCCTCGCCAGCCGGGGAGGCGGCCAGGGGAGCACCGGTTCTCAACGAAACGGCCGTGAAGAAGGCAACCTAACCTGTTTTGCACGACGGATGGAACCAATGGTGAAGCAAAGTACCGCCCTGACATTCATGATTCTGGTATCCCTGGCCTGCGCCCAGAGCGCCTTGTGCGCGCAGGGCGTCCCGCCCGCCCCCCCCGAGGCGAGGGAGGCTGCCGGCCGCGGCGAAACCACGGAGAGCCACCTCTCCAAGGAAGAGCCCTTCACCCCCTGGCTCCTCGACCCCTCCGTGTTCGCCGAGGACCAGGGGGACCGGACGGAGAAGCGCATGGTCCCGGAGAAGGAGGTCAGGACGGTGAAGCTCGCGAACCTCGTGCCGCCCATCCGTTTCCGCACCGGCGACGCGGAGATCACCGAGGAGTACCTGGCGCTGTTGCGCGAGGTGCTGGAAAAGATGCGCGGCCGGGACAACGTCCGTCTTCACTTCGTGGGGCACGCCGACCCGCAGCGGTTGGGGGGCTCCCTGAAGGAGAAGTTCGGCGACAACGCGGGCCTCTCCCGCGAGCGTGCCGGCACCACAGCAGAATACTGCCAGCGCGCCCTGGGGCTGCCGCCGGAGGCGATCTCCTACGAGGGGGCGGGCGAGAGCCGGCCGGTCGCCAGCAACGCCACCGAGGAGGGGCGGGCGCAGAACCGGCGGGTGGAGGTCGAGCTCTGGTACGACGAGACCGGCGAGAAGCTGGTGGAGAAGGAAGTGTTCGTGCCGAGGCAGGTGAACCGCGTCAAGGTCTGCCGCACCGAGACGGTCTGCAAGCTCCGCTACAAGGAGGGGAGCGCCCGCCGCTCCGGCATCAGGAACCTGGTAGCGCCACTGCAGTACGACGCCTCCCTCGCGACCGCGCCGCAAGGGTACCTGGAGGGGATCAGGCAGGCGCTCCACAACCTGCGCGGCAAGGAAAACATCACGGTCAGGTTCGTAGCCTACAGCGACAACGCGCCGCTCACCGGGCGCGACGAGAGGATCTACGGAGACCAGCTGGGGCTCTCCAAGGCGGTGGCGCGGCGCGTCGCCCTGGCGGTCCAGGACGCGCTCAAGCCCGCCGGCGTCACGGTGGAAAGCGAGGGGAGGGGGATGTCGCAGCCGGTGGCTTCCAACGACACGCCGCAGGGGCGGGCGCTCAACCGGCGCGTCGCCGTGGAGTTCTGGCACGACGACGCGCTGCAGGAGCTCCCCGACGAGCCGCAGCTCTGCCCCGAGGACGCCGGCGCGGAAACGGTGACCAGGGTCTACGATCCCCCCTCCGGCCCGATCGCCCCCATACTCTTCCCGGACGGGGACCCCGCGCTCCCCGAGGGGTACGCAGAGCGGCTTAGGCAGCTCATGGACGAGATCGGGGAGAGGGACAACGTCCGCCTGCGCTTCACCGGCTACATAGCCAACGAGCGGCTGGACCGGCGCAACGCGGCGATCTACGGCGACGACATCGGCTGGTCCTCGGCCAGGGCGCGCCGGAGCATGGAGGCGGTGAGCGCGAGGCTTGGGACCCCCCTCAAGCAGGCCGAGGTCGAGGGGCGGGGGTTCGTCCAGTCGCAGGACCCGGTGAACGCCGGGTTCACCCGGGAGGGGAACTCCCGGGTCGAGGTGCAGGTGGTCTACGACGAGCTGGTCCCCCTGAACGACTACGAGGGGGTGGACATCCTTAGGCTGAACCGGGAGGTGAGCAGCTCCAACGCCTTCGCACTCAACATCATGCGCATCTCCGTGGACGGCAAGGCGATCGACGATCCCAACAAGAGCATCCCCGACCTGCAGCGCTGCACCGACGTGGCGCTCGACCGCGCCAGCATCGAGTTCCGCTACGACAACCTGAAGGCGGAGCCCCGGCTGAACGTGACCGCCTGGCCGCGCAGCGTCAGCTACCGCGACCTCCCCGAGACCGAGCCGGCCGAGGACCTGGTCCGCTTCCGCCTCTACGCGAACTACCACAGCTTCATCGAGCGCGCCGAGCTGCGGCTCTTCGACGAGGCGCAGTCGGTGCGCGACACGCCGCTTTCCGTCGTCCCCATGGACGGGGAGGGGTTCGCGCAGTGGCGCCCCGGCTTCGCCTCCCTCTCCGAGCCGGCGCGCGAACTGAAGTACCTGGTCCGCGTCTACGACGCCGTGGGGAACTTCGACGAGACGGTGCCCCAGCCGCTTTGGGTGATCGACCGGGCCGACCCCTCCCTTTACCAGGCGGACCCCGAGCGGGAGCTTTTGGCGGGATACGGGGGAAGCAGCATCGCGCAAAGGAGCATCCCGGTGGAGGGGGGGACGGTGCAGGCCTTCGGGAGCGACATCCCCGCGGGGCACCGGGTCTGGCTCGCCGGCCACCCGGGACCGGTGGACGCGAAGGGGCGCTTCATCGCGGAGGAGATCCTCCCCAAGGGGATGCACACGGTCGAGGTCGCCGTGCTCGACGGCTCCGGCAACGGGGAGCTCTTCCTGCGCGACCTGGCCCTCAGGAAGAGCGACTGGTTCACCGTCGGGATCGCCGACCTGACCCTGTCGGCCAACAGGACCAACGGCCCGGCGAGGCTCCTCGCGCCGGACAAGCCGCAGTACAGCCGCGACTTCGACGCCCAGGGGCGGCTAGCCTTCTACACCAGGGGGGTCTTCGGGGACGGATGGGGGATGACCGTCAGCGCGGACACGCGCGAAGCGCCGCTGGACCAGATCTTCAGCAACTTCCTGGACAAGTCGCCGGAGGCGCTCTTCAGGCGCATCGACCCCGACTACCACTTCCCGACCTTCGGCGACGACGGCACCGTGGCGGAGGACGCCCCCACCAGCGGCAAGTTCTACGCGAAGCTCAAAAAGGGGCAAAACTACGGCCTGTGGGGCAACTTCAGGGTCGGGTACACGGACAACGACCTGGCGCAGGTGGACCGCGGGCTCTACGGCGCGAACCTCCACTACCAGCTCCCCGGCGTCACCGGCTTCAACGAAAAGCGCCTCGTGGTCGACGGTTTCGCCGCCCAGCCGGGGACGGTGGCGGGGCGCGACGAGTTCCGCGGCACCGGCGGCTCCCTCTATTACCTGCGCCGGCAGGACGTCCTGCAGGGTTCCGAGCGGGTGCGCATCGAGGTGCGCGACAAGGATTCCGGCCTGGTGCTGGCGGTGAAGGACCTCGCCCCGGTGCAGGATTACGACGTCGACTACCTGCAGGGGCGCCTGCTGCTGTCCGACCCCCTCGACTCGACCGCTGCGGACGACCTGCTGGTGCGCAGCGAGACGGCCGCCGGCAACCCGGTGTTCCTGGTGGTCCGTTACGAGTTCACCCCCGGCGTCGAGGAGCTCGATGCCGTGACCCTCGGCGGCCGGGCCCACTACTGGATCGGCGATCACGTGAAGCTCGGCGTGACCGGGAACCGGGGGGGCGGGGAAGTGAGCGAGGAGAGCCTGGCCGGCGCGGACCTCACCTTCCGCAAATCGGCCGCCACCTGGCTCAAGCTGGAGGGGGGGCGGAGCAAGGGGAGCGCTCTGTTCACCTCGAGCTCGCTCGACGGCGGCTTCAATTACGGCAGCGTCGCGACCCCCGAGGCGACGGACAGGTCGGCCAACGCCTACCGGACCGACCTGAGCGTCGCCCTTAACGACTTCAACGAGAAATGGCGCGGCCGCTTCACCCTGTACGGCCAGCTGCTGGAGGCGGGGTATGCGGCGCCGGGGCAGGTGGCCGAGCGCGAGACCGGCCAGGCGGGGGGGAGCGCCGAGTTCCCGGTCAGCGAGCGCCTGAGCCTCAACCTGAAGGGGGACCGGCGCAGCGTCGAGCAGGGGCTCGAGACGCAGTCAGCCGAGATAAACGGCAACTACCGGGTGGACGACAACTGGGGGGCGGGGGTGGGTGTGCGCCGGGACAGCCGCGAGGACAACTCGCCGGTGGTCCCGGCGACACAGGAAGAGGGGGGGCGCACCGACCTGGTCGCCAGGCTCTCCTACGACTCCAAGGCGCGCTGGGACGGCTACCTCTTCACCCAGCAGTCGGTCCAGTCAAGCGGCAATCGCGAGGACAACAACCGCACCGGCGCCGGGGGCGCGTACCGGGTGACCGACCGCCTGAAACTAAACGGGGAACTCTCCGGGGGGAACCTCGGCGCGGCCGGACGGCTAGGGAGCGAGTACCTCTACAGCGACCGGACCACGCTCTACCTGACCTACGCCCTGGAGAACGAGCGTTCCGACAACGGCGTGCAGGCCCGCAAGGGGGCGCTCACCTCCGGGTTTCGCACCCGCTACTCGGACAGTGCGAGCGTCTACGGCGAGGAACGCTACACCCACGGCGACGTCCCGACCGGCCTGCTCCACTCCTACGGTGTCGACCTCGCCCCCACCGACCGCCTGAACCTGGGGGCCAAGGCGGACCTGGGGACGCTAAAGGACCACCTGACCGCAGCGGAGCTGAAGCGGACCGCCTTCGGGGTGAGCGCAGGGTACGGGTTCGAGAAGGTGAAGGTCTCCAGCGCCCTGGAGTTCCGGGTGGACGATGCGGAGCAGCCGGACACCAGCAGGGTCAAGCGCACCAGCTGGCTTTTGAAGAACAGCCTGAAGTACCAGTTGACGCCGGACTGGCGCATCATCGGCAAGCTGAACTACTCCCGCAGCGAGAGTTCCCAGGGAGAGTTCTACGACGGCAGCTTCACCGAGGGGGTGCTCGGCTACGCCTACCGCCCGGTGGCAAACGACCGTCTCAACGCGCTTGCCAAGTACACCTTCTTCTACAACGTCCCCGCCGCGCAACAGCTCTCCGGCACCAGCGCCGCCGCGGACGTCATGCAGAAGAGCCACATAGCGTCGCTAGACGTCATGTACGACGTCACCCCGCGCTGGACCGTGGGGGGGAAGTACGCCTACCGGCTCGGGCAGGTCAGCCTGGACCGGGTCGCCCCCGAGTACTTCGAAAGCCGCGCCCACCTCCTGGTGATGCGCGCCGACTACCGTTTCCTGCACCGCTGGGACGCGCTCGTCGAGGGGCGCCGGCTCGACCTGCCGGACGCCGGGGACCGCCGCCACGGCGTGCTGCTGGGACTCTACCGGCAGCTGGGCAACCACGTGAAGGCCGGCGCCGGCTACAACTTCAGCAGCTTCTCCGACGACCTGACCGACCTGGACTACCGGCACCAGGGGCTCTTCATCAACATCGTCGGGTCGATATAAGGATCCGTCCCCTGCCGGAAGGAGGGGGCGAAGGGCAAAGTCACGCCCCGCATCGCAGCAGCGGATGCGGGACCACAACAAAACACGGGTGGCAACTATGAGCAAGATTGTGAAGGTGATCGTGTTGGGGGTTTCGGCGCTTCTTCTGGTCCTCCCTGCGTACGCGCAGGAGGCTGCCGGGGAAAAAACGAGGCCAAGCCAGGCGGAGCAGGCAGCCGTCGCGGACCAGGGGAGGGAGCTGCCGGCCAAGGAGCAGCTAAAGGGGCTGGACGAGCAGGTGCAGGAGATCAAGTCGGAGGTGCTCGGCATCGCGGCGGAGCTGAACCGTCTGGAGGAAAAGCTCCTCTACCCGTCGGGGACCCAGATCGCCATCTTCGTCTCCCTGGACGGGGGGGAAAGCTTCCGGCTCGACGCGGTGGACGTCGCACTGGACGGCAAACCCGTCGCCCACCACCTCTACACCTTCAAGGAGCTGGAGGCCCTGCAAAGGGGAGGGGTGCAGCGGATCTACGTCGGCAACGTCAAAGCCGGCGAGCACCCCCTGCAGGTCACCGTCAGCGGGAAGTCCGAGGGGGGCTCGGAGTTCCGAAAGGGGGAGAGCTTCACCATCAGCAAGGGGACCGGCCCGAAACTGGTAGGCATCGTCCTGGCCGGCGGCAAAACCATTACGCTCAAGGACTGGTAAGCCATGCCCAGGTCCATTCTCACGCTCATACTGGCCTGCATGCTGCTGGCGGCATCCGCACAGGGGGCCGACACGCCGTCCTCCAGGGGGATCAGGGACGTCTACTTCGGGGAGGCGCTCTACCACGCCTTCCAGGGGGAGTGGTTCGCATCCGTCGCCCGCCTGGACACGGAGCTCGCGCAGCACCACCGGCTCGACGAGCCCGTGCTCGACCCGCTCTACCCCCACCTGGGGGAGGCGGAGTTCAAGGTCGGCGATTTCGAGCTCGGCTACCGGATGCACTTGAGGGGAGGGCGCGCCATCAACGCGGTCATCGACGGGAAGGTCGATGAGCCGGTGCGCAACGAGGCGATCTACCGCCTGGCCCGCCTCTACTTCCGCAAGGACCAGCCGGACCAGGCCCTCATGGCGCTGGAGCGCGTCCAGGGGGGGGTGCCGGAAGGGGTCCGCGACGAGGCGGAGTTCCTGCGCGCGCAGATCTTCATGGCGCAGGGGCGCTTCGAGGAGGCGTCGCGCATCCTGAAGGAGCTGCAGGGGGTGAAGCAGCTGGAGGGGTTTGCCGGCTACAACCTGGGGATCTCCCTCTTGCAGCAGGGGCAGGAGCTGGAAGGGCGGAAGTCGCTGGAGCGAAGCGGGGGGATCGCAGGCGGCGGGGGGGCCGCGCAGGGGATCAGGGACAAGTCCAACCTCGTGCTCGGCTACAGGCTCCTGGAGGCAAACGCCGCTGCCGACGCCAAGCTGGTCCTCGACCGGGTGCGCCTCGCCGGGCCGTTCTCCAACCGGGCGCTGCTCGGCTCCGGGTGGGCGGACGCCTCCCGGGGGCTCTACGACAAGGCCCTGGTCCCCTGGAGCATCCTTGCGCAGCGCGAGGTCACCGACCCCGCGGTCCAGGAGGCGCTGCTCGCCGTGCCCTTTTCCTATGGCAAGCTGAACCTCTACGGCAAGGCGGCGCTCCTGTACGGCCAGGCGCTGGATTCCTTCGGCAGGGAGATCGAGAGGCTCGGCTCCTCCATCGCCTCGGTCCGGGAAGGGAAGTTCCTGGAGGCGCTGGCGCGTGAGGAGCTGAAGCAGGACTCCGACTGGGTGGTCAAGCTGCGCAGCCTGCCGCAGGCGCCGGAGACCTACTACCTGCTTGAACTGATGGCGTCGCACGAATTCCAGGAGTCCCTCAAGAACTACCTCGACCTGCACTCCCTGCAGAAAAAGCTCTCCGCCTGGGAGGGGGACCTGGACGCCTTCGAGGAGGTGATAGCCGAGCGTCGGGCCTACTACCGGCCGCTTTTGCCGCAGATCGACCGGGCGTTCGGGGAGCTCGACTCGCAGATACGCCTGCGCATGGAGCAGCGCGAGCGGATCGAAAAGCGCCTGCAGGGGCTTTTGGTGGCGCCGCGTCCCGATCAGCTGGCGACGGCCGGGGAGAGGATCGCCCGGGAGGAGATCGACGCCGTCGAGCGGGGGGTGGCGGCAGGGGGGGCTCCCGGGCTGTCCGGGGGGGAGGCTTCGCAGCGGATCGCCCGCCTGCGCGGGGCGATCTCCTTCGAGATCGCGGCCAGGTACCACCAGCGCCTCACCGACGCCTATCAGGACCTGGACGACCTGAACCGGGTGGTGGACGCCCTGAACGGGCAGTACGGCGCCTTCGTCCGGAGCCGCCAGGCCGCCACCCACAGCTACGAGGGGTATGACGAGGCGATCCGCAGCCAGCGCGCGCGGATCGCCTCGGCCCGGGAGGAGCTGGCGGCCCTTTTGCCGCGCCAGGGGAGCGTGCTGGAAACGATGGCCCTGAGCGAGCTGGCCAGGCGCAGGGAGCGGCTGGAGCAGTTCCAGGTAACCGCGCGTTTTGCCATAGCGGACAGCTATGACCGCGCCAACAAGGCCCAGGCCCAAAAGAGGGTGGGACAATGAGGATGATCCGGCTTCTAGTCGTGGCGCTTGCCGCGCTGCTGGCCGCCTGCCAATCGGGCGGCGGCGGGGAAACCATCGCGCAGTTGCGCAGCGTGCAGATCGCGCTCAGGGAAGAGCCGATCGAGGGGGGTCTCGAGAAGGCCATGGAGGGGTACCGGCGCTTCCTGACGGAGACGCCGGAGTCGGCGCTGACCCCGGCGGCCATCAGGCGGTTGGCCGACCTGAAGGTGGAGAGGGAATACGGGTACCTGGCCTCCCTGACGGCGGCCGGAAAGGGAGCGGCTGAACCGCTCGCGGCGCCCGGGCGCGTCCGGGGGGGGACGTCCCCCCGGGACGCGCAGGAGGAGACGCCCCGGGCCGAGTCGCAGTCGGAGTTCGAAAAGAGGACGCTGGGGGGGGAGCCGGCGGCAGAGCCGCACGCCGGGGGCGCAGCCGGCGTCGAGGAGCTGGAAAGGGAAGGGGCGCGGGAGGCGATCGCGCTCTACATGCAGCTGCTGGACAAGTACCCGCGCTACGAGGGAAACGACCAGGTCCTTTACCAGATGTCGCGCGCCTACGAGGAGCTCGGGCAGGCCGAGGAGGCCATGGCGGTCATGCAGCGGATGGTGGATGATTTCCCGCGGTCGCGCTACCTGAACGAGGTGCAGTTCCGCCGCGCCGAATACTTCTTCACCCACCGGCAGTACCTCGAGGCGGAAGGGGTCTACAGGAGCCTGGTCGACATCGGCGCCGGCTCCTCCTACTACGAGCTCGCCCTCTACAAGCTCGGGTGGACCTTCTACAAGCAGGAACTCTACGAAGAGGGGCTGCAGCGCTTCGTGGCGCTTTTGGATCACAAGGTCGCCTCCGGCTACGACTTCGCCCAGACCGGGGACGAGCTGGAACGAAAGCGCGTCGACGACACCTTCCGGGTGGTGAGCCAGAGCTTCTCGTACCTGCAGGGCGCCGACTCGGTCATGGAGTACTTCGGCAAGAACGGCAAGCGCAGCTACGAGGACCGCGTCTACAGCAACCTCGGGGAATTCTATTTCGAAAAGCGCCGCTACGCCGACGCGGCGGCGGCCTACAACGCCTTCGTGAGCGGCAACCCGTTCCATGCCGTCTCGCCGCAGTTCCACATGCGCGTCATCGAGATCCACATAGCCGGCGGGTTCCCCACCCTGGTCATCGAGGCGAAGAAGTCCTTCGCCAGGAACTACGGCCTGAAGGGGGAGTACTGGAAGCATTTCGATCCGGCCGCGCGCCCCGAGGTGCTCGGCTTGCTGAAGGCGAACCTGACCGACCTCGCCCACCACTACCACGCGCTGTACCAGGACCCGGGGGAGGCCAAGGAGAAGGGGGAGAACTTTCAGGAGGCGCTGCAGTGGTACGGGGAGTTCCTGGCCTCCTTCCCGCAGGACCCCCAGGCGCCGGCGATCAACTACCAGGTGGCCGACCTCCTGCTGGAAAACCGCTCCTTCGCGCAGGCGGCGCTGGAATACGAGAAGACCGCCTACGGCTACCCGGGCTTCGAGAAGGCTCCCGCCGCCGGCTATGCGGCGGTCTACGCCTACCGCGAGCAGCTGCGCGGCGCCCTTGCCCCGGAGAAGGACCAGGTCAAGCGCGAGACGGTGCGGAGCTCGCTCAGATTCGCCGCGACCTTCCCGCAGCACGAGAAGGCGGCGCTGGTCCTGGGCGCGGCCGCGGACGACCTGTACGAGCTCAAGGAGCACGAGCAGGCGCTCGCCGCCGCCCGCAACCTCATCGCCACCTTCCCGGCCGCGGACCCGGAGATCCTCAGCTCGGCCTGGACCGTCGCCGCCCATGCCTGCTACGAGCTGCAGCGCTACGCCGAGGCCGAGGCCGCCTACCTCATGGTCCTCGCGCTCATCCCCGCCAAGGACCCGGGGCGCGCGGGGTTGGTGGACAACCTCGCCGCGTCGGTCTACAAGCTGGGCGAGCAGGCGAACGCGGCCGGGGATCACCGCGGCGCCGCGGAGCACTTCCTGCGGGTCGGCCGCGTTGCGGCAGCCTCCAAGATCCGCCCCAACGCGGAGTACGACGCCGCCGTCGCCCTGATGCAGCTCAAGGACTGGACAGAGGCGGCGGCAGTCCTCGCCCGCTTCCGGGAGCTCTTCCCGGGCCATGAGCTGCAGCCCGAGGTCACCAGGAAGATGGCCTACCTCTACCGGGAAGACGGCCGGCTCGCCCTCGCGGCGAGCGAATACGAGCGGGTGGAGTCCGAGTTCAAGCAGGAGGAGGTGCGGAGAGAGGCGCTCGTGCTCGCGGCGGAGCTGCACCGGCAAAGCGGGAACCAGAGGCAGGCCCTGGCGGTGTACCGGCGCTTCATCGGGTACTTCCCGGAACCGGTGGAGGTCGGCATGGAGATGCGGCAGAGGGTCTCGGAGATCCTGAAGGCGGAGAACGACCGGGCGGGTTATCTGGAGGAGCTGGAACAGATGGTGAAGGTGGAGGAGGCGGCCGGCAAGGCGCGCACCCCGCGCACCCGGTTCCTGGCGGGGAGCGCCGCTTTGGTGCTTGCGGAGCGCGATTACGAGCGCTTCGCCGCGGTCAGGCTGGTGAAGCCGTTCGAGAGCAACCTGCGCAAGAAGAAGGAGCTGATGAAGGCGTCCCTCCAGTCCTTCAACAGGCTGGTCGAGTACCGGGTGGGGGAGGTCACCGCCGCGGCCACCTTCTACCTGGCGGACAGCTACGCGCACTTCAGCACGGCCCTGACCCAGTCGGAGCGTCCGGACGACCTGGACCCGCAGGAGTTGCAGGAATACGAACTGGCGCTCGAGGAGCAGGCATTCCCCTTCGAGGAGAAGGCGATCACGGTGCACGAAAAGAACCTGGAGCTGATCTCGGTCGGGGTCTACAACGGCTGGGTCGACAGGAGCCTGGGAAAACTCGCCAAGCTCCTGCCGGTGCGCTACGACAAGCCGGAAGCGCCCACCGTCCTTCTCGCAGCTCTGGACAGCTTCACCTTCGAGGTCGAGAGGCCGGCTCCTCCCCCCCCGGCGGCGCCCGCCCCGGAAGCCGGGAAGCGGGTCGGCGCCGAGGTGGAGGCGCAGGGGGCGCCGGCTGCCGGCGCCCAGGGGGAAGCTCCCGCAGCGGCGCCGGTGGCGCCGGTCGCGGTCAAGGAAGAGGTTCCCCCGGCTGTGAAGGGAGCCGGGAAGTCGTCAACGCCTGGGGCCGCCAAGGCCAAGGCCAAAAAAGCGAAGCAGGCTGCGGACAAGCGCCGTGCTCGCGGGAGGAAATGATGGAACGATCAGCGAAAAGCGTAGCCTTGCTGCACCGCGCAGAACCGGTTTCCCCTCCACCTGCGGACCTCCGCCCGGCGAAGCGGTGGGAGGGGAGCCTCCTGCCGGCCGCCGTCCTGCTCCTGGCGCTGGCGGTCGCGGCTCTCCCGGGATGCGCGGGGGGATGGAAGGGTAGTGCCCTCTCCGCTTCGGGGAGCGGGGCTGCGGCGGCGCAAGCGGAGCCCCCCGCGGCGCCTGTCGTGGAGCGCCTGGGAGGCGGCCGCGAGGGGTTCGTCATCAGGGAGCGGGGCGGCCTGGACGAGGAGTCGCAAAGTGAGTTCGAGCGGGGGGTCGCCCTGGTCCGGGCCGAGGAGTTCGCCAAAGGGGCCGAGTCGCTGGAAAAGGTGCTGGCCAGGTTCCCATGGCTGGTCGCCCCCCATGTCGACGCCGCCATAGCCTACCGGGGGCTGAACAACCCGGAGCTGGCCGAGAAGCACCTGAAGGCCGCGCTGGAGCTCGTTGCCGGGCACCCGGCGGCGAGCAACGAGTACGGGCTGCTGCTGCGCAAGGCGGGGCGCTTTGCCGAGGCCCGCGCCGTCTATGAAAGGTCGCTCTCCTCCTTCCCCGAGTACCACCCCCTGGAGCGCAACCTCGCCATCCTTTGCGACCTGTACCTGAAGGATCTCCCCTGCGCGCAGGAGCATTACGAGATCTACAGCAGGGCGGTCCCCAAGGACAAGCAGGTGACCTTGTGGCTCGCAGACCTGCAGACCCGCACGGGGCACCTGGCCCTGCAGGGCGGGGGGCAGGGGCGCTAGACATGAACGGTGAGGATTTCGACGGGGCTTCCAGGCCGGGCGGCAACAAAGAGGCGGTTCCGCCTGGGGCGAAGCGAAGCCCCCTCCCGGCGAGACATCGCAGATACAGGCAGATCAACTTCTGCTGCAGGCATCACCGCAACAAGGAGGCATTTATGTGGCCCAGACTGGTTTTTTGCATCTTACTGATCCTGGTCCCGGTCGCCATCGTCGTGGCGCAGGAGGGGGGCTCGAAACCGGCTACCGACCCGAGCGCCATGATGGATACGGCCATGAACGGGAAAGGAGGCACCGACCCCCTCCTCCCCGCGGGCAGCGGCGACCCTGCCGGCGAAGCGGAAGCCAAGATGGTCACAGGCATGTCGGTGCTCGGCAACAAGGAAGCGCCCATGTCGCTTTTCATCGTCCCGTGGAAGAGTTCCGAGCTCGGCGCGGAGACCAACCTCACCAGGACGCTGAACGAGCGCCAGGTGCCGGTGGACCGGGAGGTGTTCGACAGGGAGATCGCTTTCTACGAGGTCGGCGCGGGCTCCCCGTCGCCGCCCCCCCCGCAGGCGCCGGGCGCACCTTAGACAACCGCAGACGCGGACAACCCACCAAAGCAGGTCAATCAGGCAAGGAGGCAGGTAATGCAGACGATTGTAAGGTTTTTCCAGATGGGCGGGTTCTTCATGTTCCCTATTTTGCTGGTGCTCGCGGCCGGCATCGCCATCTCCATCGAGCGCTGGATCCATCTGAACCGCGTGAAGAAGGAGAACCGCCAGATGTGGGAGCAGGTGCACCCGGTGCTCGCCGAGGGGGATTTTGACAGGGCCCGGGAACTTGTCACCGAGGACGGCTCCGCCATCTCGCAGATGCTGGCGATGGGGCTTGCGCGCCAGGGGGCGGTCAGGAGGCGCGAGGACATAGAGATCGCCATGGAAGAGAGTCTCATGGAGATCGTCCCGCAGCTGGAGAAGCGCACCCCGTACCTCGCGCTCCTCTCCAACATCGCCACCCTGTTCGGGCTGCTGGGCACCATCATGGGGCTCATCACGGCCTTCACCGCGGTCGCGAGCGCGAGCCCCGCCGAGAAGGCCGCCCTGCTCGCCGCCAGTATCTCCGAGGCGATGAACTGCACCGCCTTCGGCCTGATGACGGCGATCCCGCTGCTGCTGGTGCACGCCCGCCTGACCTCGACCACCGGCCAGATCGTGGGAAGCCTGGAGATGGTATCGGTAAAGGCGCTAAACAGCATCTCCACCTTCACCAAGCGCGCGTACTGATACATCGAACGACTACACCAGACAGGAGCCGGTTATGGCCAGACGTAGAAGAAGGCAGAAGGGAGAGCACGAAGCGGACAAGGACATCATGGAGATTCTGAACCTCACCCCCTTGATGGACGTCTTCACCGTTTTGGTGGTCTTTCTGCTCATCACTGCTGTCTTTACCAGCATCACCATCATGGAATTGAACGTCCCGACCGGGGCCGGCGCAGCCGCTGCCGGCCGGCCGAACTTCTCCATAGAGGTCATCGTCCGCAAGGCGGGACTGGAGATCGCCAACGGGAGATCCGTAGAGGCCGTGATCGCCAACAGGGACGACAAGTACGACCTCGAGAAGCTCTCCGAGGTGCTGCGCGCCCTGAAGGCGCAGTACCCGGAGAAGGAGGACGCCACCGTCTTGATGGAGCCGAAGGTCGAATACGATTACCTGGTCCAGGTAATGGACGCGGTGCGCGGCGCAGAGGTGCGGACGCCGGGGGGGACGCAGCTTGCCAGGATCCCCCTCTTTCCGAAGATTTCCATAGGAGATGCACCATGAGAGACAGCAGGCGCATGAAGCGGCTGGAGCGCAACAACAACCGCCGCCAGGCATTTTTGAACCTGATACCCATGCTGGACGTGCTTTCCGTCCTGGTATTCTTCCTGCTTTTCCACTCGTTCAACGGCGACATGCCGGATCAGAGGCTCGCCCTCCCTGCCTCGGTGGTCGAGACCAAGCCGAGGGGGACCGTGGTGGTCTCGGTCACCCCGGAATCCGTGGTGGTCCAGGGGGAGATCGTGGCGAGGACCGCCGACCTCTACGACGACCGCGTCGCGACGGTGCGCGAGGTGACGCGGCAGTTGGAGCTGATCGAGGCGGCCTTACAGCAGACCGGGGGGAGGGGTGGAGCCGGGCCCGAGACCAAGGAAATCACCCTGCTGGCAGACAAGACGATTCCGTTCAAGGTGCTGAAAAAAATAATGACAAGCTGCACTGCTTCAGGATACGGGAAGATTTCCCTTGCTGTGATCCAGAAGACGTCGCAAGCCTAGCGGGTGCACTGTGAATACATCATCGTTACTGGAACAGGAACTGGCGCCTTTGCAGGCGCGGATCGAAGGGGTCCGGAAAAGGGTCGGCGGACTGGAGGGGGAGCTGCGCGCGGCGGAGGCTGAGCTGGAGACCTTTTCAGCGCAGCGGCTGCGGTTCGACCTCCTGCGCGAGGCCTGCAACGTCCTCGACCGGCTCGACGCGCTGCAGGCTGGCCGACTCTTCTGGGGGGAGATCCCGCAGGTAAAGGACCCCCCGGCACACATGGCGCAGATGCGCATCCGGATCGAGGGGTTCGACGGGGAGATCGGCGGGGCTCTCGAGAAACAGGCGCGGCTAAAGGCCGGGATCGCCGAAGGGCTCGACGAGCTCGACTACCTCCACGACGAGGTCCAAGACGCCCACTCGCGCGACGAGCGGCGCGAGGAGGAATTCCTGGTCGACAGGGAGGTGTCCCGGCTTCCTGAGCGCGAGCCGGTCATGCCCTGGAGCCACGACGGCGAGGTGGAACGGCGCTACCGCCGCGCCATGTCCAGCGCGCTCTTCCTGAGCCTGCTCCTCAGCATCGTGGTCCGCCTGGTCACCTTGCCGGAACCGGTGCGCCCGGTGATCGCCGAGGTGCCGGAGCGCTTGGCGATGATGGTGAGGGAACAACCCAAGCCGGCGCCGGTCCCAAAAGCGCAGCAGAAGAAGGAAGAGCAGGCGAAGTCCGAGGAGAAAAAGGCGCAGAAGCAGGAGGCGGACAGGCAGGCCGCGGCAGGTGAGAAGCCGGCGCAGGAGAGGCCGCAGGTCGCGGCGCTCGAGCAGGCAGCCGCGCCCAGGAAATCGCAGAACACCGGGGTGCTGGCCTTCAAGGACAGTTTCAGGGACCTCATCGACGACACCCCGGTTCCCAAACTGGGCGCCGAGTCGCGCCTGAACAGCCCCAACGCCGACGCGAGCGGGGAGGCCGCGTCAAGCCGGTCGCTGGTCTCCATGGCAGGAGGCGGAGGGGGAGGCTACTCGGCGCTCAGCAGGAACGCCGGCAACGGCGGCAGCGGCGGGATCGGAACCGACGCGCTCAACCGGAGCGTCGGAGGCGGCGGCAAGGACCGGATCCGCGGAGGCGCCGGCTTCGCGCTGGTCAAGAGCGGGATACCTGGGTCGGGAGGGGGAAAGGAAGGGAGGCCGCTCAGTTCCGGTGCCCGCCCTGCCCGGACCGACGAGGAGATCCAGATCCTCTTCGACCGCTACAAGTCCGCCCTCTACCGCATCTACAACACCGAGCTGCGCAAGGACCCCACCCTGCGCGGGAAGATGGTGCTGCGCATCGCCATCGAGCCGAGCGGCGCGGTCTCCGCCTGCGCGGTCGACTCCACCAACATGGACGGCGCGGCCGGGTTCTGCGACCAGATCGTGGAGAGGGTCAAGAAGTTCAACTTCGGCCCCAAGGAAGGGGTGCCCAAGACGACCATCCTGTATCCGATAGACTTCCTCCCCGCCAGGTAAGGTGAAGGCTCGCCCCTCCCCCTTCCGGGGGGGCGAGCCGGGGCCGGGGCTTTGCACCCGTTGCAACAACAGACAAAAGGAGAAAACGACATGCTTCAAATGAAACGTCTGATCGCGGTCTCGCTGGGCCTTGCCCTGCTCTTGCCGCTGAGCGCTCTGGCAAGCGGGCTGGAGGGGTTTCTGGCCGGCGTCAATGTCCAGGCCAGGGCGGACCTGCCGGGATTCTCCGCCAGGCTCAGCACCCAGTTCGGAGTGCCCGTCACCCAGGTCCATGCCGTCATCCAGGCGGTGCCTGAGCCTGCCGACGCCTTCATGATCCTGCAGCTAGGCCAGATGTCGGGGCGACAGCCGGACAGGGTCTTGGCGGTGTACCGGCCCAACCCGGGCAAAGGTTGGGGAGCCGTCGCCAGGGAGCTGGGAATAAAGCCCGGCTCCGCCGAGTTCCACGCGCTTAAAAGCGGAAACCTCCGCTTTACCGGCCAGCCGGCAACGCGCGCCGACCACGCCCGAGGCAACGGGAAAGGGCATGGGAAAGGGAACGAGGGTGGGCACGGCAGGGGGCACAGCAAGTAGCACGGCAGCGGTGAGCCCCCCGAATGGGGGGGCGCCGCTTCGGGTCGCAGGCATGGGAGATGACGCAAGATGAAAATGAGCAAGGTAGTGGTCGCAGCGCTGCTGTTGGGGAGCCTGACTGCCGTGGTGGTCGCGGGTTGCAAGGAAGAGGGGCCCGCCGAGCGCGCCGGCAAGGAGATGGACAGGTCCGCCGAGAAAGCGGGGAGGGAGCTCGAAAAGGCCGGCAGGGAGCTCGAAAAGGCCGGGGAGAAGATGAAGGATGCCTTCGGCGGGATGGGGAGATGATGTCCCCTCCCCGGGGAGCGGCCTCAGGGGGGAGCGGTTGGGACGGGGTGGTCGGCGAACATCCGTGAGATGCTGATGAACTCTTCGTTGCTGGCCATGAACGCGGCAATCACTTCCGGGTCGAAATGCCGCCCCGACTCCGCCAGGATGGTTTCCTGCGCCTCTGCATGGCTGAACCCACGCTTGTAGATCCGTTTGAAGACCAGTGCGTCGTAAACATCCGCCAGCGCCATGAGCCGTCCCGCCAGCGGGATCTCCGTGCCGCGCAGGCCGCGGGGGTAGCCGCTGCCGTCCCACTTCTCGTGATGGGACTCGATCATCTGCCGCGCATACTGCAGGAAATCCAGGCTCTCCGGCCGCCTGCTTTCCTCGATGGCGCGGGTGATGGCGCCGGCACCGATCAGGGTATGGGTCTTCATCACCTCGAATTCCTCTTCGCTTAGGCGCCCAGGCTTGTGAAGGATGTGGTCCGGTATCCCCACCTTCCCTATGTCGTGCAACGGCGCCGATTTCGCCAACAGGTCGATGCTCGCCTCGTCCAGATGGGCGTAGTGGGGGAGCCTTGCCAGCCGGCGCGCGAGGGTTTCCACATAGTGCCTCGTGCGCAGCACGTGCCCCCCCATCTCGCTGTCCCGCGCTTCGGCCAGGGAGGACATGCTGATGATTATGGCGTCCTGTGCCTCCAGGAGGTCGCGGTTTCGCTGCTTGACCTTGCGGGCCTCTATGCCGTACTTGAGCGCGCTGAGAACGGCCATGACGACGACGGGGGTGGCCACGGGCATCACCGGCGAAAGAAAGACCCCCGGGTTCTGCAGCATCTCCCTCGCCCCCAGGAAGCAACCGGCCGCGCCTGCCCCCACAGTCGCAAGCGAAAGGGCGAACCCCGACCGGCTGAGCAGCCAGGTACTCAGGGCCCCCAGCAGGATGACGGCGGAAAGCTCGGCCCCCGCTGCCCAGCCGGGGCGGGAGACAAAGGTGCCGGAGAGGATGTTGTCGATGACGGTGGCATGCACCTCCAGCCCCTTGAGCGGCTGGCCGGACGGGGTCTGGTGGATGTCCCCAAGCCCCCCTGCCCAGGCTCCGACCACGACGATTTTCCCACGCAGGCTCCCTGCGGCAGGCGCACCCTCCAGGAGATCCTTGGCGGAGATGTAGCGGAATTGCCGGCCGGCGCGGAAATTGATCAGGAGGTTCCCCGAGCGGTCCACCGGCATGGTGAGCTTCCCCCACCTGAGCCCGGTTTCCGTGCCGCTTTGGACCAGCCGGAGCTTCCGGTTCGCTGAGCCGAGCAAGACGGCGCCCAGAGCAAGGGACGGGTAGTAGCCGTTTTCGTACTGCAGCAGCAGAGGGACCCTGCGAAGCACGCCGTCGATGTCGTGCTGGGCGTTGGTGAACCCTTCGGCGCCGGCGGCCGCGGTCAGCGCGGGGATGCTCCGGAGCGTCCCCGCCGGGCGGGGCCAGGCCGGGACCCCCCGCGTCAGGTCCTCCACGGCGAACCCCGCGGGAGGGAGAGCCGGGTCCCCGGTCGGCAGCGCTTCCTTGCCCGGGAACGTGAAGTAAAAGCCGAGGAGGGTCTTTCCCCCCGACAGTGCGGCGGCGAGGCGCTGCGAATTCGAGTCCTGCAGCGGGGACCGATCGGCTGTGGGGGAAACAGCAAGGTCCCGCTCGCGCTCCGAGCGTATCACCTCCGGCGAGGTGCGGTCCGCCTCCGGCATGAGGAAGTCGAGCGCCACGACCTCCGCTCCCATCTCCTGCAGCCGCTGCACCAGGAGGGCCAGGCGATAACGCGGCCAAGGCCACTGGCCGTAAGCTTCCAGGCTCTGCTCATCGATCCCCACCATGACCGGGACTGCTGTTTCGGGGGGCGAGGCGCGTTCGGTGAGCATGGCATCGTAGAGGTAAAGCTCCGCCTGCTGCACGAACCGCGGCCGGGAAACAAGCAGCAGGGCTGCGCACAGGGTGAGCAGCAGCCCGGCGAGAACCAGCAGGCGCCGTCCTTCCCACAGCGGATGCAGGCGTTTTGGTGATGTGAGTGACGTTGGCATGTAGACGATCCTGCTGTCATTGGTGGAGGGGATGTTGCCCGGGGGGCTTTGGTCTTGCCAGCCTTGGGTCCGGCATCGGGAAGCGCCTCGCCGTCGGGGACCGCATTCCTCGAGCGGGACAGCGTGCCCGGCCCCACAGCTAGCGCACGATGACCTCGACGCGTCGATTTTGCGGTTGGGCGACTCCATCGGCGGTCGGAACAAGCTGGTTGCCCTGGCCATGGGAAGAAACGGTCAGGCGGCCGGCGTCGACCCCCTTTTGTATCAGCAGATCCCTGATGGCTTTGGCCCTGTCTCTGGCCAGGATCTCGTTCTGCCGGACTGAACCTGATGAATCGGTGTGGCCACTGATGCTGACGGTGACCGCCCCGCGCCGCCTGACGGAGTCCAAAATGGCGGCGAAGGTCGCCTGCGACGCGGGCACCAGCTCCGTGGTGCTGGTGTGGAAATAAAGTATGAATTTGTCGGCGGGAGGAGGCTCAATCGCCATTACTTCGGCAAAGGTGGCAGCGATGAACTCCGCAGACGCCGTCGTGGCCGGAGCGGGAGCCGCCCACCGGCTGGAGACGACGGTTTTTTGCCGCGACGCCTCCAGAAGCTCCCTCCCGTTCGCGTTGTGCACTTCCGCCTTGCCGACATGCCCGTCGGGGTCCGGCATGAGCACGACCACGGTCCGGGTGGGAGAACAGCCGGCGGCAAGCGCCATGAAGAGAGTCAGGCCCAAAAGGACCGACATGAACCTAGCCACCGGCACTCCTTTCGATGGATCCGCCATACGCACTTTTCTTATTCGACCTTCACCAGTAGCTTCGTGCCACGGACGGAAATGGAGGCGTCGGGGGTTTCCATTTGGATGGAGCCGGGTGAAAGCTTGCTGATGATGCCGGAAAGATAGCTGAAGGTCCCCTTCGCCATCCGGGTCACAAAGGAGAATTTCCCCTCTTTGGGGTTGAAGACGAAGTTCTTCAGGACGATTTCACTGCTGCTGCCCAGGGAAAGTACGGAGTCGTCCGCCATGACAATGCTGGCGGAGGCTGCCTTGGCGGTGCGCACCACATCCCCGTTGAAGAGCGGTATTCCCACCGCGGCCGGAACCGTGTCGCCGCCACGAGCGACAGATGCTTTCCCCTTCAGGGTCTGAATGTGGCCGATGGCATCGGGTTCCATGGCCGCAGCCGGTGCTGCTGCGAAGAAGATGAGACTGAGCGCCCAAAGAAACATTCTCATAGTGTCCTCTGATATGAAGGTGTATTTGCCCAGGCCTCTTATAGGCAAGCCCTCTAATTCACTCAACCCGGGTAGCGTCGTTAGCGTACTATCATAGAAACCGGTTAATGACAAGGAAATTGATCTGCCATGGTGGGGCGTCCAGCCGCGGCACATGCGGGACCGAGTGCCTGCGCAGGTGGTGAGGCAATCAGGCAAGGCGGGAAAGCCATAAAAACATACGGTGCCGTGCCCATGACAGGCACGGCACCGTAGAGGGGGAGTTATGCTGTGGAACATCCCTTGTTCGCACCGGATGTCGTTACAGTTTGAAGTTGAGCGGGTGCGCCATCTCCTGTTTAATGATCCTTTGTCCTTCCGGCGACTTCACGAATTGCATGAACCTGAGGTCGGCTGCTCCGGCTTTTTTATTCAACACGAAGCTGTAGTAGTGCTGGAACGGGCCGCTCACGGACGAGGTGACGTCCTTGCCGTCGACCTTCAGCGCCACCATCCTCCCTGCGGCGTTGGCGTAGTTCACCGCATCGATCATCCCTATCGAGTTTGGGACAGACGTCAGGCTTTCAAACATCTCCTTTGCCTTCATCTTCGAGTCAGTTTCGGCAGGCTCGTTGACCTTGGCGAATCCGGGGAAAGCGGTCCGCATGAGGATCTTCGTCGAGTCCTTTTCGGGGCGGGTGAGCACCAGGATAACCGCGTTCGGACCGCCTACCTCCTTCCAGTTCTTTATCTTCCCCGAGTAGATGTCGCATATCTGGCGGCTGGTGAGCCCTTTGACAGGGACGGAGGAGTTGACGGCGAAGAATCCGGCCACTGTCGCGACTTCAAAAGTTTGCACGGGGAGTTGTTTTTCCTCATCGTTGAGTCTGCGCGCGGAAGTGGCGATGTCGATGTACCCCTCGCTCACGGCCAAGAGACCGTTTTTCTGCCCCAGCGACTTGGGGTTTACTTCAACGGTGTCGTTGGGGAACTTCTTCATGTACCCTTTGCCCAGTTCTACTGCCAGCGGAAGCATCTGGCCCGAACCTGCGATCTTGATACTCTCTGCGCCGGCCGACCAGGGAAAGCAGACCACCATCCACATACCCAACACGATACGTTTCATATTACCCCTCTCCGTTTTTTTCCCGCAGCCGTTGCGTTGCCGCGGGTTAATCCGGGGACTATAAGTGTTCGCGGCGGTGGGAATCAAGAAGAAAATCTTCAAATAAAAAAAACCTCCCGAACCGGCAAGGCGGGGGAGGTTT
>CAZFMI010000026.1:0-18921 GCA_964519915.1 uncultured Geomonas sp.
GGTACAGGGTGCCGGGGTCCGCGGCCTTGGTCCTCACCTCGGAGGGAGCGGCTCCCCTCGACGAGGCGATTGAATTTCTCTCCCGGCAACCCCCTTTGCCTGCTCTCTCCTGGTCGCCCGGTCTTGCCAGGGCGGCTGCCGATCTGGTGCGTGATCAGGCGGGGTCAGGGGCCACTGGGCACAACGGCGCGAACAGCGGTGACCTGCGCCAGAGGATCGAGAGGCACGGGACCTGGAAGGGCGGGATAGCGGAGAACATCGGTTACGGCCCGGATACCGCACGGCTCATGGTCATGGAGCTGATCATCGACGACGGGGTTCCCGACAGGGGACACCGCAGGAACATCTTCAACGCTACCTTCACCACCGCGGGCGCTGCCTGCGGGGCGCACGCCGTCTACCGGAAGATGTGCGTCATGGAGTTCGCCGTCGGCTACCAGAGCAAGTGATCCCGTGAGATGCTTTTCACCCTTCCCTCAGGAATCCCTTGACACTACCGCTGCAAAAAACTATAGCTATACCGTCCACTTCCACCAACCCTGCTCCGCCCTCAACGCGCCTATGGGGAACTATGTACTGGGAATCATTCGGTTTTAAAGAAGCTCCTTTCGCCCTCACTCCCAATCCCGCCTTCGTGTTCCTAAGCGCTCCGCACCAGGAGGCATTCGCACACCTGCTCTTCGCCATCGAGAACCGCGCCGGCTTTATCGAGCTCTCCGGCGAGGTCGGTACCGGCAAGACCACCATCGTGCGCACCTTGCTGAACCAGCTGGACCCCGAGACCCACCGCACCGCGCTCATCTTCAACCCGACCCTCTCCCCTCTGGGCCTTCTGCGGGAGGTAAACTCGGAGTTCGGCCTTAGCTGCGACAGCGCCGACATGCGCGACCTGCACCAGGCCCTGAACGCCTATCTCCTGGAGGAGAACCGGGCGGGGCGCACCGTGGTGCTGGTGATCGACGAGGCGCAAAACCTCTCGGTCGAGGTGCTGGAGCACGTCCGGCTTATCTCGAACCTGGAGACCGACAGCGCGAAGCTGATCCAGATCGTCCTGGTGGGGCAACCCGAACTGAACGCCCTCCTCTCCAGGGATGAGCTGAGGCAGTTGGACCAGCGCATAACGGTGCGCTATCACCTGAAGCCCATGGGCTTCGACGATACCTGCGCCTACATCAGGCACCGGATACGGTTTGCCGCCGACGGCAGGGAGCCGCTTTCCTTCTCGCAGGGTGCGCTGAAGCGGATCTTCGGGTTTTCCAAGGGGCTCCCGCGCCTGATCAACGGCGCCTGCGACCGGGCGCTGCTGCTCGCCTACACGCGTGACTGCAAGGAGGTTTCCCCCCAGATGGCGGGCCTTGCCATCGTCGACCTGCGCAAGGACGCCCCACGCAGGCGGCGCGCCGTGCCGATGAAGCCCCTGTCGCTGGGGCTCGTTGTCTGCGTGCTGATCGTTGCCGGGTTTTCGCTGCTGTCCGGCTCCTTGCTTCCCGGGGAGAAGCCGCCGCGTGAGGCCGCCCCTGCCCTGACGCGCGAAGCCGCCTGGCAGGGGATCGCGGCGCTCCCCGAACAGGAGAACCTGTATGCCGCGGTGAACGCGGTGCTCTCAAGCTGGCAGGCGCGGGGAGTCGAGCCGGTGCCGGGCCGGCCGGCGACGCTGCGTGTACTGGCCAGGCAACGGGGGCTGGTGGCGACGCGCATGCCGGGGAGGCTGGACGACCTGGTACGGGTCGATGCTCCTGCACTGCTTCATGTCGCAGTTCCGGGTGCCGGCGACAGGCTGGTTGCCCTTCTCGGGGTGGGAACGGACCAGGTATCCGTCGCCCCCCCCATCGCAGGGCGATCCACGCTGACGCGCGCCGAACTCGCCTCGATCTGGACCGGCGGCGCGACGCTGCTCTGGAAGGATTTCCACGGTTTCACCTCGCGCGCGAAACCGGCGGAGAAGACGGCGGGCGTGAAGCTCTTGCAGGGGCTTTTGAAACAGGCGGGGTGCTACAGCGGGCCTTTGAACGGGGAAGCCGGCGAGACGACCCGCGCGGCGCTCGCCGAGTTCCAGCGCAGGGAGCGGCTTATGGTGGACGGCAAGGCGGGGGCGCAGACCCTGATGCTGCTGTACCGGCGCGCCGGCGGCTTTTTCCCGCCCGGGCTCTCGGCTGCCGAAGCTGCGGGCAAGGGTGCAGGGGCGGGTGCGGAAACGACCAAAGAGACGGGGCGGATATAGATGAGTCTGATACTTGATGCATTGAGAAAGATGGAGCAGGAGCGCAGAAGCAGGCGCGGATCGGGGCAGGACCTCCGTCCCGAGGTGCTCCGCTACCGCCTGGCGGCCCGGCCGGAGCACCCCTCCCGGTATCCGATGGTGATCGTGGGCGCAGTTTTGCTCTTTGCCGGAATAGGCGCCGGATTCGTGCTGAAGGGGAACAAGGGGGAGGTCCTGTCGCAGGCAAAGCAGGATTTCGCGGCGATGACGACTGCACCCCCTTCGCCGGTCGAGGCGCCGGCCGCCGTCCTGCCTGCTGAGCCCGCTGCGGCCCCCGCACTCCCCAACCGGCCCGTTGCCGCGCCGTTGGCTGCCGAACCTGCCCAGCCGCGGCCGCCCCGCCCGGTCGCCGTCCCGGCGCCCGTCGCGGCCATGCCGCAGCGGGAGGAGGCCGGTGCGATGCAGGGTGTGGCGCCGGAGATCGCCATCTCCGGCATCGCCTACCAGGATGAGCGACGCATGCGGCGCGCGGTGCTGAACGGCCAGTTGGTAGGGGAGGGGGCCGAGATCGCCGGCGCCCGGGTCGTCGAGATCAAGGAGAGCAGGGTCAGGCTGTCGCGCGGCGGGCAGGTATTCGAGGTGCCGTTCTCCTCGGGGCACTGAAGCTGTTTTCCAACCCTTAGCTTTTACTTCCTGCGAGTCCTCCCATGAAAGACAGAAACGCCACAGACAGCGCGGTCGAACGGGTGTCCGGCTCGCTGGAGAGGATCACCTTCCACAGCGAGGAGACCGGATTCTGCGTGCTGCGCGTGAAGGTTCCCGGGCACCGTGAGCTCGCGACGGTGACGGGATGCGCCGCCTCGGTCACGCCGGGAGAGCAGCTGGAGTGCACCGGTTCCTGGCAAAACGACCGCACCCACGGCATGCAGTTCAAGGCGGACCACATCAAGGTGGTCCCGCCCACCACGCTGGAGGGGATCGAGAAGTACCTAGGCTCCGGCATGGTGCACGGCATCGGCCATCATTTCGCCAAGGTGCTGGTCCAGGCCTTCCGGGAGGAGGTCTTCGACGTCATCGAGAACAGCCCGGAGCGGCTGCTGGAGCTCCCGGGCATCGGCCGCAAGCGGATGGAATCGGTGGCGGCCGCCTGGGTGGAGCAGAAGGCGATCCGGGAGATCATGGTATTCCTGCAGTCCAACGGCCTGGGGACCGCACGCGCCGTGCGCATCTACAAGAGCTACGGGAACGAGGCGATCTTCAAGGTCACCGAGAACCCGTACCGGCTTGCCCTGGATATCCACGGCATCGGCTTCAAGACCGCCGACGCCCTGGCCGGAAAACTCGGCGTCGCGCCCGACTCCATGATCCGCGCGCAGGCAGGGGTGAGGCATGTGTTGCAGGAGATGTCCGGGAGCGGCCATTGTGCGGCGGCCAGGAAAGAGCTGGCCGAGAGCGCCGCGGCACTGCTGGAGATCCCTCGGCCGGTGATCGAGCAGGCCATCGAGGCGGAGATTGCCGAGGAGAACCTGATCCCGGACGAGATAGCCGGAAGTCCCTGCCTCTTCCTGGCGCCGCTTTACCGCGCGGAGGTGGGTGTCGCCTCCAGCCTCTCCCGGCTCTCCCTCGGCGCCCCCCCCTGGTCCGGCATCGTAGCCGAACAGGCCGTTCCGTGGGTGGAGAACAAAAACGGCATCACCCTGTCGCCCTCGCAGCGCGACGCGATCGGTCTGGCCCTGAAGAGCAAGGTGGTCGTGGTAACCGGCGGCCCCGGGGTGGGCAAGACCACCCTGGTGAACAGCATCCTCGGCATCGTCGGCGCCAAGCATCTCCGGGTGACCCTTTGCGCCCCGACGGGAAGGGCGGCCAAGCGGCTGACCGAGTCGACCGGGATGGAGGCGAAGACCATCCACAGGCTGCTGGAGTTCGACCCGCAGAGTTTCGGCTTCAAGCGCGGCAGGGAGAACCCCATCGCCACCGACCTCGTGGTGATGGACGAGGCCTCCATGGTCGACGTGGTGCTGATGAACAAGCTCCTCCCCGCCATCCCCGACAATGCCGGCCTCATCATCGTCGGCGACGTGGACCAGCTCCCCTCCGTCGGCCCCGGCTGCGTCCTCTCCGACATCATCGATTCCGGCGCGGTTCCCACCGTGAGGCTCGCCGAGATCTTCCGGCAGGCCGCCGGTTCCAGGATCATCGTCAACGCCCACCGCATCAACCGAGGCGAGCTGCCGCTCAAGGACGAGGGGAAGGAGCTTGCCGACTTCTACTTCATACCGGCCGCGACCCCGGAGGACATCCACGACAAGCTGCTGCAGGTCATCACCGAGCGCATACCGAAGCGCTTCGGGTTTCATCCGGTGCGCGACATCCAGGTGCTGACCCCGATGAACAGGGGGGGGCTGGGAGCACGCTCGCTGAACGCGGAGTTGCAGAGCGTTCTGAACGGCAGGGGCGAACCGAAGGTAACCCGCTTCGGAACCGCGTTCGCGCCGGGGGACAAGGTGATCCAGACGGTGAACAACTACGAGAAGGAGGTCTTCAACGGGGATATCGGCCGGATCGTCGAGGTGAAGCCGGACGAGGGGACGCTGACGGTAAACTACGACGAAAGGTTGGTCGAGTACCAGCTAGGCGAGCTGGACGAGGTGACCCTCGCCTATGCCACCAGCATCCACAAGAGCCAGGGGTCCGAGTACACCGCCGTCGTCGTACCGCTTGCCATGCAGCATTACACCATGCTGGAGCGCAACCTCATCTACACTGCGGTCACCCGCGGCAAGAAGCTGGTGGTCGTTATCGGGGAGGCCAAGGCGCTCGCGATGGCGGTCAAGAACCACAAGTCCCACCGGAGGATGACCAAGCTGGCGGGGCGGATCTCCGGCTCCGCCGCGCAGATTAAAGCAGATATAAATTGACATGTTAATTAACAATCGGCTATAAAGGGCTGTTTGAAATCATTTACGGTATCAGGAGGATCGATGAAAAGAACCAAGGTTGCTTTTGTTCTGTCGGCTGCGGCAATGCTCGCCGGTTGTGCCAGTCCCTATCCGGTCGGCGGTGTGTTCACCGACATGAAGTTGCCGGTCGCAGTGACGAGCAATTCCGGCAAGGCGTCTAAAGTGGGAACCGCTGAGTGCACCAGCGTCCTTTCCATTATCGCGACCGGCGATTGCAGCGTGAACGCGGCCAAGAAAAACGGCGGCATCACCAAGGTCGACCATGTTGACTGGAGTGCGAGAAACGTGCTCGGCCTCTTCGGAAACTACAAGATCATCGTTTACGGCGACTAGCACGCGTCGCTTTCAGCGCTTTCGAAGAACCGGTTGCCAGCCCGACCGGTTCTTTTTTGCTTGTTGGTACTCCCTTCGTCGCAGCTTCCAGGAGGTAAGGGTATGAAGGTCATTGGCATGATCGGCGGGCTCGGCCCCGAATCCACCGTGGATTATTACCAGCGCCTGGTCCGGGCCTTTCGCGCACCGGGAAGCCTGGCTGCTCCCGAAATAATCATCTACAGCGTGAGCCTTGAGGAAGTGCTGGATCTGGTGGCCCGCCGGCAATGGAACCAACTCACCTACCTGCTGGCGGCCAAGATCAAGGCCCTGCATAAAGCCGGGGCAGATTTTGCCATTATTTCAGCCAACACACCGCATGTGGTTTTCGATGAACTCCAGGGGAAGTCGCCTATCCCGCTTTTAAGCATCGTCACCGCGACGCTTGAAAGGGCGAAGGAGCTGGGGGTTGGGAAGGTCGGGCTGTTGGGGACCAGGTTCACCATGGAAGAGAATTTTTTCGCGGCGCCGTTTTCCGCCGAAGGGATCTCGGTGATCGTCCCGCCTCCGGCAGACCAGGAGTACATCCACCGGAAGCTTATGACGGAGATCGAACTGGGCATCGTCACCGGCGAGACCAGGACCGGCCTTCTGGAGGTCATAGAGCGCATGGTGCAGCAGGAAAAGATCGACGCGGTGGTCCTTGGGTGCACCGAGTTGCCGCTTGTACTCGACCGGGAAAAATTCGGGATACCGTTTCTCAATACGACGGCGATTCACGTCGAGAGGGTCGTCGACTACTGCAGGCAAGGGTGACGCGCGTGCGCATCAACCAACAGGTGCCGGCTACGGAGGCATGCTCTTCGAGGGAGCTATGACCTCGCCAGGAGGAACAGGAGATGAAAGTGTTTCAGGTCTTGGCCATCGCCATACCGCTGTTGTCGATGGCCGGCATTGCCTACACTCGGGAAGGGGCACGGGCGGCCGCCATAGAGCCCGGCTTCTATGAGACCTTGGAGAAGCTCCACGGGCACACCTGCGCCGGCTCGCTGATGGGGGCCAGGCTCGGGCTCGCAGCCAAGCTCGCGCTTAAGGCCGCGGGGGGGGAAGGGAAGCTGAAGGCCAAATACTTCAGCCTCTCCTGCCCGGTGGACGGTATCCAGTACGCTGCCGGGACGACCTACGGCAACAAGGCGATCGAGGTGGTGGATCAAAACGAGCATCGTCTGCTGCTGTCGGCGGAGAAGAACGGCCGGCAGGTTGAGGCACGCCTGACCAAGCCCGCCGAGGAAAAGGCCAAAAAGTTCAGGGAGTTGAAGTGTAAGGTGACGGCGCTTCCGGTAGGTTCGCCTGAGCGGCAGCGGATGGAGAAATATGTCGGGGATGTGATTGCCTGGTTCAAGACCGCCCCGGATGTCGAGGTGGTCCAGGTGCGGTTGGTCAAGTAGCAATGCTGCATTTTCTGAGCATCGGCGTCGTCCTCGGACTTTCCGCCGGCTTCTCCCCGGGGCCGCTCCTCATGCTGGTCATCTCCGAAACGCTGCACCACGGCACCAGCTCCGGTGTCAAGGTCGCACTCTCCCCTGTCATCACCGACCTTCCCGTCATCCTCGTCACCCTGCTCGTCATGGTGAAGGTCTCCGGCTATCACGGCATCCTGGGGGCCGTCTCGCTGGCGGGGGGCGTGTTCGTCTTGTACACGGGGTATGAGTCGCTGCGCACACCTGCCGGCGCTCCCGACCTGCCCAAGGAACCGCCAAGGTCGTTGCAAAAAGGGGTGCTGACCAATTTCCTGAGTCCGCACCCCTACCTGTTCTGGATGACTGTCGGTGCACCGGTGCTGACCAAGTCGCTGAACGTCGGCCCGACAGCTTTCTTCGCCTTCATCGGCAGTTTCTATCTGTCGCTGGTCGGCGCAAAGATCTTACTGGCACTCGCCGTCGGCAGATCGAAACTGTTCATGAGCAGCAGGCTGTACCTGTACACCACCCGTTCGCTGGGCGTTCTTCTCGTTTTTTTCGCGGTAACGCTCTTCAGGGAAGGCATCAGGCTGTCGGGTTTCCTCTAGGTGTTCTCTATCTCCACCAGGTCTATCATGAAAACCAGTTCCTCCCCCGCCAAATGGGGGTTGTTGTCCAGGTTCAGCCCCTTGTCCGTCACCACTATGCAGAACTCGTCCGCCGTGCCGGGGTTCACCACCTCGTGCGTCATCTTGGTGGCGCTGCCGCCTATGGGGGCCGCGGTGTCGCGCGAGAAGCTGGACACGGCAGTGGGGTCCCTGCGTCCATAGGCCTTTTCGGGCGGGATGGTTGCCTTCTTCGATTCCCCGGCTGACATCCCCTCCAGCGCCTCCTCGAACCCCCGCATCACTTTTCCCGCCCCCACCGTGATCCGGAGCGGATCCCCTCCGGCGGTCGATTCGACCACCTCTCCGTTCTTCGTCATGGCCGTGTAATGGACACGGACCGTGCTTCCGTACTTGACCGTTGGCATGTGGACCTCCTGTTTTTCAAGATCCGGAAAGTCTATCAGGAGAAAGTTAAAGCGCCATAATGCGTATCCGTTGCCGCAGTAGCGCCCCCCGGTCGCCGTGCGGGGAACGCCGCAGCCGGCACGCACTCCCTCTTGCCAATCCCCCATGTCATTCGAACTTGGAGAAACCGGTGCACTCCACATCGGCCAGCAGACGCTCCAGGTAGCGCGATTTGAGCTGCTGGCCGGCCATCAGCCGCTTTATGGGGGGGAGCCTCAATATGGCTCCCAGTATCGCGGCCATGGCCCTGTGGCTCAGGTAGGCCTGGTTGTCGAAGATGAGGTTCTGCAGCTTGCCGCGCTCCAGCGCCATCAGCACCAGCCGGTGCGCGGTGTTGATCGGGGTGAGTATGCGCTTCTCTCTCGGCTCTAGTGTCAGCGCACCCGTCGGGCAGTTGCGCACGCAGACGCCGCAGCCAAGGCAGAGTTCCGAGTTCAACCGCGCCTTTCTCCCCATACCGCTCCCTTCGGGGCTTTGCACCATGGAAATGGCCTCCACCGGGCAGATGGAGGCGCAGCGGCAACACCCGTTGCAGAGGTGGGGCGCGCTGCGCTGGATGAAATTCGTGGTGTACATCGGGTTGGGTATCGCCAGGCGGCGGGTGGCGATCATCGCCTCGCAGCAGCAGCCGCAGCAGTGACAGATGAAATTCACCTGCTGCCGCACGTTGTCCGCGCACTGGACCAGGTTCAGGTCGCGGGCCTGTTGCAGGAGGTCCAGCCCCTGCGCGGCGTCGACGCTGCGCGCGACGCCGTGCCTGATCAGGGACCGGGCGGCGAGGTTGAGGGTCATGCAGATGTCGAGGGGGGCGTTGCAGGCGCGGTCCAGGTGGGCCATCTTGTGGCGGCAGTAGCAAAGGCCGACGGCGATGTGGCTCGCGCCGCTGATCACCTCGCTCGCGCGCTCGTAGTCGAGCACCTGGCAGACCTTGTCCTCCGGGAGCGCCTCCTCGTTCACCAGGACCCGCCCCAGCGGTGTCGCGCCGCCGGCAAAGAGGTCGCGGACGAAGGCGTCCCCCACGTTGATGTAGCGGAAGAAAAGACCGGCGAGCTCCTTCTGGTCGATCTCCGGGCGAAGCCGCATCAGGGAAAACTCGAAGAAGCCGGCCATGGGGGGAGGAAGGAGGTACACCGTCTTCCCGTCGCGCTCTATGTCCAAAAGAAGCGAACGGGACGCCATGTTTTCCAGCCTGCCGCGAGCCGCGTCGGTGCCCACCTGCCAGATGCGCGCGGCCTTGGCGGCGGAGAAGGGGCGAAGCGGCAACCGGCTCAAGAGCTCCGCCTCCTTTTCGGTGCAAAGGATCGAGAAGATCTTGAGCAGCAGGTCGGAAGCGGGGGCGCCTTGCGGGAACTTGTTCACACGCTGCATCAGGCGGTGGTAGCCGCTGTGGGTCGGGTAATGCGACATGGCGCCCCCTTTGTTCGGCCTGGAAATCGACGACGCTCCAGTATAGCAGCGGGCCCGCAGCAGGCAACGCGACCGCTTCCGCGGGGTGCGGGACGCCTCCCTCATTAAAGATATTCGGAGCCGAGCCGAAGAGAAGCAAGCGGGTCCTCGTAGGGGCGCGGCACCAAGACGAGAGGGGGCTTCAGGTTGGGCAAGGCATGTCGGAGCGCGGGGTGGAGTGAATGAAGAGTTTGGGGCTGACAACCAAGATGAGCCTAGTGGTCTCCCTGCTGGTGGCGATGTTGCTCTCCATCATGACCTTTTGCGCCTCGTGGTACCTGGAGAAGCAGTTCCGGGTGACCGTTTCCGAGCAGCAGTTCAGCATGGTCTCTTCCATGGCCGGAGAGATAGACGCCAAGTTTCACAGCACCCAGTTGCAGCTGCAGGCCCTGGCCGAAACGGTAACGCCTGAGGTTCTGAAGAGCCCCGAAGCCGCCCAGCGGTTCCTGGAGGTGCATCCCGACATCCAGGCCATCTTCGACAGCGGCATCTTCCTCTTTTCCGCCCAGGGCTCCCTGCTGGCGGTGAGCCCCTTCGAGCCGCAGCTGATCGGCAGGAACTATGACTTCCGCGATTACTACCGCACCGCGGCCCGCACCCTGAAACCGGTCATCTCGGAGCCGTTCATCTCGACCCAGCAGCATCGGCATCCGACGGTCGCCTTCGTGATCCCCATCCTGGACGCCGATGGGGCCCTGACCGGCATGCTGGCCGGGATGATCGACCTGCTGAAGGACAATTACCTGGGGAAGCTGGCCACCAGGCCCGTGGGGAAAAACGGCTACCTCTACCTGTTCGACACCCGGCGGACCATCATCGTCCACCCGGACCGGGAAAGGATCATGAAACGGGACGTGCCGCCAGGGACGAACCTGCTGTTCGACAGGGCGATCCTTGGCTTCGAGGGGGCGGGAGAGACGGTCAACTCCCGCGGGGTCGCCAGCCTGAGTTCCTTCAAGCGCCTGGGCTCCACCGACTGGATCCTGGCGGCCAATTTCCCGCAAATCGAGGCCTACGCGCCGGTGCGCCAGGCCAAGATGCTGCTGATGATCGCCCTGGTGGCTGCCGTTTGCGGGGCGGTCCTGGTGAGCCAGCTCTTCATGCGGCGCCTCACCACCCCTCTTTTGGCCTTCATCAACCACGTGGAGGAAATCACCGACCACGGGGGGGAGCTGGAACCGGTGCAGATCCAGACCGGCGACGAGATCGGCAAGCTGGCGCGCGCCTTCAACCGGATGGTGCAGGAGGTGCAAAGGCAGAAGGAGGCGTCCCAGGAACTGTGGCTTGCCATCGACCAGGCTCCCATCACGGTCATGATCACCGACCGGGAGGGGAAGATCGAGTACGTGAACCCCAACTTCAGCAAGGTGACCGGATACCTCCCCGAGGAGGCCCTCGGGAAGGAACCGAAATCGCTGGTAGGCTCCGGCTGCCACCCCGGCGAGTTCTTCGCGGAGCTTTGGGGGACCATCCTCGCGGGGCGGGAGTGGCGCGGCGAGCTGCGCAACAAGAGGAAAAACGGGGATCTCTACTGGGAAAGCGTCTCCATATCGCCGGTGAAAGGGGGGGCGGGGGAAATCCGCAACTTCGTCGCGGTGAAGGAGGACATAACCCAGCGCAAGCGTCACGAGGAAGCACTGATCAGAAGCGACGAGCGGATCCGCCTGCTGCTGGAGTCGACCGCCGAGGCCATCTTCGGCATGGATCTGCTGGGAAACTGCACCTTCGCCAACCCTTCCTGCGCGAGGCTTTTGGGGTACGCGGATGCGGAGCAGCTTCTGGGAAAAAACATGCACCTGCTGATTCACCACTCCACCGCAGACGGCTCCCCGGAACCCCTGCAGGAGTGCCAGATCTATCAGGTGCTGTGGCGGGGCGAGGGGGTGCACAACGACGACCAGGTTTTCTGGCGCGAGGACGGCTCGTCTTTTGCCGTGGAATACTGGGCGTATCCGCAGCTGCACGAGGGGGAGCCGGTCGGCGGGGTGGTGACCTTCTTCGACATCACGGAACGCAAACGCGCCGAGGTGGAGCTGCGCCGCGCCACCGAGGCTGCCGAGGCTGCGACCCGCGCCAAGAGCGAGTTTCTGGCCAACATGAGCCACGAGATCCGCACCCCGATGAACGCCGCACTCGGCATGCTCTACCTGCTGCAGCAGACCGAGCTTACCGAGGAGCAGAAAAGCTACCTCGACAAGGCGCAGACGGCCTCGGGTGTGCTGCTTGGCGTGATCAACGACATCCTCGACTTCTCCAAGGCCGAGGCCGGCAAGATGGAGCTGGAGAGCATCGCCTTCACGCCGGCCTCGGTCTTGAGCGACCTGCAGACGGTCGCCGCCGCCATCCTGCGCGACAAGCCGATCGAGCTGCAGATAAGGTGCAGCGAGAAGGTCCCCGACTCCCTGCTGGGAGATCCGCTCCGTCTCGGCCAGGTGCTCTTGAACATCACCAGCAACGCCATCAAGTTCACGGAGAAAGGGAAGGTGGAGGTCGAGGTCGAACTGCTGGCGCAGGAGGGGGCCGAGGTGACGCTGCGTTTCTCGGTGACTGACACCGGCATCGGCATGACGCCTGAGCAGCGGGAGTCCCTCTTCAAACCCTTCACCCAGGCCGACAACTCGACCACGCGCAGGTACGGCGGCACCGGCCTGGGGCTTGCCATCAGCAGCCAGCTGGTGCAGCTCATGGGCGGGGAAATCTGGGTGGTGAGCGAGCCGGGACACGGGAGCACCTTCAGCTTCATGGCACGCTTCTCCCGCCCCGGAGCGGGAGAGGCCGCTTCGCGGCAGGCGGACATGCCGAAAGAGCCGGACCCGCGGAGTTTCGGCGGGGTGCGCATCCTGCTGGTGGAGGACAACAAGGTGAACCAGGAGGTCGCCAGGCTGATCCTGGAGCGGCGGGGGGTCAAGGTCGATATGGCCAGAAACGGCGCCGAGGCGCTGTCGCTCTTGCACGCGCCGAGGGCCGCCTACCATGCGGTGCTGATGGATGTGCACATGCCGGTCATGGACGGGCTGGAGGCGGCACGGCGCATACGCCGCCACCCCGACCTGGCGCGGTTGCCCATCATCGCGATGACCGCCAGCGCCCTGGACCGGGACCGCAAGCTCTGCATGGATGCCGGGATGAACGATCAGGTGAACAAGCCGATCGATGTCCCGCAGCTGTTCGCGACGCTGGGACGCTGGGTGGCGCCGATGGCCGTTGCCGAGGAGCCGTCCGAGGAGGAGGCCTGGGACGATGACGACGGTCTGCCGGAGCAACTGCCGGGGCTCGACCTGAAGCGGGCCGCAAGGACCGTGGAGGGGGCGCAGTTGCTAAGGAGGCTTCTGACCAGCTTCCGCAAGGAGAACGAGGGGATACTGGAGCAGTTCGGGGAGGCGGCGCAGCGCGGGGACCTGCAGCTCGCCCGGCGCATCATCCATACGGTGAAGGGCGTAGGCGGCAATCTGGGCGCCACCAGGCTGAGCAGCGCCGCCGCCTCGCTGGAAATCGCCCTCCTGGGGGACGACGCCGAAATGCTGCATCGGACCCTGGAGAACTTTGCGGAGAAGCTTGCCGAGGTGCTGGACTCGATACGGTTTTTGGAGCGGCAGCAAGGGGAAGTTGCGGAAGCGGAGCCAGGCCGTGAGGGGGTGAGGATCGCGTGCGGCGACCCGGAGCAGTTGGCGGCCGTGGCCCTCAGGCTGAGGCGCCTGTTGGAGGATCAAAACCTCGACGCGCTGGGCGTCTGGGAGGAGATGAGCCCGCTTTTGGCCGGAGAGCTGGCGGACCGGCTCGAGGCGACGCTGCAGTCGCTCGATTTCGGGGAAGCCCGCCTGGTTCTGGGCGAAATCATGCAGACTCTGGAGATAAAGTGATGGAAAGCGCGATAGTGGTGCAACGGAGGCAGAAGCTTCTCATCGTCGACGACACCCCGGCCAACATCGAGATCCTGTACAAGATCCTCAAAAGCGAGTACGACGTCCTGTTCGCCAAGAGCGGCGCGGACGGGGTCCGCCTGGTCAGGGAGCAGCTCCCCGACCTGATCCTCCTGGACATCATGATGCCGGGGATGGACGGCTACCAGGTCTGCGCGGCGCTGAAGGAGGACCCACTGACGGCAAAGATACCGGTGATCTTCGTCACTGCCATGGGAAACGAGGAGGACGAGGCCAAGGGGCTGGAGCTTGGGGCCATCGATTACCTGACCAAGCCTATCAGCCCCCCCATCGTGCTGGCACGCGTCAGGAACCACCTGGACCTCAAGCGGAAAAGCGACCTTCTGGAGCAGCTCACCCTGCAGTTGGAGGAGAAGAACCGGGCACTGGAGGTGCTGGCTCGCGAGGACGGCCTGACCGGTGTGGCCAACCGGCGGCATCTAAACGACGTGTTGCACGCAGAGCTCCAGCGCGCCATGCGCAACCGGCGCCACCTCTCCCTGATCCTGTTCGACATCGATCATTTCAAGAGGTTCAACGACCTGTACGGTCACCTGGCCGGCGACAAGTGCCTGCAGCTGATCGGTGCGCTGCTGCGCGCCAGCTTCAAGCGGGCCGGCGACCTCCCGGCGCGCTACGGGGGGGAGGAGTTCGCCGTGGTGCTTCCGGACACCTCCGTGGAGAAGGCAGCCGAGCTTGCCGAGGGGTTGCGTCTGGGGCTGCTGGAGCAGGCGCTGCCGCACTCAGGTTCCGACTCCGCAGTGGTGACGCTAAGCGCCGGGGTGGCGGGGGCGCAGGTGGCGCCTGGGCACGGCGTGGAGTGGTTCATCGGCGAGGCGGACCGGGCGCTGTATCTGGCCAAGGCGAACGGCAGGAACCGGGTCACCATGGCAGATGCGACTTTGCCGGGGAAGCTCCCTGAAGCTCAGTAGTCCACCCCCGGCTGCGGCTCGACCTCCTTGCGGTAGGCGTGCTTTATTTCCATGATCTCGCTGACCGTGTCCGCCAGCTCGATCACTTCCGGGTGCGCGTCGCGGCCGGTCAGCAGCAGGTGCATCAAAGGAGGCTTTTGCGCCAGGATCTCCAGCACCTGTTCCAGGTCGACCAGCTTCAGCTTCAGAGCGTTGTTGATCTCGTCCAGGATCAGCATGTCGAAAAGCCCTGAACCCATCTTCTCCAGGGCCAGTTGCAGGGCATCCTGGGCGTTGGCGCGGTGCTCCGCCATCGAGTACGGGTTGCCGAGTATGCCGCAGAATCCCTTTCCGGTGGCATGGAGTTCCACCTGCCCCCCAAAAGCCTTGATGCCGTCCCACTCCCCGGCGTAGAGATCCCCCTTCATGAACTGTATGATGCACACCCTCATGCCGTGGCCCACGGCGCGCAGCGCCATCCCCAGGGCCGAGGTGGTCTTCCCCTTGCCGTGACCGGTAATCACCACGGTCAGTCCTTTTTTCACCTTTGGTTGCAGACGATCTACCTTGAGCGGCGGAGTCCCCTGTTTCGTCATCTCGTCTCCTCCCCGGGCTGCCGGTTTGCCCGTATTCTTTGCGGCCTCGATCATTATACGCAGTTCGAGCCGGAGCCGTAAGGGGTTGCGGTCAGTTGCCGCAGCAGGATCTCGCCAGGGCGCGCCAGAGCCCCGCGCTTCCCAAGAGGGCCAGGAGGACCCCGGTCAGGCGGAGCATGGCGCTGCGCAACCTGCCTGAGAGGGCGCTGGACGCGGTGCCGAACATGAGCATCATCGGGACGGTCCCAAGGCCCAGAGCTGCCATGGTGGCCCCACCCAGGAGGGGGCTGCCGCTGCCGGCCGCGGCGATGAGGGGAGCATAGACCAGCGCGCAGGGAAGCAGGCCGAGCAGCAGCCCGAGAGGGAAGGGGGCCAGGGGTAAATCGGCAGAGAAGGCCCGTTTCAGGGGAACGGAGAGGAAGCGCAAGCCGAAGCGCTCCAAGGTGGAGAGGTTGAGGGTGCCGGGGCCCAGCGCCGTGGAGAGCCCGATCATGATGACCAGGAGGTTCGCCCCGACCAGGAACCACTGCGAGGCGGACTTGAGCGCCATCAGGTCGAGGGTCGAGCCGGCGAGGCCGGCGAGCGCGCCGAGCAGCGTGTAGGTGACCAGTCGGCCGAGGTTGTAGCAAAGTTGCGACCGCACCCTGGATTTGAACGCGCCGCCGCTCTCTTTCAGGGAAAGTGCCGCAACGACACCGCCGCACATGCCGATGCAGTGAAAACTGCCGGCCATACCTGCCAGAAAAGCGAGCCAGACCTGGAGCATCGAATCCCCCCGGAAGAGACGGAGTAAGAAACAGGTTGAGGTTAAGGTTAAGGTTGAGCAGGAAGACACAGCTCACGGGTGGGGTGGGGTTTAGAAGAAACGAGCTTCTCCTTAACCTCAACCTTAACCTCAACCTATTTTTCAGGCTTTTCCTCGTCGTCCAGCATCCTGTGCTTGGGACGCTCGATGTCGTGGAATTCCCCCTTCTGCACCGCCCAGAGAAAGAAGAGCCAACAGCCGCAACCCAGAAAGAGCGACAGTCCTATCAGTGCCACGAGCGAGCTAGCCATGTCGTGCCCTCATCAGTCTCAACGAGTTGACGGCCACGCAGACGGAACTGAGCGCCATGGCGGCCGCAGCGTAGATCGGGGTGAGCCTGCCGGTCATCGCCAGCGGGATGCCGACCACGTTGTAGATGAACGCCCAGGCGAGGTTCTGCCGGACCACGGCCATGGTGCGACGCGCCATGCGGTGGGCCAGCGCCAGCCGCTCCAGGTCGGGTTTCGCCAGCACGAGGTCCGAGGTCTCCATTGCTATATCCGTACCCCCGGCTACTGCGCAGCCGACGTCTGCTGCCGAGAGCGCCGGGGCATCGTTGATCCCGTCTCCCACCATGAGCACCGTTTCCCCGCCGGCGCGAAGTTGATCGATCCTCTGCGCCTTCCCGGCGGGCGAGAGCTCGCCCACGCCTTCCCCGATTCCTGCCGCAAGTGCGGCCTTGCGGGTCGCTTCCTGCCGGTCCCCGCTCAAAAGCAGGGTGGCCAGCCCCGCCCGGCCGAAATAGGAGACGAGGCCGGGGGCGTCCTCGCGCATGCGGTCCTTCAGAATCAGGGTGCCGCAGTAGCGCCCCCTGCGGGCGACGCAAACCACCATCGCCCCTTCGGGCGTCTCCACTGCCTCGGGGATTCCGGTGACGCCCAGCCGCTGCATGAAGGTGAGGCTTCCCAGCGCCGCCGATTCGCCCGCCACCCTTCCGGTGACCCCTGCGCCGGCAAGCGTCGCCAGCTCGGTCCCGACCGGATAGACCACGCCGTTGGCATCGGCATAATCACGGATGGCCTTGGCTATCGGGTGCAGCGAACCGCTCTCCACCGACGCGGCGAGGGAGAGGACCTCGCAGGGGTCGATACCTCTCTCCGCCTTGATGTCAACCAGCATGGGCCTGCCGCAGGTGAGGGTCCCGGTCTTGTCGAAGACGGCAACGGTGACATGGCTGAGCCGCTCCAGTATGTCGCCCCCCTTGAATATCACCCCCCCGGCCGCGGCCGCCCCGGTGCCGGCGAGAATCGCCGTGGGGGTCGCCAGGCCGAGCGCGCAGGGACAGGCGATGACCAAAACGGCGAGGGAAATCATCAGGCTTTCTTCCAGCGGGTTGCCATACGCGTAGTGCCAGCAGAAGGTGGCCAGGGCAAGGGTCAGCACGGCCGGAACGAAGTAGGCGCTGATCCGGTCGGCAACCCCCTGGATCGGCGCGCGGCGGCTCTGCGCCTCCTCCACAAGGCGCGCCACCCGGGCGATGAAGCTGTCGGCCGCCTCCCTCTCGCAAAGGACCCGGAGCGCGCCGGTGAGATTGCTGCTCCCGGCGATCACCTGGTCACCCCCCTTTTTGAAAAGCGGCAGGGGCTCGCCGGTCGCGGCCGACTCGTCCACGTCGCTGCTTCCCTCGGCTATCTTGCCGTCCACCGGGAACCTCTCCCCCGGGGTGACCAGGATCAGGTCGCCCGGGCGCAACTCGCGGGGGTCGACCGTCTCAAGGTCCCCCCCTGAAAACCTCTGAGCCTGTCCCGAGCAAAGCTCCATCAGCCGCTCGATCCCCCCCGAGGCCCGGCGTTTTGCCGCATTCTCCAGGAGCCTGCCGGTCAGTATCAGCGTGACGATCATGGCCGCCGTCTCGTAATACACCTCGCCCCCGGTGAAGGTCGCATAGACGCTGTAGCCGTAGGATGAGAGGGCGCCGATGGCGATGAGGAGCTCCATGTTGGGGGAGCCGTTGACGACGCCGCGCCAGGCGCCGGCCAGGAAGGGCCAGCCGCAGTAGAAGACCACGGGCGTAGTCACCAGGAGGGAGAATAACTGCAGGTAATCCTTCATCTGCCGGTCGATCCCCTGGAAATACCCGGCGTAGAGGGCGAAGGCGTAGGCCATCAGCTGCATGGTGAGAAAGACCGCGGTGCCGAAGCGGCAGAGAAGGTCCTTCTGCTCCAGCTCTGCGACCTCGCGGGCCGCGTTCTCCGTGTAGGGGCGGGGGGAGTAACCGATCCGGTCCACCTGTGCGAAGATGGCGGCCGGCGAAGTCTCGGCCGGGTCGAACAGTACCCTGGCGCGCCCGGTGGCGTAGTTGACACGTGCATCGAGCACCCCCGGAACCCTCCCGATCACCTTCTCGTTGAGCCAGACGCAGGAGGCGCAGCGGATGCCGTCGATGATGATGTCGATGCCGCTCCCACCGGCGGCGGGGTAAACGAAGCGGGAGAGATGGCTGTCGTGGAATCTTCCCTGGAAGGCCTTGGGGGCCAGCCCCGTCTCCTGCCACTCGCGCCGCCGGTAGAAATCGGCGAGCCCTGCGCCCTTGATGAGGAGGTAGGCGCCCTGGCACCCCCGGCAGCAGAAGCTCAAGGTGGCATCGCCCGTGCGCTCTTGCACCAGCACGCCCGAGGGTATGTCGGCGCCGCAGTGAAAACATGGCAGTTGTTCAGGTCTCAATCGAAGAACACCACCTTCTGGCTGGCGCTTGCCTCCCCTTTGGTGAAGCGGAGCGTGCCGCGCAGTTCACCCTGCGCCGCTACCGGCCAGGGCGCCCGGAACAGTCCCGGGGCGGATTCGTAGAGGTGCAGGGGGGCGTTCTGTTGCTGTTCACCTTCGGCGCGCCTGGGGTGGAAGAAGAGTTTCCCGCCGTCAAGGGGAGCGCCTTTCTCGTCGCTGACCCGCACCAGCAGGTCCTTTCCGGCCAGCGACGCCGAAATGCTCCAGTAAAGTCCCGGATTTCTGCCCCCGCTTTTGGTCCGGTCATAATTCAGGCCGTTGTCGTAGTAATCGGCATCCACCACCCGGGCGCCGCGCTGGGCGGAGAGGATGCTGGTGGCGGCCATGCCCAGGAGAAAGGCGCCGAACAGCAGCGCCAGGGCGATCTTGTAGGTGTCGGGGGAGTTTTTAAGCGGCTGCATGTGTCTCCTTTTTGACGACCGTAGGAGCGGCATTCCTGCCGCGATGGCCGCGGTAATCGCGGCAGGAATGCCGCTCCCACAGGTGAAATCAGGCTTTTCACAAATCGCGGCAG
>CAZFMI010000026.1:19021-51794 GCA_964519915.1 uncultured Geomonas sp.
GAATGCCGCTCCCACAAAGTGGAATGCCGCTCCCACAAAGTGGAATGCCGCTCCCACAAAGTGGAATGCCGCTCCCCAAATGAAATCAGGTTCCCACAAGTGGAATCAAACGTTACTCAACTGCGACGGGGAGGGGGCTCACGGCGACCACCCGCCCCCCGGACAGCAGCCTAAGTTCCAATAGGCGCCCGGCCCGGGGCGCCGGCTTTATCTTGAGCACCAGGTCGACCCTCCGGTTCGCGTTCGCCGCGAGTTTCAGATCCCTGACCGGCCCGACCAGTTCAGCCCGGTACCCCGGCACCGGCGCGACTTCCAGGGAAAAGGTCCCGGCGCTGGTGGCGCGGTTTTCCAGGTAGGCCGCGAAGAAGTTTACCAGGGAGCCGTCCGGCAGCGTCTTCACCTCGCCGCTTGCCGCGCGCTGCACCTTGATGGTCGCCTCCTTCCTGGTGGAGATGCCCAGCACCAGGAGCGCCAAGAGAAGCCCCAGTACGCCCGCCAGAAGCAGCGCCTTGCGATTCGCCGCACGCCTTTCCCCCGACGCGGGGCTGCCGAAGCTGTAGTGGATCAGCCCTGCGGCGCCCCGCTTCGCCATCACGTCGCGGCAGGCATCCAGGCAGCGGCCGCAGTTGATGCACTCGATCTGCAGCCCCTCGCGGATGTCGATCCCCATGGGGCAGGCCCTGACACAGGCACCGCAACGGATGCAGGACCCTTTCCGAGCCGGGTCGAATTCCAGCGTGAGGGTGCCGCGCTCCATGGTCATCAACTGGACCCTGCCGTAGGGGCAGACCGTCTTGCAGAAGGTGCGCCGCAAAAGGGCCAGGTCCAGGTAAACCAGCAGGAAGGTGCCGGCCAGGGTCATGCCCGCCACGGCGCCTATCTCGCCTGAGACGAGTCTCCGGTAAAACTGCGCCGGGGGGATGAAGTACCAGACCAGGTTGGAGGCGACCACTGCCGATATGAACAGGTAAAAGAGCTGCCGGGTTCCCCTTTGCCACGGTGCGGGGTGCAGCGATCCTGTCTTTGAGTGGAGCCAGTCCGCCAGGTCGCCCAGGGTCGTCTGCGGACAGAGCCAGCCGCACCACACCCTGCCAAAGAGCATGGTGACGAAGAAAAAGCCGAAGACCAGGATCAGGACCGCGATGAGGAGCAGGTGGAACTCCTCTATGCGCAGGCTCGCCCCGAAGAAGAGGAGCGTCCTGCTCCCCGCGTCCAGGCGCAGCAGCGACTGCCCCCCGATCTCGATGAAGGGGATCGCCAGCAGGAGCAGGGTGGAGAGCCACTGCACCCTCTTGCGCCATGGCGCTACCCGCCCTGTGCGAGGCTCCTTTCTTGTCAAAGCGACAGGACGTACTGCACGACTCCCTGCACCTTTTCGCCGGAAAGCTCATTCTTGAAGCCGGGCATGCCGCCCGGGCGCCCATCCACGATGCTGGCGGTCACCTCGGGGGCGGACCTGCCGTATTTGTACTTCCTGCTGGTGAGGTCCGGACCGATCCCCCCCTTGCCGTCCACGCCATGACAGGCGGCACAGCGCGCCGCATACTCCTTCTTCCCCTCGTCCAGGAGGTTGGTGCTCCTGATCTCCTCGTGTGCGGGGCGCGCCGTGCTCTCCGATTCCTGCTGGGCCTGGGCGGCAAGCCGCGCCTCCTTGGCTTTCTTGATCTGCGCGTACTCGCCGTACGAGCTCCAGCCGCTTAACAGGTAGTACCCCGCGAAGATCACACCCCAGGCGATGAGCCCGTAAAACAGGATCCTGAAGACCAGCGGCGCGTCCTTTTCGTCACGGTACCTGATGCCGTCGTATTCCTTATTTTCGTCGGACATCGCGTCCTCCTTTGCGTGGTTTTTCTTCCGGGTGATCGTCTTCCATCATCCGGTACTTGGGCTCCTCCCCCCGTTGCTTGCGCTTCTTGCTGTAGGTGCGCGCCACGATGGCGGCGAAGAGCAGGAAAAGCAGCAGGGTGACGCCCAGATAGTAGATGCTCGCCACGTCCATATCAGCGCCTGTGCACGGACTTCAGGTAGGTGACCACCTTCCAGGTCCGCTCCTTGCCGAGGGTGTCGCCAAAGGCCGGCATCCCGGTCTCGGGGGTGCCGCTGTAGATGACGCCGAAGACCTCGGAGTCCGGTTTGTCGATGTCGCGCAGGTCGGGGCCGACGTCCCCCTTCAGCTCCTCGCCGTGGCACTGCGCGCAGTGCTGCAGGTACAGCTTCTTCCCCTCGGGAAGGACGGCCATGTTGTCCATGAAGGGGTTGTCCAGCTCTCCCACGACCTCGGCGCGCCCGGTCTTGCGCCAGGGGATGTCGTTGCCGAGCTTTTGCATGTAGGCCACCATGGCGTCCAGCTCGGTCTTCCCCTTGGCCGCGTCGAGCTCCGCCTGGGTGTAGGGGAACTTGAGCGCCTTCATCTTCCGCTCGGTGAGGCTCGTGTCCAGCGGGCGCTCCATGAAGTCGTAGGCCGGCATGTTGGAGCGCGGCACCATGGAGCGCGGGTCCTTCATGTGCTTCACGTGCCAGGCGTCGGGGTACTTGCCGCCGATACGGGCGAGGTCGGGGCCGTTTCTCCTGGAGCCCCAGAGGAAGGGCTGGTCGTAGACGAATTCGCCTGTCTTGGAGTACTCGCCGTAGCGTTCCGTGTCGGAGAGGAGCGGCCGCACCGTCTGGGTGTGGCAGTTGTTGCACCCCTCGCGGATGTAGATGTCGCGCCCTTCGAGCTCAAGGGGGGTGTACGGCTTGACCGAGGCGATGGCGAGCTTGGGGTCGTTGATCCACCAGAAGGGGAGCACCATGGTGATGACGGTGCCGACCAGGATGGTGAGCGTGGCCAGGAGCAGGAAAATGATCGGTTTCTTCTCTATCATGACGTCTCCTCCCTAGGCTCTTTGCGCCGCGGCCCGGGTCTTGGCGCCGGCGATGGTCTTGTAGATGTTGTAGAGGAACAGCGTCAGACCGGCCAGGTAGACGACCCCTCCCAGCGCGCGCACGTGCCAGTAGGGGTAGAGCTCGATCATGGTCTCCATGAAGCTGTAATGCAGGCTCCCGTCGGGGTTGGTCGCGTTCAGCATGGCCGCCTGCTGGACACCCGCGATCCACATGCTGACGGAGAACATCAACTGGCCCGTCAGCACCAGCCAGAAGTGGAGGTTGGCCATCGGTATGCTGTGGATCTCGGTGTCATAGACCTTGGGGACCGTGTAGTAGATAGCGGCAAAAAGCACCAGCGACACCCAGCCGAGCGTCCCCATGTGCACGTGCCCCGGCACCCAGTCGGTGAAATGGATGAAGCCGGAGAAGGTGCGGATCGACTGGGACGGCCCCTGCAGCGTCTGCGTCCCGTAGAAGGTGATGCCGAAGATGAGGAACTTGACCAGGTAGTTGTCGCGCATCTGGTGCCACTGGCCGTTCATCGAGAAGTAGCCGTTGAAGACGGCGGCCCAGGAGGGCGCGATCAGCATGACGGAGAAGGCCATGGCAAGCGTCTGCACCCAGTCCGGAACCGGGGCCCAGAGCAGGTGGTGCGCACCGGTCCAGAGGTACATGAAGATGAGGCTCCAAAAGGCGATCACGCTCATGCGGTGGCTGTAGATGGGGACGCCGGTGGTCTTCGGGAGGAAGTAGTAGAAGATGGCAAGCGGAGGCGTGGTCAGCACCATGGCGACGGCGTTGTGCCCGTACCACCACTGCACGTTGGCGTCGTTCGCGCCGGCATAGGCGGAGTAGGACTTGGTGAGCGAGACCGGTATGGCGGCGTTGTTGACCAGGTAGAGGACGGCGACCCCGACCAGCGTGGCCAGTATGTACCAGAGCGAGATGTACATCTGCTCCTCGCGGCGCTTCACTATGGTCATCACGATGTTGATGGAGAAGATGACCCACAGCACAACCACCAGGATGGCGACCGGCCATTCCAGTTCCGCGTACTCCTTGGAACGGTTCATGCCGGCCAGAAGGGTCACGGCAGCCAGGGCAATCACCACGTTGAAGAGCCAGAGCTGTACGCGGGCCAGGGCGGGACTCCAGATGCTGGTCCTGGTCAGGCGCTGGGTGATGTAGTAGAAGAAGGCCATGAAACTGCCGATGCCCCAGCCGAAGATCCCCGCGTTGGTGTGCACCGGACGCAGCCGCCCGTAGGTGAGGTAGGGGGGGAGGTTCAGCTGCGGGAAGGCGATCTGGAAGGAGATCAGCACCCCTACAAGCACCGCGACCAGCCCCCAGACCATGCTCCAGATGATAAACCCCTTGACGACGTCGTCTGCGTACCCTTCCTGTTGAATCATGCCGGCCTCCTGGAGGTGTTGATCGCTTTCAGACCTGGTGCTGCTTTGCAAAACCGCGCGGGACACTGTCACAGCAAAAGAGGATCTGTGGATTTCCCGCGCTAATCACAGCCGATCCGAGTTCTTTTCCTGTGGCTCCGGCCCCTCTGCCAGATGAGGAAACCGTGATAAGGAATTCACAACTTGTCAGTTTATGATGGAAACTCGGTTTAGCAAGCAGGAAAGGTGTATACGCCGGAGTTTTGTCACGCATCGTGGGTGGGAATCGCGGATCAGCCTTGACGACCTCCATGAGCTACTTCTCGCCCCCCTCCTTGTCCAGCGGCTCCGGCTTGCAGAGGTACTCCTCTTTTCTTGCAGCGCGTGCGCATTTGCGGCAGATGAAGCGCGCTCCTGCAACGACCTTCTTCAGCTCCTTCAGTTTGTCCTTTATCTCGTCCTTGTCCCACTTGCATAACGCTTTGACTTCTTTTGCCATTATTGGATCTCCTTGGAGCGGTCGATAAAGACACTGGATGAAGTTCCGGCTGTGTCAGTGGCGCTAGATGGGTTAGTGGAATTTAATTCTGTTTCTCCCCTTGCCTGGTTGAAACGATTCGGTTTTTGGTTATAGTAAAACAGTTTTCGATGTTCTCTACATTCAATTGTTAAAGGAGGAGTTTTTATGTCGATGTTTTGCCGTCAATGTGAGCAGGCCGCTAAGGGAACCGGGTGCGAGGTTATGGGTGTATGCGGCAAGAATCCCGAGGTGGCCGCCCTGCTCGACCTGCTGATGTACGGTCTGAAGGGGATTGCGATCTACGCGGACAAGGCGCGGGGGCTTGGCGCCCGCGACGCCGCGGCCGACATGTTCCTCGTCGAAGGGCTTTTCACCACCGTGACCAACGTCGATTTCGATCCGGCGCAGTTGGCCGGCAAGCTGAAGAGGTGCCACGACTTCAAGGAGCGTGCGAAATCGCTCTACGAAGGGGCCTACCGCGCGAAGCACGGTGCAGAGGCGCCTGCCGTCACGGACGGGCCGGCAGCCTGGGTGATAGCGGAGACGCTCGACGCTATGGTGGCCCAGGGGCAGACGCACGGGGTGAAAACCCAGCACAGCGATCCCGACATCCTTTCCGCGGTGGAGATCATCATCTACGGCCTCAAGGGGATGGCCGCCTACGCCAACCACGCCTACATCCTCGGCAAGACCGACGAGGAAGTGTTCGCCTTCTTCCACAGCGCGCTCGCCGCGACCACCGACACAGCCAAGGGGCTGATGGACATGGTCGGCATCGCCATGGAGTGCGGCAAGCTGAACATCAAGGTCATGGGGATGCTGAACGAGGGGCACGTGGAGCATTACGGCCACCCGGTGCCGACCAAGGTGCAGCTAGGCACCCGCAAGAACAAGGGCATCCTGGTTTCCGGCCATGACCTGCGCATGCTGGAAGAGCTCCTGAAGCAGACCGAGGGGAAGGGGATCGACATCTACACCCATGGGGAGATGCTGCCGGCCCACGGCTACCCCGGGCTCAAGAAGCACCCTCACCTCTACGCCAACTTCGGCGGCGCCTGGCAGGACCAGCACAAGGAGTTCCAGGGTTTCCCCGGCGCCATCATCTTCAACACCAACTGCATCCAGCGCCCGGCCGAGAGCTACACGGACCGCCTCTTCACCTGGGGCGAGGTGGGATGGCCGGGCGTCAAGCACATCTCCGGCTGGCAGTTCGACGAGGTGATCGACAAGGCGCTGGCATGTCCCGACCTGGCCGAGGCCCCCGGGAAGGAGATCCTGGTAGGCTTCGGTCACAATGCGGTGCTGGGTGTGGCCGACAAGGTCATCGAGGCGGTCAAGGGGGGAGCGGTCAAGCACTTCTTCCTGATCGGCGGCTGTGACGGCGCCAAGCCGGGGAGGAACTACTTCACCGAGTTCGCAGAGAAGGTCCCCGGCGACTGCGTGATCCTCACCCTGGCCTGCGGGAAGTACCGTTTCAACAAGCTCGAGTTCGGCGACATCGGGGGCATTCCCCGTCTCCTGGATGTGGGGCAGTGCAACGATGCCTACTCCGCGGTGCAGATCGCCCTGGCGCTGGCCGGCGCGTTCAACTGCGGCGTCAACGATCTGCCGCTCTCCTTCATCCTCTCCTGGTACGAGCAGAAGGCCCACGTCATCCTGCTCTCCCTGCTGTACCTGGGGGTGAAAGACATCAAGCTGGGGCCCGCGCTCCCGGCATATCTCTCACCGAACGTGCTCCAGTTCCTGGTCCAGAACTTCAACATCGGCCAGATCGGCAATGTGGATGAAGATTTGAAGGCGAGTCTCGGGAAGTAGCGCCAGGCGAAAGCAGGCAGCAGTAAAAAACGTAGAGCTCCTTTTGTTGCGCCAGGTCCCGGCAGACCTGGCGCCTTTTTTTGCCCAGCGGTCAGATGTCTGCCGCCGGGGTGACGATTTCTTCGGGAGCAGGCGCGCTTGAAGGTTTGAGCGTGAAGAGGTGCCACACGGTGATCAGCACGCCCGCCAGGAAGACGAGCCCTACGCCGAAGGCGATCTTGAACCAGAGCATCATGGTCAGGTGGGCGGTGCTGTACCCTATGTCCAGGAACCGCTCCAGGTAGGTCTGCAGTATCCCCGCGACCCCGAAGACGAGCCCCAGCATGAACATCGAGATGGTGGTGATCCAGAACCCCCACCTGCCCGGGGTGTCGTGATACCTGTTGATCCCCTTGAGGCGCGGCATCGCGAAATAGAAAATGGTGAGGTTCAGCAGGGCATAGGCGCCGAAGAAGGCCAGGTGCCCGTGGGAGACGGTGATCTGGCTGCCGTGGGTATAGTAGTTGACCGGGGGGAGGGTGTGCATGAAGCCCCAGAGCCCGGCTCCGACCAGGTGGTAGATGGCGAGCCCCACGATGTAATACCAGGTGAGGGGGTTGATGATGGGGTTCCTGCGCTCGCGCACGTGCATCCAGGTGTCGACCACCATGAGCACGATGGGGAGAGGCTCCAGGGCGCTGAAGATGCCGCCCCACCAGAGCCAGTAATCGGGCGCGCCGATCCAGTAGTAATGATGGCCGGTTCCGACGATCCCCGTGAAAAGGAACAGCCCCGTCTCCACGTAAAGCCATTTTTCCACGACCTTGCGCTCCACCCCGGTCACCCGCATGATGATGTAGGCGACTATGGAAGCGGTGACGACTTCCCACGCCCCCTCCACCCAGAGATGGATCACCCACCACCAGTAATAGTAATCCGTGTTCAGGTTCCGGTAAAAGGGCATGCCGAACAGGTACATGAGCGCCAGGAAGGTGACGCCGCCAAGGAGCATCCACTGCAGGGCGGTCCTCTCCTTGGCCTTTATGATGGTCATGGCCACGTTCGCTATGAAGAGAAGCGCCGCGACCACGATCAGGGCGTTCAGCGGGAAGGGGATCTCCAGCAGGGGCTTGCCGCGGGTCCACCCGAACAAAAAGCCGATCACGGCGGTGACTGCGGCGGCGACGAATATGGCCAGCTGCAGGTAGGCGATCTTCGTGCTGTAGAGCTCCCGGTCACACTCCGGCGGGAGGATGTAGTAGGTCCCCCCCATGAACCCCAACAGCATCCAGGCCACCAGCACGTTGGTGTGGATCTCGCGCGCGGTGCTGAACGGGAAGACGTCGACCACCCCCTGCGGCAGGGTGAAGGCGTAGTTGATGGAGAGCCAGAGCCCCAGGATCACCTGCAGGATGAACAGGACCAGGGCGATCCTGAAATACCAAAGCGAGACGCGCTGGCTTTCGAATTCTATGGTCTTCATCGGCTCACCCCCTGCGTCGATTTAAGGCTGATCAGGAAATCCGCTATCACGCCGGCCGTCTGCATGCTGACGTCCTGCGGCGGCATGGTCGTTCCGGGACGCACCGATTGCGGGTTGATGATGAAGTTGATCAGGGTCTGCCTGTCGTAGTTGATGCGGTTGGCGATGACCGCGAAGTCCCCACCCAGGTTGCGCCCCTGGTGCTCGAAGCTGTGGCAGCCGCCGCACGCCCCCATCACGATGTGGACCTTCTCCAGCTTTTCGGGCTGGGCTTCCCTCAGCCTGTACGCCTCGACGAATTTCTCGTCCTGCGGAGGCCACTTGCGGTTCTCGATCTCTCCCACCCAGCGCAGGAACGCGATGAGCTTTTTGGTCTCCGGCTCGGTGATCCCCATCTGCGGCATCTTTCTGAAGGAGTTGCGGTAAATGACTTCCGGGTGCTGGACGATCGAGGCGATGTTGTTTTCGCCCAGTCGGTAAAACGCCTTGGTCATGTCGGGTGCGTAGTAGCCGCCGAAACCGAGGATGGTATGGCAGTCGTTGCAGTTGTACTTGTGCCAGACCTTCTTGCCGTCGACCACCTCTTCTGTCAGCTTCTCGGTGTGGGTGAATTTGGGGGTCTGCAGGTGGAAGTCGTAGGTCATCCAGAGGAAGATTGCGGCTGAGGAGAGGGTCCCCAGCCAGAAGATCAGGCGAGCTGTTTTACCGGTCATGTTCCCTCCTTGGCAGGCTGTAGAAATTATCAATTTCTAATGATTATGCCAACAGAAGGATACCTTGGGGCCCGGTGATGTCAACCGGCAGGGGGAATAACACCCCGAAACGACGGACGAGAATCGTCTCGGGGTGGTTGCTTTGCAGGGGGGAAACGGGGAGTGACGCTAATGTGTGCCAAGCGGCTCGGGTACTTACGGCTTCAGCTTATTCGGAACGGCGGCGGCTCCTCAAAGGGCAGAGGGAGACTGCCGCCATAACCGCCCATAACAGGGCAAAGGTGCCGACTACGAAAACCATGGTTTCTCCTTTTTGCGCGCCGACTGAGATTAAGGCCGGGGTTCGGGGACGGGCGCAGACGGGCACCCCGTCCCCGCACCCGCCGCCGTCGGTCAATCCCGCCTAGAGCCTCCCCGCCTTCGGGAACAGGATGTTGTTCTCCAGGTGGACATGCTTGTGCAGGTCGTCCTCGAATTCCCTCAGCTTCTGGTAGGTCACCATGAAGGTGTTGCAGACGTCGCCGGGCACCGTGTAATTGCCCGCCAGGCGGCGGATCTCGTGGACGGCCGCACCTACCTCGTCATGCTCATGGCTCAGCTCGGCCAGGACTTTTCTGAGTTCTTCGACATCGCCCGCGGCAGCCTCTCCCTGCTTCTCCAGCGAGACCAGCTTCTTTATGGCGGGGAAAAGCTGCTCTTCCTCTTTTTGCAGATGGAGCGTCATCTCCGCGCTCAGCTTGTCGAAGATGCCCGCTATTTCGACCACCTCGGGGTGGCCGGCGCCATGCACCTGGGCGATTTTGCGGGCGTAGGCGCTGATGGTCGGGATGTTCTCCCTAAGGTAGACGTGATGCGTGTTGACGATGTAGTCCGCGAGAAACGGCAGCGCCCAGGCGTCGTAGTTCTGGCTGCGGTCCAAAGGCCGGGCGGCTGTCTGCTCCAGCTCAAGGCGCAGCGCTGCGGGATCGACGCCTTTATCCCGGCAAGCCTCTGCCAGTGGAATGTTGCCGCCGCAGCAAAAGTCGATGCCGTATTTCTCGAGTACCGCTGCCGCCCGGTAATCTCTAGCGACTACGGCGCCTACGGTTTCTGTAGCAGGTTCTGCGACCAAAGTGCGTGCTTTGTTTTCCATGGTTGATACTCCCTTGGCAGCTTCTTTGTCCGGAAGAGCGGCCGGTTCAGGAATAAGGGGTTGTCTGCTGTCACGGTGTGGCAGATGTCGCTGCAACCCTGCAGTCCCATAGTAGCACTAACGGCAAGGGAGGTTATGACTCAGGTCAAGAAAGCACGGAAGGTATGGGATGTGAAACAGAGGCGACATCTTGAAGGGGTGGCGATGACGACGCAGGGGCAGGCAGGGGAGGATGGCCGCAGTGAGCTACGGCACGGGTTTCGAGCGGTTCACGAATTCGCCTATGGCACGGTCCATGGTGGAGATGTGCTCGACGAGCCACGCGGTGATGAAGCCGGTAGTGCTGGAAACCAGGCTTTGTGTCAGCCCCTCGGCCTTCAGGCGCTCTTTGAGCAGGTTTATCCGGCCGATGAAGGCCTGATGCTTGCCTCTGTGGTCGGGATAATCGGGGAAGGAGAGCTGTTGCATCAGTTTCTCTTCTTCCCTGAAATGGGTGACTGCATACGCCTCGAGGAACCAGAACAGGCGGAGAGTCTCATCCGCGTCCTTCTTGGCCTCGTACGCGCTCAGGAATCCGTTGAACTTGTCGAAGAGAAGCTTGTGCTGGATGTCTATCTCCAGTACGCCTATGCTGAGTTCGTCTTTCCATTCAATTCGCATGATCGCCTCGCGTCGGTTCCACCACAGGATTGCAACTATATAACCGATCCCTCATATGATTATCAACAAGTATTCTTCCGGTCAAGCCGGGGCGGAAACCCGGCAAAGCAGCTGCCGGACGGATTCGGCAGCTCCTCGTGTGTTTCGCAGCAAAAGATCGTGCCGCCGCGATTCATCTCCTGCCTTTGCCGTTTCAGCAAATGATTTGCAATGACACGGCATATCGTGCTATCTCCCTTTTGTGCGGCGAAACGGCCGTCCGGTTTTCGTTTTTTATTGTCTTCAGCGTCACGCGTTTAAGTGGTGTCGGAGCGGCAGGGCCGCTTGGGTTGGAGGTTCTCATTGGCAAGGAAGGGTAGGGCGGTAAACAGGCGTAGAGCTTCGCCCGGCGGACGCAGGCCGCTGGTCGCGCTCCTGGTGGTAGCGGTATTGATCGCTTTGGCGTTTTTGCTGCTGGAATACTCGCGTAAAGGCGCCCCGCCGGCAAAGGTCGAGACGGGGGTCACTTCCGCCCCGCATTTGCCGCTTCCGCAACGCGCGGCCCCGGTGCAGCCACGGATCTCCTCGGCCTCGGTCCCGGCGCCGAAGCCTCATGCAACTGCCGCCCCCCGCATTCCCTTCGGCTCCGGTTCGGGGCGGGTAGCCATCATCGTGGACGATATGGGGAGCAGCATGCAGGAACTGCAGACGCTCCAGTCCATCAAGCTTCCCTTGACCTATGCCGTGATACCCAGCCTCTCGCACGCCAAACGCGTTGCCGACTCCGCGTATGCCGCTGGAGCGGAGGTGATGGTGCACATGCCGATGGAGCCCGAGGGTTATCCGCAGCAGCGTCTGGAAAGCATCGGCGTGCTGGTTGCCATGGATGACAAAGAGATAGCCGAGCGGGTGAGCGGTTATTTCCGCAGCGTCCCTCATGCGGTGGGGGCCAACAACCACATGGGGTCGCGCTTCACCCAGCATGCCGACAAGATGGAGGTTGTGCTCAAGGTGTTGAAGGAGAAGGGGGTGTTCTTCGTGGACAGCAGGACCTCGCCCGCCTCCGTCGGTTACAAGACGGCCCGTGCCATGGGGCTTAGAAGCGGGACGCGGCAGGTGTTCCTGGACAACGTGCAGGATGAAGCGGTCATCGGCAAGCAGTTGGCGGAGGCCGCTGCCATAGCAAGGAAAAAGGGTGCGGCGATAGCCATCTGTCACCCGCACCCCTCGACCCTTCGTGCCCTGCAAGCCTACATGCCGGAGCTCGCCAAAAGCGGCATAACCTTCGTCTACGCCTCGTCGCTTACAAGCTAACCCGTTCAACGTTCATACAGGCTAAACCCGTTCAACGTTCAATGTTCAAGGTTCGAGGGGGAGTTAAGTTTATGGTTGCTCGCTTTGCTGCGGGCACCGGAGGCTCCGTAGCGACATGTCGCAGCGAAGCAGATCTACCACACGAACATTGAACGTTGAACGTTGAACCGGTTTAAGGACCCGTAGCGAGTTGTTGCAAGCAAGCAGGCGCTCCCCGTCCAACGTTGAACGTTGACGTTGAACCGGTTTAAGGGGACCCGTAGCGAGCTGTTGCATGCAAGCAGGCGCTCCCCGTCCAACATTGAACGTTGAACCTTGAACCGGTTTAACCGTAGCGAGCTGTTGCAAGCAAGCAGACGCTCCCCGTCCAACATTGAACGTTGAACGTTGAACCGGTTTAAGGGACCCGTAGCGAGCTGTTGCAAGCAAGCAGACGCTCCCCGTCCAACATTGAACGTTGAACGTTGAACCGGTTTACAGCTGCGCCGCTATCTTCTTCCTGAGCCTCGCCATCTCCCGGTAATTCTCTTCGACCAGGATCGCGGCCGGGTTGTCACCGTTTACCGGATGCACCATCAGGAAGGCGTCGCGCAGCTCCCCCCCATACCCTCCCAGCGTCTCACCCAGAATCCCCGAGAAACCGTCGCGCTGCGGCGAGCGGGCCAGCGGGTACTTCTTCTTCAAAAGCTCGCTGCCGCCCAGGTCGAAACGGTGGAAATCTATGCTCCCGGCCTCGCCCCCTTCTCCGGGGTTCAGCACGAACACGCTCTCCAATGCCGTCTGGTGGATCATCATCCTGGTCGGGTCGTCGGCCGGCATTTCCCGCTCGATCTTGAATATGGTCGAGATCAGGAAGCCGGTGAAGCAGTCGGCTTCCATGTAGCCGGCGGCGGCGCCGTCCGAGCTCTCGCAATAGTAGGAAACCTGCGACTCCTGCTTCAACTCCTTGCCGCAAACCAGGCACTGGCTCTTGAGTCCGGAGAGCCTGCCGAAGTACTCTTCCTTCTTGCGCTTGTTCTCCTCGTGCTGCCACTTGTCGTAGAGAAGGGCTCTCGGCTCCTCGGTGTCGTAGAAGTCCTTGAGCGAGTCCTGTCCCAGTGCGGTGAACTGGCCGTAGACGTCGGTGCCGCGCCCGTGGGTGAGAATGGGATAGATCTTCCCCTCCGGGTTGGTGTTGAGGCTCTCGACCTTCGGGCTCTTGGAGACGAAGATGTCGGAGCAGCGGAAGCCGCGGTTGATGGCGAAAGCCTTCAAAAGCGTTTTCTGGTCCTTGAAAAGGCCCTCGTACTTGATGCGCTCGTCGATCAGGCAGGGGATGAGCGACAGGCTCTTGCGGTCGAGCCCCCTCTTGTCGAACAGCTCGAAGATGTTCCTGCAGTTGTCCATGCTCGCCATGTCCTTGATCGGGACCAGGACCCGGTCCGCGGCGTAGAGCGCGTTCTGGGTCATGACGTCCAGGTCGGGACGGGTGTCGACGATGACGATGCCCGGGATCTCGGACATGGCCAGAAGGCGCGCCAGCACCATCGGCCCCTTGAGCGCCCCTTTGAGGTCGGGGAGCGACGTGGAGGAGGGGATGTAGTTCACGCCGTACTGCCCGGTGTGCAGCAGGTCGCGCCCCTTGCTCTCCAGGAGCAGGTCCGCCACGGACCCGGTGAGCTTTTGCCCCTTGATGGAGAACATCTTGTCGATCGTGAAATGGTTGTCGAAGGAGAAGATGGAGACGGGAAGGTTCTCGTCGAGCGCCTTCAGAAAGATGGCAAGATTCGTGGCCAGAGTGGTCTTGCCGACCCCACCTTTTTCGGAGGAAACGGTTATCACATAAGGGTAATTTTTCATGGCGCGCATACTAACATCGACACGGCGCGACGGTCAACCGGTTTGACAGTGGGGGGCCGGCATGATAGAACGGCGGACGTGTGAGGCACAGCAAAGACACTGAAGCTGTGGGAGACAGTTCTCCCTGGCCGGCAGCCCTGATTCGATCACTCCTTTGCCTTGCCGCCCCTCTTCATGCGCCGGCAGTTGTCTGCCGGGATTTTCTCAGGTACATGGTCCGGCGGACTCCGGTCTGTGTCTCCTTGCCTGTCGATCTGCCTGCATGCTTTCAGGCTGATCTGCGTTTCGTAGCGTTACCGGATTTTCGGGAGGTTCGGTGCAACTTTTCAAGGAGCGGCGTGTCCTTACCGTCAGCGCCCTGACGGCGCTGGTGCGGGGGCTTTTGGAGGAGAACTTCGACCAGATCTGGGTCGAAGGGGAGATCTCCAACCTCGCCTGCCCCCAGTCGGGGCACTGCTACTTCACCCTGAAGGATGCCGGGGCACAGATCCGCTGCGTCATGTTCCGCGGCGCCTTCCGCTCCCTTAAGTTCACCCCCGGAGACGGCATGCGGGTGCTGACCCGTGGCAGGTTGACCCTCTTCGAGCCGCGCGGCGAGTACCAGCTGGTGGCCGAGTACCTGGAGCCCCAGGGGATCGAGGGGCTCCAGTTGGCGTTCATCCAGCTAAAGGAGAAGCTCGCCAAGGAGGGGCTTTTCTCGGAGCTGCACAAAAAGGAGATCCCGAAGCTCCCCCGCAGGATCGGCGTGGTGACCTCGCCGACCGGCGCAGCCATCAGGGACGTCCTGACCGTCTTGTCGCGCCGCTTTGCCAACGTGGAGATCCTGATCTCGCCGGTCCGGGTCCAGGGGGAGGGGGCCGCCCGGGAGATCGCCTCGGCCGTCGACGATCTGAACCGGGTCGGCAACATCGACGTCATGATCGTCGGCCGGGGGGGCGGTTCCCTCGAGGACCTCTGGGCCTTCAACGAGGAGGTGGTGGCGCGTGCCATCCACCGCTCCGCCATCCCGGTCATCTCCGCTGTCGGTCACGAGGTCGACTTCACCATCGCCGATTTCGTCGCAGATCTGAGGGCGGCCACCCCGTCGGCCGCGGCGGAGCTGGCGGTGCGCAGCAAGAAGGAGCTGACGGCGGAGCTGGATGCTTTGGCGCACCGCCTCGATGTGTCTCAGTTGCGCCGCCTGGAGCGCTCGCGCGCGCTGGTGACCGCACTGGGGCGGGCCATCGCCGACCCGACCAGGATCCTGGGGCACCTGTCGCAGAGGGTCGACTCCCTGGATGCCCGGCTGGTGCGCGAGGCGGGGCTCATGCTCGACGACGCGTCGGAGAGGATCGTGACGCTGTCGGCAAGGCTTGCCAGGCTGAGCCCGGCGCTCACCCTCCAGCAAAGCGGCGAGCGGCTCGCCACGCTTTCGCTGCGCATGGACCACGCCATGAAGCGCCGTCTGGCCTGCGCCGCAGAGAGCGCCGGGCTTGCCGCCGGCACGCTGAACGCCGTCTCGCCGCTTGCCACCCTTGCGCGGGGTTACAGCATCGCCAGGAAGCTTCCGGCTCGCTTTGTGGTGACCCACAGCCGCCAGATCGCGCCGGGCGACCGGCTGGAACTGACCTTCGCCTCCGGCTCCGCGCTTTGCACAGTCGAGCAGGCGCGCGGGGAGAGTGAAGCCTTGACGGCACCCCCACGATCGGTATAATAGGCGATCTCTTTTTGGCAAAGAAACCCCGCAGGAGCGGCATTTCCGCCGCGATCGAATCTGGAATCGCGGCAGGAATGCCGCTCCTGCCTTTACGGCAGGCCGCAGGATAGACAAGAGGATTGCCCATGGCAGTGGAGAAGTTCGAGACCGCGCTGAAAAAGCTGGAGGACGTGGTGAAGAAGCTCGAAGGCGGGGAACTCTCCCTGGAGGAGTCCCTGAAGGCCTTCGAGGAGGGGGTGAAGTTTTCCGCCTTCTGCAGCAAGAAGCTGAACGAGGCCGAACGGCGGGTGGAGCTGTTGATCAAGCAGCGCGACGGCAGCTTCGTCACCCAGCCGTTTGAAGAGGAAGAGTAGGGAAACGCCACACATCGAAAGCGAGACCGAAAAATGGATCTTAAAGAATACCTGAAGCTAAGGTGCCAGTTGGTCGACCAGGCGCTGGAGCGGTTTCTCCCGGAGGGGACCGAACTCCCCGCTCCCCTGCACGGCTCCATGCGCTACTCGGTTTTCGCCGGCGGCAAGCGCGTGCGTCCGGTTCTCCTGCTGGCGGCCTGCGAGGCGGTGGGGGGGGCGGTGAAATCGGCCCTGCCGGCTGCCTGCGCCATGGAGATGATCCATACCTATTCCCTGATCCACGACGACCTCCCCGCCATGGATAACGACGACTTCCGCAGGGGCAACCCGACCAACCACAAGGTGTACGGCGAGGCGACCGCCATCCTGGCCGGCGACGCGCTGTTGACCGAGGCCTTCATCCTCCTCTCCGGCAACGGCGCAGGGGTCGATCCGGCGGCAAGGCTCAGGGTGATCAACGAGATAGCGCAGGCCTCCGGTTCCCGCGGCATGGTCGGCGGGCAGATGCTCGACATGGAGAGCGAGGGGAAGCACGAGATCGACCTCGCCACGCTCTCCTATATCCATACCCACAAGACCGGGGCGCTGATCAGGGCCTCGGTTCGTGCCGGCGCCATCATCGGCGGCGCCGGTGAAGCGGACTTCGACGCCCTTACCCGCTACGCGGACGCGGTAGGCCTTGCCTTCCAGATCGCCGACGACGTCCTGGACGTGGAGGGGACCACCGAGGAACTCGGCAAGGACGCGGGGAGCGACCAGGCCCGCGGCAAGGCGACCTACCCGGCCCTCATGGGGCTCGAGGCCTCCAAGGCGCGCGCCAACGAGCTGGTGGAGATGGCGCTGGGGGCGCTTTCGTCGTTTGACGAGCGCGCCGAGCCGTTGCGCGCCATCGCCTCGTACATCGTGAAAAGGAAATCGTAATGCCCCCCATCCTCGATGGAATCAAGGATCCCGCTCAACTCAAGGCGCTCTCCCTGCGGGAACTGGAGACGCTCGCGGCTGAGCTGCGTGCGCGGATAATAGAGACCTGCGCCGAAAACGGCGGTCATCTGGCGCCGAGCCTCGGGGTGGTGGAATTGACCATCGCGCTGCACCGGGTCTTCGACTCGCCAAAGGACAAGATCGTCTGGGACGTGGGGCACCAGGCCTACGCGCACAAGCTGCTCACGGGAAGAAGCGAGCGCTTCGGGACCTTGCGCACCCTCGGGGGGATCAGCGGCTTTCCCAAGCGTGCCGAGTCCCCGCACGACAGCTTCGACGTCGGGCATTCTTCCACCTCGATATCGGCCGCGCTGGGGTTCGCCGTGGCCCGGGACCTGAAGCAGGAGCGCAACAAGGTGTTGGCGGTGATCGGCGACGGCTCCATGACCGGCGGCCTCGCCTTCGAGGGGCTGAACCACGCGGGGGAGCTGAACAAGGACCTGGTGGTGATCCTGAACGACAACGAGATGTCCATCTCCGAGAACGTCGGCGCGCTCTCCAACCTCCTCTCCCGCACCATCACCAGCGAATACGTGCACAGGGCCAAGAAGGACCTGGAGGCGTTCCTGGAGGGGTTGCCGATGTTCGGCAGGTCGGTCCTGAAGATCGCCAAGAGGGCGGAGGAGTCGCTAAAGACGCTCTTCACCCCCGGGATGCTCTTCGAGGCCTTCGGTTTCGAATACATAGGCCCCATCGACGGCCACGACATCCCGAAGCTTTTGGAGACGCTCGAGAACGTGAAGCGCTTCGACGACGCGGTGCTGATCCACGTGCTGACCAGGAAGGGGAAGGGGTACCCCGCCGCCGAGGCGAACCCGTCGCTCTTCCACGGAGTGGGTCCCTTCGACGCGCAGACGGGGAAGGTGCACAAGCCAAAGACCGCTGCAGCCTCCTACACCGGCGTCTTCGGAGAAACGGTGAAGAGGCTAGCGCTCGATAACGAGAAGATCGTGGCGGTTACGGCAGCCATGCCCGACGGCACCGGGCTCACCCCCTTTGCCAGGGAGTTCCCGGAGCGCTTCTTCGACGTAGGCATCGCCGAGCAGCACGCGGTCACCTTCGCGGCAGGGCTCGCGGCGGAGGGCTTCCGTCCGGTGGTCGCCCTTTATTCATCGTTTCTGCAGCGCGGTTTCGACCAGCTCTGCCACGACGTCTGCCTGCAGGAGCTGCCGGTGGTTTTCGCCATCGACCGCGCCGGCGTGGTGGGTAACGACGGGCCGACCCACCACGGCGTTTTCGATCTCTCCTATCTGCGCCAGCTGCCAGGGCTTACCGTGATGGCCCCCAAGGACGAGAACGAGCTGCAGCACATGCTCTTCACGGCGCTGTCGCTGGATGGCCCCTCGGCCGTCCGTTACCCCCGCGGCAACGGCCTCGGCGTCCCGATGGACCAGATCCTGGAGCCGCTTCCGCCTGGCGTGGGGGAGCTCCTCAGGGAGGGGAAGGACGGCGCCATCCTCGCTGTCGGCACGATGGTGCAGCCGGCCCTCCAGGCGGCGGCAGCGCTCGCCCTGGAAGGGGTGGAGCTGAGCGTCATGAACGTCCGCTTCGTAAAGCCGCTTGACCGCAACCTGATCCTCTCCCTTGCCGCCACCCGCTTCCTGGTCACCCTGGAAGACAACGTGCTGCAGGGCGGTTTCGGCACCTCCATACTGGAGCTCCTGGAGGAGGGCGGGGTGGACGGAGTGCGTGTGATCCGCCTCGGCTACCCGGACCGCTTCATCGAGCAGGGCGAGCAGGCGGAGCTGAAGGCCTCCTACGGTCTCGACGCCGCGGGTATCGCCAGGAGCGTCCGCGAGGCGAGGGGGGCGGGAGGCGGACAAAGTCTCGCGCCTGCGCCGCTTGATGATCCGACGGAGCCGTCGGATCGGACCGATCTGTCCGATCGACCCTGAAATGCTAAAAATTACCCTCCTCACCCTGACCCTCATCCTCAGCGCCGGCGCGGCCGGTGCCGGCGACCCTCTCACCTATCGCGCCAAGGCCCAGCAGATGATGAGCCGCGGCGAGTACGAGCAGGCGCTTGACGAGCTGAAGGCCGCCTTCTCGCTCTTTCCCTACGACCGGAATCTGCGGCACAACCTCGTTTCGACCTACGCCGAAATCGGCAAGCGCGACCTGAACGCGGGGCGTTACGCCAAGGCTGCCGACCGTTTCAAGGAGGCACGGGAGCTGCTGCCTGACAGCAGGGAACTGGCGTTGATGCGCGGGGTCGCGCTCTACCTGGGCAAGGAGTACCTCGCTGCAAGGGGCGAGTTCCTGCAGGCAGGGGAGGGGAGCGAGCCGCTCGTTTACCTGGGGAAGATATGCTATGACACGGGCGACCTCCCCGGAGCGCTCTCCCTCTGGCGCCGAGCGCTGGAGAAGGAGCCGGCGAACGGGGTGCTGGCCGGCCTGATCGAGAAGGCTGAGCGGGAGCTGCCGGTGGAATCGAGGATGGACAAGGGGTACAGCTCCATGTTCGACCTGAGTTTCGACGCCGAACTCCCCCCCGGACTCTCCGGAGAGGTGCTGGATGCGCTGGAGAGCGCCTACAACTCCGTAGGTGCGGATCTCGGCCACTTCCCGACCGCACGCATACCGGTGCTCCTCTATACCAAGAGGGACTACGGCAGCGTGACCGCAGGGCCGGACTGGTCCGGCGGGCTCTATGACGGCAAGATCCGCCTTCCGGTAGGAGGGGTGACGAAGGTCACCGCGCAGATGCGCGCAGTCCTGTTCCATGAATTCGCCCATGTCCTGATCTCCGAGCTTACCCGGGGGAACGTCCCCACCTGGCTCAACGAAGGCATTGCCGAGATCCAGGGGCGCAAGGAATTCGCGCCTGCCACAGCCGGGCTTCGCTCCGGCATGGAGGGGCAGCTGCTCCCGCTTGCCACCCTCTCCGGAGCTTTCACCTCCATGCCGGGCGCACAGGCCGGGCTCGCCTACCAGCAGAGCCACTCGATGGTGCAGTTCATGGTGTCGCGTTACGGGTGGTTCGCCGTTCAGCAGATACTGAAGCATCTCGGGGAGCAGGCCACCATGGAGCAGGCGGCGGCAAAGGCGCTTTCGGACTGGTCGCTCGATCTCCCCGGGCTTTTGCGCGAGTGGCGCGAATCGCTCCCGGCTGCCGAAAGCAAGGCGGGCGACTGAGCAGCAACAGCCCTTTGCTGTTGTGAGCGGGCGGCGAAAAGCTTATAGTATCTGTCAGATCTGACGGATCTGTCGGATCTGACAGATCATGGAGGAGCGTTCTTGATATTCGGTACCGGCGTTGACATTGTCGAGATAGCAAGATTCGAGAAGTTCCTTAGCCAGGGGAACGATGCCCTGTTTCAGAGGATATTCACCCAGTCTGAGATGGATTACTGTGCCGGGAAGAAACAGTGCGCCCAGCATTACGCCTTGCGCTTTGCCGCAAAGGAGTCCTTCCTGAAGGCGCTGGGCACGGGGTTGCGCGACGGCCTCAGCTGGAAGGACATGGAAGTTGTCAACGACAAGCTGGGCAAGCCTGAGCTGAGGCTTTACCGGCGCGCAGAGGAGCTTTTCAGGGAGGCGGGTCTCAGCTCTTGCCACCTGTCTCTCTCGCACGACGCGGGATGCGCCGTCGCCATGGTGATACTGGAGCGCTAGATGAAGGCCGTAACCGGACAGGTCATGCAGCTCATGGATAAACGGGCCATAGGGGAATTCGGCGTCCCGGGGCTCGACCTGATGGAGAGGGCGGGGACTGCCTGCGCCGACGCCGTATCGGAGGCCTTCGGACCTGGAAACGGGAAAAGGGCGCTCATCGTCGCCGGCAAGGGTAACAACGGCGGAGACGGTTTCGTGATCGCGCGGCTGCTGGCCGAGCGGGGGTGGGAGGCACGCGTTCTCCTCCTGGCTGATGCGGAGGACGTCACCGGCGACGCCGCTGCGAACCTCGCGCGCCTGCAGGCGGGTGTGGTACAAAGCCTCCCGCAAGGGGTGGCGGGGCAGGAGGAGCTGTTTCGCGGCGCCGCCGTTATCGTCGACGCGCTCCTTGGCACCGGTGTGAAAAGCGGGGTTGCCGGAATCTACGCCGATGCGATCGAGATGATGAACGCGGCGGGGGTCCCGGTGGTGGCGGTCGACATCCCGTCGGGGATCGATGCGGCAGACGGCAGGGTGCTGGGGCATGCGGTGCGCGCGGAGTTGACGGTGAGTTTCGCCTTGCCGAAGCTCGGCAACGTGCTGTACCCGGGGGCGGAACTGGGGGGGCGGCTGGTTGTCGCGGATATCGGCATGCCGGATCGGGTGATCGCCGAGGCCCCCGGCTTCGAATTCGTCGACCTCGACGCCGCCAAGCGGCTGTTTCTCCCAAGAAGCGCCGTCGCCCACAAGGGGAGCAACGGCCACTGTCTGGTCATCGCAGGGAGCACGGGAAAAACCGGCGCCGCGGCGATGGCCGCCAACAGCGCGCTGCGCTCCGGCGCAGGCCTCGTGACCCTGGCGGTCCCGGCCCCCTTGAACCTGGTGCTGGAGGTGAAGAGCACCGAGGCGATGACGCTCCCGGTGGGAAGCGGGGGGAAGGGTTACTTCCAGGCGGGAGAGCTGGGCGCGCTGCTTCGGGCCGCTGCCGGCAAGGACGCGGTGGCGCTCGGCCCCGGGCTCGGTACTGCCCCCTCCACCGTTTATCTCGTGCATTCGCTGCTCGCCGCGGCGCCGCAGGCGCTGGTTGTCGATGCCGATGCCCTGAACGCGGTTGCCGCCGCGCCCGAGCTCCTTTTGAAAAGGAGCGGGAAAGTGACGGTGCTCACGCCGCACCCGGGCGAGATGGCGCGCCTTTGCGGCTGCGGGATTCCTGAGATCGAGGCGGACCGGATCGGGGCTGCCCGGGACTTCGCCAAGCGCTTCGGGGTCTACCTGATCCTCAAGGGTGCGCGCAGCATCATCGCGGCGCCCGACGGCAGCATCGCCATCAACGGCAGCGGCAATCCGGGGATGGCAACCGGCGGCATGGGTGACGTGCTGACCGGCGTGGTCGCGGCCCTGGTCGGCCAGGGTTATCACCCCTTCGCCGCCTGCCGGCTCGGGACCTTCGTCCACGGTTACGCGGCGGACCTGCTGGTCGAGAGGACGGGAACGCAGGGGATGATTGCAAGCGATGTGCAGGAAGCGCTTCCGACGGCGCTGCGCCTGCTGTCCTGCCAGGGGGATCTCTCCCCGCGGCGGATGTTCTGAAAAAACAAAAGGGAGAACAACTATGATGAAAGCAAAAGAGATCATGACCAAAGACGTCATCACCGTACGCCGCGACACCACCGTCAGGGATCTCGCCCTGCTTTTCGCAGAAAACAGGATCTCCAGCGTACCGGTCCTGGACGAAGAGGGGCTCCTGGTCGGGATCGTCTCGGAGAGCGACCTGATCGAGCAGGACAAGAACCTGCACATCCCGACTGTGGTTTCCATCTTCGACTGGGTCATCTACCTGGAGAGCGACAAGCGCTTCGAGAAGGAGCTGCAGAAGATGACGGGCCAGACGGCGGGAGACATCATGTCCGGGGAGGTGCTGAGCGTAGGCCCCGAAGCGCCGGTCTCCGAGGTGGCCGACATCATGACCAGCAGGAAGGTACAGGCGGTGCCGGTCGTGGAGGGGAGGCGCGTGCTCGGCATCATCGGCCGCATAGACATGGTCAAGACCATGATAGGTTAGCCCGATGCCGTGCGTGGAAACCTTTAGCAGCGAAGAGACGGCGGCGCTGGGCGAGAGGCTCGGCAGGTTGCTGGAGCCGGGGGACTTCGTCGCCCTGGTGGGGGAGCTGGGTGCCGGCAAAACCCAGTTCTCCAAGGGGATCGCGCTGGGGCTCGAGGTCGACCCGCAGACCCCGGTCACCAGCCCGACCTACACCATCCTGAACATCTACCAGGGGAGGCACCCCCTGTATCATTTCGACCTGTACCGTCTGCAGGGGGCGGAGGAGGTCGAGGACCTGGGGTTCGAGGAGTATTTCTCCGGCGACGGGGTCTGCGTGGTGGAGTGGGCCGAGCGCATGGAGGGGGACCTCCCGGCACAGCTGCTGACGGTATCTCTCGATCACCGGGGCGCCGAGGGACGCAGCGTCTGTTTCGACGCCGCAGGCACGCGTCCCGAAGCCATCTTGCGGGCGCTTTTCCCTTCCTGATCACGTGGCAGCGCCATTATCAAACACCGGGTTGCGGATATACCCGGGCCCGCCTTACCCTGTCGGCTTTTCACAGTTGCCCCTCCCCGCAAAGGAGGGGCTTTTTGCTGCCGCTGTCCCAATTGAAGGAAATTTTGCCATTTCCCTGTCTTGGCCGTCGTTACTTAAAAAAATGTTTTGACCGTAAACCCTATTCTTGCTAAAAAAGGTGGTTCCAACCGCCGGGGTACAATCGGGCGGATCAACAGTTGAGTACAAGGAGGACTGACATGGCTTTGGTGGTCCAAAAGTACGGCGGCACCTCGATGGGTTCCGTCGAACGGATTCGCAACGTCGCCAAGAGGGTGGCAAAAACCTATGACGCCGGCAACGACATGGTGGTGGTAGTCTCCGCCATGGCAGGCGAAACTAACAAACTGGTGGCCCTTGCCAACGAAGTCAGCGAATTCCCGGACAACCGCGAATACGACGTGCTGGTTGCGGCAGGTGAGCAGGTCTCCATCGCATTGCTGGCCATGTGCTTGAAATCCATGGGGTACAAGGCGAAGTCGTACCTCGGCTTCCAGGTCCCCATCGTCACCGATACCGCCTATGCCAAGGCCCGCATCGAGGAGATACCGGACACCAATATGCGTGCCGACCTCAAAGAGGGGACCATCCTGATCGTGGCGGGCTTCCAGGGGGTCGACCGCCAGGGGAGCATCACCACGCTTGGCCGCGGCGGTTCCGACACCTCGGCGGTTGCCCTGGCCGCAGCGCTCAAGGCTGACGTTTGCGAGATCTACACCGACGTCGACGGCGTCTACACCACGGACCCCAACATCTGCAAGGATGCCAGGAAGATCGAGCGGATCTCCTACGAGGAGATGCTGGAACTGGCCAGCCTGGGCGCCAAGGTGCTGCAGATCCGTTCCGTCGAGTTCGCCAAAAAATACAACGTCGATGTCCATGTCCGCTCGAGTTTTAATGACAATCTCGGAACCATGGTTACCAAGGAGGATAAAGAAATGGAAGCAGTGCTCGTCTCGGGTATCGCCTATGCCAAGGATGAAGTGAAAATAGCGGTGATGCAGGTCCCCGACAAGCCGGGGATCGCCGCCCAGATCCTGTCGCCGCTCTCCGACGCCAACATCTCCGTCGACATGATCGTGCAGAACGTGAGCGAGGCCGGTTCTACCGACTTCACCTTCACCGTGCCCCAGGCCGATTTCAAGAAGGCGCTGGCCATCACCAAGGAGACCGCCGAGGCGATTTCCGCCAAAGCGGTCCTCTCGGACGAGAACGTCACCAAGGTCTCCATCGTCGGTCTCGGCATGAGGAGCCATGCCGGCGTCGCCACCACCATGTTCAAGACCCTCGCCGCCGAAGGGATCAACATCCAGATGATTTCCACCTCTGAGATCAAGATCTCCGTCGTTGTCGACGCGAAGTACACCGAGCTCGCCGTGAGGGTGCTGCACGACGCCTTCGGCCTCTCCGGGAAATAGGACCCGTCCGGAACCCGTTCCATGTTTGCCTTCTATGTGCTGCGTTACATCCGCGGGGCGGTGACAGCGCAGCACATAGGACCTGGAACGGACGTTCTCGTGGAGCGGGTCCGTACTCTTTGCGACGTTAACGTAGAACATAGAACACAGAACGCAGGACAGATTCTGGTTTTCGGGGTGGATAATGAGCTTGGTGAAACTGTACGATACTACGCTTAGGGACGGAACGCAGGCTGAGGACATCTCTTTCCTGGTCGAGGACAAGATCCGCATCGCCCACAGGCTGGACGAGAGCGGCATCCATTACATAGAGGGGGGGTGGCCAGGCAGCAATCCGAAGGACGTCGCCTTCTTCAAGGACATCAAGAAGGAAAAACTCTCCCAGGCGAAGATCGCCGCCTTCGGTTCCACCAGGCGCGCCAAGATTACCCCGGACAAGGACCAGAACATCCGCACCCTGGTGCAGTCCGAGGCCGACGCCGTCACCATCTTCGGCAAGAGCTGGGACTTCCAGGTCCACGAGGCGCTCAGGATACCGCTTGAGGAGAACCTCGAGCTGATCTTCGATTCGCTCGAGTACCTGAAGTCGCGCATGCCTGAGGTGTTCTACGACGCCGAGCACTTCTTCGACGGCTACAAGGCGAACCCGGAATACGCCATCAAGACGCTGCAGGCAGCCCAGCAGGCCGGCGCCGACTGCATCATCCTTTGCGACACCAACGGCGGCACCATGCCCTACGAGGTCGCGGAGATCGTGGAGACGGTGAAAAAGGCGATCACGACGCCGCTTGGCATCCATACCCACAACGACAGCGAATGCGCCGTCGCCAACACCATCACGGCGGTGAAGCACGGCATCGTCCAGGTGCAGGGGACCATCAACGGTTTCGGCGAGCGCTGCGGCAACGCGAACCTCTGCTCCATCATCCCCGCCCTCAAAGTGAAGATGAAACTGGAGTGCGTGAGCGACCCCCAGTTGCGCCAGATGAGAGACCTCTCCCGCTACGTCTACGAGCTCGCGAACCTCGCCCCCGACAAGCACCAGCCCTACGTCGGCAACTCCGCCTTCGCGCACAAGGGGGGCGTGCACGTCTCGGCGATCCAGCGCCACCCGGAAACATACGAGCATATGAGGCCGGAGCTGGTGGGGAACTCGACCCGCGTGCTGGTCTCCGACCTCTCCGGGCGCGCCAACATCCTCGCCAAGGCCACCGAGTTCAACATCAACCTGGACAGCAAGGACCCGGTCACCCTGGAGATCCTCGAGGACATCAAGGCGATGGAGAACCGCGGCTACCAGTTCGAGGGGGCCGAGGCTTCCTTCGAACTCCTCATGAAGCGCGCTCTCGGCACGCACCGGAAGTTCTTCTCAGTGATAGGGTTCCGGGTCATCGACGAAAAGCGGCACGAGGACGACCAGCCGATCTCCGAGGCGACCATCAAGGTGAAGGTCGGCGGCAAGATCGAGCACACGGCGGCCGAAGGCTCCGGCCCGGTGAACGCGCTCGACAACGCGCTCAGGAAGGCTCTGGAGAAGTTCTACCCGAAGCTTAGGGATGTGAAGCTCCACGACTACAAGGTCCGGGTGCTGCCGGCGGGGCAGGGGACTGCATCATCGATCCGCGTCCTCATCGAGTCCGGGGACAAGGAAGGGCGCTGGGGGACCGTAGGGGTCTCCTCCAACGTCATCGAGGCCTCCTACCAGGCGCTCATCGACGCCATCGAATTCAAGCTCCACAAGGATGAGGAGGCGGCGTTGCCGAAGAAGTGATGCCGGTAAGCAGCCGACTCGCCATCTGGTGCATCGCACTGCTTCTTTCCATATCGCTCTACCTGAAGGGCCGCGTACCCGCCGGAAACGGCGAGGACGCGGCCCTTTTTCGTGCCGGTGCCGAAACGGTGACCGTGCGGCTGGCGGGGGACTTCCCGCGCCCGGGCGTCTATCTCCTGCCCAGAGGGTCCTCGCCGCTCACCGCCATTAAAATGACGCTACCGGGTTCGGCTCCCGGAATCCCCCGAGACGGAGACGCGGCGGCCCTGCTTGCCAGCGGCGACATCGTGACTTTGGGGCTTGTTGACCCCAAAAACCCTGTGATTTCAATCACAGAAATGGGCGCCCGCGAGCGGATGCTGCTCGGGATCCCGCTGCATCCTGACCGCATGGCCCCGCATGAATGGGCGCTCCTTCCCGGGATAGGGCCGGTCCTGGCGCAGCGGATAGTGGCGGACCGTCATGAAAATGGCGCTTTCGGCAGCGTCGAGGGGTTGCTGCGGGTGCGGGGTATCGGGCCGGGCAAGCTTTCGGCGATCAGGAGGTATTTCTAATGCGCGCTAACGGTGCTTTTTATCGAAACTTAGCCCTGGGCGAGGGGGCGCCGGGATTACAACCCTCTTATAATCCGTTTCTTGGCATGCAAGGTGTATTGTACGTTCCCGCATGAGGTCTTTTAATCAACTTTTTGTTGGGAGGTAACGATTATGAAATGCCCTAAATGCAAAGGTAGGATGTTTGCCGAAAAATATTACGACTTCGTCAGATCCTTCGATGCCTGGAAATGCACCTGCTGTGGCGAGGTTCTCGACCCGACCATCCTGGCCAACAGGGCGAGGAACTTCAACAGCCTGCTCGGCTGATCAATACCAAAGAGCCTACTTGGATCAAACGGGGCCGCCATCGCGGCCCTTTTTTCATCTCCTCGCCTACCTCTGCGAGGGAGCGCCCCCACCCCGACCCCCTCTTGGAGGGAGCGGGATGCGGAGCTGCCGGGGTCAGGGCGTTCGCTTGGGGCCCTGAAGGGATTTTGCGCCGTTGCAGGAATTCGGCTTGACAGCCAGGGACCGCTCCGCTATAAAAGGGATAAATTTGGTCCTAAAGGTGTTCTTAATGATGGAATTGACCCGAAAGGGAGAATACGCGATCCGCGGCATCATCTACCTCGCCCAGCAGCCTCCCGGGCGGGTCTCGCTTATCAGCGAGATCGCAGCCGCTGCAGAGGTTCCCCAGACCTTCCTGGCCAAGATCTTCCAGAGCTTCGCGAAGCTCGGGCTGGTTACCTCCTCCCGCGGCACCGGCGGGGGCTTCGTCCTCGCGCGCCCCGCCTCGGAAATCACGCTCAGGGAGGTCGTCGAGGCGGTCGAGGGTCCCATCCTCCCCAATCGCTGCCTGCTCGGCAGCGCCTGCGATAGGGGAGGGCCCTGCCGGGTGCACGCTGTCTGGAAGCAGGTGCAGACGGAGGTGGTACACATCCTGGACGGCGTGACCATCGACACCCTTGCGCGCACCACGGACCGGTAACGGCCTAGCGCGCAAAATTTTTTTGCCGGTAAAAAAGACAAACAAGGTCCTGTTTATCCTTTGACACCCGCCCCACGAACCGACAGCGTTAAGCAAGCAGCCGGACCCGAAAAGTGCAATTTTATTAAAGGAGCGAATCATGGATGTATTGACCCTGAGCAGGCTGCAGTTCGCCGTCACCAGCATGTTCCACTTTATCTTCGTCCCACTGACCCTGGGGCTCTCGATCCTGGTGGCCATGATGGAGACCCGCTACGTGATGACCGGCAACGAGATGTACCAGAGGATGACGAAGTTCTGGGGAAAGCTCTTCCTGATCAACTTCGCCCTCGGCGTGGTGACCGGCATCACTCTCGAGTTCCAGTTCGGCATGAACTGGGCCGAGTATTCCCGGTACGTGGGGGACATCTTCGGCGCCCCGCTGGCCATCGAGGCTACGGTCGCCTTCTTCCTGGAGTCGGTCTTCATCGGCGTGTGGGCCTTCGGCTGGAACAAGGTGGGCAAGAAGATGCACGCGGCGTCCATCTGGATCGTCGCTTTGGCCACCAACCTCTCGGGGCTCTGGATACTGCTCGCCAACGGGTGGATGCAGCACCCGGTGGGGTACGTCCTTAGAAACGGCCGCGCCGAGATGGTGGACTTCATGGCGCTGCTCACCAACCCCTTCGGCCTCCTGAAGTTCGGGCACCAGGTCGTCTCCGGCTACACGGTGGGGGCCTTCTTCGTGATGGGGGTCTCTGCCTGGCACCTCCTTAGGGGGCGCAACCGCGAGTTCTTCAAGGCATCCTTCGGCATGGCCGCCGTCTTCGCCCTGGTTTCCTCCATCCTGGTCGCCGTGGTGGGGGACTTCCACGCGGCGGATGTCGCCAAGACCCAGCCGGCGAAGTTCGCCGCCATGGAATCGATCTGGGAGAGCTGTAGAAACGCCCCGATGAACCTGGTCGCCTTCCCGGACGAGAAGAACCAGTGCAACCTGGTCACGGCGCTCCCGATACCGGGCATGCTCAGTTTCATGGCCTTCCACGACACCAACGCCGAGGTGCGCGGCCTCAACTCCTTCCCCAAGGAGGACCTGCCGCCGGTCCTGCCTGTCTTCCTGAGCTTCCGCCTGATGGTGGGGCTTGGGACCCTGTTCATCGTCCTCGCCGCGGTGGCGCTCTTTTTCCACAGAAACAACCTTCTAGAGAAGTACCCCCTGTTCCTGCGCCTCTTGGTGTTCTGCATCCCGCTTCCCTATCTGGCGAACCAGCTCGGCTGGATCGTCTCGGAGGTCGGGAGGCAGCCCTGGATCGTCTACGGCCTGATGAGGACCTCCGACGCGGTCTCGAAAAACCTGGTCATGTCCCAGGTGGTGGGCTCGCTGATAGGGTTCACCCTCCTCTACGGACTGCTCGGCTTCGTCGACATCTACCTCCTGGCAAAGTTCGCACGGAGAGGGCCTGAAGAAACCAACATGGGCGCCACTGGCGCGTTCGGGAAATAGGGGGGAGCCATGGATCTGCATATCGTATGGTTTGTGCTTTGGGGGGTGCTGTGGGGGGTGTATTTCATGCTGGACGGCTTCGTGCTGGGTGCCGGGATGCTGCACCGCGTGCTGGGGAAAAGCGATACCGACCGGCGCGTCGTCATCAACAGCTTCGGCCCGGTCTGGGACGGCAACGAGGTCTGGCTGGTGACCGCCGGGGGCGCCACCTTCGCCGCGTTCCCCACCACCTACGCCCTCATGTTCAGCTATCTCTACACGCCGCTGCTCATTTTGCTGTTCGCCCTCATCGTCCGCGGGGTCTCCTTCGAGTTCCGGGGCAAGGAGGACGGGGCGCTCTGGAGAGGGTGCTGGGACTGGGCGATCGTGCTCTCAAGCTTCCTGCCGGCGCTCCTTTTCGGGGTGGCTTTCGGCAATATCTTCGCCGGGCTCCCCATGGACCGGGACGGGTACCACGGCTCCCTCATCTACCTGTTGAACCCGTACGGGATAGTGAGCGGGCTCCTCTTCGTGCTCCTGTTCCTCGTCCACGGCGCGCTCTACGTCGGGGTGAAGAGCACCGGCGACCTAAGCCGCAGGGCGGAGGATTTGGCGAAGGCCCTTTGGCCGCCGCTTCTCCTGGTGGCGGTATGCTTCCTTGGCTTCAGCAATTTCGCCACCAAGCTCTACGACAACTACCTGGCTGCCCCGGTCCTGGCCGTGGTGCCGTTGGCTGCGGTGGCAGCCCTGGCCGCGGTGCGGCTTTTTCTAGCCAAGCAAAGGGCCCTGGCGGCCTTTGCCGCCTCCTGCGTCACCATACTCGGGGTGGTCTTCACCGGGGTGATCGGCCTCTTCCCGAACCTGATACCGTCGAGCCTCGATGCTGCCTTCAGTCTCACCATCTACAACAGCTCCTCCTCTGACTACACCCTGCGCATCATGACGGCGGTAGCCTTCATTTTCGTGCCGATAGTCATAGCGTACAAGATCTGGGTGTACCGGCTCTTCAGGGAGAGGGTGAGCGCGGAGACGCTCGCCGGCGACCACGAGGCGTACTAGCCGGATTTCCGCTTTTCCCTGTCGCCCCCCGGTCCGCCGGGGGGCGCGGCCGCGCCTTCTCCTTCGCCTGGCGCTCGGTCCGGCCGCCTCCGCTACGCCCCGTAACTGTAACGAAGCAAAACCAATTCTAGGTTGACAAGTTCACTTCCCCTTTGGTACTTTACCCTCTTGTCGCGCGCTCCCATCGGACTGCGCCGGTTCCATACCCCTACCGGGAGGCAGCTTTTTCAGCGGATGCCCCGACAGGCCCGTCACCAGAACCCCCGCCCAGACACCCATTGCAAGAGGCATTCGGCAGAGAGCCTGCCATAAAAAGTGAATATAGAGAGGACTTTCCATGCAGATCAGCGTTGAATCGGTCAACAGCATCAAGAAGAAGTTGAACTTCGAAATTCCGGCGGACAAAGTTTCTGCTGAAGTCGACAAGGCTTATGCCGAAATAAGGAAACATGCGGCCGTCAAGGGGTTCCGCAAGGGCAAGGTCCCCATGGGGCTCATCGAGAAGCACTACGGCGACAAGATGGCCGAGGACGTGCTGAAGAACCTGGTGCAGGATACCTATTTCAAGGCTGTTCAGGAGCAGGGGCTCAACCCCGTTGCCTACCCCGTCATAGAGAGCGACAAGCTGAAGAAGGGGGAGTCCTTCAAGTACTCGGCGACCGTGGAGATCTTCCCGGAAGTGGAACTGAAGGAATACCTCGGTCTCGAGGTGGTCAAGGAGAAGCTGGAAATCGACGAGTCGGTGGTGGCCGCCCGCCTCAAGGAGATGCAGGAGCGCATGGCGCAGGTGGCACCGGCCCCCGAGGGGCACGTCGCGGCTATGGGTGACTTCGTCACCTTCGACTTCAAGGGTTCCGTCGACGGCGTTCCGTTCGAGGGGGGATCTGCCGAGGACTTCCAGTTAGAGCTCGGCTCCGGCCGCTTCATCCCCGGTTTCGAGGAGCAGATGGTCGGCATGACCGAAGGGGCCACCGGCACCATCAAGGTGACCTTCCCGGAAGGGTACGGCAACGCCGACCTGGCCGGGAAGCCGGCCGACTTCGAGATCGCCGTCAAGGAGATCAAGGTAAAGGAGCTCCCCGAGCTGAACGACGACTTCGCCAAGGAGTTCGGCGAGGAGTTCGAGACCCTCGACCTCCTGAAGGCAAAGCTTGCCGAGATCAACCAGGGGCAGGAGGAGAGCCGCATCAACAACGAGCTCCGCGAGCGGCTCTTCAAGGTGCTGGTAGAGAAGAACGACCTCGAGGTCCCCGAGGCCCTGGTGGACCGCCAGGTGGCCATGATGCTGGAAAGCACCAAGCAAAGGCTCGCCTCCCAGAGGCTTTCCCTGGAGATGATGGGGATGACCGACGACAGCTACAAGGCGCAGTTCCGCGACGTCGCCAGGGACCAGGTGAAGGGCTCGCTCATCGTGGACGCCGTGGCCGAGAAGGAGTCCATCGAGGTGACCGACGAGGAGTTCAGCGCCCATCTGGTGCAGATCGCCGCCCAGACCAGGCAGGACCTCGAGAAGGTGACCCAGCTGTACAAGACCAACGAGCGGGCGAAGGATAGCCTGCTGGCCCAGATGAGGGAAGACAAGGCGGTGCAGTTCATTTTGGAGCGCGCCAAGGTGACCGAGGTTCCCAAGGCAGAAATCAAATAGGAGTTTCCATGCTTGTACCGATAGTAGTGGAGCAGACCGGCCGGGGCGAGAGGTCTTACGACATCTACTCGCGCCTTCTGAAGGACAGGATCATCTTTTTGGGCGGCGGCATCGACGACAACGTCGCCAACCTGGTGATAGCGCAGCTCCTCTTCCTCGAGGCAGAGGACCCGGACAAGGACATCCACCTCTACATCAACTCTCCCGGCGGCGTGGTGACCGCCGGGATGGCTATCTACGACACCATGCGCTACATCAAGGCGCCGGTGTCCACCATCTGCATCGGCCAGGCGGCCTCCATGGGGGCCTTCCTCTTGTCGGGCGGGGAGAAGGGGAAACGCTTCTCGCTCGCCAACTCGCGGATCATGATCCATCAGCCGCTGGGAGGCTTCCAGGGGCAGGCGACGGACATCCACATCCACGCCAAGGAAATCCTGCGCATGAAGGATCAGTTGAACGAGCTCCTGGCCGAGCACACCGGACAGAGCTTTGAGAAGGTGTCAGCCGACACCGAGCGCGACTATTTCATGTCGGGCGAAGAGGCGAAGGGCTATGGTATCATAGATGCCATTGTGACCAGAAACGTCGTCACCGGAGGTGCCAATTGAGCAGAAGAGATGACCGTTCCGACACGCTGATCTGTTCCTTTTGCGGGAAGAGCCAGGAAGAGGTGAAGAAACTGATTGCGGGGCCCACGGTCTACATCTGCGACGAGTGCATCGAACTCTGCAACGACATCATCGCAGAGGAGTCCAAGCTGGAGGACGCCACCGGGACCGACGTGAGGAAGCTCCCCAAGCCGCAGGAGATCAAGGAAGTCCTCGACGAGTACGTGATCGGGCAGAGCCGGGCCAAGAAGGTGCTGGCGGTCGCGGTGTACAACCACTACAAGAGGGTCGAGGCCGCCGCGAAGCCAGGCGATGTCGAGATGCAGAAGAGCAACATCCTGCTTCTGGGCCCCACCGGCAGCGGCAAGA
>CAZFMI010000027.1:0-25301 GCA_964519915.1 uncultured Geomonas sp.
GTCTAGAAATGTAGCTATATCTGAAAATGCCATTTGCATTATAAGCGGTACATTTTTTTAAAATTTTTGAGTTGAAATCCAAGGCAAAAGTTACATACGCCTTGTCTACAACATTCTCTCCGCCATGGCCACGACAATGCTCTGCCATTCGGGAAAACCCCAGTGGGAGCGAATGCGTGTGTGATGACAAAAAGTGATAGTAAGCACGTATCCATGATGCATCTTCACCCATGCGATTCAAAATTGTCTTGTGGGAATAAATGCAAGACCTTTGCCCCTTGAGGATGCTTCTTTGATCATTTAATGGAAGACCTCTGAAAAAAGTGTCATTTTTGAGTTTGTTACTCAGATCAAGAATTGCATCTTCATAGATACTCGGTCCGGCATCCTTCACTTTTACTAAGTTTTGGCGCAATTGATTCCTGGCATGACAGTCGTGCAAATCCATTACTGTTAGCCGAATGTTCATTTCCTGCTCACTAACATCTTCAATTCCGAGGTAGAAAAAAATGAAGCTACATTCGAGTAAGTTTCTCGAAAGGGTGGCCATTGACCCGAAATCCCAGTGCAAGCCTTTCGGATTGAGTTTACTGCCTGGACAAAGTGAAAGTACACTGGTCGCAAATGTACATAATCTCGTAAAAAGTACAGAAGCCCACACTTGACGGTTGCTACATCTTAAACCGGCTGAAAAATAAGAAGTTGAAAATGCTTTTTCGAGGGCTTGAGTGAAATCATCAAGACACGGAATGTAATGCTCGCACATTTCTAGGTTAGGATCCATAGACTCTCTTTTACTTACAGGCCAACGGCTTGAGGCTGACCAACGGCGGGGTTTAGCCGTCTGGTCTAGCCGATTGTTGGGACGATTATCTGTCTGTTATGCAATAACTTACATAAAATTACAAACGTCCCCTCCGGCCTCTGAAGGCTCTTTTATGCCTTTGCACTTTTGATCAGCTTAGATATGCTCTCTGCGACTTCTTTCAATTTGCCTTTATCATGCTTTGCTTTTTCAACTTCAATCGTACTTTGACTTTTAGTTAATAAAAAGTTTCGTTCAGTTTTAGACAGCTCCGTTATGACAGTGTCAATATTTTCATTATTATGAGAGCAATATGCAGCATTCAAACCGACCATTTTCATCTCAACATTTGTAATTTCATTTTGGTAGTACCTGACACTATTCATCGAATCCTTGTGAAGCCTTAAATAGTAAAAAGCGAACACTTCAATAAAAACTATGAGTGTAAGTCTTGCTATGAGCGGCATAACATCATTTGAATGAAAAATTCCACCTCCATCAGACGTTTTGGATGAGGTAGCGTATATGCTGATAATATCACGCACCGTATAGTACAAAACAACTCCTGCAATGGATGTGATGACTGTGCCGATAATTATGTATATATTTGCTCTTTTAGTAAGCTGGTCAATTTCTCTTGACAACCGTTCAAACACCCTTTCCCCTGTCACTATTGCCTTTTCGTATGACTGTTGCTTCTCGGATTTGTATTCAAGCAACTTTGTATCCATCTGCTCGATTAACGCGTTTAGTTCATTTTTAATGTTTGTTAGATTGACCTTAAAGATCTCGACGCATCCATCCTTGTCTAAGAAGTTCTTATCCAGGTCGTGAAAGTCAAATGTCGTCAATCGATATGGCAAAGACGTATATCTTTCTACAATTATATCCTTTAGATGGGATGTTGACTGGTTAGCAACTTTTAGCTTTTCAATCTGAACTAGACATTCTTCTATTTCATATATCTTACTTAGCGACAGTTTACATTCAGATAGCCTTCGAGACTCATTGTACTCACTGGTTACATAATTGAACGGTCTCATCTGTAGGTAGTAATAAATAAATATGCTTGCGCTTAAAAATATGGTTACAATTCCAATTAGGTTGAGCTGTTCCTTGTAAAGTGGCCAATATATCTCCCTTAGTAAAAACATGGCAATGGAGATTAAGAATAGAACTATTGATGTAAATATGACGTCTCTTGACTTTCGTACATTCGAGTACATTTTTTCATCTGACAGCTTCACATACCCCTCCAATTATTTATAGTAACAGTTACATTGAATAGTCTTGGGGACTTCCGGGGACACAATACTTATTTCTAGATAATTGCAACTACGCCACTACCAAAAACTCCACCAATCAGGCGCGACAACTCGTTATTGACCGGAATCCCGGTGTTCCGCTAGCAGATCCCCTAAGATTAACCCACCACCTTTGCAATTAACGCACATCGCTGATATGTCAGAATGATAACGTAGCCGTGGGACGTTGGTATGTTGTGTAAGTTGTCAAAACCCTACCGCTCTTTCTGGTGTGCTGTTTGGTTAGTTCGTTGTGTTATCTCGGCGTTTTCTCGTGCTCTTTGAAACGGATTCGATTGTGGCCTTTGCGCTCTTTGCGGTCCGATTGCTCCCCTTTTATGAGCCTCCATTTTTGGATCTAATTCGTTCCCATTCTTCGGAATGCTTTTCAAGCAGCCGTTTCACATCGATATCATATGTTTTTTCAATGCCAGCTAGTCTTTGTCTCTCGGCAGCAAGGATATCGAGAAATTTAAAGCGATGTTCGAATTTGACACTTGGAAGTATTTTTTTCCAATATTCCTTCTCTGTATTTTCAATACTTTCAGTATCAGGTAAAAGTATTTGTATTATATCCATCATTCGTTTATCGTCTTTGTTGCTCAATATTTCAGCAAGAACAGCATTCTTTGATTGTTCAGACATTTCAATTGCAATAATGTCCCGATCAGTTGGCAGCTGTTTTTCTAATTGGATTTCTCGCGTTTTAATACTGACAAGTGAACCAAATTTCTCTTGATACTTATTTAAAGATGCAGCTAATATTTCTTTATCACGCTCTATTGATCTTAGGGTTTCTTCCAGTATTTTTACCCTATTGCGTAATTCTGTAATTTTCGTTTTGTCTGTTTTGTGCTTATTTGTATGCATTTGTTTAAGTCTTCTTTCAGCTTCTCTTTTTTCTAGCTCAATTGCTTTTTGATGTTCCTCTAATGTAATTCCTGTTTGGCGAATAATAGTTATGGTTCCCTTATTCTCGGTGATTATTGTGGAATGATTGTTCGCATTAATTGGTTGTAACGTTTGTGAAAATACTGTAAATGAGTAACTTAACAATACTACAACAATCAAAAACACTTTCATCACTTATTCCCCTTGCCATTGTCATTGGACTTTATTACAATTTTTCCAGAGTTATTTGATATAACTATAGATTGTTTGTCAGCTGTAATGCCCTGTGGGCTATCTATGCTATCGTCCTTTGATTTTGTATACATACTCCAAGATATAGGTACAAGAATAGCGGCAATTGCTACGACAATCCCTACAATTGCTATCTTATTTGACATGGTAAGTTTACTCATTGAAATGCTCCCTTTTTCTCGTAGCCACTCATTTTTGACCGAACTTCCGGTGTTCCGCTAGCAGAACCCCTAAGATTAACCCACCACATTGCAATTAACGCACATCGCTGATATGTCAGAATGATAATGTTCCAAATGAGGGGTTGACCAGAATACCGATCCAAACGGTCGGGAACCTCCAAGACAAGTGCAGACGCAGGCATAAAGGCCTGCGGTCGGGTTTTCCTTGCGGGATCTGGCCAACTCAGCGGAAATGTATAAGATTATCACGCCTTTGTAAAGGCTAATGTATACACGATATTCCGAACATCATCTTGTCAAGGTTTGTGGAACGCCTGGGAATCCCCGCGACTATTACACGCTGTTTTCTTTCAGAAGGCGGTGATGATCTGCGAAATCGCCTTTCGAGGAGTAGCCCCCGTTACGGGCAGAGGAATGAACGCCGCTCCCTTCCATGACGCAGCCCGCTCCAAAGGTTTGAATAAATAAATTGATAACGACTCACTGTGCGTGATATGCTGCGCCCCGACTACGGCCGGCCCCTTCCGTGCCGAAGCCTGAAGATCCAGGTGCTGGGAGCTTCAGGAAAAGTGAATTGATATATGACCAGGTCGGGATGAACCGCCTGGGCATTTGTTTGCCTGCTATTTTTGGAGGGAAAGTGAATTGCCTACTCACCACAATGGTTTTCCTGTCCATGCTTGCCTTTGGCGGACCCGACCTTGCTGCCGGAAACGAATCCAAGGAACCTGTTTACAGCAGCCGCCAAGAGTACCGGGCGTGCCTCGACCTTCAGGAGAGACTGACGTCGCAACTAAAAATCCTTCAGGATCATGTCGCCGAGAACAACAACACCATCGCCCTGTTACGGGCCGCGGCAAAGGCCCTCGCCGAAAAGCATCAAGATGTAAGCCCCTTTGACACGTCTCAGGTTGACGACTTCAACGCCCTGATGGAAGAGCACAACAATAAGGTCGCGGCTGCAAGCAAGGAGGCCGAGAGGGTGAAGGGGGAACACGAGGCGTATCACCTGCAATCGGTGGAATATAACAAGACCTGCGCAACGCTCGCTGTGAGCCTGGACGACCGTGATGCGGTGCTGAATGAGCGCGATTCCTCCGGTCAAACTTCGATGGCCGTCCCTTCACCCGAGGTCGCAGGAGCAAGCCCCAGCCCCTAACACACAGACGTCCTTGTCATAAAAGCAACAAGGGTTACTGCCTTAGGCGGTAACCCTTTTTCTTTCACACCTAATATCAAGGCCGGCCAACCTGCCAGATCTTGCACCTGAATGCTACAAACCAATTCGGGCCTGAAAGATCGGGCCTTTTCTTTTTTCAGACTGAATGTATGATTGTAATCATACTCAATGGAATGCAATTTCACCTCCTGAGAGTCACAATGATTTCAGTACCCAAGATTTAAGGAGCGGCTGTGCCTATAATGGAGTGGCAAGAAACTTTTCGCATCGATATAGAGCTTTTCGACGACCACCATCAGCAATTAGTCGAACTGCTGAACTCCACCTATGACAAGTTGGCCAAAGGACTTTCAGCCGAAGAGATTGCCACCGTCCTCGATGCCTTGGTTGAATACGCTGACTACCACTTCGAAGCTGAAGAACAATGGATGCTGGCTAATAGCTATCCCTACCTTGGCATGCACGTGTCCGAACACGCTGGTTTCAGGGCAAATGTGGCGGAAATGCGCAGCAACTATGGAGAAGGGAAAGAAACCATCCTGGCGATCCTCAATTTCCTTGTTGACTGGTTGTCCAAACACATACTCATCACAGACGCAGACCTAGGTCGATTTTCCCGCCTAAAGATTTAAGGCCCGCCGGCAGATACGAGAAAAGGGTTGCAAACTGAGGCGTACACTTCTTGTGTCCAGGTTAAAGCGGTGGCTTACCCGCATGACGCCTTGGGGTACGGTGCAAGCGAAGCTGTCACAACAAGCTCATATGGGAGAACTATGAACTTCAACAAAATGAGAAGCAGCTTCCTGCTCCCGCTGCTACTAGTTGCCCTTTTCTTGATGTCAGGTTGCGGAAGCGGCCCTGGCGAGGAAAGCCCGGTCACCAGCGTTGCCTTCAGTGACGGCTCATCTGTGAGTATAATCGATACAGGCGATGGGAATTATGTCCTGAAGGGAACCAACCTGAACGGAGTTGGAGGCATCGAAGTCAGTGTGGGTTATGGCAGTTCGACAATGATTGCTCCAAAGGTAACTCGAGGCGACTTCTTTTCCGGGGCCTTGTTCGCAATAAACATCGCGAGCCCGGGGGTCATCCGAATAGCCGCAGTCAGCACCACCCCATATTCCGGCAGCGGCCCCATTGCCACAATATCGCTTGCAGGCGATTCCGGAGACCTCCCCGCTTTCTCGCTCAATAAAGTCGAGATGATCGATACGAACGGCAAAAAGTTTCAGCAACTGTAGCTTGCAAAGCGCCCTGGAGCCGATAATAAGCCCGCTATTAAAACCGGAGGCAGACAGGCTATTACAATGCCCTTCAAACGAGCTTTTTTGACATAAAGCAACCATTACAATGCCCTGCCACCACAATCACCACATCAGCTGCTGCCATCTTTAATAGGCGCAGGAGCACGGCCTTTCTCAAACCCGCCGACGGCAGCGTCGCCCCTTCGCCGCTCTACGATTTCGCGCCGATGTTTCTTGATCCCGGCGGGATACCCCGCAGCTCCCGGTGGAGGGGCGACCTGGAGCCGGTCAGCGGTCGGCCGGCCTGGGGCAGGATCGCGGAGTCACTGGTGACGGTGTGCGACCCGGTGGAGCTGCGCGCCCTGCTGGCGCGGGATGCGGAAGCCGTACGCAGGCTCCCTGACACCATGCGGGAGTGCGGCGTGGAGGATCGGGTCGGGTGGCCCAGCGCGGCAGCGAGATCGCCGAGGACCTGTTCGACGCGGAACCAAGGGAGTAAAGATGCCTCGCAGATCGACCAGGAAACGGAGCACGGAAGAAATCCGCAAAGAGAAGGAAGCCCTGTACGCGGACATCGAGCAGGCCTGCTGACCATCGAACAGGCGAGCCGCCGCATGCGTAAGATCGCCGGGATGACCCAGACGGCGCATGCCCAAAAGATCCTGAAGATCTACCCCCGCGTGCTCATGGAACTAAAGAGGGATTCGCGGAAACCCTACGCTGGCGACTCTGGAAAAGGTGGCCAGGCCATTCGGCCTGAAGGTGGGGTTCGTCGTGAAGAAGTCGGCAGCCGGGGGCGCGAACAGGGAGGAGTGAAAAAACGCGGCGCGCGTTACTGCTCAATTTACAAGGCCGCTTTCCCGGCAAAGGAGTATTTTTGACCCAATTCGAGAGCATCTACCTGGAGTACCAGCCCAAAATCCTCCGTTACCTGACCAATCTGACATCGGAGCAGGACGCACCGGATCTCGCTCAGACTGTCTTCCTGAAGGTCAGCCGCTCACTCGACAGTTTCAGGGGAGATTCTTCGCTCTCAACATGGATCTACCGCATCGCCACCAACACCGCTCATGACCATGCCTCTTCTGCCATGGCACAGCAAAAGGCGTCGGAGCAGTTGCTGGATGACGAGGTCGCCATCGAGGATTTCCCCGATCACGATATGGAAGGGAGCGACGCCCAGTACATCCGCAGGGAGATGAACGCCTGCATTCGTGGCATCGTGGACCAACTGCCGGAAAAATACCGCGCACCCTTGCTGCTGAGCGAATTCGAAGAGCTCGGCAACGCCGAGATCGCCGAGATTCTCAGCCTGAACCTGGATACCGTCAAGATCAGACTGCACCGCGCCCGCACCCGGCTGCGCAAAGCCATGCAATGCCAGTGCAACCTCTACCATGACGACCGCAGCCAACTGATGTGCGATCGGAAGTGAGCAGGTAATTTGCAGTCGCGCGTATCCTTTTTGCCGCCCCTCCCGTCTATAGAGCCAGAAACTCAAACCACAGCGGAGGAAGTCATGAACTGGAAAGATTGTTGCGGGACAGGGCGCAAGACGGGGAACGAAAACTATGAAGTGGCGCGGATCGAGAAGGCGGCAAACAACTGCCTTCTCTGCGACGACTTCGCCAAGCGCCAGAAAGCTAAGCCGGTGGCTGTCATCTGCTGCGAGGGAGCCTGCCTGAGGGGGGAGGTTGCGCGCCAGGCTGCCAATCTGCTCTGCCACTCGCTGGCGCCAGAGCAGACGGTCAGGATCTGTCTCGGAGGCGCCTTCACCAAGGACACCGGACAGCGGGGCCTGGTACGCGAGACCCCGCGGGTGATTGCGCTGGAAGGGTGTTTCGTCAACTGCGCTTCACGCATGATGAGCGGGGTGATCGAGGGGCTGACAGCGGAGGTCATCGTTGCCGACACCCTCTATGACTTTGACAGGAAGCTCTATGGCGTTGACGAGATGGCGCCCGAAGAGATTCAGGCCCATGCCCGGACCGTGGCAGGCAAAATCGCCGCAACACTTTAGCGGCAAGGAGCGGAGCACTGCCTGCGTGAACAAAATGAAACCCGGACCTCCCATAGAGAGATCCGGGTTTTTCTCCAGCAGGCGCCATGCCGTCCAGATCCCGTCCCATGAATGGCAGCCACATGGGGACAGGGCCTCCGAAAAGAGCCCCTGTCGTCTTGGGGCTATAGCACGCAAAGCTGTTACATCTTGATCACCGTGAAATCGACACAGGATGGGCTTCCGAAATGGAGGCCCTTTCCCCGTGCTGGAGCATCAGGAACAAACAGCGGCGTCAGCGCTCAGACTTCCAGGACTCCTTCAAAAGCTCCGAGTTGATGGCGAAAGCGGCCTCGGCGCCCTCAGCGGCGGCTACAATGCCAAGCTGCACCGACCGCGCCGCATCCCCCGCGACATACAGCCGGGCATGGGTCTGCTGGAACTTGGCAGTCTCTACCACCCCTCCGTTCAGCGAGCAGCCGAGCTTTTCGGCAAGGTGGCAGCTCTGGCGCTGGTCAGGATGGAAGAACAGCGCCCGCCGGGGGAGCGGTTCGCCGGTGACGAAGACGATGCGCTCCAGTATGCCGTCCCTTGCTTCCAATGCTGCAATACGTTCCCGCCGCACCTTCACACCGTTTTCATGGAGCCTTTTTTGTTGCTGCGGCGAAAGGTCCCCGCCGTCGAGACACAGCACCACGTCACTGCTCCACCCCAGCAGTTCGAGCGCGTACTCGCAGCCGGTTGCACCGCAGCCATAAACAGCCACCGGCTGATCCCTCATTTCCCATCCGTCGCAATAGGGGCAGTGGAAGACGCTTCGACCGTAAAGGTCCTCGGCCCCCTGCAGCTGCGGGAGCTTGTCTATGATGCCGGTTGCGATCAGGAGATAGCGACAGTCAAGGGAACTGCCGTCGGCCAAAACGACTCGATAACCCCCTTCCGCCGCTTCGGCGTCAACGACTTCCATTTCCCGGTATTCAACCGACGGGTATTCCTGCAACTGCTCGCGGGCGATACGCCGCAGCTCGAAAGGATGGACGCCGTCACGGGAAAGAAACCCATGCAGGGCGCGGGATGCGCGGTTGCGCGGCTTGCAGGTGTCGAACACGAGAACGCTTCTGCGGCACCTTCCGAGGACCAGGGCCGCGCTCATTCCGGCAATGCCGCCGCCGACGATGACGACATCGTACATGCTGCCCTCCATGAACCGATCCCACCTGCGCAAGCCTTCCAGGGGTCGCCTCGCCCGGAAGCGACTTGAAGAAGCTGCGGTTTTCAGCTCGCTTGAGGGGGATATGCGGGTGAGAGTTCGCTTTGATCCGTCCAGCCAGACGAAGGGGGGAATCCGATAACGCCCGAAAACAACAGGTAAGACTGTAGCAGGCAGGCCGAAAAAGTAAACGGGCGGCTCACCCGTTTCCCGCCTCCAGTGCCTCCCCCAGCTGCGCGTACTTCTTCGCCGTGCGGCGGTCCAACCGGGTCCTGCGGGCCACCTCCTCGTAGGTCCCGAACTTCTCGTAGAGCAACCCGCAATATGCCGCCAGCAACTCCTCTGCGTTCAGCGCACCGTCCCTTATCTCCAAGGCGAGACGGTCCGCGGCATCCCGTCTCGCCTTCTCCCTCTTCATCCCCTGATAGCGCCCGGTCAGGATGATCCTCTTCATAGCCTGCTCCAGCTCGCGCACGTTCCCCGGCCACTCATAACCCTCCCCCAGGTCGCGCTTCAGGACCTTCGCGACCAGCCGCCTCTCCCTCCCCGAGCTCTCCCCCGCCAGGCGGCCCAGAAGCGCGCTCACCAGATTGTCCAGCTCCTTGGGCTCCTCCTTGATCCTTTCCCTGAGCGGCGGGAGGGTGACCACATCGGAACAGAGGCGGTAATAAAGGTCGTCGCGGAACTTCCCGCTCGCCAGCATCTCGTCCAGCGGCCTGTTGGTCGCGGCGACGATGCGGCCGCTGAAACGCCTGGCCTCGTGGCTCCCCACCGGGAAGAAGATCCGCTCCTGCAGTACCTGGAGCAGTTTTATCTGCACGGGGACGCTGACATCGCCTACCTCATCGAGGAAAATCACCCCGTGCGGCGCGCAGCGGCTGAAGAGCCCCTCATGATTCTCCACTGCACCGGTGAAGGCCCCTTTCCTGTGCCCGAACAACTCCGACTCGAGCACCCCCGCGGAGTATTGGGAGAGGTTGATGGCGACGAAATTGCGGGTGAAGCTCTCGGTGAAGCCGTTGCGCGCCGGGTCGAAGGGGATGAAGCCCGAGCGCCCGATGGCGGCGGCCGCGGCCCCCTTGCCCGTCCCGGTTTCCCCCAGGAGCAGGATGGAGAATTCCTCCATCTTGTCCCAAAGCCCCGCCTCGAACCAGCGGATGTCATGGGTGAAAACGCAGTCCCAAAGGTGCCGGCGCAGGCTCCTCATGGAGGGGGAATCCCCCACCAGGCCGTTCTTGATGAAACAGAAGGCCCGGCGCAGCTGGTAGAATACGGCGAAGACGCGCACCGCATCCTCGTCGCCCAGCCCGAAGCCGGCAATCTCCCCCAGCACCTGCCGGGCAAAGGGGACGCGGCACGGCTTGTCCCCCTCCTTCAGCTGCGCCTGGATAAGCTGGTCGAATTGGTCGAGGTAGCGATGGAAGACATGGAAAAGACAGACCCTGCGCATCACCTCCCGCCGGTGCCCTTCCAGCATGCGCAAGTCGGCGACCCCCCTGCTGCGCAGGGCGGCCACTTCGGCCTCGACCCGGTTCAGCACGGAGTGCAGGATATCTTCCGCGGATGAGCCGTGGGGAGCGCCGCCGATGGCGCGATCCAGGCCCTCCCTGGTCTCGCCGAAGGGATTGGCAAATGCGGCACGTGCCACTGTCTCTAAAAAGACCCACTCTTGATTTGTCACCCTTTGCTCTTTCATGCAGTGAATGTATTGCCAATGTGCATAAAATGTCAATCCGTGTTTGCACTCTCCACGCAAGCACAGGGCACAACCCTTCCAAATCCCATACATACGGCGGGCGCTTAGCGGCATTTGCTTTTGGCACACTCCCTGTAAGAGCAGTGCCGTGCATCAGGCAGAGCCAGGCAAGCTGCCGGAGCTTCCCTTTACCAGAGATAAGCCGCGGGCATTCACTGTCTTCAACGCTGCAACCAGATACTTCCCCCCAGGAGAAATGAACCATGCAAAGGCACGGTGCAAAGAACATCATCGACATCCACTGCCACACCGCCGGCATCGGCGCCGGGAACAGCGGCTGCTTCGTTTCCGCCGCGATGGGGCGCAGCTGGAGATACAAGATCTATCTCAGGGCGTTCGGCGTGACCGAGAAGGAACTGCACCGGGAGGGGGACGGGTTGATCCTGCGCCTGATCTCGCAAGATCTGGAGCGGTCCGGGCGGGTGGCCGCCGCAGTGATCCTGGCTATGGACGGGGTGGTCGACGAGGGAGGCGAGCTGGACCGCTCCCGCACCGAGATCTTCATCCCCAACGAGTTCGTCGCCGCCGAAGCGGCGAAGTACCCGAACCTCTTGTTCGGTGCCAGCATCAACCCCTTGCGGCCGGACGCCCTGCAGCTGCTGGAGAAGGCCGCGCAGTCCGGCGCGGTGCTGCTCAAGTGGCTCCCCTCGATCCAGCACATCGATCCGGCAGACGAGCGGCTGACCCCCTTTTATCTCGGGCTGAAACAGCTCGGTCTGCCGCTGCTCACCCACACCGGCTCCGAGAGATCCTTCACCTCGGCCCGCAACGAGCTGGGCGACCCGCAGCGCCTGAGGCTCCCGCTGAGCCTGGGGGTGACCGTGATAGCGGCCCATGCCGGCAGCAACGGCAGGAACCGGGGGGAGAGCAACTTCAAGCGTTTCCTCCGTCTGAGCCGGGAGTTTCCCAACCTCTACGCCGACATCTCGGCGCTCACCCAGGTGAACCGGCTGGGGCAGTTACAGCGGCTCCTGAAGCACCGGGAGCTGCACGGCCGCCTTCTGTACGGCACCGACATGCCGCTTTTGAACACGCCGATGGTCACCCCCTTCGCCTTCCCCGCCTCGCTTTCGCCCGGAAAGATGCTTGAGATAGCACGGATGGGCAACATCTGGGACCGGGACGTGGCGCTCAAGGAAGCGCTGGGGGTCGGGGAGGAGATTTTCCAAAGGGGCGCAACCCTCATCAAACTCCAGAGAGGGGAAACTTCCCTCACCCGCAGCGTTACCTCCCGGGCCATCACCGATTACACCGTCCAAAGGAGCAAATGATATGACTGGCACATCCATGCGCTCGACCCCCTTCATCTGGCTGAACGCGACCCAGTTCCTCGGGGCGCTGAACGACAACATACTGAAGCTTCTGATCATCTTCTTCCTGATCGGCAGCCGGGGGCGGGCAAACGCCGGGGCGATAACAGCCGGCGTCGGCGCCGCCTTCGTGCTCCCCTTCCTGCTCTTCTCCGCCCCCGCCGGGGGGGTGGCCGACCGGTGGGCGAAGTCGCGCCTGATCCTCTCCGTGAAAGGGGTCGAGGTGGCCGTCACGCTCCTTGCCGTGGCGGCCTTCGCCCTGCAGCTCGAGTACGGCCTCTACCTGGTCGTTTTCCTGATGGCGAGCCACAGCGCGTTCTTCGCACCGGCGAAGTACGGCATCATCCCGGAACTGGTCCCCAGGGAGGGGCTCTCCCGGGCCAACGGCCTGATTGAGTCCTTCACCTTCCTCGCCATCATCGTCGGCACCGCCCTCGCCTCCGCCCTCGCCCAGCTTGCCGGCGGCCGCTTCTGGCTCGCGGCCTGCGTCTGCCTGGCCGTCGCGCTGGCCGGGCTCGGCTCGGCCCGGCTGATGGGGGAGAGCGCGGAGCGCGACCCCTCCAGGCAGGTGGCGCTCCTCCCGACCGGGATCGTAAGGACCATCGACGGCATCCGGCAGGACCGGCATCTCATGCTCGCGGTCATCGGCCTCGCCTGGTTCATGTTCATCGGCGCCTTCGCACAGCTGAACCTGATCGGCTACGGCATGGAGCGGCTCGGCCTCTCCGAATCGCAAAGCGGCTACCTGTTCCTGGCGGCGGCCCTGGGGATCGGTCTCGGCTCCCTGCTGGCGGCGAAGCTCTCGGGGCGGGAGGTCGAATTCGGCCTCGTCCCCCTAGGGGCGACAGGCCTCACGCTGGCGCCGCTTCTGCTGCACGCCGCCCCCGGCAACCTCGCCACCTGCCTGGCCATCATCGTCTGCTTCGGCATCTCCGCCGGGATCTTCAGCCTGCCGCTGCAGACCTTCATCCAGCTCAGGGCCGACGCCGCCAAAAGGGGCGAGGTGCTGGCGGCTTCCAGCTTCATCAACTGGGTCGGCGTCCTGCTCGCCTCCGGGCTCACCTGGCTCGGCAGCGGACCGCTCGGGCTCTCCGCCGCCCAGGGGTTCAGCGTGGTCGGCGCGCTCACCCTCATGCTCACCATACTCTCCTTCAGGATACTGCCTGACTTCCTGCTCCGCTTCGTCGCCCTGGTCGCCATGCGGCTCTTTTACCGGATCAACATGATCGGCCGGGAGAACCTGCCGGCCGAGGGGCCGGCGCTCCTCGTCCCCAACCACGTGACCTGGGTGGACGCGCTGCTCCTCACCGCCACCTGCGGGCGCCGCATACGTTTCGTCATGGAGCGGAGCATCTACGACACGCCGGTCCTGCGCGGCCTGTTCCGGCTCATGGGGGTGATCCCGGTCTCCTCCACCGACGGCAGGAAGGAGATGCTGGAGTTCATCAAGAGGGCGCGTGCCGCCCTGGACGACGGCTACATGGTCTGCATCTTCGCAGAAGGGGCGCTGACCCGAAACGGGATGCTGCGGGAATTCCGCGGCGGCTTCGAGCGGATCGTCAGGGACAGCGGCTACCCCATCATCCCGATCTACATCGGCGGCGCCTGGGGGAGCATCCTCTCCTACGCGCACGGCCGGCTCATGTCCCGGCTCCCCGCGCTCTCCCCCTACCCGGTCACCATCCTGTTCGGGGCACCGATGCCGGCTGCGAGCCGGGCCGTCGAGGTGCGCCAGAAGGTGGCCGAGCTCTCCTGCGACTACTTCGATTCGCGCAAGGAGCAGCGCCTGCCCCTCTCCGAGTACTTCATACGGACAGCCAGGCAGAACTGGGGGCGCAAGGCGGTAGCGGACACATCCGGGAAGGAGCTCAGCTACGGGCGCACCCTCTCAGGCGCGCTTGCCCTGGCGGGGAGGCTGAAGGGGATGATCGGGAAGGAGGAGCACGTCGGGGTCCTGCTCCCGCCATCGGTGGGGGGAGTCCTCGCCAACCTGGCGCTCTCGATGCTGGGACGGGTCACGGTGAACCTCAACTACACCGCCGCCGAGGCGTCCTTTGCCTCCGCCATCGAACAGTGCGGCATCAAGACGGTAGTCACCTCGCGCGCCTTCCTGGAGAAGCTCCCCACCCGGCCGCGGATCCCGGGGACGGTCTGCCTTGAGGACATCCTCCCCGCCATCTCCTTGCGCGAGAGGCTGTCCGCGCTCCTCAGGGCCCGTCTTTTTCCCGCCTCGCTCCTTTGCAGGCGGGAGGGCTTCCATGCCGACCGCAGCGCCACCGTCATTTTCTCCTCCGGGAGCACCGGCGAGCCCAAAGGGGTCATGCTGAGCCACCACAACATCATGTCCAACGTCGAGGCGCTGCGCATGGTGTTCCGGGTGGACCTGAACGACAACGTCTGCTCCGCCCTCCCCTTCTTCCATTCCCTGGGGTTCACCGCGACCCTCTGGTTCCCGCTGGTGAGCGGCTTCTCCGCCGCGTACCACTCGAACCCCATGGACGGCGAGAAGATCGCGCAGGCGGTGCGCGAGCACAACTCCACCCTGCTCCTGGCCACCCCGACCTTCCTGCTCGCCTACCTGCGCCGGGCGAGGCCGGAGGATTTCTCCTCCCTGCGGCTGGTCGTCACCGGGGCGGAGAAGCTGAAGGGCAAGGTTGCGGACAGCTTCGAGGAGAGGTTCGGCATCCGTCCCATGGAGGGTTACGGGGCCACCGAGCTCTCGCCGGTGATCACGCTGAACCTCCCGGACGTGGAGATAGACGGGGTAAAGCAGCACGGCGCGAAAGAGGGGAGCGTCGGGCACCCGGTCCCGGGGGTGGCCATCCGCGTCGTCCACCCCGAAAGCGGCGAGACCCTGAAGCCCGGGGAGCCGGGGCTGATACTGGTGAGAGGGCCGAATGTGATGCTCGGCTACCTGGGGAGCAGCGACAAGACCTCCGAGGTGCTGAGGGACGGTTGGTACGTCACCGGCGACATCGGCGTCATGGACGATGACGGCTTCATCAGGATCACCGACCGTCTGTCGCGCTTCAGCAAGATCGGCGGCGAGATGGTGCCGCATGGAGTCATCGAGGACGAGTTGCACGGGCGGCTGGGACAGGCCGGGGTGCTGGCCGTTACCGCCGTGCCGGACGAGAAGAAGGGGGAAAAGCTGGTGGTCGTCTACACCAGGGGAGCGACCGATGCCGCATCCCTGGTGCGGCACCTGGCAGAGAGCGCGCTCCCGAACCTCTGGAAGCCGGCGCGCGACTGCTGCATCGAGGTGGAGAGCCTCCCGGTCCTTGGGACCGGGAAGCTCGATCTAAAGAGGCTCAAGGAGATCGCGCTGGCTGCAGGTACGCCAGGAGGGATCGCCATGGCCGAGTAGCCGCCAGCCGCTAGACCCGGTGGATGAGTGCCGGGGCATGCTGGACCGCCCTTGCGTACTGCACGGCCGGCTTGCCGAAGGCCATGGCGTAACCGATCAGGTGATCATCAGGTATGCCAAGGCGCGCCCTGCTCTCCGGCAGCAGGTCGTTGATGGCGATCTTCGCCAGCCCGTCCCACACGGTCCCGACGCCGTTGGCCTGGGCGAAGAGCTCGAAATAGGAAAGCGCGATCATGCAGTCCTGCATCGGGCACACCGCATCCTGCGGCACCGAGGCGACCAGCAGGTGCGGCGCGCCGCGGAAAAGCACGTCCACCCCCTGTTCTTCCCAAAGACGCACGAACTCGGCATAGAAGGCGAGAGCCTCCGGCAGGGCGTCGGCGCGCACCAGGCGCGACAGCCCGGCCATGACCTCCGCATGGAACGCCGCCAGCTTCTTCCGGTCGTCTACCACGGTGAAGCGGACCTGGCGGTTGTTGACCCCGGTCGGTGCATGCCAGGCGACGTCGAGGAGCCTTTGCAGCAGTTCCGGTTCGAGGTTCTCCTCCTGGTAGCGCCGGACCGAACGGCGCCCCTTGATCAGGACCTCCATCGCGTCAGGATCTGGGCGCCACTTCCCCGTAAGCTGCAGGCTCTCCTCCGGCTTGAGCCCGAGTATGGAGACCGCCCCGGTCGGGCAGATGGCGAAACAGTGCTGGCAGCGGTAGCAGCCGGCTTCCTTTTCAGCCGCGATTACCGGGTACCCTTCGGCCGTCTCCATCACGCGCGAGGGGCAGTCGGCCACGCACAGGCCGCACTTGGTACATTTCCCGTGGTCCACCTTGAATTGCAGCATATCGACAACTCCTTCAGGAATGGCAAAAATATCCGGATATTACGCCGGCATCCTCCGCGGCTGCCCTGCGTAACGCGTCTGAGCTCTTAGCGGATGAAGTTCATCATGACCTTCGCTTCTCTCTCCGGCTCCGGCACGACTCCCTTGCCGTTTTGCACCAGTTTCATCAGCCAGGCCACGTTCTTGCCCAGCACGCGCATGATCTGCACCCCCTCCTCGTCCTTGAGCGCCTCACCCGGCGTCCTGCCGTGGATGACGTTCCAGTAATTGGAGGTGGCTATCAGCATCTCGGAGTAGTTGAGGAAGTTGTTCAACTGGTCGAAGGTCGGCAGGCCGCCGGAGCGACGCACCGCCACCACCGAGGCGCCTACCTTGTGACGCAGCAAGCCGCCGTTGACGCCGGAGACGAAGAAGGCGCGGTCCAGGAACGACTTCATGGTGCCCGCCACGGCGGAGTAATGGACCGGGGACCCCAGGATTATGGCGTCCGCGTTCTTCATCTTCTGGACCCACTCGTTCACCTGGTCGTCCTTCAGCGCGCACTGCTCGTCCTGGTTCTTGACGCACTGGCCGCAGGCGACACACCCCCTGATGGTCTTGTTGCCGACATGGACGATCTCCGTCCCGACGCCCTCTTTTTCAAGCTCCGCGGCGACCAGCCTTATGGCGTGGTAGGTGTTCCCTTCCTTGTTGGGACTGCCGTTGAATGCCACCATTTTCATAGATCTATCCTCCCCTCTTTTCTTTCCGGCTCAGTTGCGCTATATAAGACCATTGGCGCCGAAGCGTCAATAACGAACTTATTCGGTACGTAGTACCTTTTTCGACACACGGTACCCTTTCGGGAACCGGCGAAGCCGGCAGGGAGAGCCCATGGAGCAGTGCGCAAGGGAAGCGATGTTTTTTCGGGACAAAGAGTACAAGTGCGGCATAGACGTGACGCTGGCGCTGGTCGGCGGCAAGTGGAAGGCGTCCATCCTCTGGCACCTGGCGCAGGAGACCATGCGCTTTTCCGATCTGCAGCGGCAGTTTTCGGACATAACGCGCAAGATGCTGACCCAGCAACTGCGGGAGCTGGAAGCTGACGGACTGGTGCACCGCGAGGTCTATCCGCAAGTCCCCCCAAAGGTGGAGTACTCACTCACCGAGAAGGGTAAGACCATCTTCCCCATCCTCGACCTGATGGGGGAGTGGGGACGCGAATACCTGAAGGCCCCGCCGCTGCCGTAGCCCGGCTGCCGCACCGGCCCTTGCCCCCCGCCGCCGGGGAAAGGGCTTTCAACCGGGCGGAGCAACTGGAGTCATCATGAGTGAGGAAAGAGAAAGGCCCAAGCGGTTCAGCATGATCCGGGAGTTCCAGCTCGCCGACTGGTTCACCCTCGCAAACGCGGTGTGCGGCACCGGGGCTGTTTTTTCGATGCTGAGCTACCTGCAGAGCAGCGACACGGACCATGTCTATTTCGCCTGCATCCTGGTCTTCGCCGCCTTCGTCTTCGATGTCCTCGACGGAAGGATCGCCCGCTGGCGGCAGCAGAGCTCCGGCCTGGGGCGCGAGCTCGACTCGCTTTCGGACGTCATCTCCTTCGGGGTGGCCCCGGCGGTTATCGCGTACGGCTGCGGCATGCAGGGGCTTTACGACCGGGTCGTCCTGACCTATTTCGTCGCCTGCGGCGTCTCCCGCCTGGCGCGTTTCAACGTCACCGCCGAGGCGCTTTCGGAGGGGGGCAAGGTGAAGTATTTCGAAGGGACCCCCATCCCCACCTCGCTCGTGCTGGTAGTCCTGATGCTGGCGGCGGCATCGCAGGGCGCCTTGCGCGACTCGCTTTGGCTCGGCCAACTCTCCCTGGCCGGGTTCACGCTGCATCCTCTTGTGCTGCTCTTCGCACTCTCCGGGTCGCTCATGATAAGCCGCATTCGCATCCCCAAGCTGTGATCCCCCGCCCGCCTCCCCCATGCCGCTTGCAGCGGGGGGATTGACGGACGCCGCTGCAGCAGCAACAAAACGGGCGCCTACCCCTAAAGGTAAGCGCCCGTACTTTCGAACATCCGGGTGAAGCGAACTATCGGCCCCGCCCCTCTTCGCGCCCCTGGCCGCCTCTACCCTCCCCGCCGCCTCTGTCCTCCCTCGGCCCCCTGTCCCGGCCACGCCCGCCATCACCCCCGCCGCCTCTCTCAAGCACCCTGGGCTCGGGGCCGCGCTGCTCGATACCCCCAGGCGCGCGCTGCTCACGCTGTACCGGACGCTGCCGCCCCTGGTCGAACCCCGGCTCGCGCCTTTGGGGGGTAACCTGCACCGGCGCCTGCCTCTGCAGGTTTTCCTGCCGCTGAGGCCCCCTGGATGCCGGCCCGTCAACCCTCTCCCGGGAGGGCGGTGCCGCAGGCCTTTGACCTGCCTGCCTCAGATGTTCGCGCACCACCCTGGTCCGCGGTTCGTAGCGGTAACTCTGCCCGTGGAGCCTCCTTTGCTGCTCAAACCTGGGATAGCGGTCGCCGTGGTACTTGCGCTGGTAAACAGGCAACGGTGCCGGCCTTGGCGCTGCACTGCGGTTCCAGCGGTCCCAGCCGCTGCGGCGCTGCTCCCAGGAGCGCCCCCATCGCTCGCCCCACCTGGGCGGGGCGTCCCGGTACCAGCCCCTGAAGTACACCGGCGGCTGACGGTAGTAGACCACCGGGATGCGCAGTACATACGCCGGCACCACGAACGGGTCCACCAATGCCCACGGGCCGTTGTACCAGGAACTGGCATACCAGTTGTCGCCGTAAAAGACCCAGTACATCCCGTCGTAGAAGAAGTAGTTGGCGTCGACGCGGGGGGCATAGTAGACCGGATAGCCCGGCACCGGGACCAGGTCGGGGAACAGCGGAACGTTGATCCCGATCCTCACATTCGGCAACCCTATACCGACACTTACGTTGACTTCGGCTGTTGCAGTACTTGCCAGGCAGAACAACATGCCCAGCACTATCAAGCAGTAGCGCATCTTGTACATAGCGTCCTCCATTGCCTCTGGTAACATGGTCGGCCAGTCATAGAGAGTATCAAAAGTCTCCCTGCTGCCACACACAGGATACCACAAACTGAAAGGAGTACCCGATCAGGTGAAGAGGCGGCCGGCATAAAGAGGGGACCCGCGCCTGCGATGCTCTCAAAGACTGCATTGACCAGGATTGCAGCGACGCGGACAGGGGCAAAGGGAAAGCCTGCCCGTAATCGCAAGACCAATCGAGCAAAAGGCCGGGAGATGCCTCCCGGCCTTTTTTTACGCGTACGGGAAAAAGCGCGGGTTCAAAACCTCGCCCCGCTCTCGCTTCCCCTCTTCCGCGGTTATGCCTTGTCTCCCTACCTCACCACCCCGGCCCCGGTGCCGGTGAAGGTCCCCGGCACCCCGCCGCTGGAGCGACCCGCTGCGACCCCCATGAACTGGACGTTGCCGTGGCCGCCGACGACCCCGGTGGTGTCGTTGAACTGCAGCGTGGCGGACCACTTGTTGTTCCCTGCGTCCCACTGGTTCATGGTGAAGACCGGCGAGATGCCAGAGGTGTTGACGCCGGAGCCGACCATCTGGTTCAGGGTTGCGGAACCGACCGGAATCGCCACGTAATAGTTGCCGGTGATGTTGTTGCTGGCAAAGAGCTGTGGCCGTGCGCCGCTCACCGGGGCCAGGAAGACCATGTCGTTGACGGTGACGTCGAAATTTGCGGCGCTCCCGGTGAAGCTGGCCCTACCTACCTCGACCGCAGGTATGTTCAGCTTTTGCAGCGCAGCCGGGTTGTTCGCCACAAGCTCCAGGAACTTGCCGGTCTCAAGCCACATGCCGGAGGTCATCGCCTGCAATGTCAGGGGGTTGAAGGTCCCGACGGTCTCCCCGATGAAGATGCCGGTCATCGGGTTCTCCGTCGGCTGCGGCGCGAGCATGTCGTGCCAGGCGGCCCGGGTGCTTGCACCCAGTTTGCCGCTGGTCGGGTCCCACAGCTGCCCGGCCATGGTCCCCACCATCTTGAAGTTGGCGACGGAGCCGTCGGTTATGGTGAAGTCCACGTTCCAGGGGGCACCGGCGGCAGGCGGCGTGCTGTAGGGCGCGTACAGCGCGAACTGCCCGATCCCCCACTTGGGGGAGGAGGCAATGTGGCTGCGGCTGTAGGTCTCCGGCGCCCACCCCCCCAGCCCGAGGGTGCCGCTGAAGTTGGTCCCGCCGGTCCCGAACGAGACGGGCGCGTCCACCACGCCGCCGGTGCTGTTGAGAGTCGCCGCGGTTACGGTGGTGGCGGCCTCCAGGGCGACCGGGATGACGTCGCCGTCGACCCTCCAGATGTTGTTGAACGGGTCGAGGAAACCCTCGACTTTCCCGCGCAGCACACCCGCGTTGCCCGACGGGTCTATCGAGAGGGCGTTCACGATCCCCGCGATGCCCGGGCTGTCGGGCCCGCCGCCATTTGTGCTGACGCCGGCAACCACATGCCCCTGGTAGGCACCGCCGTCAGCGGTCATGGCCGTAGCGCTCGGTATATCCTGTGACCGGATCGGGGCGCTCATGACATAGTCCGGGTCGGTCAGAGTCTGGCTCGGGGTCAGAAAGCCGACACCCTGGAACTCGGAAGGGAGGGGCTCGGTACCGTTCCAAAGGGACATCCCCCCCATGATGCCGTCGACCGAGCCGTACGAGGTGACGATGCCGTTTAGGTAGCGCTTCAATCCGCCGCTTAGGCTGCTGTAGTAGGTGACCGGGTGGGAAAGCCCCGCCGCAGATCCTGTGAAGGTTGTGCCGGTCAGGGTACCGGCGGCTATGCCGTCGAAGTCGCTTCTAAACGAGCTGCCGGTCTCGCCGATGACGTTGATCGCCCCCATCCAGGTGTTGCTGGAGCTGCTGACGCCGTTGATCCGCATGCTCCCCATGACGGTGCTGGTGCTCGGGCTGGCGCCGTTTAGGAGGGAGTAAGTCTGCTGCTGCAGGCTTCCGCTGTAGCTGCCGGTTATGTTCGGTGCGACCCAGAGCGAGATCTGGTCGCCGGCATTTCTCCCGTAAAACGTCACGGTGCCGAGGCTGACGCTCCCCGTTGAGCTGTTGCCCGACAGGGTGAAGCTGTCAGTACGCGAGACGGTCGGAAAGCCGAGCCCTGCCGCGAGGGTCGGATTGGCGATGAAGCGGGTCAGGTCGATGAAGGAGCCGGTCGTTGTCGCACCGAAGGTGGAGGTTGCCGGGTTGGCACTGCCGGTCAGGGTCCCGGTAAGGAGCCTGATGTTCCCGGTAGCGAGGTCGCCCCAGACACCGTCTGCTTTCCCCGTGAGGGCGCCCGCCTGCCAGTTGCCAAGGGAGATGATCTTGAGGTCATCGTCGAGCGTGAAGGTATTGTCCGGGTTCACCGTCCCCCACTCCGCGTTGCTTATCAGCACGAACTGCGGGCCGCTCCCGTCATAGGAGCCGAACGATTCCCGGGTCCAGATGCCGAAACTCGGGTCCGCGGCCAGGTAGCCGAGCCGCAGCACATCGCCGCGCTCGTGCATCTGCCCGGTGATGTGGAGCGCGGCATCCACGTAGAACCCTTCCGTCTCGTTCCTGTCGTTGGCGGTCAACGAGTCCATCAGCACCGGCCCGGTCACCTCGACCACTGCGCTTCCGGTCGTCGAATTCCACCAGTCCGCCGCGAACGTCGCCGGGTTGAGTCCGCTGCCCGCGTTCATCTCGGTCAGGGTAAGGGTGCCGGTACCGCTTGCCGTGCCGGCCGTCACCGTGCCCGGCATGGCACCTTGCATGATGCCGGCCTTGCCCGTGGGGTCGAGGTAGAGAGCGCTCAGGTTGGTGTCGAAGACACCGGTGCCGTCAAGCGACATGCCGCCGAAATAGCCGAAGTAGGCGCCACCGTCAGCGGTTGTGTGGGTGGCGTTGCTGTTGGAGAAAAACTTGCCGAACCAGTAGTGGTTTGGCTGCTGCAGGGGGAGCGTCGGGTATATGCCGCTCAAGACGGCAGTGGCGCTGCCGCTCCAAAGCGAGGTGGCGCCCGAGATAACGAGCGGGAAAACCGGGTCGCTGACGATGGTCAGGAGATTGGAATTCGGATCTATGGCCGCGCCACGCGACATGAGGCCGCCTGCCAGTTGGCTGCTGAAAACCGGGGGAGGCGTGGTGGTGCCCGTCGGCGGCGGCGTGGTGGTGCCCGTCGGCGGCGGCGTGGTGGTGTCCGTCGGCGGCGGCGTGGTGGTGTCCGTCGGCGGCGTGGCGACGATCAAGGTCACCACTTCTTGCGTATCCTCCCGCGTATCCGTCACCGGGATTACCACTTGCTGTGTCAGGTTTTGGGGCGTGGAGACGGGCTGGACGGTGGTAGCAGCCAGCGCAGTCAAGCTGGCGGCTAGAGTTTCCGAGCTGAAGCTGGAATCAGCCCCTGCAGAGGCAGTACTGCCGGTTCCGGATAACTGGGTTCCGGCGCTGCTGGTGCTGCTGGTACTTGTCGAGCCGGAAGCGGCAGATGTGGCGCTGCCGGCAGTGCCGGAGCTCGCAGCTGCGCTTTCGGACGAAGTCCCGGAGTCGCCTGTTGCCGTGCCCGTCGAAGCGGCGGAACCGGAAGTCCCTGCCGGGGCGGAGGATGCACCGGCATTCTCGCCGCCTGTTCCGGCTGCGCCCGCCTGCGGCTCCCCCCCCTTGGCGCCCGTCGGGGCGACATCCTTTTGATGGCTGTCCAGTTCCTTCCCGGTGGCCGGGCGGGGCGGGGTCGGGGCGCTCCGCTTGCTGACCGTGGTGGCGGTACCGGCCACAAGCGTGACGGGCTTAGAGGGGGCGGAAAGGCTGGAGGTCTGCACCACCCCCGACAACACGGCGACCCCGGTCACGTTTGCCTGGTGGTAGACGTAGAACGAGGTGCCGCGCACCCCGGCGATGGCGTTAGGGGTGCGGATCTCGAAGCTTCGTGCTGCGCCTTGGGCCGCGGGAACGACCGTCGCCTGCACCTTGCCGCGCGGCAGGGCGAGCCTGCGGTTGGAAGCGGAGTACTCCCCTACGTCGATGCGGCTTCGCTGGGCGATCTTGACCACGCTGCCGTCGTTGAAGGTGATCTCGGCCCTGGCATTGCTCTTGGTGCGGACGAAATCCCCCTGTTGCACCTGGGCGCCTTCCCTGGCAGCGACTGCCGGAAGCTCCCCCCCCGGCATGATGTCCACCGCCCCTTCGACACGGCTCACTCTTCCGACCACCTCCGCCAGCGCCGGCCCGGCAAAGGCGAGCAGCAAGAGCGGGAGCAAAAGCGATGTCAGGGCTGTCCTGAAACGGCGGGTTTTCTTTCCGATCATGGTCTGCCTCCTAAAAACTGAACTCGAGCCCGGTGCTGAAGGTGTTGCGGTTGTAACCGTAGACCGGGATGTTCGATTGGGCCGTGGTATGGCTGTACTGCGCGTTCAGGGTCGCGTGCCTGTTCAGGCTGTAACTGAGCCCGACCGTGCCGAACCAGGTGGTGTCGTCCCTTTTGACGCCGTTGCCTATCAGCATGTTGGGCTTTAGATAGTCGAGCGAGGCGACCTCGCCTGAGAGGTTCAGCTTCAGGTCGTCCGTCAGCGGTACGACGCCGTTTAGCGAGACCCTGTGTCCCCTGTTTTCCCAGTTGGACCCCTTTGTCGCGTCAAAGGTGAACTCGTAGCGAACCGCCGCCATCCCGCCCCGGTTGCCGTAGCTGAAGACGTGCCCCAGGGACGCCCCCCAGAGGTTCGCGTCCCGGTCCTCCTCAGGCGCCAACGGGTCCTGCAGCATATCGCGGCGGGTGTAGCTGACACCGCCCTGCAGGATGTGCTGGGGGGCAAGCAGCCAGGACCAGGTGGGGCGGGCGCCGATCATCTGCTGGTACTTTTGTTCCCTGAGCAGCACGTGGCTGTAGTTGACCGGCAGCGACAGCACCGAGCCACCCAGCGAGTAGCCGGGGTTCAGCGTCAGCGAGTTGATGATGGTGCTCGGGTTTGCCGCGTCCGTGTTGGCGTTTGCATAGGTGGTGCTCTGCAGAAGGTATTGCGCGTTGAAGACCAGGTCCCCGGAAAGCATGGGGCTGTAGTCCAGGCGCAGCGTCCCCAGGGTGGCGAAGTCGCGCTGCCCGGTAGGGTCGCCGATCTGGGCCCTGGCTCCCGCGTTGGACGGGTTGGAGATGGCGTTGTCGTCGTACAGGTAGCCGATGCCGAGCGTCGCGTGCCAGGTACGGTAATCCTCGATGATCCTGGTGAAGGACTGCTCGTACTCCTTGGCGTAGGAGGCGATCTCGGAATTGGGATCCGCAGCGACCACGGCCCTCAGCGCATCACGTGCGCGGGTCAGCTTGCGGGAACCGGCCATGACCATGGCGATCTGGAGGTCCGCGGGTTGGGCGAGGGCGGCGTCCAGTTTTTTCGCCTTCTCGAACGCCTTCACCGCGTCTTCACCCTTACCCTGTCCGGCCAGGATGATCCCCTTTATAAAGGCGCTCTGTCCCGGTCGTACCCCGGCAGTTTCCGAACGGTTCGCCCACTCGAGCGCCTTCTTGTCGTCTCCCGCCACGTGGTGGGCGTCGGCCAGTTCCAGGTAGGCGTCGAGGACCGGAGGCTTCAGGGTGGCGGCATCGGTGAGATCCTTGATGGCGCCGGAGAGGTCCCCCCCCTGTTTGCGGGCCATGCCGAGGTAGAAGGCAGCCACCGACGATTGCCGCTGTTGCGCGCGGGACTTTTCCAGCAGCGCCAGCGCCTCCTCGAAGTTCTCCAGCCGGTACTGGACGATCCCCTCCTCCAGGTCTCCGGCGTTTGCCGGCGTGCCGCAGGCGATAGAGGCAAAAATGGCCAGTGCGGCTATGGCGAAGTTTCTGTTCACATCATCCTCCTAAAATTCCTGAAACCATTGGCCACGGAGGACTTCTGAGGAAATCTGAGTAAAGCAAACCGGTTCATGGTTTGAACCCTCAAGCCTCTTGCCTTTCTCCGAAGTTCTCAGATTTTCTCCGTGGCCAATGGTTTTGACTGAAAC
>CAZFMI010000027.1:25401-50856 GCA_964519915.1 uncultured Geomonas sp.
AATTGGCCACGGAGGACTTCTGAGGAAATCTGAGGAAAAGCAAAACCGATTCATGGTTTGAACCCTCAAGCCTCATGCCTTTCTCCGAAGTTCTCAGATTTTCTCCGTGGCCAATGGTTTTGACTGAAACCAATTGGCCACGGAGGACTTCTGAGGAAATCTGAGGAAAAGCAAAACCGATTCATGATTTGAACCCTCAAGCCTCATGCCTTTCTCCGAAGTTCTCAGATCCTCCGTGGCCAATGGTTTTGACTCTGATTATTTTTCCGTCAGCCTGAGCGGCTCCAGGTCGGTGCACTCGGTGATGACCGCAGGCGCGGCGCCGGACGGAAAGACCTGGTACAGCGTCACCGGCTGCTGCTTTCCCTTCACGATGACCCGGCGCATGCCCCTGATCTCCATCCCCCGCAGGGCCCCGGCTGCGACTTGTTTCCTCAGCCTCTCCACGGTCTTCTCCGTGACCAGTATCCCCGCCTCGAAGGTCCTGGTGAGGGATTCCACCCTGGAGGCGAGGTTCACCTCGTCGCCTATCACGGTGTACTCCATCTTCTTCCCCTCGGCGCCGATGTTGCCGACGATGACCTCTCCCGTGTTGATGCCGATGCCGCTGGAAAGCCTTGGCTTTGCTTCCCGCTCCCACTTCTCGTGCAGCTCGCCGAGCCTTGACTGCATATCCAGCGCGCAGCGCACCGAGCGCTCGGCGTGGTCGGCACAGGGGAGCGGCGCGTTCCAGAACACCATGATGGCGTCGCCTATGAACTTGTCGAGGGTCCCCCCCCACTTGAGGACCACGTCCGTCATCTCCCCCAGGTACTCGTTCAAGAGGGCGACCACCTCTTCCGGCGCATGCTGCTCGGAAAAGCTCGTGAAGCCCCTGACGTCCGAAAAGAGGATGCTTATCTCGCGCTTCTCCCCCCCGAGCCTGGCAAGGGCCGGGTTTTCGATCAGCTCGTTCACGATGGACGTGGCGACGTAGCTGGAAAACATGGCCCGGATGCGCCGGGCGCGCCGCTCCTCGACGGTGTAGTTCCAGGCGGTGACCGACGTGAACATGCAGATGGCGTTCCCCAGGGGGCAGACCAGGTTGATCCACACCCCCCACTGGGTGAAAAGGAGCATCCCCACGGCAGCTATGCCTGCAATCACGCCCCATACCGCGACCGCCCCCAGGACGAGCCGCAACCGGCTCAACAGCAGCGCGGTGACTCCGCCGGTCAGCAGCAAGAAGATGAGGTCCTGGGCGGTGTCCGCCTTGACCAGGAAACGGTTTTCCAGGATGGAGGCCGCAACGGTCGCCTGCTTCTCGACCCCGGGCATTACCGCCGTGAAGGGGGTCACGCGCAGGTCCAGCATGCCGACGGCGGAGGCGCCTACGAAAACGATGCGGTTCTCGAGCTCGCCGGCTTTCGCCTTGCCGTCCACGATGTCCGCGATGGAGATGTGGCGCAGGGTGCGGCCGGGGCCGTAGTAGTTGATCGGCATGCGCCCCCAGCGGTCGGTGGGGATGACGATCTTCCCCACCCCGATGGAGCGGGTGGCCCGAACCTCGAGCCGTTCCGCCCCTATTCCCTTGTAAAACGCCGCGCTCCTGAGCCCGAGCGACGGGTAGAGCATCCCGCCGTACCCCACGACCAGCGCCTCCCAGCGCAGGGTGCCGTCGAAGTAATCCGGCAGCATGCTGATGTGCGCCAGGGACACGGCGCTCTCCCTGAGGGGTTTTACCGGCACGATCGGGGCGCCGCCGGAGACGATGGGGGGGAAATCCCGGTAAAGCTCGGGCTGCAGTATGGCCGGCAGGGCCGACTGTTCCAGGTCGCGGTTCGGGACCCCTTCGGCCTTGGTCTCGAAGTCGAAGGCGATCGGGAGGATGACGTTTCCGGCGTCGGCGATGGCCCGGGAGAGCCTTTGGTCGTCTTTATCGCTCTCGGGGAAGATGACGTCGAAGGCGACCACGGCGGCCCCGGCCTGGGACAGCTTGTCCACAAGCCCCGCCATGACCTCGCGGCTCCAGGGCCAGCGCCCTAGCCTGGCGAGGCTCTTCTCGTCGATGACGGCGATGACCACCGCATCGGGAGCCGGGACCTTGCCGCGCAGATGGAAGCGGAGGTCGTAGAGCTTCGCCTCTGTCATCTCCACGGGGAGCGGGTTTTTGACCAGCAGCAGGCAAAAGAAGGCGGTCACGGCGCAGCCGATGAGAAAACGGATTGTGGCTGTGCTGATTTTTTTCATGCCCCGCGCCCTAACAGGAGGTGGTCACTGTTTCGAATAATTCCTTCAGTACATCGACGGCTTTGCCGATTAGCTTTCCTATAAACCTTTCGGATCTGTTGTATGAAACTTTAAGAGAAGCTGCCAGCCCGGGCAATTAATACCGGCCAACACTGCTCCCGTATTCACAATTCCCGTAGGAGCGGCATTCCTGCCGCGATTGCACCTGCATCATCGCGGCAGGAATGCCGCTCCTACAACAGAGACCCTGCCTGAGACAGAAAATTTGAAGGAACCAATCAGCTATGCCAGACGCCGATCTGCTCAAAGAACAACTTGAACACCGCAAACGGTTCATGGAGAAGATCAACGAGATCCATTCTTCCGGGAACCTGAACACGATCCTGATACAGCTTAAAGACAGCATCGCCGAACTGTTCAAGGCCGAACGGCTCACCATCTACGTGATCGACCACAAGCGCGGGATGCTCATGTCCAAGGTCAAGTCGGGGAGCGAGACGCAGCAGATTTCCGTCCCGATCGGCAGCAAAAGCCTGGCTGGGTACTGCGCCCTCTCCGGCTCCATCCTCAACATCAAGGACGCCTACGACTCCCATGAGCTGAAGATGATCAGCTCGGATCTCTCCTTCGACGTGAACTGGGACAGGAAGACCGGCTTCCGCACGGCACAGGTGCTCTGCGTGCCGATGAAATTCAACACCTCGATGATCGGCGTCATGCAGCTCATCAACAAGAAGGGGAGCATCGCCTTCGACGAGACCGACATAAGCTACGCAACCGAGCTCGCCACCTCACTTTCCATCGCGATCCACAACATCTTCCGCCTTTCCGCATCGGCAAAGCTGATCCGCAACAAGTCGCGCTACAACTACCTTCTGGACAAGAACCTCCTGGACGAGGCCGACATCCGGAAGGCCTCGACGCACCCGGAGCTGGCAAGCATCGGGCTCGACCACCTGCTCATGCGCGATTTCAAGATCACGCGGGAGGAGATGGTCAAGTGCCTGAGCCTCAACTTCGGCACCGAGTTCATAGATTTCGACCCGGACCTGCCGCGCCTGGACGACATCCTGAAAAAGATCAGGCCGGACCGTCTCAAGAAGGAGCGCTGGGTGCCGGTCAAGATCGACAGCAGCGTGCTTCAGGTAGCGATGGAGGACCCGACCGACCTGGCAAAGCAGGACCTGATCAGGTTCATCTTCCAGGATCGCAAGAGGATCAGCTTCGTCGGCGCCTTTCGCGAGGATATCGGGAAGTTCATCGATCACTATTACCGGCTGGCGGAAAGGGTCGCGGGGGGGCCGGGCTCCAGCGTCTCCGACCTGTTGAGCAAGCTGGACACCTCGGAGGACCCCTCCATCGAGCAGGAGGTGCAGAAGGTCTCCGAGCAGGACAGCGTCATCGTCCAGCTGGTCAACAAGATCATCGTGGAGGCGCACGAGAAGAACGCTTCCGACATCCATATCGAGCCTGCTCCCGGACGGGAGGACGTGCTGGTGCGACTGAGGATAGACGGCAGGTGCGCGGTGTACCAGCGCATCCCGTACAAGTACAAGCACGCCGTCACCTCCAGGGTGAAGATCATGGCGGGGCTCGACATCGCGGAGAGGAGGAAGCCGCAGGACGGCAAGATCGACTTCAAGAAGTTCGGCCCCCTCGACGTGGAGCTCAGGGTGGCGACGCTCCCAAGCGCCGGGCAACTGGAGGACGTGGTGCTGAGGATCCTCGCCTCGGGCGAGCCGATCCCCTTCGACAACCTGGGGCTCACCGATAGAAACAGGCGGGTCTTCACCGACTGCATCAAGAAGCCGTACGGGCTGATCCTGGTGGTCGGCCCCACCGGCAGCGGCAAGACCACCACGCTGCACTCAGCCGTCTCGGTGATCAACACCCCGGAGACCAAGATCTGGACCGCCGAGGACCCCATCGAGATCACGCAGAAGGGGCTCAGGCAGGTGCAGGTGAACGGCAAGATCGGCTTCACCTTCGCCGCCGCCCTGCGCGCCTTCCTGCGCGCCGACCCGGACGTGATCATGGTCGGCGAGATGCGCGACGAAGAAACCGCCGCCATCGGCGTGGAGTCCTCGCTCACCGGGCACCTGGTCTTCTCCACCCTGCACACCAACTCCGCACCGGAAACGGTGACGAGGCTCCTGGACATGGGGCTCGACCCCTTCAGCTTCTCGGACGCGCTTTTGTGCATCCTGGCCCAGCGCCTGGCCAGAAGGCTCTGCAGCGCCTGCAGGGAGAGCTATCGGCCGGAGCAGGGCGAACTGCAGGAGATCATCGCGGAGTACGGGGAGGGGGCGTTCCAGGCGCTCGGGCTCGACCCGGCGGGCATCCTCCTGTCCAGGGCCAAGGGGTGCCCGAAGTGCAACGGCTCGGGGTACAAGGGGAGGCTCGGCCTCCACGAGCTCCTGGAGTGCGGGGATCCGATGAAGGTGCTCATCAAGGGGAAGGCTGAGGTGGCGGAGCTGAGAAGGCAGGCGATAGGCGACGGCATGACCACGCTGAAGCAAGACGGCATACTGAAGTGCCTCCAGGGGCTCACCGACATCCACGAGGTGCGCCGGGTCTGCATCAAGTAGCGGCCGGGAGGGGAAGGGGAAGCAACAGGGCGATTACTCCAAACGGCGCAAGATCGGCATGATACCCCCTGCAGGCTTGTCTTTTCAGGCGCCATGGGGTATAAAGTCGTGTCCGCCTTTGCAACCGGCGGCGCCCCGCTCCCTATGATCAAAAAGCACCTCGACCATAAAAGCCTCCTGATAATAACCACCTGCGTGACCGCGCTCTGCATCCTCCTGATGGGGATGCGGGTCCCGGACCTCTCGCGTCCCCAGCGCCCCAAGCAGCCCCACCGCGCCTTCATCGAGAAGCACGTCAAGAGCAGCCAGCAGGCGGTCAAGAAGGCCCAGGAGATCTTCGCCCTCCCGGCGACGCCGGTCGAGCCGGCCGCCGCGGCCCAGTACCGCCCCCATCGCCTCTTCGCCTCTCAGGCGACCGGGTTCCCTCCCCTTTTCCCCAACCTCTCGCGGGCTCCCCCCGCGCGTTCCGCCTGATTCCCCGATTGCTATCGTTGCAAGACCTGTTGCCGCTCGGGGAGCAGTCCGTCCCGGCTGCGTCCGCGGCACGCGGCTCCAACAATGAGTCCCATCAGGACATAAGGAGAGGATTATGCACAAGAATCTCAAACTATTTCTGCCGGTGCTGGGCGCCGGGTTATTGATCTATAGCGGCTGCACCAAAGGACAAACGGCGAAGGTGGACCCGGCGCTCGCCCCGTCTGCAACCGCTTCGTCCGGCGCCTCCACGGCAATGCCTGAGGCAGGGGGTGCAGCACTGCAGGGTGCCGAGCCGGTCGGCGCGCCGTCCCAGGCTCTCGCCGGGGCAGCCACGCCGCCAGCCCCGGCCCCGCAGCCGGCGACCGCCGATGCGGCGCAGGGGCTGGAAAAGATCTACTTCGGTTTCGATTCCTCCACCCTGAGCGAGAAGACCCGTGAGGCGCTTGCCGGGAACTTCGAGAAACTGCAGGCGACTCCGCAGGCTGTGCTGCGCGTCGAGGGGCACTGCGACGAGCGCGGCTCGGACGATTACAACATGGCTCTCAGCGAGCGCCGCGCCCAGGCGGCACTCAAGTACCTGGAAGCGCTAGGCATCCCCTCTTACCGCATGTCCGCCGTGGGTTACGGAGAGGAGACCCCCTCCGATCCCCGGCAGGGCGAGGAAGCCTGGGCCAGCAACCGGCGCGACGAGTTCATCACCAAGTAAAAAAAGCCGACCGGGGCCCAGCCGGGCCCCGGTCTCCAAGAGGTCCTATGAGTAAAACCGTATCGAACAGCTTCCACCGTCCAGCCTTGATGCTCCTTGCCTTTCTTTCCTGCGGGTTTACCTGGGGCGGCGCGGCGGACAACTGCGGCGAGGCGAGAAAGGTAGCCGGGGCTGTTTCACCGGCAACCCCTGCCGACGAAGTCGCCCAAGCCGACAAGAAGGTCGCTAAACTCTGCCCCGACGGCGGAGCATCCCTCTACCTGCGGGGTGTTTCCCTTGAGGCGGCGGGGAACGCGGAAGCCGCCATGGGCGCCTATCGCGACGCCGTCGGCAAGGATCCCCTCATGGGCCGGGCCAGCGGGCGGCTGGGACTGCTCCTGCTCAAAAAGGGCGCGCGCGAGGAGGCGTCCGTAGCGCTCCTGCAAGCCCTGAGGCAGGACAAGGACCCGCATTCCTCGCGGGCACTGGCCCAGATATTCCTGGAAGCCGAACTGTACGCATTGGCGCTGCACCACTTCAGGCAGGCGCTGCCGGTCCTGGCCGGCGACGCTGCGGTCCAGGTCGGGATGGCGCGCAGCCACCTGGGGCTTGAGGACCGGGGCAAGGCCCGCGAGGCCTATCTTGAGGCGCTGCGGCTTGAACCGGGAAACCAGGCGGCACACCTGGGACTTGCCGGCATCTACCAGCAGGAGCATCGCTACGAGGAGGCGGCGGCTCATTTGCAGAGGGCGGTCGCAACCGAGCCGGAGAACCGGAACCTGCACTTCCGGCTGGCCCAGCTGCTGGAGCTGATGGGGAAACCCGAGCAGGCGGAGAAGGAGTACCTGCTGGCGGGAATAGGGCGGAAAGCAGGTCCCGACGATCACCAGCAGAGGGCTGCGGGGTACCTGGAGGCAGGTAAACCGGCGCTGGCCGCGGCGGAATACGGGGCGCTGCTGGTAAAGCAGCCGAACGCGCCTGGCGTCCGGGAACAACTGGGGGATGCGCGGCTGGCCGCCGGGCAGGACGGCGACGCCATCGCCGCCTATGAGGAGGCTGTGCGCCGCAAGGAGGGGAACAGCCGCATCCATTACAACCTCGGCACCCTCTACGAGCGCAAGGGGAGGCTGGACGAGGCGATCCTGTCGTTTTCGGAAGCGGCCAGGCTCGACCCTGCCAACGGCGACGCACGCAGGCGGCTTGCCGAGATCCGGACGGTCCGTGGCGATTTTACCGAGGCCATCGCACAGTACCGGGAGCTGGTGACCCGCCACGGCGGCAACCCGCTTAGCTACTACAAGCTCGCCCGTCTTTACGAGCAGGAGCGCAACTACAGCGCGGCCATCACCGCCTACGACAAGGCCATCGAGCTCGACGCGAACAGCGTGGTGGCCCACCAGGGTATCGCCCGGCTCTACCTGAAGCGGAAGATGCCGAACCTGGCGGAAAAGCACCTGTTGGAGGTGATGCGGATCGACCGGCGCAACGGCGAGACGAGGGAGATCCTCCTCTCGCTGTACGTGAAGGGGAAGCGTTACGACGATGCGACGCAACTGCTCGAGGAGGCGGCGACCTTCGCCCCCGACAGCGCCAACGACCAGTACCGCCTCGGGGTCATGTACGCCTTCAGGGGAAAAACCGAGGGAGCCATGAAGCAGTACCAGCGGGCGCTGGAATTGAAGCCCGACCACGCCCGCGCGCTGAACGCGCTAGGCAAGCTTTACCTGCAGACGGGGAACAGGGAGAAGGCCAGGGACGCGCTGGCCGCGGCGCGCAAGGCCGACCCGGACCTGCTGGAGCCGGCCGAGCTGTTGAGCAAGCTCGACGTCTCGGCAAAGAAGAAGGTGGTGAAGAAGGCCACCTCCAAGAAGAAGGCCACCTCCAAGAAGAAAGCCACCTTCAAGAAGAAGGCGGCTCAGAAAAAGAAGCTCAGATGATGAGGGTACGCGCGGGGGGTGCTGCCGGGTCAAGGCGAGTCGGCGGCAGCTCCTGAGCCCTGCCTGTGCAGAATCAGATATCCTATGGTTCCTGCAAGCACCGAGGCAAGAAGGATGCTGATCTTCGAGCTCTCAACGATCTCCGCGTTGTCGGTGAAGGCCAGCAAGGTGATGAAGATGGACATGGTGAAGCCGATCCCCCCCAGAAACGCCGTCCCGATGATCTGTCGCCAGGCGACATCCCCGGGCAGTTGCGAGACGCGCATTTTCACCGCCAGGTAGCTGAAAACCGCAATCCCCACCGGCTTACCCACCAGCAGTCCCGCCATGATCCCCAGGCTGTTCGCAGTCGCAAGCCCCCCCAGCCAGTCCCCGCCCAAGGCGACGCCGGTATTGGCCAGCGCGAAGACCGGCATGATCAGGAACGCCACCGGCTTGTGCAGGAAGTGCTGCAGGTGGTAGGAAGGCGACTGCTCCCCGCCGTCCCGGAAGGGGATGGCAAACGCCAGCAAAACGCCGGCTACCGTGGCATGTACCCCGGACTGCAGCATGAAGTACCACATCAGCGCGCCCGGCACCAGGTAAAGGGGGAGCCGGTTCACCCCTAGGCGGTTGAACGCCAGCAGCATCCCGAATACCCCCATGGCCCCGGCAAAGTACGCCAGGGAGAAGTCGGTCACGTAGAAGATCGCGATGACGGCGATGGCGCCCAGGTCGTCGATGATGGCAAGAGCCGCCAGAAAGACCTTCAGCGAAACCGGGACCCTGTTCCCCAACAGGGCCAGGATGCCCAGGGCAAAGGCGATGTCGGTTGCCATCGGGATGCCGGCGCCCCCCGCCGTCGCCGTGCCGCCGTTGAAAAGGAAGTGGATCAGGGCGGGCACGGCCATGCCGCCGACCGCCGCCGCAATGGGGAGGGAGGCGTTGCGGGGATCGGCGAGTTCCCCCGCGTAGAGCTCCCTCTCTATCTCCAGGCCGATCAGCAGGAAGAAGACAGCCATCAGCCCGTCGTTGATCCAGTGCTGCAGGGTGTGGTGCAGCACCTCGGCATGCCAGAAGCCCAGGTACTGGGCGCTGTAAGCGGAATTTGCCACGGCAACGGAAACCGCCGTGCAGAGGATGAGCATGATCCCGGTGGCCTTCTCGCTTTCCAGGAAGTCCGCGAAAAGACCCGCCAGCAGTTTTTTAGTCGTTTCTTTGACAGGTTCGGTAAACATGTTCGCTCCAGTTAAGCTTTGTCGTGCGTACAAACCTAAGGAGGCGCATGAATCACGCGCCTCCCGAAGGTGCCATATCGTTAGCTATCCATTCCTGTACTACCGTCTCCACCCCGACCAGGCCGGGACCCCGCCTGCGTCGCGCAGCTTGAGCAGCGCATCCCCCTTCTTGACCTCCGCCGCGATCAGCGCAGGCTTTCCGTCCACCACCACGCGCGCCCCCTTCACCTCTACCCGGTCCCCCTTCTCGATCCTGGTGTCCAGGCGCTCTATGTACCAGGAGGGCCCCAGGTGGACCGGGATCGTTTCCTTCCCGGTCTTCAGCTTCAGGTGGATGCCGTTTCTCGGCCCCTGGGCGGCAGCAGCCTTGTCAATGCCCACCACCTCGCCTGTGACCGTTTCCACCTTGGCCGGGTCGTACATCCGCTGGTAGGCGCCGCCCATGCCCCAGCCGTCGCTGCCGCGCCACTGCTGCCAGGGAGCGCCCGAAGCCGGTGCGGCGAGAGAAGCCGCGACCAAGATCGCCGGAAGAACCGAAAAGCGTTTCTTTTTCATAGCCACCTCCTTTGTTATGGTTGCCGCCCTATAGCCTACCATCCTTTTTACGCTTTTCTAAAGCCCGATCCCCGGTCAGGGCAGCAGTTCCTCCTCCTTCGGAAAAGGGCTCCCGGGAGTCCGGCCGCTGCCGGGCGACTCGAAGAGGGAGCTCCAGGCCACCTGCGGGTCATCGGGCAACGCCTTGTACCAAACGTTGGTACTTTCCGGGCGTCCGGAAAAATTGCTGTTGTTGGTGAGTGTGCCGCCGAAAGCGTAGCCGTTGCGGGCGAAGGTGATGTTGTCTCCCAGGGAATATGCCCGCACCAGCGCATAAACGCAACAGATTCCCAATGCCAGCACGTTTTTCTCCACCTGCTGCAAAAGATGGAGTTCCAGACCGTTCCCCTTGCACTCCGGCAGCGCCGCGAGCCCGGTCATTTCCGCCGAGGCAGCGCCATGGTCTGCCAGCGCACCGCAAAACGCAACGAGCCTCTGCTCCTTCCAGGCCCCCAGAAAGACGCTGTCTCGCTGCATCGCCCTGGCGAAGTGATCCGGGTCGTGCAAAGCGAGCTTCTTGGTCGGGAAGAGCCGGCGGTAGAGCCCCGCCATCTGCTCGGCATCCGCTTTTGCCGTCTCGCGCACGGCGAAGCCCGCCGCCAGCGGCTCCGTACCGGCACGCGGCTGCGCATTCGCGGCCAACAGGACTTCGCGGACCAGCAGCGGCTTGCGCTCCTTTTGCCTCTCCTCGCTGAAGTACTTGGACATGAAGCAGGCAGACTCTTTTTGCCGGAAGAAACAGGGGATGGCCGCCTCGAGATGGTAGCCGGCGGCAAGGAAGCGCTGCGCCTCCGGTGCCGGCACCTTGGCGAACACCTTGGAATAGCCGCTGGAAGAGGCAAGTTGATCCAGATTCCCGATGATCCCGGGGGCGTCCGCGGGGTGCAGTTGCATCAGGTAGGCGAGTTCGTCTCCCGAACCGTGCCGAACCAGGGAGTTGCCGATGATTTCCATTGCGTCGCTCATTGTTCCTCCTTTTGGTCAGGTCTGATGGTGCTCGCTTTTCAGCCGTCATCCTCCTCTGCCCCGTCCTCGGGATAGGATTCCAGTATCGCCACCATGGAGTTCAGCAGTTCAAGCATTTCCGACTGCTGGTTCAGGTAGTATGCCGCGGCCGATTGGTCGTCCCTGCCGATGTGCACGCCGAAAACATCATCCCGCTTCAGGCGAAAGACCTCCTCGTCCGTCTCGTCATCCCCGAAGTACACCGCCCTGCCGGCGCCCAGGCGCTCCATGGCGGCCGCCAGCGCCCCCCCCTTTCCCGCCGCCTCCGCCGGCACCACATTGACGACGTACTTGCCGCCGATCCGTCTGGGGGGCGGCTCCAGGCGATCTATGGCGTCATGTATCCGGGCCCGCGCCCGTTCGGGGTCGGCGGCCTTTCGGTAATGCAGCGAGAGGGATTCGCCCTTGAACTCGATATCCACTCCGGGTTCGTAGAAGAGCTCGTCGTGCAGCCTCTCCCTCCATTTGAGACAGAGTTGCACGAACTGCCAGTTGCGGGTTTCGGCGCAAGGCCATTCGGCGCCGTGGTTGCCGACCAGCAAAAGCGGCTCGAACCCGAGGATCGCGATGGCATCGCCCCTCGCCCTCCCGGTAATGACAACCACCTTGGCCAGCCCGGCCAGCCGCTGCAGCGCGATCCTGATCGGCTTGGACACCCTGGCGGCGGTACGCTCCTCCACGATCGGCGCCAGGGTGCCGTCGAGGTCGAAGGCGAACAGGGTGTCGGGCGCCAGATAGCGCGAAAACGCGGCCAGCTCTTGGGTATGGAACAGGTACGACGGCATCTTAGGGGTCTCTCCTTATACGTGCGGTAAGCTTCTCGCGCCGGCGGACGCGCGCCGCATCCAGCAGCATCCTCCCCGCCCAGCGGTAGACGTTGAAATCGCGCACCAGCGCCCTCATGCTGCGCATGCGCTCGCGCTGTTCGAAATCCGGCATGCAGAGGGCGCGGTGCATGGCTTCTGCCGTCTGCTCGATATGGTACGGGTTCACGATGAGCGCCTCGTGCAGTTCGTGGGCCGCGCCGGTGAACTGGCTCAACACCAGCACCCCCTGCTCGTCGTCCCTGGAGGCGACGAACTCCTTGGCCACCAGGTTCATCCCGTCGTGGAGGCTTGTCACCAGGCAGAGATCGGCCCCGCGGTAGTAGCGGTTCACCACCTCGGGCTCGTGGTGCTCGGCCTTTAACAGGATCGGCTGCCAGTTTCCCGCCGAGAAGCGCTGGTTGACGCGCAACGCGAGGCTGTGGACCTGCGCGTCGAAGGCCTGGTAGTCGTCGAGCGCCGAGCGCGTGGGCGCGGCGATCTGGATGAAGGTGAACTTCCCGCAAAGCTCCGGGTGCTGTTCCAGCAGCTTCTCCACGGCGCGGAAACGCTCCAGTATCCCCTTGGTGTAATCCAGCCGGTCCACCCCGATGCCGATCTTGTGCGCCGGATCGACACCGAGTTCCCGGCGCAGCTCGGCCCGGCATGCGGCGACGGTGGGCTGCCTGTCCTGCCAGGGGGGGGGCCACTGGATCGAGATGGGGTAGCTCTCCACCATGGTGAGCTTCCCCCTGCGGGAGATGGTGGAGGACTCGTGCTCTATGCGGGTCTCCAGGTAGCGGTCCACCGTCTCCAGGAAGTTCTTCCGGTGAAAGGGGGTGTGGAAGCCGAGGATGGTCGAGCCGAGCATCCCCCGCAGCACTTCCTCCCGCCAGGGGCAGATGCCGAACGATTCCGGGTTGGGCCAGGGGATGTGCCAGAAGGTGATGACGGTCGCCTTGGGGAACGCCTCGCGGATCATCCCCGGGAGCAGGGCCAGGTGGTAATCCTGCACCAGCACGATGGGATCGTCGCTGTCCGCCTCCTTCACCACCGCATCGGCGAAGCGCTGGTTGATCGCCACGTACTGCTCCCAGTCGCTGGAGCGGAAGATGGGGCGCACGTGGGCGATATGGCAAAGCGGCCAGAGCCCCTCGTTGGCAAAGCCGTAATAGTACCCCTTTTCCTCCTCCTTGCTGAGCCAGATGCGCCTCAAGGTGTACTCGGGATGCTCCGGCGGGACTTTCACCCGGTCGTCGCCGTCCACGCTCCCGGAGTCGGCGCTCCCGCTGCCGTGGGCTATCCAGGTCCCCGAGCAGGCCCGCATCACCGGCTCCACGGCGGTGACCAGGCCGCTTGCCGGGCGGTGCACCTCGACCTTGTCTCCCCTTTTGCTGTGGATGTACGGCTCGCGGTTGGAGACCACGATGATCCGCTCCCCGGTCAGCTGCTTGTGCAAGAGGGTGCGCAGCGTGTCCGGGCTCCAGGTGATGGTGGCATCGTCGGCGATGCGCCGCTCGGAGTCGAGCGTCCTTAGCAGCGAGCGCAGGTCCCCCACCAGAGGCTGCAGCTCCGAGGCTACGGCCGGCTGGGAGAACGGTTTGAGTATCCCCTCTCCCCGCAGCATGGCCCGCACCCCCGCCATCCAGCCGCGCCAGCTCAGGTGGGCCACCAGCACCGTGATCACCGAGATCACCACCCCCAAAAGCGCGAAGAAGACGATGATGTACTTGCGGGTGTCGGCGCTTCTGCGCTCCACGAAACTCATGTCGTGCACGAGGATCAGCGACCCGGTCTCGGTCCCGGGCACCCCCACCGGATGCACGGCGACGTGCACCGCCCCCTGGGGGAGCTGGCGCAAAGGGTCCGTCTTCGCGTCCGGTGCGGCGGTCGAGGAGCAGCTAAGGGACTCGGGGAAGGTCGGGGTCCGGTACTGGAGCTTCCCCTTCCCGTCGCAAAAACCCAGCGCCAAAAGCCTCTCGTCCTGGATCGCCCTCAGCAACAGGGCGTTGATCTTGCCACGGTTTTGCTGCTCAAGGAGCTCCGCCAGAGGGTCGTGCAGGGTGTTGGCGATCAGGCGCGAGCGGATGTCCATGTCCCGCACGAACCAACGCAGCGTGAGGCTGTCCACCAGCGGCACGGCCGCTATGGCCAGCAGCACGAGGGCCGCCGCCAGCGGCAGTACGAAACGAAGGGAGAGGTTCAGCGATTTAAGGGAGGAACCTAATCTGGTGCTCTTCATATGATCTCCGGTCAGCCGGTGAGGGGCCTTCAGTTGCCATAGGCAGAACCAAGGTTGAAATAGGGGAGCAGCAGGTCCTCCATGCTGTAGAGCCCCGCCTCCTTCTCTCCTATATGCCGTGCCGCGAACAGCACGCCGTTGCCGAACGCCTCCCGGGTGATCGACTCGTGCTTCAGCCGCACCGTCTGGTACGGGAAGCCGAACAGGATCTCGTGCACCCCGATGATCCCGCCGGCCCGCAACGTCTTGATGGCCTCCTCCTGGATGTCGAGCGCCTCCGCTATCTTCCTGGCCGTCCCGGAAACCTCGGGCTTGGCCTTGAAGTGCTCCTCCACGATCTCGATGTCCGTGTAGGGCGCTATCCGCTTCAGGATCTTGGCGGCGATCATCAGGAAGTTGATGCCGATGGTGATGTTGGGAGACCAGACCACCCTCGTTTGTTCCGCCAGGTATTTGAGATACGACACCTTTTCAGCCGCATAGCCGGAGATGGCGCTCACCACCGCTATGCCGCGCGCCCTTGCCGCCTCGCCGTAGTAGTGGACACCCTCCTCCGAAGAGAAATCGATGATCACGTCCACGGGGAGCTTGTCCAGCAGCTCCGCCGCCTGGAACTCCTCGCTGGAGTAGATGAAACCCGGCTCGCTGGAGGAGATCCCGAGGAACTCGGGAACCGAGCGGTGCTCCAGGCTGTGGGACTTCCTGACCACCCACTGCAGGTTCACCTCTTTGCTTTGCAAAAGGACCGACGCGACGGCCTTTCCCGTCCTTCCGAATCCCAACAATCCCACCTTCATATGTCACCTCTCTTGCTCTGCCGCAGGACGCTGAGCGTCACCACTGCCGTTTTTCCTGAAGCGCGCCCCGTCGAGAGCGACGCCTCGGGCAGGGCCAGCTCGCCGGTCAGATAGCGCACTAGCGAGACGGCTTCCTTCTGGTTCCCCCTGGGCGCCACCACACGGAACCTGTACCCTGCGGCCGCGTCAGGCAAACGTCTCAAGAGCTCCAGTTTCTTTCGGGTCTCAGGCGCGAGGCTCCCGTCCCTGGCGAAACGCAGGGGAGAAAAAAGCGGCTGCGATTCGATCGCCAGGGTCACGGGGTGTTCCAGTGCCCGCGCAAGCTGACGGGCGAGGATAAGGCGCTCGTCCTCGCTTAGCGGATAGTCGCGCCGAACGACGGCCGTGACGGCCAGCACCCCTCCCGTCCCCGCAAAGGCGATCCTGGTGCCCGTGACGGGAAACGGCGCCAGCGCCTCCCCCAGCTCCTGCTCCGCCTTCGCCACCACCCTGGCCACCCTGACGGCCAGCTCCGCTGGGCGCTCTCTGTTTTCCGGCGCCATCCCCGGCTCTTCCTCTCCCCCATTGAGCTCCTGCCCGGAGGCGACGATCAACTGCTCCAGTTCCATGCGCACCGGGCGCTTCAGCCACTTCGCGAGTTCCTGCTCGATTTCGCGCTGTACCGGCCTCTCTATGAAGCGGACCGTGTTGACCGTTGCGCGTACCAGGAGATCCTCCCCCCGCGGCAGTTGCTCGTAGCCCGTGAGGCGCGACGCCGTTTCCCGGTTCAGGTGCCGCTTGAGGACCCGCTCGACCCTCTTCTTGTCCTTGATCCTCGCCACGTCCGAGGCGAGGGTGTAGACCAGGGGGACGGAGATGAGCGACAAGAGAACGGTGACGATCAAAAGGCGCGCGCGGTGCGAGTACTTGGGCGACTCCGCGAGGCTGGTCCTGAAGCCCAGGATGAAGAAGACGAGGTCCGAGGTGAGCACGATCGCCACGAAGTTGGTGAAGAAAAGGAGGAACCCCCCGAGAGCAAGCATCGGCTGCCAGGTCCCCAGGCCATACCCGACCACGCTCAGGGGCGGGATGACTGCGGTGGCCACGGCCACGCCGGTCGCAGTTACCAGGTAGTTGCGCTTGGTGCAAAGAGCCACCGCTCCGGCGACGCCGGAGAGCGCCGCCACGAACAGGTCGAGGATGTTGGGGCGCACCCGGGCCAGTATCTCCGCTGTCGGCTCCTTCAGAGGCGAGACCAGGGTTACCAGGGCGCTCACGGCGACGGTCAGCGCCACGCTCACCGCGATGGTCCTGAAGGCCCGCCGCGCCAGCGTGAGATCGCCGATGGTGAAGGCCAGGCTCGACGAGATGATCGGCCCCATGAGGGGCGAGATCAGCATGGCGCCGATCACCACCGCCACGGAATCGGTCAAAAGCCCCAAAAGGGCGATCAGCCCGGCCACCAGCAGCATGACGTAGTAGATCCAGGAGCGGTCCACGCCGGAGGAGACCTCCTTGATGACCTCCCTGTGCTGCACCATGCCCGCCTTTTCGGCGAGGTAGCCGGTCAATTTCTTCCTGTAGTTGTTGATGTAGGCGCTGTTCAGCACGTTCCCCCGGGTGGTCAGAACGCGGAGTCCCACCGCTTGGAAAGGCGGATGGCCGCGTTGATCAGACCCACCATGCTGTAGGTCTGCACGAAGTTCCCCCACTGCTCGCCGCTGGCGACGTCGATGTGTTCCGCCATGAGGCCGTGGCGGTTGTGGCGTGCCAGCAGGTTCTCGAAGAGCTGGCGGGCCTCCTCGACGCGCCCGAGAGCCGCCAGGGCGTAGATGTACCAGTAGGTGCAGACGATGAAGGCGTTCTCCGGGGCGCCGAAGTCGTCCTTTTCCACGTAGCGGAAGATGTAGTCGCCGTGGCGCAGCTCCCGCTCGATGGCGGCCACCGTGGAGGCGAACCGGGGGTCGTCCGCTGCGAGAAAGCCCACGTCGTGCAAAAGGAGCAGGCTCGCGTCCAGGGCGTCGCCCTCGAACGACGCGGCGAAGGCCTTCTTTTCGGCGTTCCAGGCCCGGCTGCAGACGGTGTCATGGATGCGCTGCGCCTGCGCGCTCCAGTAGGCGGCGCGCTCGGCGAGCCCCAGGCGGGTGGCGATCTTGCCGAGGCGGTCGCAGGCCGCCCAGCACATGATGCTGGAGAAGGTATGCACCCGCCTGCTCCCCCTGAGCTCCCAGAGGCCGGCGTCGGGCTGGTCGTGCACCTGCACCGCGCTCTCTCCCAGCGGCTCCAGCCTCTGGAACAGGGCGACGTCGCCGCGCTGCATGAGCCGCTGGTCGAAGAATACGTGCGTCACCGCCAGGACGGCTGAGCCGTAGACATCGTGCTGGATCTGCTCGAAGGCCTGGTTCCCCACCCTGACCGGACCCATCCCCCGGTACCCCGCAAGCGTAGTCACCTCGGACTCCAGGAGGTGCGCCCTGCCGTCGATGCCGTACACCGGCTGCAGACGTCCGCCGTCGCAGCCGGCCACCACGTTTACCAGGTACCTCAGGTAGCGCTCCATGGTGTGGGTGGTCCCCAGGCGGTTCAGGGCGTTCACCACGAAATAGGCGTCCCGGAACCAGCAGTAGCGGTAGTCCCAGTTGCGGCCGGAGTCGGGCGCCTCGGGGATGGAGGTGGTGAGCGCCGCCACGATGGCGCCGGTGTCGTCGAAGGTGTTCAGCTTCAGGGTGATGGCGGCCCTGATCACCTCGTCCTGCCACTCAAACGGTATCCCCAGGTCCCGCACCCAGTCCTGCCAATAGGCGAGCGTCTCGTCCCTGAAGCGGCCGGCGAGCTCAGGGATGCTCTCCTGGATCGTCTCGTCGGGCCCGAAGATGAGGTTCAGTTCGTCTTCCAGGATGAAGGGGAGTTCCTGCTGGATGTTGGTGATGGAGGCGTCGGTGGTGAGGCGCAGCACCATGTCGTTGGACAGGTAGCGGATATGGTGGCTGCCGTGGGTGTAGTCCCCCTGTTCGGCGCCGTAGTCGCGGGCGGGGCGCACCCGGAGGACGATCCTCGGGCTGCCGTGCACCCGGCGCACCTGCCGGACCAGCATCATGGGGGTGAACATCCTGCCGTGCTGCCGGAAGCGGGGGGCGAAGTCGGTCACCTCCAGCACCCCTCCCCTGCTGTCGGTCATCCGGGTGACCAGCACGGCGGAGTTGGGGAGGTAGCGCTGCTCGCAGGCGGCCAGGTCCAGCAGCTCGACGGAGCAGTAGCCGAACCCGGCGCCCGGCTCATGCTCCTTCAAAAGCGAGCAGAATACCGGGTCCCCGTCGAAACGTGGCAGGCAGTACCAGACGATCTCCGCCCCGGAATCCACCAGCGCCCCCACCTGGCAGTTGCCAACCAGCGCGAGCGCAAGAGAGTGCTTCATGACCCTCCTCCTCTGTCGGCGCCCCCCACCTCGGCTCAGCGATGCAGGGGCTGCGGGACGATCTGCTCCGCACCCAGGATGCGCACCATATGCTGCATGCCTTCCACGACGGTGCGGAACTGTTCGTCCGTCAGCGCCTCCAGGCCCTGCACCAGCATGACCTGGGCAACCTCGGGGGCCCTGGCCGCCACCTCCCTGCCCAGTTCGGTGAGGCCCAGGTCCACCGCCCTGCGGTCCTCGGTGGAGCGGTTGCGCGATACCAGGTTCTTCATCTCCAGCCGGTCCAGGATGCCGACCACGGTCGCAGGGCGCAGGTACATCTGGCGCGCCAGTTCGGACACCCTCATCGGGGCGTCCTGGGCGAGAAGCTTCAGGGCCCAGAGCTGTGGGCCGGTGAGCTCCGTCTCCCTCTCGATGGCCTTGCCCATTTTGCCCACCGCCTGGAACATCCTCCTGAAGTTGTCGATCACTTCAGAAACTTCCGCTGTTTTGGTTCCCATTGCTTATCCCAAATTGCTTGACAAATTGATTAGCGTTGCAAATAATTAGCGCCTCGAATCATAACAGCATCTCAAAAACGCGTCAAGTCGATTCGGACCGGCCGTCTCCCGGCACGCCGGGTAGAGAAGGAGGCAGCAATGAAGAGGAACGGGGGTGTTCTATTTGTGATTTGCAGCTTAGCCGCCTTGCTGGCCGGCGGCTGCAACAGGAGCGAGCGGGCAAGGGAATACCATCCCCCATCCGGTGCGGAGCGGGCCGGGGGGGCGGAAATTGCGACTGCGGCGGCCAAGGACGCAAGGTAGCGGAACCGGCACCAAAGGATCTGACGTGAACAGGAAAATAGTCGAACAGGTGACGCTGCTTGCCAGCGTGATCAAATGGAGCTGCTACGCCTCCGTCGTCGGGGTGCTGGTCGGCTTCGGCACCGCCGCCTTTCTCCGGTCGCTCGCCTGGACTTCCGGGCAGTTCTCCCGGGTCCCCGACCATTACCTGCTGCTCCCGGCCACGCTCATGGTCTGCAGCTTGCTGGTCTCGGTGCTGGCACCCGACGCCGCCGGTCACGGCACCGAGAAGGTGATCGAGGCCGTCCACCAGCGCATGGGGAGGATCCCTCTCATGGTGGTCCCGGTGAAGCTGGTGGCGACCGTCATCACGCTTGCCGGCGGCGGGTCAGCCGGCAAGGAGGGCCCCTGCGCGCAGATCGGCGCCGGGCTCGCCTGCGGTTTCGCGAACCTGCTGCGGCTAAACGACGTGGACAGGCGCAAGCTGGTCATCTGCGGCATCAGCGCCGGCTTCGCCACCGTGTTCGGCACCCCCATAGCCGGGGCGCTCTTCGGCGTAGAGGTGCTGGTGCTGGGCCGGATGTTCTACGACGTGCTGTTTCCCTCTTTCGTCGCGGGGATCGTCGGTTTCCATGTCGCCTCCCAACTCGGCGTGAGCTATCCGCACCTGAGCCTGAAGATCATCCCGGTCACCGGCTGGAGCTTCACCGAGATGATCATGCTGGGGGTTTGGTGCGGCCTCGCCGCGCTCTTGTTCATCGAGCTCATGCATTTGGCCCAGCGGCTCTTCGGGCGCCTGAAATGGCATCCGGCCGCCAAGGCCCTCCTTGGGGGCGGGCTCTTGGTGCTGATCGGGAGGTTCGTTTCGACACGCTACCTGGGGCTCGGTCTCGACTCCATGGAAGCGGGGCTGACCGGGACGATCCTGCCGGCGGAGGCATCTTTCATGAAGGCCCTCGCCACGGCGATCACCTTGAGCAGCGGCGGCAGCGGCGGGGTGGTCACCCCGACCTTCTTTATCGGCACCGCCGCCGGCAACCTGTTCGCCACCCTATTTCACGAGCCTCTGGTGGCGACGTTCTCTGCCATAGGGATGGTTGCCGTGCTCGCGGGTGCAGCCAACACGCCGATTGCCGCGTCCATCATGGCCATGGAGCTTTTCGGAGCCGGCATCGCCCCACATGCCGCCCTTGCCTGCATGGTCAGCTTCCTGATGGTCGGCTACCGCAGCATCTACCCGAGCCAGATCCTCGGCGCGGAGAAGAGCAGCTCGTTGAAGGTCGAGACAGGGAAGCCATTGGGAGAATTCGACCCGGCATCGGTCGACCAAGGAGGGCTTTCCCTCCCCGGCCTGATCGTCAAGGGGCTGCGGCGGTTGCGCCGCAGCCAAGGGGAGAGCCCCCCTCCCGACTGAAGATCTGCAGACCGCCGCGCAATCCGGGCACCGCGACAGGTACCGGATTTTTTTTTCGGCCGCGGTTCCGGCAGCGGCCCGAATTAGCGCGGGAGGCGCTGGATTTAATGAGCTGTTCGGTTATTGTTTCTAAGCGGGGATAAAAACAGCGGAGTCCCGCGCCTAAGGGATCATCGTCATGGAAAGGTTCACCGGTTTGCGCGAGCGGATATACCTGATCATCTTCGAGACCGACACCCGCGCCGGTCGTGCATTCGACGTGCTGCTCATCTGCTCGATAATTTTGAGCGTGCTGCTGGTGATGCTGGATAGCATCCCGGGCATCCATGACCGCTGGGGCGCCTGGCTCTTCGCGGCGGAGCTGATCATCACGCTCCTTTTCAGCGTCGAGTACCTGTTGCGCCTCTACTCCGCCCGTCGTCCGGCCCGTTACGCCTTCAGCTTTTACGGGTTGGTAGACATCCTCGCCATCCTCCCGGGTTACGCCAGTCTCCTCTTTCCCGGCCTCCATTTCCTGAGCACCGTGAGGATCCTGAGGGTGCTCAGGATCTTCCGTATCCTGAAGCTGGTGCAGTACATGGGAGAGGGAAACAACCTCTGGCTGGCATTGACGCGCAGCCGCTACAAGATCGCCGTCTTTCTTACCTCGGTGATGACGGCGGTGGTGGTGGTCGGAAGCCTGATGTACATCGTAGAGGGGGCGGAGGCGGGCTTTACCAGCATCCCGACCAGCATCTACTGGGCCATCGTCACCATGACCACCGTCGGTTACGGCGACATAGCTCCCAAGAGCCCCCTGGGGCAGACGGTCGCCTCCCTGCTCATGGTGACCGGCTACGGCATCATCGCCGTCCCCACCGGAATAGTCACCTCGGAAATGCTGCGGCCGTCCGCACCGAAGCCGGGTGAATCCTGCCCATGCTGCGGCAGGAAGCGCGAGCCCGCACCGCCGCAAGAAGGGGAGCTGCCATGACCGTCGAGATGGCCCTGATACTGGCCCTGCTCCTTTCCGCGGTCATCCTCTTCGCCACGGAGCGCATCCCCGTCGACCTGACCGCCATGATCGTCATGGCGAGCATGCTGCTGTCCGGCATCATAACGCCCCAAGACGCCATCGGCGGTTTCAGCAACCCCGCCACCGTCACGGTGGGGGCGATGTTCATCCTGTCGGCGGGGCTTTTCAAGACGGGTGCCGTCAACGTGCTGGGGGGAGGGTTGTCAAGGCTTGGCAGGTCAAGCTTTTGGCTGGCGCTGACGGCGATGATGCTGACGGTCGGGGTGCTGTCGGCCTTCATCAACAACACGGCTGCCGTCGCGATCTTCCTCCCCATCGCCATCGGAGTGGCCCGGGAGGCGGGCGTGGCTGCGGGTCGGCTCCTGATGCCTCTCTCTTTCGCCTCCATGTTCGGTGGGGTCTGCACCCATATCGGCACGTCCACGAACATACTGGTCTCCTCCATAGCCGAGCGGCACGGGTTCGCCCCGTTCGGCATGTTCGAGATGACCGGCCTCGGGCTGATATTCTTCGGGGCCGGCAGCCTTTACATGCTGCTGATCGGGGTACGGATGATCCCCAACGCCCCGGCCGGCGCGAGCCAGGTGCCGGTCTTTGGCAGTTGGGACTACCAGATCGAGATCGTGCTGGGGCCCGAGGCCCGCTCCGTCGGCGCGGTCCTGGCCGACTCCCCGCTTTTGTCGGACCTGTCCATCCACGGGGTGGAGGTATACCGGGACGGGGAACGGCTGAACGAGGCGGCGGACAGGCTGGTGCTTCTGGCAGGCGACCACCTGAAGATACGGTGCGATCTCGAGAACCTGCACAGGCTCAGGGAGCGGCGCGGGGTCTCCTTGCGGCACGAAAAGGGGGAAGGGCCGAGCGAAGAGGCTGTGCTGGTGGAGGCAGTGGTCGCGCCCGGCTCCACCCTGGACGGCAGGAGCCTGAAGCAGGCCCGCTTCCGATCGCGCTACGGGCTGACCGCCCTGGCCGTACGGCATCGCGGAGCGGTCATGCGCGAAGATCTCGAGGAGATGACCCTGCGGGCCGGGGACGTCCTGCTGTTCGACGTGGAACTGCATCACCTGGAAGAGCTGCGAGAGGACCGGACCTTCGTCCTGGTCTCCCAGGTGGAGCTTCCAAGCTTCCGGAAGAGCCAGATGCTCAAAGCTGTAGCCATCGTCGCGGGTGTGGTAGCGGCTGCCGCCACCGGCTATGTTCCGATCGTGGCGGGCGCCATCGTCGGATGCGTGCTGATGGTGCTCACCGGGTGCCTGACCCTGGAGGAGGCGTACCGTTCCATAAACTGGCAGGTCATTTTCCTGCTGGCCGGGGTGCTGACCCTCGGCACCGCGCTGGAGAAGACAGGTGCGGCGCAGCTGATCGGGGGGGTGCTGGTCGAGAACCTGGGGCCCCTGGGGCCGGTGGCGCTGGTTTCGGGACTCTACCTCGCCACCTCGCTGCTGACCGAACTGATGTCCAACAACGCCACGGCAGCGCTGCTCGCGCCGGTTGCCATTGCTGCCGCGCAGGGCCTGGGCATCGACCCCAGGCCGCTATTGATGGCGATCACCTTTGCCGCTTCGGCGAGCTTCATGACCCCGGTCGGCTACCAGACCAACACCCTGATCTACGGTCCCGGCCAGTTTCGCTACGCCGATTTCCTGAGGGTGGGGACCCCGCTGAACGTGCTGTTCTGGTTGATCGCCACCCTCCTCATCCCGAAGTTCTGGCCTTTCTGACCGAAGGAGCGCCATGGGAAACCTACGCGAGATGCTCGAATCCGCCCGCAGCGCCCTGGAAACCCCCGTCTTGAAGCTGGGCGAGGCGCCGGTCACGCTCTGGGCGATCCTGCAGCTGTTGGTGCTGGTGGTGCTGCTTTTGTACCTCTCCGGCAAGCTCAGAACCTGGCTGGTGGAGACCTTTCTGCCCCGCACCAGGATGGAGCTCGGCGCCCGCCAGGCGACCGGGTCGATAATCCGCTACGCCGTCATCGCCATAGGGTGCGCCGTCATCCTCGAATCCGCCGGGATCGACCTGACCGCCCTGAACGTCCTGGCGGGCGCGGTCGGGCTCGGGGTCGGATTCGGCCTGCAGAATATCGTCAACAACTTCATCAGCGGCATCATCATCCTGTTCGAGCGCCCGATCAAGGTGGGCGACCGGATCGTGGTGGGAGAAGTCGAGGGGGATGTGGTGCACATCGGCGGCAGAAGCACCACGGTGCTTAGCAACGACAATATCAGCATCATCGTCCCCAACTCGAAATTCATCACCGAGGATGTGGTGAACTGGAGCCACAACGACCGGAGAGTCCGCTTCCGCATCCCCGTCACCGTCGCCTACGGCACCGATTTCGCCCTGGTGGAGCGGCTGTTGCTCGCAGTGGCCGCCGCCAATCCGGACGTGCTGGAAAGCCCCGCCCCGGGCGTGCGCCTCATGGAGTTCGGCGACTCCGGCCTGCGTTTCGAGCTTCGGGTCTGGAGCACCACCCTGATCCACCGCAGGGGGCTCCTGACCAGTGCCATAAACGCCGGCATCTACCGGAGCTTCATGGAAAACGGCGTCGAGATACCGTATCCGAGGCGTGACCTCAGGATCCTGTGAGCCGCGGCCCGGATCTCCCGTGACGCCATCGCCAAAAGAGGAAGGGGGTGCGGCAGCCTGCCGTACCCCCTTCTTTTATCGCGCTTACTTCCTTTGCCGGACTCAGGCGCTCGCCTTCTTGAAATAGGAGAGGAACTCCTGCCTGGTGAGCCACTTCTTGCTCACCAGGTGCTCGATGCTCCGGCTCATGGCCATGCGCTCGCCCTCTTTCATGTCCCCCTTCAGGAGCACGAAGAACGGGATGTTGCGGGTCTGCGGGTAGAGGCGGAAGCGCTCCAGCAGCTCGAAGGCGCCCAGGTCGGACAGCATCAGGGAACAGAAGATCATGTAGGGATGGATGATGGTGCCAAGCGCCACCGCCTCTTTCCCCGTGTAGGCGTTGACCACATCGAATCCCAGGCCGGCGACCGCCTGCTGGACGGCCTCCTCCCCTTTGCGGGTCACCAGCATGACCTGCAGGTCGTAGTCGTCCGACTCGTCGGTGAGCCCCAACTGGGTAAGCTTCTTGGACAGGAACTGCTTCTCGATGGGGAGCGTGAAGAAGCCCGCCACCGGGAACACTGCGCCCACCTGCCCGATCTCGCTCAGATACATCGGCAGTACCGGGATTTCCCGCGTGGCAGGGTCTTCCTTCAGGGACAGCAGCACCACCCAGCCGTCCTCGGACCAGGGGGAAAGATCCAGAAGGATCGCCCTGGGGGTGCAGGTCGCCAGTTCGGCCGCCTTGGCAGTCCGGCAGCGGTGCCCTCCCTCGGCCAGATAGGAGCACACCACTGCCCCTCTCTCCACCCGCTCCCCCAGCCCCATGACCCAGAGTTCTCGTTCATCGCATTCGATCATCAGCACTCCCTCTACAAGCTTCACGCTGCTTGCGTAGCTTCGTTTTTAATGGTAGCAGCGGCCTCTAAGCCGCCGTTGCCCCGACCGGTTGCGGCGGCGATGCCGCTCCCACAGCCTCTGGCCGTTCCGCTGCAGGATGGCTCCACTGAGAATTTTTAATAAATAACATATTTTCCGCCCAGAGCAAGAAAAAGTTGTCGCCTGTTGAATTGGCGGACGATATGTGATACCAATCGCTGGTCGTTTGCTGCCATGGCCAGGGGACGACTCCTTTTTTCACCGTTCAAAGGAGGGAGCTGATGAGTAGCAAGGTCTTTTTTGCCGACATGCGCGCAGGCGCCAAGGAGAATCTGTTCGCCAAGATCGGACGCCTCATGCGCGAGGCGGGGCTTGCCGGGACGCTGATACCGGGAGACCTGGTTGCGGTGAAGGTGCATTTCGGCGAAAGGGGGAACCACACCTTCGTGCGCCCGATCTTCATCCGCCGCGTGGTGGACGAGATCAAGGCGTGCCAGGCGAAGCCGTTTCTGACCGATTCCTCCACCCTCTACCCCGGCGAGAGGAAGGAGGCCGTTTCCGCGCTCTCCTGCGCCGTTGAAAACGGCTTCGCATTCGCCGTGGTCGGCGCGCCGCTCATCATGTGCGACGGCCTGAGAGGTCACAGCGCCAGGGAGGTCCGGGTGGACGGGGAGATACTGGAGACGGTCAGCATAGGCTCCGAGATCCTGGAAGCCGACGCGCTGGTTGCCGTGTCCCACTTCAAGTGCCACGAGCTGACCGGCTTCGGGGGTGCCCTGAAGAACCTCGGCATGGGGTGCTCGAGCCGCACCGGGAAGATGCAGCAGCACTC
>CAZFMI010000028.1:0-50591 GCA_964519915.1 uncultured Geomonas sp.
AGACCGACTCCCGCATGATGTGCGCCCAGTGCCACGTGGAGTACAACTGCAACGCCGGTACCCAGCAAAACGACGGCAAGAAGGTCGGGTATGACGACGCGAGGACCAACCACTTCCCGCTCAAAAACGCCCTTCAGCTTTTGAAGCACTACCAGGAGATCAACTTCTACGACTTCAAGCATGCCGTGACCGGGGCGCGCCTGATCAAGTTCCAGCACCCGGAGGCGGAAACCTTTGCCGGCAGCAAGCACGACAAGGCCGGCGTGCAGTGCCACCAGTGCCACATGCCCAAGAAGAAGGGGAAAAACGGCAAGCCTTTCTCCACCCACGGCGTGATCCGTCCCAAGAACGACATCAAGGAAGCCTGCCTCGGCTGCCACGCAAAGGAAGGGAAGGACAACAAGCAGTACCAGATGGAAGCCATCCTCAACTACACCAAGGGGAAGATGCGCAAGGCCGAGTACTGGCTGGGCGAGCTGATCGACGCCTATGCAGCGGCACAGCGCCAGGGAGTCGCCCCCTCCGTACTTGACGCGGCGCGTCTGAAGCATGAGGAGGCACATGCCCTGTGGGAATACTGGACCGCCGAGAACTCCGACGGTTTCCACAACCCCGACCTCGCCCGCGAGTCCCTGACCGGCTCCATCTCCGCCTCCAAGGCAGGGGTGAAACTGCTCAACGACGCCATGGCCGTGGCCAAGAAGGACGAAGCGAAGAAGGACGAAGTGAAGAAGGACGAAGTGAAGAAGGACGAAGCGAAGAAGTAACGATCCGCAATAGCACGAGCTGAACATGGAAAGCCCCGTCTTCCTAAGAGGACGGGGCTTTCTTTTTGTCGATGCAGATAAAGATAAAGATAAAGAAAGAGGTTGAGGTTGAGGTTGAGGTTGAGGAAAGGCAGAAACGGAAAGGCAGAAACGGAAAGGCAGAAACGGAAAGGCAGAAACGGAAAGGCAGAAAGGAAAGGGCGCCCTGTGGGAGGCGCCCTTTCTTGCTGTGCAGCGGGATCGGATGTTCTCTAAATCTTTATCTTTATCTTTATCTTTGTCTTTGTCTTTGTCTCAACCTAAACCTTGCTTCACCCCTGGCTTATAGCCGACAGGCGCCAGGCGTTGTTGCCCACGGGCCTTGTGAAGGTCCAGTACTCCTCGAATTTCACGGGTTCGGTCTTGCTGCCGGCAACCACCCCCCCGGTGCTCTCGTCGGTGGTGTAGTCGAGCAGGTTCGCGTAGATCTGGGCGGTGATGTAATCCTGTCCCGCCTCCTGCCATACCTCGGAAATCTCGACGTTTCTGACCGCTATGTTTTCCAGCCTGTTGACCTGCTTGTCGCGCAAAAGCCTGTCGATATCCTCGCGGAGCACCCCCTTCATCTCTTCGGTGAGCAGCGCGGAGACGGCCGAGAGGTCGCGGTTCATCCACCCCCCCTGGATCTTGAAGAAGTTGTCCATGACGAGGTCCTTGAAGCGCCCTTCGTCGAATGCCGGGTCCATCTGCCGCACATGGGAAAGCCCCGTGTAGACGTCGCTTCCCGCAGTAGCATCCGCCTGATAGGGCGCGGAAACGGCGGGTGCCTGGTACTGCTGGGTTCCATACCCTCCGGTGGGCGAGCCGTAGCCGCCGGGAACGCTCTGCTGCATGGCTTGCTCGCCGCGGCGCTTTTTCACAAAGCGGTAGATGAGGTAGCCGATACCGGCAAGAAGGACGATCTCGAAGATGCCGATGCCACCGCCGCCTGCTCCCATGCCGCCTGCGCCGGCGAGGCCACGAAACAGCATGCCCCCCAGAAGGCCGCCGGCGATGCCGCCTGCCATGGAGCGGAGGAAGCTCCCCCCTTGCTGCTGCATCATCCCCGGTGACGGAGCGGCCTGCTGCCTGTAAGGGGCTGCCTGCGGCTGGGCGGTGGGGGCTGCCTGCCTCGAGTAGCTGCGCGAACCGCGGCTCCCCGAGGACCGTCCCCCTCCCACCCTGGCCTCGGCGCTCAGTTCCAGCACCGTGAGGCTCAGGAACATGACTGCAGCGGCTACCGTGAATACTCTGACTACGTTTCTTTTCATGCTGATCGGTCTCCTTGGCTGGTTGGATTTCTGCTGGTCAGACACCGGTTACGCACCCATCTGCACTGTCTGCCTGAAGGTCTTTGCTGCACGATGCCCTCCCTGGCGCTTGGAGAGCCAGTAGCCAAGCGCCTCGCGCACGAGATCGGAGACGTTTTGGGAGGTGGATTCGGTGAGCTTTTCCAGAAGGAGTTTCTCCTGGTCGCTCACCCGCAACGACACCACGTTTTTCAGTACCGGGTTGATCTTTTTCCTCGTCGATTTTCTTTTCGCTGTGCTGCTGTATTTTGTTTGTTCAGTTTGCATTTGCTCTCCTTTCAGGGACACCTTCCCTGCAACTTATGGGCGCCGTTACAGCATCACGGCGTGGTCGGCCCAAAAAAAAAGACCTTTACCCGCGGCGATTGAATCGCTTCAGGTAAAGGTCTTGCTGTTAGTTGAAAAGAAATTATCCCCAGGCCCGGGTGTCGCCACCGTCTTGACGGACCAGGGGTCGGCCATTTCTCCGGCCGATAGCTACTCCCCTTTACAGGTGTAGATAATAGGGACTGGCCGCTCCCGTGTCAACAGTTTGTTTGAAAAAAAATTGAAATGCAACTGTCGATAAAACAACTGGCGCTTACTCGGCTGTGCTCGGGTCGATGACGCTCCTGATCTCGGCCACACTGTTGGCCGGGAATCCTCCTTGCAGGGCGTGCTCCAGGACCATCTCCTTGTTCGGCGCCAGGTAGATGCAATAGATCTTGTCGTCGGTGACATAGCTCTGCTCCCACTGTATCCGGGGCCCCAGGTCCTGCAGGATGCTGCATGACTTCTGCGATATGTTCCGCAGCGTTTCCGCGCTGAGGCTTCCGGCTCCGGCAAGCTCACGCTCGATTACGTATTTTGGCATCGTTCTCTCCTTTTAATTTGTGCTGAGATAGTTCCCTCTCCCCATCCCTTCGTTACCAGTAGATGAAGGTGCCGAGCGCGCCGATGTTCGCCTCCTGTTTCGCCCCGTTGAACCACCTGTCTTGAGCCCAGGTGTATTCGCCGATTACCTGGACGAACTTGTTGACGCTGTAGGTGACCGCGACGACGGCTGCCTGCTGCTTCTGGATGTTCAGTTCCGTGTCGTTTCCTGCCTGCTCCGCCCTGCTCTGACCGTAGTTGAGGCCGAGCTTGACGACCGGCGTGACCTGGTAGGTCGCCTGGTTCAGAAAGCCCCAGTTCACCCTTTCCTCGCCGTCGGCGGAAAGCGCGTCCCCCCCCTGTATCCCGAGCATGCCGAGCGCCTTGCCGCCGTAGCACGATGCCAGCAGCTGCAGTCCGCCTACGCCGACCTCGACGCCGCCCGCTCCGCCAAGCGAAGTGGCGTGGCCGCCAGGCCTCACTGCGGGAACGACCTGCTGCGGCGTTATGCTCCCGTCCGGATTGAGGGTCGCAGGGATGGTGACGGTCTGCGCGGAGGAGAAGCTTGCCTGCTGGTACAGTCCCGACACCCACGCCTGCAGCTTTGCGCCCGGGAAGGTGGCGGCATAGGAGATCTCGGTCTCCAGGCGCGGCACGTTGCGGATCGGGGCGCTGCCGATGTCGTTGGTGTCGTTGACGCTGAAGGCGACCTTCACGCCACCCATGTCGGGGGTGGTGTACCGGATCTGTGCGCCGAAGTTGGGGTAGAGGTAGCCGTAGCCTATGTGCCCCATGGTCGGGCCGTTGTCCACCGGACCGATCACGCCTGCGCCGAAAAGGGTCATGTCGGTCAGGATGTTCTTGGCCTGATAGAGGTTGATGGCGCGGCCGGCAAGGATCTGGCCGAAGTCGCCGTCAGCGGTCATGTACACCTCGCGGAAGTCGATGTTGGGCGAGATGTCGGTGCGGCTGCCGCCGTTGTTCTGGATCTGCGGGAAGATCCCCAGGCGCACCGCGTAGTCCACGCCGTTGGTGGTCGGTGCCTTGATGTTCAGCCCGACGCCGACCGGCAGCAGTCCGGTCCTGACCCTGAACTGCTGCTGGCTTTCCCCGGTGCCGGTCTGGTTTCCGCCGATGGTGCCGCCGATCACGTCGGCCGGCCGCTGTCCGACCGCTTCATAGGTGGCAAAGACGTTCAGAAAACCGTCGGTGGAAAACTTCCAGCCGTTGGAACCCCCGACCTCGAAAGCCTGGGCTGATGGTGCTGCGACTGCCGCTGCAACCAGTGCGGCTGCCGCTATGATGATGCTTCTCCCTTGCATGTTCCCTCCAGATTTTAAATTTTCAGTACCGCCGGATGCGTGCTCTTATGTGAAAAGCGGACGTTTGCGGCCGCCCGGATGCGACAGGGTGAAACCAGGGGGGGCCGTCTCTGCGCGCAGGGTGGCCCTTGGAACTGGAAAGGGGGGGCTCCTTTTTCTTGTGACACTGGTTTAAAGGGGCGGCGCAACAGGCGCAGCAGGCTCCCGGGTTCGGCCGCTGCTGCATGAACAGTGAGGCGACGGATTGCTGAAATAGTGCGGATAGGTACTGGATATGCTGCATACAGTTGAATAGAATGCTTTTATATAGCAACTGCCGTACCCGAAACTGATTGAACGATATATTTTTCCTTCTTTTTCAGGAGACTCGTCGTAAACAAAAGGGAATTCATCTCGAAGCTGATGTAGGAAAATGAACGGATCGGACTGGGCGCTCTAAAAGGGGACAGCGTGTCCGGTCCAGGCTGGAACAGTATCCTTTTTTGGAACTACTGGAGCTGTTCCACTCTGGTACATCTGTGTCGGGAGCGTAACCGAATACCTCTTCTGCCGAGGTCCGTGCGGGCTCGGGATGTCGTTAGGGGCGCTTAACAAGTCGGGGCGTTGATATACAATTGTTCCGGTGAAAAAAGAGGCAAAGGTGGAAGGAGTGCGGGGAAGGCCGGACCCGCCCGCAGTTCAGCGGATCGACCTGACAGGTCGAAGAGGAGGGGGAGATGACACAGGCAGCTCTAAGCGTGTTGCGCTACTCCCGGTTCTTCAGTTCCGTGGGTGTCGCCAAGGTGCTCGATTACGGTGCCGGCACCCTCCGAAACGCCCTTTACCTGGCGGAGCAAGGGGTGACCGTATATGCCGCCGATCTGCCGCAGCAGGTCAAGGCATTGAGGAGTCATCCAGGCGTGCATCGTCTGGCGGGGGTCCTGACGGTAGGAGAACTGAAGCAGAGCCGGTTGGCGGTGGACCTGGTGCTGTGCACTTACGTCTTCAACATTATCGTCCGGAAAAGCGAGAGGGAGCGCTACCTGGAAAACGCGGTAGCCAACATGCGGCCGGGAGGATACCTGCTTATCGAGGTGAACAGCAGGCCCGATGACGTCGGCTGCGGGTCGGCGCTGCATCACTACTTCAGTTGTGACGACAAAGCCAGAAGCTACACGCATCTTGACATAGACCGTCTTTTGAAACCTCACAATCTGGAACGCATCTGTCATTATTACAGCACCCATGCCTTGGCCGCAGTTTACCGGTTGACAGGCTGTTCATTTTGAGACATAAAAAATCAAGACAGGCCTGGCAAAAAGATAATACATGCTACATCGAGTAGCTGTGTAATCTGCAAACGGAGGCAAGACATGGCTCTGAAGGACATAAGGATACTCATAGTAGACGACGAGGTATTTTTCCGCCAGGTCCTGCGGGACGTTCTCGACAAGATAGGTTTCACCGTTGTAGGAGAGGCTGCCGATGGGGACGAAGCTGTGGAGAAGTACCGGGCCCTGCGCCCCCATATCGTCATCATGGACATCTACATGCCGGACAAGAACGGAATTGATGCGACAAGGGAGATGGTGGCGTTCGACAAAAATGCCAGGGTGCTCGTTGCCAGCGCATCCGATTTCGACTGCGACACGCAGGCGGCTTTGGACGCCGGGGCAAAGGCCATACTTATGAAGCCGTTCGTGCCGAGAGAGGTGTATGACGCCGTCAGGAAGATCCTGACCGGCAAGTAGGGTGGGAGCAACAGGAGGTCGAAGTCGAGCGGAAAAGAAAAGCCCGGAAGGTTCGGGCTTTTTTCCATGGGCGGTTTTTTTTGTTCCTCCAGTGCAGACTTTTGCTTGACTGGGTAAAGCGGTTTTGCTATAAGTCAGGACTCGTTGAGCGGGAATAACTCAGTGGTAGAGTGCAACCTTGCCAAGGTTGAAGTCGCGGGTTCGAATCCCGTTTCCCGCTCCAAACAAACATCACGACCCCGGCAGCCATGCGCAGCCGGGGTTTTTGTTTTTGCGCCTCCCGATCCCCTGTCCGCTGGCTTTTCTTGGCCGCATCGGCCCTCCAGAGACGGAACAGCCGTTACTGCACCCAACTGCTTCCCGTTCGCCTGCTCCCACCCCTCTTCATCGTTTATCTGCCCGTGTTCCTTGCAAGAGTCACCTGTTGCTAAACCCTGTAAGGGCGAAAATAGTCGCTGAACCAAGAAGTGGAAGTGGAGCAGTTTTAGGTTCAGTGAAGTGGCGAAGGGAGCGGAAGAGCTAAAGGAGATCCCATGCAGCCTGCGATTCTTATTCCGGCCAACCCTTCAGGATCTACTCTGCGAGAATCAGGCTGACAATAGGAAACAACTGAACGAGGTGATTACGAAAGCAGTGCAGGTCCATGGTATTCGCAAAAGGCAGTTGCTGTTTATCTGGAATTGCATTACTGCACGATCAGCCGGATCTTGGCTAAAGAGCGAGAAAAGGTCAAGAAGCAAGACCTGCCCCCCAGGATCCGAGCCATTACTGGTACTCAGCATGATAGGATTTCGGAATTGGTCTGCTTAAGAACGCTGGTGTATCTTGACAGTGGTAGTGTCACGATGTTGTCCACCAGTTCACCTTTGACATTGATTAGAGGTACATATATATTGCGACTTAATTTGGGGTGGCACGTTCTGGTCACGTGAGACCGGTCTCCGCAGTAGATGAGAGCGGGTGAAGCTGCAAAGGGAACGAGGAATGTTGTCGACTTTGTTGATTTATTCCTCCAATTAAGGATCTGAGGCAGCTTGCCGAGCTTCGGTGTTTGATAAGTCAACACCGTCAACAACGTCCCCCTGACACATTTGCCTCTGCGATGCTGATGCCTGAAGGAGACGTGCTTGCACATGCACCGATGATGCCGACTTTACCGATCTTGATATCTGCCAAAAGACGCTGGAATGTCTCTCTTGCGGCCTTGACACATCGGCTGCATTCGCCGGGCATTATTTCTGATTAGCATTACCGGACATTGTGCATACAAATTTCCGAAAGAGGGTACCGGGTTAAAGAACCTGATTCTTCGTTTAGAGAGACCTCGCAACAGCTTCAAAGGGTTTTCAACGCGCTCAAAGAGGACAACATTACTCGGGCTGATGTTGCTGCTGAACTTTCCATCCGGCCTGAAGACCTGGATAGCCTTATTTTGGGTCTTGTTCTTGTTGGTATTGATGGTGGTAGAACCGGTGGTGGATCAAGTAGAGAGCGAAGTCATCTCAAGATTGTTGTCAATAACGATTAATAGCGCTATTGGGGGGAATCCCTGTTATGCATCTTTTGCTAATGATAGCAAAAGTGATTTTACATGAAAGGAGGTGAAAAAAATGGGTTATCAAAAACCAGTAATTTTGGCACAAGATACTGTACGGATGGCACAATGCCGACCGAATAGTAAACCGAGCGGGAGGCCATGTAATCCGCCGGGGCCAGGTGACCGCAAGTAGGGAAGGTTTGGTTAAAGGCGACGATGCTATTTGTATAGCATCGTCGTCCAATATTTTCGGAGATGTTGCAATGTATTTCAAACAAAAATCAAATGTTATATTCAGAAATTATGAGTATTTTGGTTATATAACTGACAATAGGAATTTTGGGTATATAAAAGCGGACAATAATGGAAATGACATTGGAGATAAGATTGTATCGCAGAGCGGGGCAGTATTTTTGTCGGCTTTAGGTAATAAACCGCAGGCACTTAATGACATTGTAAAAAAAATACATATGCAATTTGCAGATGTGGACATTGAAACAATAAAGAATGATGCGAGTGAATTTTATGGCATCTTGGAACAAGATGGTTTTATTGTATCTGGCAAAACTTTGCATGAATGCGATGAAAAAGATTATAGATTTTCGTATAATAATTTAAAGCCAAAAAATTATATAATTAATTGTTATCCTACTACTAAAGGTCCTGAAAAAACCACACAGGAGTTTTTACATGAATTTTTCAAAGACGAACCTCAGCTAACAAATTTACACATAGAGATTACAAGCAAGTGCAACGAAAGATGTGTGCATTGTTATATTCCACATGATAACAAAGTAAACCACATCAGCACTGATTTATTTTATAATATCTTAGAACAATGCAAAGAAATGAAGGTATTGCATTTGACGCTAACTGGTGGCGAACCAATGCTGCACAATAATTTTCTTGATTTTCTAAAAAAATGCAAAGAATACAATCTGTCTGTAAATGTTCTTAGTAATCTTACTTTGCTAACCAATGAAATTATTGACGAAATGAAATCGAACCATCTCTTAGGTGTTCAAGTATCCTTATACTCGATGGATCCCAAAATTCATGACGCAATAACTAAAACAAAGGGAAGTTTTGAACTAACAAAAAATGCAATTATTAACCTGAAAAAAAATGATGTGCCCCTTCAAATTAGTTGTCCAATCATAAAACAAAATAAAAAATGCTATAAAAATGTTTTAAGATGGGCTGAAATACATAATCTCCATGTTGGATGTGATTATGCCATAATCGCAAAATGTGACAATACAACACAAAATCTAAGAAGTCGATTATCAATCAACGACATCAAAGAAGTGATTAACGATAAAATTATTAATGAACCAGGATATTTAGAATCAATCAAAAATGAATCAGAGAAGAAAAAAGATATTACACCAGATGATATAGTTTGCAGCGTTTGTCATTCATCCATTTGCATAACTGACGACGGAAATGTATACCCCTGTGCTGGTTGGCAGGGTTATGTTGTTGGTAATGTAAACAAAAGCCTTCTCAGAGACATTTGGAATAATTCTACGAAAGTACGATATTTAAGAGGATTGCGCAAGCGAGATTTCCCGAAATGTATTGAATGCCTTGAAAAAGACTTTTGTACTATGTGTATGGTTAGAAATGCAAACGAACACCCTTTAGGAAATCCGTTAGTAGTTAATGATTTCTTTTGCAATATAGTAAAAACAACTAAGGAAGCAATGCTGAACAGAAGTAAAAATTAATAATATCAGGGCGGTTGATTATACAAAGAGTGGGTGGAATGCTTGCAACTCGGAAACCGGAAAGAGGTGCTTGCTGAATCAAATGCTATTTGCCACCACGATCAAGAATTTGCTGGAATTCTTTATCCCGCCTGTCCTTCGCCTCCAACCCGTCAAGGAAGGCCCTGGCCCACAACTGCTTTTCCTCTTGGGTAAGCTGGTCTTGTTGGGTTCTACGAGACCGCCACGGCCACCGAAACATTTTTCTTAACATGCTGTTGCTCCTCTGGAAGGCAGGAGGCAGGGGGACGCACATAAGATTATAAGTTTCTCACTGCAATAGGGGCGGGTATGCCAAGACAGGCACGCATTGACATTCCTGGAGCGCTGCACCACATCATCTGCCGCGGCATAGAACGTAGAGATATATTCTGTGACGATCGGGACAGGGATGATTTCCTCTCCCGACTAGTGGAGATCACAACCATCACGTCCGCGCGCTGTTTCGCATGGGCTTTGATACCCAATCATTTCCATCTGTTGTTGGAAACTGGGCTTATCCCAATCTCGTCGTTGATGCAGAAGCTGTTGACCGGCTACGCGACCAGCTTCAACCTACGGCATAGTCGCCACGGTCATCTGTTTCAAAACCGTTATAAGTCGATTCTGTGTCAGGAAGAGACTTATCTGCTGGACCTGGTTCGTTATATTCATCTTAATCCAGTTCGTGCCGGCATAGTCCCCACGTTGGAAGCTTTGAGGGACTACCGCTACTGTGGGCATGGCTGCATCCTTGGCCGGAACAGGGATCTAGAGTCATGGATGCCGGCTGACCGCGTTCTTGAGCGGTTTGGAAGCAATTTGATTGAAAGCCGAAAGGCATACGAAGCGTTTGTGCTAGATGGAGTTGAAAGAGGACATCGCTCCGACCTTACAGGAGGAGGGCTGCTGAGGAGTACCGGGGGGTGGCGCGAGTTAAACTCTGCCAGAGAGGCCGGTATTTTTCTTAATAGCGATGAACGTATCCTTGGTGATAGCGATTTCGTGGATTTCGCCCTGCGAGCTGCAGAAGAGGATCTGGAAAGGAAGAGTTGGTACCGGCGGGAAGGAGTAGATCTTCAAAAAGTGATATCGATTGTGGCGAATGCGCTGGGAATGGAGAGCAATGAAGTGTGTGCATCCGGCAAGCACCCGCATCATGTCCAGGCTCGAAGCCTACTGTGTTATTGGGCGGTCCGTGAGATCGGATTGACGGCAACATCGCTGGCGAAGTTTTTAGGGATCAGCCAGCCTGCAGTAACGCAAGCTGTTGAACGAGGTGAGCGCTTGGCGGCAGAAAGAGGATGGCGCCTGAAGGACTTGCTGGAGAGAAACTTATGATCTTATGTGCGTCCCCCTGAGTCTGTGCCGCCATTTGGTTAAACACCATTCTTAGTTGTATCAAGCATGTCATCGTTTTGTACAATCCATGCTTCGAGATTTTCAAAAGCTTCGGGCCATTCTTCGTTGTACTCAAAATGGAACACGCTCGAACAAAGTTCCATATTCGAAATATGGTTTTTGCTGTGCATTTCGTTCCATCTATTTGAAAACGTTGTAACATAGTTTTCTCTGTCTACAGTTGAATAGCCAGTACAGATTCCTTCGTAGTTTGGATGTGCACTTTCTGAGAGGGAGGCATAGAGATCTTTTAATCCAGGATATCGGGAATTACACTTCTCAATGACAGTCATAATGTTAATTGCCTTATGCGAAGTCGAACTATCTCTGGAGCCGAGCAAAAGAGTTGAAGTTTTTTTAGAAAACTCATGAAAATTCAGTTCACCAGACAGAACATTTCGCGTAAGTTGATTTAAGTAAATCAATATGGATATGGTTTCAAATGCCGACCTCAAGAGAATTCTTGCGCCAAGAAGGCGATTGGCGTCGTAAAGGAGCAGCGACTGCTCAAGAAGGTCTTGCGTACGCCATGCAACCGTCTCTCGAAGCGTCAGACTTCGAAATGGCGCTTTCCACTTGTGCGCTATTGCATTGCGAGAAAAGAGCCCCCCAACATCGACTGACTCACAAAGAGCTGTCTTCCAGTTTGCTAAATTAATGTCGATAGGTCTCATAATCGTTTATCTACCTATTGAGCGGTTCACGCGCGCGCGTAAACCAGTTATCTTCCTAAATGGACCTGTGCACATTTAGCTCCACTTATAAACCAGGCTTCGCTCATGGACAAGCAGAATTCCGTTTTGCGGTTGGAGAGCGAAATTCTGGACCAAAGTCGAGATTCGCCTTTGCCGATCTCGATGTAGCTGCCAGCCTAGCGTCGGGGTCATTTTTGATTGGAGCTTTCAATTCCTTTGTATCCTATGGGATCCTCTTATGAGTTTTACCCACACCACCACAGGGGCCACGACGACCTGTGACGCTTGACCTGCGAAGAACTTACGCTTCGGCAGTGTTGCTCCGCATTTCTATTTTCATTGCCTGCTCACCCGCGGGTTTCAGACCGGGCTCGCTGTAACTTTGACCAAAGTGTGACCAAATTCTTGTTATTTACGTCATTTATACGATTTTAAATGCCTGCTCGTTTGTTTACGCACCCGACATTTGGTTGAAATTACGTATGTTTTAGACATGTTAGGCGCCTATAGACTTTTGTTGCGCGTATTGCTGGCCCGTTCGAATCCCGTTTCCCGCTCCAAACAAACATCACGACCCCGGCAGCCATGCGCAGCCGGGGTTTTTGTTTTTGCGCCTCCCGATCCCCTGTCCGCTGGCTTTTCTTGGCCGCATCGGCCCTCCAGAGACGGAACAGCCGTTACTGCACCCAACTGCTTCCCGTTCGCCTGCTCCCACCCCTCTTCATCGTTTATCTGCCCGTGTTCCTTGCAAGAGTCACCTGTTGCTAAACCCTGTAAGGGCGAAAATAGTCGCTGAACCAAGAAGTGGAAGTGGAGCAGTTTTAGGTTCAGTGAAGTGGCGAAGGGAGCGGAAGAGCTAAAGGAGATCCCATGCAGCCTGCGATTCTTATTCCGGCCAACCCTTCAGGATCTACTCTGCGAGAATCAGGCTGACAATAGGAAACAACTGAACGAGGTGATTACGAAAGCAGTGCAGGTCCATGGTATTCGCAAAAGGCAGTTGCTGTTTATCTGGAATTGCATTACTGCACGATCAGCCGGATCTTGGCTAAAGAGCGAGAAAAGGTCAAGAAGCAAGACCTGCCCCCCAGGATCCGAGCCATTACTGGTACTCAGCATGATAGGATTTCGGAATTGGTCTGCTTAAGAACGCTGGTGTATCTTGACAGTGGTAGTGTCACGATGTTGTCCACCAGTTCACCTTTGACATTGATTAGAGGTACATATATATTGCGACTTAATTTGGGGTGGCACGTTCTGGTCACGTGAGACCGGTCTCCGCAGTAGATGAGAGCGGGTGAAGCTGCAAAGGGAACGAGGAATGTTGTCGACTTTGTTGATTTATTCCTCCAATTAAGGATCTGAGGCAGCTTGCCGAGCTTCGGTGTTTGAATAACAACAACGTCAACAACACCCCCCTGACACCGTCCCCCTGACACACGAAGGAGAGCCTGCCTGATGGTACGTGGCGGCACACGGCGATCACCCTGAGACCCGATAGCACCTGCCGGGATATGTAAACGATTGTCCTGAGAGAGGTGCAGGCGGATGACTTGCGGGTGATTGGGGAATTGGTGGCGGGGCTGAATTAGTCGATTAATCGTTTGAGGTTCAATGCATTTAGCTCACGGCATATATGAAGCACTTCTCGACGAAGTCTTGCAAGACGCGCTGTCAAAACGCCCAGAATTGAGGCGTATTTTCGGCAAGATTGACGCCGAGGAGCAACCTGCACTTTATGCCAGTTTCGTGGCCAAGGTGCTTGAGCAGGCTCTGCGTGAGGAGACGGACCCTGAGAAACGGCTGGGGTTGTGTAATCGCGTTCTCGGCACCGTAGCCGCTGAGCCGGGAAGGGGGCATTTAGAAAAGCACCGCCTGGTTCCGACCGCCAAGCCGCTCCTACTGGAAATTACCCCGCCAAATTACAATCAGACTGGAATCCCCAGACCCCACACCTCCCTGGCAGAGAGCAGTCTCTTTACCGGCTCACCACAGGAACCGCAACTGGCTCATGAACTACTGGAAGAGATGCGCTCCGCTGATGGGGTGGACATTCTGGTGTCGTTCATCAAGTGGTCCGGGCTGCGGCTGTTGATGCCGGCGTTTGAGGACCTACGTGACCGCCAGGTGCCGGTACGTCTGATCACCACGTCTTACATGGGGGCTTCTGATGCCCCGGCGGTTGAGTGGCTGGCCAAGCTCCCTAATGTGCAGGTCCGTGTCTCCTACGACACAGAACGGACCCGACTGCACGCCAAGGCGTACCACTTTCGGAGGCAGAGCGGTTTCTCGACAGCATACATCGGTTCGGCCAACATGTCCCATGCCGCCATCACCAGCGGTCTCGAGTGGAACCTCAAGGTTACCGCCCAGGACATGGCACACATTCTGGAAAAATTTTCCGTGGAGTTTCAGACCTACTGGAACAGTCGTGAGTTCGCCCCGTTTGATCCGGACCGGCCCGAACTGTTCCGAAGTGCTCTGGCCCGTGCCAAGGACAAGGGGGCAAGCGGCCCGGCAGTATTCTTCGACCTTCGCCCCCATCCCTTTCAGGAGCGGATCCTAGAGGCACTGGAGCGGGAGCGGAGCGCCCACGATCGTTGGCGTAACCTGGTCATAGCCGCCACCGGCACCGGCAAGACCATAGTGGCTGCTTTTGACTTCAATCGGTTCTATCAGCAGCGGCAACGCCAAGCTCGCCTGCTTTTTCTGGCCCACCGTCAAGAGATTCTTCAGCAAGCACAGACTACCTTTCGCAATGTTCTGCGCGACCAGAATTTTGGCGAGTTGCAGGTCGGCCCCTATGAAGCAAGCCGACTGGAGCACCTGTTCTGTTCCGTCGGTATGCTTACCTCCCGCCGGCTCTGGGAGCAAGTCGGGAGGAGTTTCTACGATTACATCGTTGTTGACGAAGCCCACCACGGAACAGCGACCAGCTATCGCCCCGTCTTCGACCATTTTGCGCCGCAGATTTTACTAGGGCTGACCGCCACACCGGAGCGGATAGACGGCGACAACGTCGCCGCCGATTTCGGCAATCGCTTTGCCGCAGAAATTCGCCTACCGGAAGCCCTGGAGGAAAAACTCCTATGCCCTTTCCACTATTTCGGAATTGCCGACCCAATAGCTATCAATGGTGATCAGTTCTGGCGCAACGGCAAATATGATGCCGCTGCCCTGGAGAGTGTCTACGTGCTGGATCGGGCCCGCGCCCGCCAGCGGGTGGAGGCCATCATCACTGCCCTGCACCGCTATGAACCTGACCTGGCGATTCTCAAGGGGATCGGCTTCTGCGTCACCATCCGCCATGCGGAATACATGGCCGAGCAGTTCAACCAGCGGGGCATCCCGTCAGCCCCCTTTGTCTCTGGCATTGACACAAACCATTCTGCTGAGCTGCTGGCCAACCTGACAAATGGCCAACTCACCTTTCTATTCACCGTGGACAAGTTAAGCGAAGGGGTGGACGTGCCGGAGATTAACACGGTCCTCTTCCTTCGGCCTACTGAGAGTCTGACGGTCTTTCTTCAGCAACTTGGCCGTGGTCTGCGCCATGCACCAGAAAAAGACTGCCTCACCGTCCTCGACTTTGTCGGTCAGGCCCACCGCCGCTATCGCATTGATACAAAACTGAAAGCACTGCTCCCCCGGCACCGTTTCGCGATTGACAAGGAAGTGGAGCAGGATTTCCCCCACCTGCCGGCTGGCTGCGCCATTCAACTCGATCGCCTCTCCCGGCAGTATGTACTGGAAAACATCCGGGAGAACTTCGGTCGACTTGCAGTACAGGTGCCGGATCGGCTGCAGACTTTTACCAACGAGACTGGCCAGGAGCTTACCTTTGGCAACTTTATCCGCTACCACGATTACGAGCCGGAGGTGCTGCTGGCCAAAGAGTCATGGAGCGAGTGGAAAGCCAAGGCCCAACTGGGGCCGATCCCCATTGATCCCGACCTTGCTCGACTGAGAAAGGCCATGCTTCGCGTAGCCTTCATCAATGGGCCACAGGAAGCCACGCTGTTGCGCGAGGTTTTGGTGAAGCTATCAGCCGGACAGGTGACTGAGGCGTTGGCCTTGGCCGGATCATCAGCCATGCTGCTCTATTACCGCATTTGGGGGGACAAGGCGGAGCGGCTCGGGATTACTTCGCTGGAAGATGCCTTCCGGCGGCTGGCCGTAAACCCGACGGTCTGCGCCGACATGGACGAGATTCTGGCCTGGTCGCTGGACTGCACCGAAGCTGCTGGTACAGCCCCGGAACTGCCGTATAGCGTGCCACTGGAACTGCACGCCCAGTACGGCATCAGAGAAGTTCAGGCTGCCTTTGGCCGGGCCAACCTGGAGAGTAGCGGGCAGGCCGGGGTCGGGGTGATGCACTTTGCCGAGGTAAAAACCTATGCGTTGCTAGTGACGTTCCAGAAAACTGAAAAAGAATTCTCCCCCAGCACCATGTATGCTGATTACCCCATCAGCCGGGAGCTGCTGCACTGGGAATCCCAAGCCAACACCGCCCAGCACCACACTGACGGGCAGAATCTGATTCATCATCAAGAGCGAGGCTACACGATCCTGGTCTTTGCCCGTGGTAAGAAAAAAAAGAACGGCGTGAGAGTGCCATTCACCTATCTGGGACCGGTAGAGCGGGTGAGTTACGAGAGTGAACGGCCGATCAAGATGGTCTGGCGACTGCGGCATTCTATGCCGGTGGAAATGTTTGAGGATAATAGAAGGGGTGGGTAAAACTCCAGAGAAGATGAAGTTGAGTAGAAGATGCTGTTAAACCTTATGCGTGGGTAAAAACACGACAATGACTAACCTCACCATCGCCATCAAACTGTTCTCCTCACTCTCACGCGCCCCCGGCGCGGTCTGGTCCGAGGCCACCAGAAGGAAGGCGCCACACAAGCCGTTACTGCTTCTAGCGGTGTTGGATCTCGTGCACCGAGGCGTCATAACGTCGCCTTTAATCGGTGTTTCCGGCGATCTGGTGGAACTGAACGAACTGTTTAACCTCTACTGGCGGCGCATCATTCCGCTGGGGCAGACAAGCAGCATCGCCTTCCCCTTCTCCCGCCTCGACCGCGAACCTTTTTGGGGACTTGTCGCCCAACCGGGGATAACTATTTCCTCCCCGGTGATCAACAGCACCTCCTCCGTCAGCTTTCTGCGCAAGTACGCACTTGGGGCGAAGATGGACGACGGACTGTTTCAAGTAATGCAGAGCGGAGAGGGACGGGAGGCGCTGCGGGAAGCGCTGCTACTGTCATGCTTTTCGGCAGAGGCGGCGGTGCAGTTGCGGGAGCAGTCGGTCATCAACCGGGAGGCATTTGAGTACAGCCGATTGCTGGAGGAGCAGGCCCACCTGCCGCTGGTGAAGGAGATCGTGGAGGCGGAGAAATACCGGGCCGATGTCAGGGACCAGGCGTTCCGAAAGGTGGTGAACAAAGCTTATGATCACCGCTGCGCCCTCTGTGGCATTCGCATCGTCACACCCGATGGCCACACAGTCGTGGAGGCGGCTCATATCATACCGTGGATTAAATCAAAGAACGACGACATCCGCAACGGCATGGCCCTATGCCGTACCTGTCACTGGGGCTTCGACGAGGGGATGCTCGGTGTCTCCAACAATTACATGGTTATTACCTCCCGCTCCATCGGCATCGACCCAAATTTCCCCGGCCTGCTTATGACCCTCTCCGGTCGTGGTATTATCCCGCCTGCAGAGCGGGATCTTTGGCCGGCCCGCGAGTATCTTGCCGAGCATCGCAGTGCGTGGCGATTGTAATATGCAGACAAATCCGGGGCCGTTACTGCACCCAACTGTTTCCATTACCGTTCGCCTGCTCCCGCCCCTCTTCATCGATCCTCATCTGCGTCGCGTCGTGCTCCGGTTATCTCTGTTGAATACGTACTCCTGAACCGCAACCGCTTCCCCTGTCCCGTTCTAGTCGGATTCCGTACATCCATCAGCAAGGCTTGATCCTCGCGACTCCCTGCTCTTGCCGACCTACCAACTCCCGTCTATTCATATTTTATGACTTGGAGACCCCGGGCGGAGATATCGCTCCTCAAGGGGTTATTTTCCGGCAGGTTCGCTTTTCTTGATCTGCGTCAAGTTGCCGAAAAAACAACGGCAGTATCATGTCACGCTCCGGATACTTTGTTATGGGCAGGAGGTCGCGTGGATATTGGCAAAGAGCAAGGGAGCCTTCCCTCCCATGGCCAGCACTTAGGGGCCCTCACGTTGAGGTACTACAAATGGGGTCTTACCGCGGGGTGGACCATCGTCATCGCGGTCCTTTTGGTGATGACCCTGCAGCACGAAAGGTCGCAGGCGATCGAAACGGCGCGCACCCAGGCCCTGAGCATCTACGACCGCGATGTCCTGTATCGGCAATGGAACGCCGCGTATGGCCCGATTTATGTGCCGGTATCGGGGAAAATACAGCCGAATCCACACATCTCGGAGGGGCTGGAACGGGACATCGTCACGGATCAAGGGATGCGGCTCACCCTGGTCAACCCCTCGTACATGAGCCGTCTTGCCTTCGACATGGCCGCGAAGTCGTGCGGCGTCAAAGGGCACCTCACCAGCCTGCGCCCCTTGCGGCCGGAAAACCACCCGGATGCATGGGAAACTGCAGCGCTGAAGGCTTTTGCAGCCGGATCGAAGGAGGTGAGCTCGGTCGAGCAGATGAAGGGAGGAAGCTACCTCCGCCTGATGAAGCCGCTGATGACGGAAAAGGAGTGTCTCTACTGCCACGGCCTGCAGGGTTACCGCGTCGGGGAGATCCGCGGCGGCCTGAGCGTGGCCGTTCCGATGGAGCCGCTTTGGGGACTGGCAATCAGGAACTACGTCCTCAACTCCCTGAGCTTCATCGTCCTGTGGGGCCTGGGGATAGCCGGCATATTCTTCGGGTCGAAGAACCTCCGCAGGACCATAGAGGAGCGAAACGAAGCGGAGCGCGGCATGGTCGCCCTGAACCGGGACCTGACGTCGCGCACCGGGGAACTGGAGAGGGCAAACCGCGAACTGGATACCTTCTGCTCCACTGTATCCCACGACCTGCGCTCGCCGCTTACGGCAATCGCCGGCTTCTGTCACCTGCTGCGCGATGCGCCGGGAGAAAGGAGCGCGGAAACGGACCTTTACGCCGGGATCATCCTCAACTCGGCCAACAAGATGGAAAACATCATCAGCACGCTCCTTAGTTTCTCGCGCGTGGCCGAGGAGGAAATGGCCTGCGCGGCGGTCGACCTCAGCCGGATGGCGGATGAAATATGTGCGGATCTGAGGATGCAGGACATGAAGAGGGATGCTCTGTTCATCATAAAAGAAGGGATGACCGTAAGAGGTGACGAAGGCTTGCTGCGGGTGGTGATGCAGAATCTGCTCGGCAACGCCTGGAAATATACCGGCAGGTGCCTCAAGTCACGGATCGAGGTCGGCGTCATGGACGATGGCGGCAAACAGCTCTATTTCGTCCGGGACAACGGCATAGGTTTCGACAGCAGCCAGTCGGACAGGATGTTCGAGGCGTTTCGCCGCCTTCCCAACGCCAGCCAGTTCGAAGGGACCGGCATCGGGCTGGCGACGGTGAAGCGGATCATCGACCGCCATGGCGGCCGGATCGGTTGTGAAGGGGAACCCGGTAAAGGGGCTACTTTCTATTTCTCCCTTTGCTGAGCTCCCGTCAACCTTCCTCAGGCGCCGATGAAGCGACGTGTGCCGCCGGAGCTGCGGGATGAAACCGGGTGGCGACGCGTAGCGACTGCCGGGACCGGACCCGCCGATTGCCACTTTCAAGCGAGCAGGCTTCCAACCCTTACCCCTGCCGGCACCGCTCGACCCGTGCCGACGCGGCTAATGCAGGAGCATTTATGATCACTGTTACCAAAGGGTTACAAGGGGCGCATCCGGACAGTTCCAAAGGAGGGCGCGAGAACGCCCAATACCGAGCGATCCTGACGAGCATGGGCGAAGGGATAGTCTTCGCCGATCACACCGACCGCATTGTTTGCGTCAATTCCGCGGCCGAACAGATGCGCGGCATCAAGGCGGCAAATTACCTGGGGCGCGATCTGCTGTCGATCCACTCGCCTCCCGCCCGCGAGCGCATAGGCGCCATCCTGGCAAACCTGCGCGAGGGTGTCCTCGCCTCCCACATCCGCCCCCTGGAAACCAAGGGGCGCATCTTCGAGAACAGCTACTATCCCATCCGGGACGAGGAGGGGGGGTTCGTGGGAACCCTGATGGTCTGCAGGGACATCACCGAGAAGGAGCATCTGAAGGCGGAAAATTCCGTGCTGCGGGATCAGCTCATGAGCGAGCACTCCTGTGGCGGGATGATCGGCCGCAGCCGGGCGATGCAGCCGGTATTCCAGATGATCCGCTCCACGGCCCCGCTCGACTCCACCATCCTCATCTCGGGTGAAAGCGGCACCGGCAAGGAGCTGGTGGCGCGGGAGCTCCATCTAAAGAGCAGGCGCAGCGGCTCTCCCATGGTCAAGGTGAACTGCGCGGCGCTTCCGGAGAGCCTCCTGGAGTCGGAGCTCTTCGGCTACGAGAAAGGGGCCTTCACCGGCGCGCTGCGGGAGCGCAAGGGGAAGTTCGAACAGGCACATACCGGGACCCTGTTCCTGGACGAGATAGGCGAGATGCCGCTTGCCGCACAGGCCAAGCTTTTGCGCGTGCTCCAGGAGAAGTGCATCGAGCGGATCGGGGGAAACAGGGAAATCCCCGTGGATGTCCGCATCATCGCCGCCACCAACCGGGACCTGAGCCTGGATGTGGCGTCGGGGCAGTTCAGGGAAGACCTTTTCTACCGCCTCAACGTGATTCCCATCAGGCTTCCGCCGCTCAGGGAGCGGCACGAGGACATATTCGCCCTGGCAACCATCTTTTTGTCCCGCTTCGCCGAGGAGATGGGGCGTCCCGAGCTCAGACTCTCCAGGGAGGCAAAACAGGCACTGCTGCACCATTGCTACCCCGGCAACGTGAGGGAACTGAAGAACGCCATGGAACGGGCCATGGCGCTTTGCCGGGGGAACCACCTCGCCGTCGACGATCTCCCTCCCGAGTTCTCCGCGGGAGCGGCAGATCCGCGGCCGGCGGCGCCTTCCCCCAATACCTCGGAGGCATCCCTGCTTTCCGCCAGGCTGGGCGACCGGGAGGCGGAGCTGATCGAGCAGGCCCTGGCCGCATCCGGCAACAGGCGCGGGGAGGCGTCGCGCATCCTCGGGATCTCCCGCAAGACGCTCTGGAAGAAAATGAAGCGGCTCGCCCCGTCCCCTGTCGACAAGTGATGTTACCGCTTGGGGACATCGTGTTCCCCGCCCGCCACGCAACCGCTCCTCGCCTCCCTGCCGGAATCCTGTGAAAACGGGGGTTTGCGGGACCGGCAGTTCTGGCATGCTACCTGCTCTAGTCGATGAGACTTTACCTGGTCCGGCAAAGGGGCAGGAATCAACGGCGAGAGGAGAAGAGATGAAGATGTTGCAAGGATGTGTTGCGCTGGCGCTGACGGCGGCGGTGGCCGCGGGTTTGGGGTGCGCGGCCGGGAAGGTGGAGCCGGTTGCAGCGGTCGATGTGATACCCGACGGGACCATCGACCCGGCCAAGTGGGGGGAGGTCTATCCGGAACAGTACGCGCTCTGGAAGCAGACCGGCGAGCCGACCCCGGCGGGGAAGAGCAGGTACAAGAAGGGTTATGACGTGGGTGAGGAGGTTCCCGACAAGCTGGACGAGTTCCCTTTCCTGGCCCTCCTCTACAACGGCTGGGCCTTCGGATCCGAATACAAGGAGCCGCGCGGGCACCTCTTCGCGGTGCAGGACCAACTCGAGGTGGATCCGGGCAGGTACAAGGCAGGCGGTTCCTGCCTGACCTGCAAGACGCCGTATGCCCCGATACTGGAAAAGCGGATGGGGAGGGATTATTTCTCCAAGCCGTACCAGGAGGTCCGGGCAAAGATTCCCAAGGAGCAGCAGACCCTGGGGATCGCCTGCATCGACTGCCACGACAACAGGGACATGTCCTTGAAGATTTCCCGCGGGTTCACCCTGGGGAAGGGGCTCGCGAAGATGGGGGTCGATACCGCCAAGCTGACCCGGCAGGACCTGCGCACCCTGGCCTGCGCCCAGTGTCACGTGACCTACAGTATCCCGAAGGACGCCCAGATGAAGTCCACCGACGTCTTCTTCCCGTGGCAGGGGAGCAAATGGGGGGGGATCACGGTGGAGAACATCATCAGGCAGCTGCGCGGCAACGCCCCCAGCGGCGAATGGACCCAGAGCGTCACCGGCTTCAAGCTCGCCTTCATCCGCCACCCCGAGTTCGAGCTCTTCTCGAACAACAGCGTCCACTGGCAGGCGGGCGTTACCTGTGCGGACTGTCACATGCCCTCCAGCGGTCCCGAAGGCAAAGAGGTGACAGACCACCGCATCATGAGCCCGCTCAAGAACGACCTGAAGGCCTGCCGCCAGTGCCACAGCGAGGCGCCTGAGCTCTTGCGCGAAAAGATCTACGCGATCCAGGACGGCGTGGTGTCGAAGTTCATCCGCGCCGGATACGCCACGGCTACGGTGGCCAAACTGTTCGAGATGGGGAACCGGGCGGAGGCGGCGGGAAGGCTCCTGGACAGGAAGCTGCACGACACGGCCAGGGAGCATTACGAAGAGGCCTTCTACAGGGTGGTCTTCATCGGCGCAGAGAACTCGACCGGCTTTCATAACCCGGACGAGGCCGCCAGGATCATGGATGACGCCGCGAGGCACGCCGCCAAGGCGGATGGGTTGCTTCGCCAGGCATTGGCGAAGGCAGGGGTACCCGTGCCGGCCAAGGTCGATCTGGAACTGGAGAAATATCTCAACAACCGCGGGGCGAAGAAGCTCATGTTCAAGCCGCAGCATGAGATAAAGGACCCCTTGGCGGGTAGCTAGCGCAGACCCGGGGGGCAGGAAGCGACCTGCCCCCCAAAAAAGGGAGACGGCCGGCGGGGCATCTGCCGCCGCTCCCACCCATTGCGATGAACCGGTTCATAGAGGCGGCCCAAATAGCATGAAACGACGCGTTTCCATCTTCGTACGTAGAAAAATCGCCCTTAAAAGGAGGCTGTCCAGGGTGCCGCGCAAGTTCATGGCGCCGCTGCGCGGGGAACGGCCCCCGGTGTCGCTGCGCTATGCGTTCTGGAGCCTGCTGACCGCCACGCTGGGAGTCCTTGCCATCGTAGAGACGACCACGCTCTTTGGCCACCCCCTGCTGATCGGGTCCTTTGGGGCCTCGGCCGTGCTCCTGTTCGGCGCCACGGATTCGCCGCTGGCCCAGCCGCGCAACCTGATAGGGGGGCACCTCGTCTCCGCAGTGGTGGCGGTAGTCGTGGTCTCTCTTTTCGGCTCGACGCCGTTGAGCATGGCCGTCGGGGTGGGATTGGCGATCTTTTTCATGAACATCACGGACACCACGCACCCCCCCGGAGGGGCCACGGCCCTGATAGGGGTGCAGGGCGCGGTCGGCCCGGCGTTCATCCTGCTCCCGGTACTGGCGGGTACCCTCATCCTTTTGGCCGTAGCCTGCTTTACCAACAACGTCGTTTACCACCGCTCTTATCCCAGACACTGGCTTTGATGGTCTTCATCCCCCCTTTTTCATTCGCTCCGGCTTTTTTTCTCAAGTATTTTCCCGGTTCAGCCGATGTAAGACCTCGAGTGTTCATTGGCTGTCGGCGCCGGGTGGATGCTTGAATCCGTTCTCCCGGAAGGTGCGCAGTGACCCCAACGACACCGGCTAAAATCAAGAAACTGGTCAGCTTCACGCATCCCGGCCCCTATTCCCTCGTACTCGCCTTCGTCTGGACCGTCATCATGGCCCTGTCCCTGGTGGCCAGCACCTCTCTTCTCAGCCGCGAGATCACAGGCATCGCCGAAAACGTCGCCAGGGCCTACATCGACAAGGACATCATTTACCGCAAGTGGAATGCCTTGCACGGCGGGATTTATGTCCCGGTCAACCACGGGATGACGCCGAACCCCTTTTACCCCCCATCGATGCCGGAGCGCGACGTGTACACCCCTTCCGGCCGGCATCTCACCCTTGTGAACCCCTCCTACATGATGCGCCAGATCTACGAGTTCTCGCAGAAAGAGCAGGGGATATCCGGACGGATCACCAGCCTAAAGCCGCTCAGGCCTGAGAACAGGGCAACCGCATGGGAGACGGAGGCCCTGCGCGCCTTCGAGCAGGGGAAGCCGGAACGGGCCACCGTGGTGATGGACGGGGACGTCAAATACCTGCAGCTCATGCGCCCCCTGGTGACCGAGGAAAGCTGCCTTGCCTGTCACGGCCACCAAGGCTACAAGAGGGGGGACATCCGTGGCGGAATCAGCGTGAAATTCCCCATGGAACTGCTCGAATTCGGCATGAGGCAGCAGTTTGTGCTCTTCACGCTGGGGCACGGGGTCCTGTGGCTGTTCGGCCTCTTCGGGCTGGGCGCCGGTTATGTCGGCCTCAAACGCCGCACCAAGGAGCGCGACCTGGCGCTGAAGAAACTGAAAAAGGTGAACGAGTTGCTGGAAAGCCAGGCGAGCACGGACCCGGTCACCGGGATACTGAACAGGAGGAAGTTCTCCGAAGTGCTTGAGACGGAGCTCGTCGGGGCGAGGCGCTACGGCACGCGCCTGGCGCTGATCCTGTTCGACATCGATCATTTCAAGTCCATAAACGACACCTTCGGGCACGACGTAGGCGACATGGCGCTGAAGGAGGTGGCCGACCTCGTGTCCGACACCATCCGCAGAACGGACATCTTCGCGCGTTTCGGCGGGGAGGAGTTCGTCATCCTGGTGCACAACAACGACACCATGACCGGCTGCAAGCTGGCCGAGAAGATCAGGTCGCGCCTGTGCGAGCACGACTTCCCGCAGGTAGGCATGGTGACCTGCAGCTTCGGCGTGGCGCAGCTAAACGCGGAGGATACGGCCGAAACCCTGATAAGGCGGGCCGACGAAGCGATGTATGCGGCGAAGCACGCGGGTAGAAACCGGGTGCAGAGCTGCTGCTTCTTGCACGCCGCACTGCCCGGGACAGGGAACAAGACCTTCACCGTTGCTCCGTGCCCGGATGACGGGGGAGAGATTAAAGAGCAGACATCAAATGAGGCTTGCTAAGCAGGGGGGGCAATTGCTATGCTCACGGGCGCACCGGCAGCATCAGCCGTGCGCCGGCACCCCGGCTGCGGGTGTCCACCGAACCCATGGAGGCCCCCTTTCCACATGCTTGACGCCACCCCTGTCCGCTCGCCCCTGCAGCAACTCATCCAGGCGAAGGTCGACGGCTGCACGAACTGCGGCAGATGTGTCCGCGAGTGCGCCTTTCTCCGCAAGTACGGCACCCCCAAGAAGATAGCCGAGGCTTTTTACGCCGCCGGCCGGCTCTCGCTGGAGCGCTCTTTCGAGTGCAGCCTTTGCGGGCTCTGCACCGCGGTCTGCCCGGAGCGGCTCGACGTGGACGGGCTGTTCCTTGAGATGCGGCGCGAGGCGGTAGACCGCAACCTCGGTGCCTACCCTGCGCACAAGCCGCTTTTGACCTACGAAAAGCTCGGGACCTCCCGACGCTTCAGCCTGTACCGCCTCCCCCAGGGGTGCAAGACGATCTTCTTCCCCGGTTGCTCCCTCCCCGGGACGCGGCCGGACGCTGTGCACAACCTGCTCGCCCTGATGCATCGGGCGGACCCGACCGTCGGCGTGGTGTTCGATTGTTGCATGAAGCCGTCGCACTCCCTTGGGCGCGAGCAGTACGTCTCCTCGATGTTCCAGGAGATGAACGACTGGCTGCTGCGGCACGGCGTGCAGGAGGTGCTGGTTGCCTGCCCCAACTGCCAGGTGATGTTCGAGCGCTACGGTCACGGGATGCGGGTACGCACCGTCTGGGAGGCGCTGGCCGAGTCCGGGGTGCAGCCTGAACAGGCGGCAGGCACCGTCACGGTGCACGACCCCTGTGTCATCCGCAACGCCCGGCCGGTGCATCAGGCCGTGCGCACGCTTCTTGAGCGGCAGGGTCTCGTTGTCGAGGAGATGAAGCATTCCGGGAGGAAAACCGTCTGCTGCGGCAAGGGCGGGGCGGTAAACCTCTTGAACCCGTCCCTGGCTGGTGAGTGGGGGGAGTTGCGCAAGAAGGAGGCGGCCGGCAGGAGGGTGATCACCTATTGTGCCGGTTGCGTGCAGGCGCTCGATGGGCACACGCCTACCAACCACCTGGCGGACCTGCTCTTCGCGCCGGGGGAGACGCTGGCGGGGAAGAAGAAGGGGGCGAAGGCCCCCCTCACCTATCTGAACCGGCTGCGTCTCAAGTTCTCTTTCCGGCGCAAGAAGGGGGAAGCGGTAACGCGGGAGCGCAACTTTGCCCCGCACCAGCCGCAGCAAAAGAAACGTCTCTGGAAGCTTCCCTTCAGCAGGTAAACGGTGGCCGCTCGAGTTGCCCGCCGGCAGGGATGGAAAGAGAAAAGGATAGCGACAAGGAGGAGCATCACACCCGCCCGTCGCTATCCTTTTTGTTTGTCAAACCCTGGCGCGCGACTGGGTTTGCTTGAGCTGCCGGTAGAACTCTTCCGGATCGCTGGTGGGTTGGCGGCAGCTCCTGCTCTCGCATAGATACGCCATCGCCCGATCGCCGTCGGCCTTCTTGTCCCTGACTAGCGGGACCATCCTTGCCAGCCGCTGCATCTCCTCCCCCTCGCGGACGACCACCAGGGCCCGGTGCGGCATGAACACGCTCCTCAGCCTTTCCAGAAGGACCCTGGCGGCCTCGGGGCTGCCGGCAGGTGCTACGATGACGATCTCTCGGGCAACGTCCTGCAGGTAATAAAGCGCGAGCAGCATCTCCGAGAGGGCGGTAGGGGAGGTGGCGAGCTGCCCCGCGAAGGCGTCCAGCGCGCGCCTTGCCTGATCGCGCCAGCGCGGCTCGCCGGTCAGGGGGGCAAGCCGCAACAGGTTCATGATCATCACGGAGTTCCCCGAGGGAACCACGCCGTCATAGGCGGGCTTCTCCCTGGAAATCAGTCGTTCGTGGCGCGTCCCGGTCATGAAGTAGCCCCCCCGCTCGGCATCCTCGAACTCTTCCCGCACCACTTCCGCGAGCTCGACCGCGCGCTCCAGCCATGACGTCTCGCCGCAGGCCTCGAAGAGATCGATGAGCCCGGCAATGAAGAAGGCGTAGTCGTCGAGGAACCCCTCTCCTTTTGCTTCTCCTTCCTGGTGGCTGTGGAAGAGCCTTCCCGCCGAGGTCATGTGCTGCAGCAGGAAGAACGCGGCCTGCTTCGCCGCATCGACCGCTTCCGTGTCGTTCAGCACGAGCCCCGCCCGGGCGAAGGCGGAAATGGCGAGCCCGTTCCAGGAGGCGAGGATCTTCTCGTCCCTCAGGGGAAGGGCGCGGCGCTTGCGGGCCTGGTAGAGGATCTCGCGCGACTCCGCCAGGATCAGGTCGAGCTTCTCCTCGGGCATCAGCAGTTCGGCTGCCATCTGGGCGGCGCTCTTGTCGCGATGCAGAATGCTGCGACCCTCGAAGTTCCCCCCCTTCGTGACGCCGTAGCAGGCGGCGAAGATCTCTCCCTTTTCCCTACCCAGTGCCTCGATCAGTTCCTCCGGGGTCCAGGTGAAGAAGATCCCCTCCTCCCGGTGGCCGCCCTCGGTGAGACTGTCCGCGTCGCTTGCGGCATAGAAGCCGCCATCCGCCGCCTGCATGTCGCGCCGCAGATAGCGCAGTATGTCGCGCGCAACAGCGGCAAACTCGCTGGCGCCCGTGGCCTGGTACCCCTCGAGGTAGGTCGCGGCCAGCAGCGCGTTGTCGTAGAGCATCTTCTCGAAATGCGGGACGAGCCACTTATCGTCGGTGGCGTAGCGGTGGAAGCCGCCCCCTGCCTGGTCGTAGATCCCCCCCGCCGCCATCCGCCTCAGGGAAAGTTCCACCATGTAAAGGGAATTCTCGTCGCCGCTTTGGAGGTAGTCGCGCAGCAACAGGCGTAACGGCAGGGAACTGGGGAACTTCGGCGCGCCGATGAGCCCGCCGTTTCTGGCGTCGAAGCGCTCCCGGTATACCTGAAGCGCCTGTCCCAGCGAGACATCCTGCACGGAACCCTCCCCCTCGGACGGCGCCAGCATGGCGCGCACCGCGTCGGTAAGCTGCACCCCGGCCCGGGTCACCCGCTCGGGGGCGCCGTGATAGGTTTCGCGGATCCTCAGCAAGAGGCTCATGAATCCAAGGCCGCCGCCGTAATCGTGCGGCGGATAATAGGTGCCGCCGTAAAAGGGTTTCCTGTCGGGGGTGGTGAAGACGTTCAAAGGCCATCCTCCCTGCAGCCCCATGGCGTGAACGGCGGTCATGTAGACGGTGTCGACATCGGGGCGCTCCTCGCGGTCCACCTTGACGGCGATGAAGTTGCTGTTCATGTAGTTGGCGATGGCTTCGTCCTCGAAGGACTCCTCCTCCATGACGTGGCACCAGTGGCAGGTGGCGTAGCCGATGCTGACCAGAAGCGGCCTGTTCAGTTGCCGCGCCAGCTCAAAGGCCTCGTCGCCCCAGGGAAACCAGTTCACCGGGTTGTGCGCGTGTTGCAGCAGGTAAGGACTCGTCTCGAGGAAGAGGCGGTTGGTGTAGGTGGCTTGGCCGTCCGGCTGCAGGTGCCTGGTGCGCGGACGGTAGGATTGACCGCGTCGCCGACGAACCTGCTCCATGAGTTCGGCCGGGGGACGGGGCAGGTCGGCGGTGCCGGGTAGCGGCGCGTATAGTTCGTCGAGAGTTTTCATGATATTTTCTCCCGCAGCTGCTCAATGAGCGCTTGTCTGCTTCTCCACTCTAGCACGTTTGCCTGAGGGCAGGCGATCACTATGAGCCCTCGCGCCGCGCTGCCGGCGGGTGCGGGGGGAGCGCCGGCAGCACGGGCTTTTCCAGCTTGAAGCGCTCCTGCGGGGAGGTTTGGGGATGACCGGGAAGAGGGGCTGGCTGCCTTATCGGAAGTTGGAATGGCGCCCCGAGTCCAGCATGGAAAAGAACACCTCGGAGTGTTTGTTGGGAGTGACGGGGTGGAGGCCGCTTCTTGCGTGGGTCCTTCTCTGGCGGCGGGTGACGATCGAGGTGCCGGGGGCGGCGTCCGCCTGCAGGTACTCCTGCCTGATGGACCGTAATTCCTTGCGGGCGATGAGCAGCGTCATCTCGAATACCCTGCATATCGAGGGCTCCCGGAAGCTTTTGGCGAACGTGGTGTATAGATCGATGCAGAACTGCCTGTTGAGCAGGGCCAGGCGCAGTTGGTCGAGAAGCTTTCCCTGGGGTTCCCTCAGTCTGCCCTCGATTTCCGGTTGCTGCGCGCAGCGCTGCGTGTCGCAAAGGGGCGCGGGGCTCTCAGCCTGCAAGGCGTCGATGTGCCCGGCCTCCTCACTCGCCAGCCTTTCGAAGATCAGCCGACCCTCGGGGTCGGGTGCCATCGTGGCCCCTTTGCGGTAAAAGTCATAGCACTTCCTCTCCAATGCCACCGCCAATCGTATCGCCTCTGTTACAAAGTCTCTCATGATCGCTTTCCTTGAATGCCCTCGTTGCCTCCTGTTTCATGTTCACGGTGATTGCAGTTTTTTAATATTCGCAATGTTAGCTGGAGTGGCAAGGGGAGTCAATCGGGTTAATGTTAAAGGGCGCGAGCTGCTCCTCAAATGAGAGCGGCAGCGGCCTTGGGGGCGATTCGGCTCAGTTTGGCCGGGGCCGGCTCACAAAATAACCAATTTAGTTCGTCATTGTGCTATTGTGGCCGCTTGTGCGGTGAATTTGGAAATATCAGAGGGAAGAAAGTACATGACCATAAGATGGTATCCCGGCCACATGAGCAAGGCCCTCGAGCAGATCTCGGAGTTGGTCCGCAAGATCGACGTCATCATCGAGGTGCTCGATGCCCGCCTTCCGTACTCCAGCTCGAACCACCTGCTGGAGCAGGTACGCCGGAACAAGCCGTGCATCAAGGTGCTGAACAAGAACGACCTGGCTGACCCCATGGTCACCAAGGCGTGGGTGCAGCATTTCCAGCGCAGTTCCGGCGTGCGCGCCCTGCCGCTGTCCGCCAAGAACATCCCCGAGGTGAAGAACCTTGTGAAGCTCGTGAAACAGCTCGCGCCCAACAGGGGCAACCCGGGTTACCCGATCCGCACCATGGTGGTCGGCATACCCAACGTGGGAAAATCCACCCTCATCAATACCCTGGCCGGCAGGAACATCGCCAAGGTGGGGGATCGGCCCGCCGTAACGCTCCGTCCCCAGCAGATCGACCTGCGTAACGGCATCCTCCTTTTCGACACGCCGGGGCTCCTCTGGCCGGTGATGAACGACCAGGGGGGGGCCTACCGGCTGGCGACCAGCGGCGCCATCGGCGCCAACGCCCTGGATTACACCAACGTCGGGACCTTTGCCGCAGCCTACATGATGCGCCGCTATCCCGACCTGCTCAAGGAGCGCTACAAGCTGGCGGAAGTCCCGCAAGGGCCGCACGATGTGGTGGAGGCCGTAGGGCGCTGCCTGGGTTGTCTCATGAGCGGCGGAGTGGTGGACGTGCACCGGGCCGCCGAGACGTTTCTGAGGGAACTCCGGGCCGGGAAGGCGGGGCGGATCAGTTTCGAGGAGCCGGACACCCCCGCCGACATCGAGGCGGAGCTGCTGAAGATGGCCGGTATCGAGGTGCAGGCGCAAACGCAGCCAGAACCGGAACAACCAGAGTAGGTGCAGGGTCCGGTCGAAGTCGTGGCCAGATTCCTCCCGTTCATAGAGGCGGATCGGGCTGGTGCTGCCGGATCTCGCCATGCCGCACCTGACCGGCGAGGAGCTTCTGGAGAGGATCGCCGAGCGCACCCCCGAGATCCCCGTCGGCGTGCTGAGGGGCTGAACCAGGTGGGGAACCACCAGGATCGGCAAATACCTGCTGAACCACAGCTTCATGATCCCCGGCCTCATCGGTGTCGGCGTCTCGACCGTGGTTGCCTACGCATCTCCCGGGTGCTCCTCTTTGAGGTGGTGGCTGTGGGGGGGCAGGTTATTGCTGGATATAATACGGCGATGAAGGTAAGCTCCGGGCACAGGCCCCGAAGCAGTGTGAAGAGGGGCTGCCATAACAGATGGAAAAGGAGCGCGGCATGGAGCACGAACAGCCGGCAGACCTGCTGCACGGCGTTACCTTGAAGATGATCGTTACGGAACTGGTGGCAAAGTACGGCTGGGAGGAGTTGGGGAAGCAGGTTGACATCAGGTGCTTCACCCATGCCCCGAGCCTGCAGTCGAGCCTGAAGTTCCTGAGGCGCACGCCCTGGGCCAGGGACAAGGTCGAGGAGATCTACCTCAGGTGGAAGATGGAAGAAACCTAGAGGCGGTCCACTGGGATGAAAGGGATAACAGGGATGAAATAAAGGACCGACGATCCAGGTTGCGCGGTTGGAAACAAGAAAGGGTCCCGGCACAAGCCGGGACCCTTTCCTCGTAGAACGGCTTCTAAGCCAGTTCGAAGTTGCTCTGGTAGGCCATCAGCGTGTTTATCATGAGTGCTGCCACGGTCATGCGGCCGACGCCGCCGGGAACCGGGGTGATCCAGGCGCACCTGGGGGCTACGGCGGCGAAATCCACGTCGCCAACCAGCTTGCCGTTCTCCAGTCGGTTGATGCCGACGTCGATCAGCGTCACCCCTTCCTTGACCATGTCCGGTGTCACGAAGCCGGGAATCCCCACGGCGACGATGACGATGTCCGCCCGCCGGGTCTCGTCAAGCAGCAGTTCCCGCGGAGTCTCTATGTGGGTGAGGGTGACGGTGGCGTTGCCGATGTCGAAGTCGTTGGAGAGCATGATGGAGATCGGCTTGCCGACGATGTTGGAGCGCCCTATGACGACGCAGTGCTTCCCTGCCACCGGCACCTCGTAGAACTGCAGCAGTTTGCAGATGCCGTAGGCCGTCGCCGGGCGGAACGCCTTCTGTCCCAGCGCCATCCGGCCGAAGTTCGTGGGGTGGAAGCCGTCGATGTCCTTCTCCGGGGCGATGGCGTTGATCACGCGCTGCGCGTTTATCTGCTTTGGGAGCGGCAGCTGCACGATGACCCCGTCGGTGGAGGCGTCGGCGTTGATCTGTTGGATCATCCAGAGGAGTTCCTTTTCGGTCGCCGTGTCGGGGAGGCGGATCAGGTTGCTCTCGAAGCCGGACAGCGCGCAGGTGGTGATCTTGGACTTGACGTAGGATTCGCTCGGGGCGTGGTTCCCGACCAGGATCACGGTCATGTGCGGTTTCCTGCGCCCGGCGTCGACGTGACGCGAGACCTGTTTCGCTATGCCCGCGATCAGGCTGTCCGCGCATTTCTTCCCATCCAATAGTTTCATGCTTTTTTCCTCTATGCCTTGATTGCCCGGCCAGATGAAAGGTGGATCTCCCTGGCCTGCCCAACGAGTAGTAGCACAAAAAAAGTGAAGGTTCAACGGCTACTTAGCTTGGTGCGGTATACGTCATCCTGCCGCCGGGACCTGCGTTTTCTTTGCCGGAACCGCCTCGTTTTCGGGAGGGGGCAGTGCCAAAACACGTGCCGCCTTTTTATTGACAAGCCTCACTACCCAATGAATCGCGAACCACTACCCAATGAATTGCGCCGCAACACGTGCCAAAACAGCGGCGCGCCCGCCAGGCACAGGGCCTTCCCGGCTCCTGGTTTGCTCCCTTTTTGTGGCGTTGTGTAAACGGCAAAAGCGGGCGCGGATGGCGCACTATCTGCGGTAAAACGGCGACTTAGGCGGCGATGAACATTAGCAGTTATTAAATGTTAAACAGGAAGTATACCATTACTAAACTTTTCGTTGACAAAGTTTACCGAAAATCCTAAATTGCAAAAATACAAAAGGTTTACTGTTACTAAACCGGGGAGGATTTCTTGAAAATCGGTGAGAGGTTGAAAAGGCTCAGAATGGTCAACTCCCTGACTCAGGAAGAACTGGCCAGCCGCGCCGATCTTACCAAGGGTTTCATCTCGCAGCTGGAGAACGACGCCACTTCGCCTTCGATAGCGACCTTGAAGGACATCGTCGATGTCTTCGGCATCAGCATGCAGGAGTTCTTCAGCGAGGAGCCCGACCAGGACATCGTGTTCGGCAAGGACGCCCGTGTTCAGGCGACGGACGACGGCGACAGCATCAAGGTGGAACTCCTGGTGCCGGGCGCCCAGAACCGGGAGATGGATCCGGTGCTGGTGACCCTTGACCCGGGGGGGGAGATGGACGAACAGCCGATCCACGAAGGAGAGGAGTTCGGCTACGTCATCTCGGGGAAAGTGCAGCTGAGGCTGGACGACAAGCTGTACACCGTGGAAAAGGGTGAATGCTTCTATTTCGCTTCCGACAGGAAGCATGCAGTGAAAAATGTAGGGAAGGGCGCGGCGAAGCTTCTCTGGGTTGTGACACCGCCAACGTTTTATTATTGAAAAGAGGAGAGTGACTCAAATGAGCAAAGTACTGATTATCGGGGCAGGTGGCGTAGGCGGGGTCGTTGCGCACAAATGTGCCCAGGCCACCGGCGTGATCACCGCAATTACCCTCGCATCGCGCACGGAATCCAAGTGCCGCGCCATTGCGGACCAGATAGAGTTTCCTGTCGCCACCGCGCAGGTGAATGCCGATAACGTGCCGGAATTGATAGAGCTGATCGAGCGCGAGAAGCCGAAGCTGGTGATCAACGTGGCGCTCCCTTACCAGGACCTCACCATAATGGACGCCTGCCTGGCGACCGGTGTCGACTACCTCGATACCGCGAACTACGAGCCGCTCGATACGGCCAAGTTCGAGTACAGCTGGCAGTGGGCCTACCAGGACCGTTTCAGGGAGAAGGGGCTCATGGCTCTTCTGGGAAGCGGCTTCGATCCCGGCGTCACCAACGTCTACACCGCGCTGGCTGCCAAGAAGTACCTGGACGAGGTGTACGAGATCGACATCATCGACGCCAACGCCGGCAACCACGGCCAGCCCTTCGCGACCAACTTCAACCCGGAGATCAACATCCGCGAGGTCACCGCTTCCTGCCGTCACTGGGAAAACGGCGAGTGGGTGGAAACGGCGCCCCTCTCCACCAAGCAGAGCTTCGACTTCCCGGAAGGGATCGGCCCGATGAACATCTACCGCATGTACCACGAGGAGATGGAGTCGCTGGTCAAGCACCTCCCGACCATCAAGAAGGCGCAGTTCTGGATGACCTTCTCCGACAACTACCTGAAGCACCTCGAGGTGCTGCAAAACGTCGGGATGACCCGCATCGACGAGGTGGAGTACAACGGCCAGAAGATCGTCCCGCTGCAATTCCTGAAGTCGGTGCTCCCTGATCCCGGCAGCCTGGGCCCGCTCACCAAGGGGCGCACCTGCATCGGCGTGATCGCCCGCGGCATCAAGGACGGCAAGAGGAAGCAGGTTTACATCTACAACATCTGCGACCACGAGGCGTGCTACCGCGAGGTGAAATCGCAGGCGATCAGCTACACCACCGGCGTTCCCGCGGTGGTCGGCGCCATCATGATGCTGACCGGCAAATGGCGCGGCGAAGGCGTATTCAACATGGAGCAGTTCGATCCCGAGCCGTTCCTGGAAAAACTGGCCCCCATGGGGCTCCCGACCGTGGTGATCGACGGCGGCGAGTGGGCGGAACTTACGTGACAAAGCTGCATGTAAATGAAATGACGAGGCTCGCCCCATCTCCATCCTACGTGGTGGACCTGGGGCGGCTGCGCCACAATCTCGCCATTTTGGACGAGGTGCAGAAGCGAAGCGGCGCCAAGATCCTTCTGGCGCTGAAGGCCTTCTCCATGTGGAGCGTCTTTCCCATCATAGCGAAGACGCTGCGCGGTACCTGCGCCAGCTCCCCCTGGGAGGCGCGCCTGGGGAGGGAGGAGTTCGGCGGCGAGGTGCACAGCTTCTCGGCGGCGTTCAAGGAGAGCGACGTCAGGGAGCTGCTGGAGACCTCCAACCACCTGGTCTTCAACTCCTTCAACCAGCTGGAGCGCTTCCGCCCGCTCTGGGAGCAGTACCAGGGGCGCGTCTCCATCGGCCTCAGGGTGAACCCGGGTCACTCGGAGGGGCACACGCCGATCTACGACCCGGCAGCGCCGAAGTCGCGCCTGGGGATACTCCGCTCGGAGTTCGAGGGGAGATCGCTTGCGGGTGTGGAGGGGCTTCATTTCCACACGCTTTGCGAGCAGCTCTTCGACCCGCTGCAGCGGACGGCGAGGTCCTTCGAGGAGAAATTCGGGGAGTTCCTGCCGCAGATGAAATGGCTGAACCTGGGGGGAGGGCATCACATCACCCGGGAGGGATACGACATAGACGCCCTGGTGGAGCTGGTGCGCTACTTCAGGCGGAAGTACGACCTCGAGGTGTACCTGGAGCCGGGGGAGGCTATCGCCATAGGGACCGGTATCCTGGTCTCCGAGGTGCTGGACGTGGTGCACAACGAGGTGGACATCGCCGTCCTGGACGTCTCCGCCACCTGCCACATGCCGGACATCCTGGAGATGCCCTACCGCCCGGAGATCAAGGGTGGCTACGACGCGGGCGAGAAGGGGCACGACTACCGGCTGGGGGGGCCCTCCTGCCTTGCCGGCGACGTGATCGGCGACTGGTCCTTCGAGGAACCCCTGCATGTCGGGCAAAAGCTGGCATTTTTGGACATGTCGCACTACACCATGGTCAAGACCACGACGTTCAACGGCATACAACATCCGCACATCTGCACCTTTGAGCCGCAGACAGGCGAGCTGCAAGTCGTGCGCAGCTTCGGCTATGAAGACTTCAAAAGCCGCCTGTCCTGATGACGAAACAACCCCATTCATGAAGTACATGGTGAACTGAATTATGGCCAAATGGACTATCAACGATTCCTCCAAGATCTACAACATCGACAACTGGGGCGCCGAACTCTTCTCGGTCAACAAGAAGGGGAACGTCTGCGTGCACCCGTCCCCCAACTCGAAGTACTCCATAGATCTCAAGGTGCTGGTCGACGACTTGATCAAGAGAAAGATCAAGCCCCCGATCCTTCTGCGCTTCATGAACATACTGGAGGGGCGCATCGCCTCCATCAGCAGGGTCTTCAAGAACGCGATTCATGACAACAACTACCCGGCCAGGTACCAGACCTTCTACCCGATCAAGGTGAACCAGCAGCGCCAGGTGGTGGAGGCGATCGCGAACTTCGGCAAGAAGTACAACATCGGCCTCGAGGTCGGCTCGAAGCCGGAGCTGGTGGCGGCCATCTCCATGAGCACCGGGAACAACCTCCCGATCATCTGCAACGGCTACAAGGACACCGAGTTCATCGAGACCGTCCTCTTCGCCACCCGTGTCGGCTACGACATCACCATCGTGGTGGAGAAGCTGTTCGAGCTGGAGAAGATCGTCGAGGTCTCCAAGCGGACCGGGATCGTTCCCAAGCTGGGCATCCGCGTGAAGCTCTCCTCCAAGGGGATCGGCAAATGGTCCACCTCGGGGGGCGAGGATGCCAAGTTCGGCCTGCGCATCTCCGAGATCATCGCGGCCATCGGGATGCTGAAGAGCCACGACATGCTCGACAGCGTGAAGCTGCTCCATTTCCACGTGGGGAGCCAGATCACCAAGATCGACAAGATCAAGAATGCCCTCATCGAAGGGACCAGGATCTATGTCGAGATGAGGAAGCTGGGGGTCAACCTGGAGTTCCTGGACATCGGCGGCGGGCTCGGAGTGGATTACGACGGCTCCAAGTCGAGCTACTTCTCCAGCGTGAACTACTCCATCGAGGAGTACGCCAACGACGTCATCTACCAGGTGAAGAACATCTGCGACGATGCCGGGGTCCCCTGCCCGAACATCATCTCCGAGTCGGGGCGCGCCACCGTCGCACACTACTCGGTGCTGGTCACGGACGTATTGAACAACAACACCCAGACGCTCATGCCCGACTTCGAGTCGATCCTCACCGAGCCGGAGAAGCTCTCCCCGACGGTGAAGAAGCTCGTGGACATCTACAAGAGCATCGACAAGCACTCGCTTCGCGAGGATTACCACGACACCATACAGCTGATCCAGGAGTCGGTGAGCCTTTTCAACCTGGGCTACCTGAACATGGCCGAGCGGGCGAACGCCGAGTGGGTCTACGGCAGGATCATCAGGAAGATCAACTCCATAGTCGAGAAGATGAAGCCGATCCCCGACGAGCTGCAGAACTTCCAGCTGAGCCTGAGGCAGACCTACTTCGCCAACTTCTCGCTCTTCCAGTCGATTCCCGACTCGTGGGCCATCGACCAGCTCTTCCCGATCGTCCCGATCCAGCGTCTGGACGAGAAGCCGGACGTGCTCACCTCCATCGCGGACATCACCTGCGACTCCGACGGCGAGATCACCAGCTTCGTAGGGGAGAACGGCAGGACCAAGGCGCTCCCGCTGCACAAGATCAAGGTGGACGAGCAGTACTACATCGGCTTCTTCCTGATCGGCGCCTACCAGGAGATCCTGGGCGACATGCACAACCTGTTCGGCGACACCAACGCGGTGCACATCACCTTCAACAAGAAGACCAACTACAAGATCGACACGGTCATCACCGGCGATGCCACGTGGGAGAGCCTCAAATACGTGCAGTACGACAGCCAGGAGATCCTGAAAAGGGTCCGTAACAACCTGGAGAAGGACGTCTCGCTGCAGAAGGTATCCATCGAGGAGAGCAGCCACTTCCTCGAGCTTCTGGACCGGACGCTGCAGTCCTACACCTACCTCGGAGAGTAAGGGCGCCAGGCCGTCCGACTCCGCATGCCGATCAAGGGGAAGCGCCGCAAGGGCTTCCCCTTTTTTTTCGTGGAGCGGTGTCGCAGGGAGCCGCCAGCCGGTGCGTCCCGTTTTTTACGTCCTCTTTGTGGACAATTTTGCAGGGCGTGGTAAATTGCCGTGGAGGAAAAACCCGGTTCTCATGGAATTGCGGCAGTTTAGGGGTGTGGCGCTGAGGGAGTCGTTTTGTAGCGGGCTAGGGAGGTGGGGCATGCTTATCCAGGTGGGTTACGACGACCGGAGGTACGACTACGTGAAGGATTTCATGCTGGACAAACTGATCGAGGCCGGCGCGATAGCCAAGTTCAGGCGGAGCTCCGGGTGGGTGCGCGTCGGCGTGGATCCCGTACGCCAGCGCAGCAGCGACAACTACGACGGGCTGGAGCGAAGAAGGGCGGTAAACGGCTGACTTTGCCCGCACCACACCCCGGCCGGTCAGAGCTCGTCGAGGTTGCTGAACTCCCGCCACTCCAGGTAGTATTTCGGCCTCATGATGAAATCGCAGACGTTTTCCAACACGTTGTAATGCTTCTTCTCCTCGTTGGCGATCCTCAGGAAGAGCTGCACGATCACCGGATCCTCTTCCTTCTTTGCCATCTCCTCGTACATCTTTACGCTCTGCGCTTCCACCTTCAGAGCGAGCCGGTAGGCATCGAGAGCTTCCTGGAGTTCCGCCGGCAGGTTCCGGTCCCGCAGAAGTTCGCTGAAAACGTCCCTTGCCTGCTCCGTTGCGCGCGAGTCGGCCATCCCCCAGGTTTCTCCCTCCTTCAAACGGCGCAGCGTGTCGTAATGCTTCTGCTCATCGGCTGCCAGTTCGGTAAAGATGGTCTTCAGTCCCGGCATCCCGGCCGATGCGGCCATGTTCTCGTAGTAAGCCTTCCCCTGCAGCTCAACCTTCATGGCGAAATCAAGGACGTTCACGGCGACCTCCTGCTATGGGTTCCGATGCTGTCAAGCTGCCTCCGGCCGGCACGATTGCCGACGTCCGTCTGGCCCGACCGATGTGGCGTTGGAGGATTCTCACCTCCGGGTTGCGCCTTGTCAAGAGGCGGTCGGATTTTGTCGGCAACAAAGGGCAGGAAATAGGCGATGGACAAAGAGGACCCAAATGGTATGCTTTGGGCAGGCACCATTAGCAGGCACTCCATTCTTACTTAATGAACAAGGAAGCAGCGGGAGGATTACGATGAACAGGCACATGACAAACGGCTTGGCAGGGGTATTGGCGGCAGCTCTTCTTCTCATGGTTCCGGCGTTTGCACTCGCATCGACCTGGAACATCGACCCGGAGCATTCCGCCGTCGAATTCAAGGTGCGCCACCTGATGGTCTCCAACGTCAAGGGGGTGTTCGGCAAGGTGGCAGGTGTGGTGACCGTGGACGACAAGGACTTCGCCAAGTCCAGCGTGTCGGCAACCATCGACACCGCGTCGATAGACACCGGCGTGGCTAAGCGGGACGCGCATCTCAAAAGCGCCGATTTCCTCGAGGTCGACAAATACCCCACCATGACCTTCGTCTCCACCGAGATCGTCAAAGGGAGCAGCGCCGGAAGGTTCAAGCTGATCGGGGACCTCACCCTGCATGGGGTGACAAGGAAGGTCGCTCTCGACGTCGAGGGGCCGTCCCCCCAGGTGAAGGATCCCATGGGCAACGTCAGGAGCGGAGCCTCCGCCACGACCAGGATAAACAGGAAGGATTTCGATCTGACCTGGAACAAGATGCTGGAGGCCGGCGGGGTGGCGGTCGGGGACGAAGTCTCGATCAGCATCGAGGTGGAACTGATCAAGGCCAAGTGACCGTGACCGGTTGACTTCGAAGGGGGGAGCAAGGCAGGCGGGGCCTCGCTGCGGATGCAAAAGGCAGTGAAGGCCCTTTTGCCTTGCGCGCCAAGTCAGCCGTTGCCGCCGACTGCAACCTCTGCAGATAGCCGCATGGCGTTGCTATACACCCCGCCGCAGGCGGCTTGATGCTGCAATCACGACGGTTTATGCCTGAGTTGCAGGCGGGTTGTCCCCGGGCGCCGGTAAAGGTGTATGGGGAAACCATACAACCTCCCCCGGGCGCTTTGCCGGCTCGAGTTCAATGTGCCGCGGATACGGCAGGTTAGGCGGTCGCTTCCGCCTGCAGCCGCTCTGGCATGCTTGATGCTCCTCGTGAACCCAGTTGTCTAACCTCGGATTCCCAAAGGGAGGATGTCATGAGAGCGAGAGCACCTATCAACGCTATTGTTGCAACGGCCGCGTCTGCGACCACGGCTTTTGCGGCCAACGGTGCGCAGGCGGACCAGCCGGGCATCCTTGTCTGGGCCTTCATGGGTTTTGCCGCCGTTATCGTTGCGGGGCAGCTGGTTCCTGCAGCCATACTGGTTTTCGGAGCGGTGAAGGCGCTCTTCACCAGGCCCGAGCCGGCGAAGATGAAGGTGTAGGGCAGGGAACCACAGCTGAAAAGAAAAGCCGCTCGCTTCGAGCGGCTTTTCTTTTTGTCCCGATTGTCCCGCTGTCGGTCTAATCCTCGAGCCGGTCGGCCAACAGCTCGGCCGTATGCTTCACCCTTACGGCGGCGCCGTCCTGGTCGACCCCCCCCCGGATCTGCATCACGCATCCCGGGCAGTCCATGGCGACCACCGGCGCGCCGGTCTCCTTGATGTTCCTGAGTTTCCTCTGAAGGATCGGCGCCGAGATCTCGGGAAGCTTCATGGAGTAGGAACCTCCCATGCCGCAGCACATGTCGCACTCGAACATCTCCGCCATCTCGTATCCGGCCTTTTGCAGCAGCTCGCGCGGCTCCTTAGAGACGTTCAGCGTCCTCTTCAGGTGGCAGGAGTCGTGGTAGGTCACCTTGCCGAGCTCCTCTCCCTCCTTGAAGCTCAGGCGCCCCTGCTCGACCAGGCGTTTCACCAGGGTCGACAGGTCCATGGTCTTGTCTGCCAGCTCCTTTGCCTTGGCAAGCCACCCGGTCCGGCCCAGCGTCTCGAGGGTCTTTCCGAACTCGTGGGCCAGGGCGACGGTGCAGGTGGGGCAGGCTGACACCACGTACTGTGCCTCTTCTTCCAGCAGCACCTTTATGTTGTCGACGGCATTTTGCGCCGCCACCTCGTAAGCCCCGTTGTACAGCGCCGGCGCGCCGCAGCAGGTCTGCTCCTCGGGGAAGGCCACCTCTATTCCCGCCTTGTTGAGGAGCTTCACCAGCGCCACCCCCATCTCCGGGTAGGCGAAGTCGATCAGGCAGCCGGCGTAGAAGACGGCCTTCTCCCTTCCCTTTGGCTGTTCGATGGCGGGGAAGATATCCCTGAAAGGCTTTTCCGCGATGGCCGGGAGGCTGCGGCCGTCGGTCAGGTCCGAGAGAAACAGCGGAAGGTGGCGGATGAACTTGCCGGAGGTGAAGGGCTTGCCGGCGATGGACGCCGCCCTCAGCATGCCGTGGAAGAGCTTCCTATTGTTCACCACGCCGAAGATGGCTTTCTGCACCAAGGGCTGCCCCTTCTCCAGCAGCAGGCGGCGCCTGATCTCCAGGATCATCTCCGGGATGTCGAGCTTCCCAGGGCAGACCTGGGTGCAGTTGCCGCACTGGATGCAAAGCCCCTGGATGTCCTCGGACTTCTTCAGCTCGTCGAACCAGGCGGTGAGAATGGTGCCGATGCCGCCGGTGTAGATGCTCCCGAAGACGTGCCCGCCGACCAGGCGGAAGATGGGACAGACGTTCAGGCAAGAGCCGCAGCGTATGCACTGCAGGGCCTGCTTGAACTTGGGGTCCTGCGCCATCTCGGTGCGGCGGTTGTCCATCAGGATGATGTGCATCTCCTTCATGGAGCCGTCATCGTTGGGAGTGGGGCCGGAGATGATGGAGACGTAGCTGGTGAGAAGCTGGGCGGTGGCGCTTCTCGGGAGCGCGTCCAGGATCGGCGCCACGGTCTCGAACTTCTCCACCAGTTTCTCCACCCCGACCAGCGCGACGTGGATCCTCGGGAGGGTGGTCACCAGCCTCGCGTTACCCTCGTTGGTCACCAGCACGATGCTGCCGGTCTCGGCGACCGCGATGTTGCCGCCCGAGATCCCCATGTCGGCTGCCAGGAACTTGGGGCGCAACTCGTTGCGGGCCACCTTGACCAGCCTGGGGATGTCCGTGGAGAGCCGCTCGTCGACTTCCTTGCTGAAGAGCTCCGATACCTCCTCCTTGGTCATGTGGATGGCGGGCATCACCATGTGCGAAGGGGTCTGCCCGGCCAGCTGTATGATCCACTCCCCGAGGTCGGTCTCCGCCACGGCGATGCCGCTTTCGAGCAGGGTCTTGTTCAGGTGGATTTCCTCGGTCGCCATCGACTTGGACTTCACCACGCTCCTGACGCCGTTGTCCTTGGCGAGCTTCAGGATGTACTGCTTCACCTCCTGCGGGTCGCTGGTGCGGAACACCTTTGCCCCGAGGGCCTCGGCGTTTTTCTGGAAGGTGTCGGCCACCTCGCTCAGGTGGCAGGCGGCACTCGATTTCGCCTCTGCGATCCTGGAGCGGAGCGCCTCGAAGTCCATCCCCTCGTAGGCCTTGGTCCGGTTCACCTTGTACGCCTCGGAGAACTTGCCTAGCGCCCCGGTCAGGTTGGCGTCGTTCAGCGCCTTGTTGATGGATGCCTTGAATTCCTTTTTCATTGGTTCGCCCCTCCCTGCTCATCGACGAAGACGATTATCAGACGCTCCGGTCCATGCACGCCGATGGTGAGAACCCGCTCTATGTCGGCCGTACGGCTGGGCCCCGTGATGAAGGCGATGTACCTGCTGGTCTTGGGGTTGATCCTGGCGAAGAGGGAAGGCTTGTCGGCGACTATGTTCGCGGCGGGTACCAGCGCGATGTGTATTTCGGTCAGGGAGGAGGCGAGCCTTTGGTCGGACGCGCTTTGGTCCTGCACCAGCGAGCCGGTATCGGCGACCGCCCATGACATCTCGCTGATCCCCACCTTTGCCCGGGCAGCCCGCTCCCTGGTCACCTCGAGGCTCAGCCCGGAAACCCCCGCGAGCACTCCCCTGTCCACCCCGCCAAGGAAGGGGCCGTCCGCCCACACCGCGTAGCGGCCGGGGGCGTCGGCGACCCCTTCCTCATCGAGAAAGGTGAGGATGAAGTCAAGCGCGTCCTTCCTGCTGGCCACGCGATGCACCTCCGCACCGACCCCGACCGCTTTGGTCCTGAATTGCTCGTACATGCTGTTTTCCCTCCATCAGTTGTCTTGGCACCGGTTCAGGCAGGCCGGCTTTTCCTGTACGTCCCTGCTTTCCTTTGTCGCCGCCTTGGCGCCTTGGGGAAAGCTGTTTTACGTCGCGCCGTATTTAGCGGCTTTACCATCGGCCGGCCCGGCTGCAAAGCCCCGTATCGGGCATATGAAAAAAATGATATTACCAAATTGCCAAGGCATATTAATGCAAAAAAACGCCATAGTAAAGCTGTTTAGTTGCCGAATACAAAAAAACTTGACACTGTTCTAAAAAGATGGTTAATTGGCCTTACCAAAAACTATAACCTGGTTTGATTGACTGTTTTCCTTGCCGTCCCAGGCGCGCGGGGAGCCAAGGTCGCCGATGTTTACGCTGAAACGATTCCGGTTTTTGCTGCACATAGCCAGTCTGTCTGTCGCGTCCCAAACAGCACCAAAGAAAAAAGGAGAACACAGTCATGCCATGGATTCAAAGCTACACCCCGGTCGGCGGAAGTCTCGCGATGTCGGCGCTCGTTGCCGCCATTCCACTCGTTGTAATCTTCGTCTGTCTTGCGGTTTTCAAGATGAAGGCGCACAAGGCAGGCCCCCTCGCGGTCGCCTCTGCAGTCGCCATCGCGATCTTCGTATGGCAGATGCCGGCGAAACTGGCCGGGTTGGCATTCGTCCAGGGCGCCGGCTTCGGTCTGTTCCCGGTTTTCTACATCGTGCTCACCACCATTCTCCTTTACAACGTGACCGTGAAGGGCGGGCAGTTCGAGATCATCAGGGCCTCGCTTGCCGGGCTTACCGGTGACCGCCGCCTGCAGGCGCTGCTGATCGCCTTCTGCTTCGGCGCCTTCATCGAAGGGGCCGCCGGATTCGGCACGCCGGTCGCCATCGCGGGCGCCACCCTGGTGGGGCTTGGCTTCCGCCCCTTCTATGCAGCGGGCGTCTGTCTGATCGCGAACACCGCACCGGTCGCCTTCGGCGCCATCGGCATCCCGGTCGTCGCGCTCGCCGGTGTCATGGGGTACGACGATGCCGGCATGATGCAGCTCTCCACCATGGTGGGGCGCCAGCTCCCCTTCGTTTCCGTGTTCATCCCCTTCTACGTCATCATGATCATGTGCGGCTGGAAGAAGACCCTCGAGGTCATGCCGGCCATCGTCGTCTGCGGCGTCACCTTCGCGGTCGTCCAGTGGGGCACCGCAAGCTACCTCGGCCCCTACCTCCCGGACGTCACCGCGTCGCTTGCCACCCTGGCCGCGTTGGTGATCCTGCTCAAGTTCTGGCAGCCCCCCACCGTCTGGACCTTCGACCACGAGCCCGAGTTCTCCGGCAAGGAGAGCCACGACTACACCGGCGCCGAGATGTTCCGCGCCTGGGCCCCCTACCTGGTGCTCACCGTCATGGTCCTCATCTGGGGCATCCCGTCCCTCAAGACAACGCTCGACAAGTCCAAGATCGTGATCCCGATCTCGGGTCTGGACAACGCCATCGTGAAGAAGGTCTCCAAGCCTGAGGACGGCATCAAGAAGATCGCCGTCGTGAAGGAAGAGGCAGCCAAGCAGATCGCCCTGCTGTCTCCGGCAGACGCCAAGCAGGCGGCTTTGGCCGCCGGTCTCTCCGAGCTGCAGGTGCTGGAAGACAAGCTCCTTGCCGTGGAGCAGACGCTCCCCGGCCAGACCGCAGCGCTCACCGATGAGCGCCTGGCAGCCTTCGACGCAGTCGAGAAGAAACAGAAGGACCTGCAGAAGATCCAGAAGGAGCTCGTTGAGGCGAAGGTTGTCGAGAAGGCGCAGTTCAAGCCGCTTGACAAGGCGCTCACCGACCAGCAGCCGGCCAAGGTGGCCGCGAAGTTCAACTTCAACTTCATGTCCGCCGCAGGGACCGCGATCCTGATCGCCGCCATCATCTCCGCCTTGATCTGCGGGGTCGGCATCGGCGCCTTCTTCGAGGTGGTGAGAAAGACCCTCTACGACATGCGCTATCCCGCTTTGACGGTGGCCTGCGTTGTCGGCCTCGCCTTCGTGATGAACGCATCCGGCATGACCACCAGCATGGGCATCTCCTTCACCAAGACCGGCGCGCTCTTCCCGTTCCTCTCTCCGTTTCTCGGCATGCTCGGCGTGTTCCTGACCGGCTCCGACACCTCCAGCAACGTCCTCTTCGGCGGCCTGCAGAAGGTAACCGCGGAAGAGCTCGGCCTGAACCCGCTCCTCACCGGCGCGGCCAACACGAGCGGCGGCGTCATGGGGAAGATGATCTCCCCGCAGTCCATCGCGGTCGCCTGCGCAGCCACCGGCCTCGTCGGCGAGGAAGGGAACCTGTTCCGCTTCACCTTGAAGCACGCCATCTTCCTTACCTGCGTGATGGGTGTCATCGTGGCGCTGCAGGCCTACGTCTTCCCCTGGATGATCCCCTGACCAACTGCCGATACAAAACCCCGGGAGGTGCGCCTCCCGGGGGAATCGGTCGAGCCGGCATCTCCGGCGGCCCCTCGACCCTCCCCATCTTCCGTGGCCGCCCGTACCTCTCTCCCCGGTGTTTAGCTAAAAAAAGCAAGGAAGTCCGATGGCAAGAAAGCTCCTCGACATAACCTGGCAGATACTGCTGCTTTGGCTGCTCTTTCGCTTGGGGAGCTACCTGGTCGACCTGTCGGGGGTCTCACTCCCCGGGAACGTCGCGGGGATGCTGATCCTGTTCGCCCTGCTCTCGACAGGGGCGGTCAAGCCCGCCCTGGTAGAGGCCGGAGGGGGCTTCCTGCTCAAGCACTTCGCGTTTTTCTTCATCCCCATCTCGGTGGGGCTGATGGCCTTTGGCACCCTGATGCGGCAAAGCGGTGTGGCGCTGCTCGTCATCCTGGCGCTCAGCGCCATGCTCGGCATGGCGGTAACCGGCCTCTCGGTGCAGTTTCTGCACAAAAGGTCGTCACGATGAACGCGCTTCATTTCGCCGGGCTGGTGCTGCTCACCGTAGGCGCCTATCTGGCTACGCGCAGCATCTTTCTCGCCTTCAAGCATCCGCTTTTGAACCCCGTCTTCCTGAGCACCGTCGTCATCATCGGCGCCCTGCAGATGGGCGGTTTCACGCTGGAGGATTACCGGCCGGCCAAGGAGGCGATGACCCTGCTTCTCGGGCCTGCCACGGTGGCGCTCGCGCTTCCTTTGTACAACAACCGCAAGGTACTGCGAGACCACGCGCTCCCGGTGCTTTTTGGCGTGGTAGCCGGTTCGCTCGCCACCATGGCCGCGGCCTTGGTGGCCGGGCGCCTGTTGCAGCTGGGCGACGGGGTGCTCCTCTCCCTGGGGCCGAAGTCGGTCACCGTCCCCATCGCCGTTGAGATCTCCAGGCTCGCCGGAGGCGAGGCGACGCTCACCGCGGCCTTCGTGGTGGCGACCGGCATGATCGGCTCGATACTGGGGCCGACCGCGCTCTCGCTGGTGCGGGTGAAAAATCCGGTCGCCCGCGGTCTCGCGCTGGGAACCGTCTCGCACGGCCAGGGGACCGCCGTGGCGCTCATGGAGGGCGAGACGGCCGGGGCCATGGGCGGCGTGGCGATGGCGATCGCAGCTGTCTTTACCGCAGTGATAGCACCCTATTACCTCCCTCTCTTCCTCCGCTAGCGGCAGGGGAGGGCGAGGCGGTCCACACTTTAAAAGCCAAGAAAGGAACCCTCCCATGGAAAACAGTTTCATAAAGGCACTGACGGAGATAGCTGGAGCACAGCACACCCTGACCGACCCCGAGTCGCTTGCCTGCTACGGCTACGATTCCACCCCGGAGCTGCAGAGCAGGCCGGGGGTGGTAGTGCTCCCGGGCAGCACCGAGGAGATCTCCAGGATCATGTCGCTTTGCGACCGGGCCGGCGTGCGGGTCACCCCGCGCGGTTCCGGCACCAACCTCTCCGGGGGGTCCATCTCCTTCGACGCCGGCGTGGTGCTGCAGACCAGCCGCATGAACCGGATCCTGGAGGTAGACGAGGAGAACCTCACCGCGACCGTCGAGACCGGCGTGATCACCTCCGCGCTGCACCGCGAGGTGGAGGCGAAGGGGCTTTTCTACCCCCCCGACCCCGGGAGCATGAACATCTCCACCATGGGCGGCAACGTCGCCGAGAACTCGGGCGGCCTCCGGGGGCTCAAGTACGGCGTCACCGACGACTACGTGATGGGGCTAAAGACCGTCCTTGCCGATGGGGAGCTCCTGAAGACCGGGGGGAAGGTGGTAAAGGACGTGGCGGGATACAACCTGAACCAGCTCCTGGTCTCCTCCGAGGGGACCCTGGGGATCTTCACCGAGATCACCGTGAAGCTGATCCCCAAGCCCCAGACCAAGAAGACCATGCTGGTGCACTTCCCGCAGCTGGAGCAGGCAGCGCTCACCGTCTCCCACATCATCGCCGCGCGCATCATCCCGGCGACGCTGGAGTTCCTGGACCGGGTCACCATCAAGTGCGTCGAGGATTACGCCCATGTCGGTCTGCCGCTTGACGTGGACGCCGTGCTCCTCATCGAGGTGGATGGCCATCCGGCCCAGGTCGAAGAGGACGCGGCGGGCATCCGGCAGATCTGCGAGCGGCACCGCTGCTCGTTCTTCCAGACCGCGGCGACCGCAGAGGAGGCGCTCAAACTGGCCACCGCCCGCCGTGTGGCGCTCTCCGCGCTGGCACGGATGAGGCCCACCACCATCCTCGAGGACGCCACCGTCCCCAGGAGCTGCATCGCGCCCATGGTGAAGCTGATTCAGGACACCGCCAGGAAGTACGACCTCCTGATCGGTACCTTCGGCCACGCCGGCGACGGGAACCTGCACCCCACCTGCCTGACCGACGAAAGAAACCCTGACGAGATTGCCCGCGCCCACAAGGCCTTCGGCGAGATCTTCGACGCGACCATCGCCATGGGGGGGACCATCACCGGCGAGCACGGGGTGGGGGTGGCCAAGAAGAAGTACCTCCCCAAGCTGGTCGGCGAGTCGGGGCTCCGCGTCATGAGGGGCATCAAGGGAGCCTTCGATCCGAAGGGGATACTGAACCCTGGGAAGATTTTTTAGGCCGACTCGTCCTGCCAGTCGGACAGGTCGGACGGGTCGGACGGGTCGGACGGGTCGGACGGGTCGGACGGGTCGGACGGGACTCACTGAGCAGGAAAACCAAATAGTACAAGAGGCCGACATGGATTACGTAAAGCTGATCAACTGCATGCGCTGCGGCATGTGCCTGCCGCACTGCCCGACCTATAAGGAGACCTTCCTGGAGACCGCCTCGCCCCGCGGGCGCGTGGCGCTGGTGCGCAAGTTCCAGGAAGGGGAGCTGGTGGAGAGCGAGAATCTCCTCGAATACGTCTCCCTCTGCCTGGACTGCCAGGCCTGCGCCTCCGCCTGCCCCTGCGGCGTCAACGCCGGGGAGCTCGTCGCCGAGTTCCGCTGCGAGAGGAAACAGGAGGGGGGGCTCTCCATGATGGAGGAGATGATCCTCAGGAAACTGGTCCCGCACCCGGACCGCCTTGAGGCGGCGACGGCTCCGCTTCGGCTGTACCAGAAAACCGGCCTGCAGCAGGTGGTCCGCTCGCTCGGGCTTTTGAAGGTGTTCCCGGAGGCGCTGGGGAGGATGGAGGGGCTCTTGCCCGAACTCCCGGCCGCACCGCTGCGCCAGACCATAAGCGAGGTGACCCCGGCGCAAGGGAAGGAAAAGGGGACGGTCGGCTTCTTCCTCGGCTGCGTGATGAGCCTCATCTTCAGCGAGGCAAGCGTCGCCACCGTGCAGCTTCTCTCCGCGCTCGGCTACAAGGTGATCACCCCCAAGGCGCAGAAATGCTGCGGCGCCCCGAACATGCTCGGACACGACATCGAAGGGCTCAGGGATGCGGCACGCTTCAACACCGACCTGTTCCAGTCCTATCGGCTCGACTTCGTGGTCACCGACTGCGGCGGCTGCGGGGCGGAGCTTAAGAAATACGGCCATCACCTGGGGGGGGAGGAGAGCGCCACCTCCTTCAGCGCGAAGACGCGCGACATCTCGGAGATCCTGGCAAGCGAGGCTGCCGGGCTCGCCGACAAGCTGAAGCCGCTCCCCATCAAGGTCACCTATCACGACCCCTGCCATATAGCGCACTGCCAGGGTATCCGCAGCCAGCCGCGCGCCCTGATCAACATGGTCCCCGGCATCGATTTCCGCGAGCTCCCCGAGGCGGATGCCTGCTGCGGCTCGGCCGGGACCTACAACATAGAGAAGCCCGAGATGTCGGACCGGGTGCTGTCACGCAAGGTGCAGAACGTCCAGAAGACCGGGGCGGAGTATCTGGTGACCAGCAACCCCGGCTGCCTTTTGCAGCTGAAAAAGGCGCTTTCCGAGGCGACCCCCCAGGTGAAGGTGATCCACCTGACCGAGTTGCTCCGGATGAGCATCGGCGCATGACAAACAAGCGAACCCGCCCCCCTGGGGATGCGGCGCTCCGGGCTGCGAAGCGCATTGGTAAGGAAAAATTACCAAAAAGATGTTGCTATCCTCTTGCTAATGTAGTATCCGTGCGATCATGAAATTTACGCCCATAAAACCGAAAAAGGTATCCACGCAGATAGCGGAGCAGATCCGCGGCTCCATCCTGGCTGGCGAATTCAACCCGGGCGAGAAGCTCCCCCCGGAGCGCGAGCTGGCGGAGATGTTCGGCGTTTCACGCCCTTCGGTGCGCGAGGCGCTCAACATCCTCACCTCCTCGGGCCTCGTGGAGACCTATCAGGGAGGCGGGACGCTGGTCCGCTCGCTGGTGGAGAACTCCGCGTCGATGCCGCTCTCCGAACTTATCCGCATCGACGGCGACAGGGCGCTGGACGTCATCGAGGTGCGCAAAGGGATGGAATCCTGGACCGCCTGGTACGCCGCCTCGCGCGCGCTTCCCGAGGACATCCGGCGCATCAAGGTCGTGGTGGACGGGATGGCCAAGAACCTGGAGGAGCTGAAGCACTCCGAGGACTTCGATGCCCACTTCCACATGCTGGTGGCCCGCGCCACCCACAACGTGGTCTGGTCCCATATCATGCAGACCATCTTCGAGGCGATGCAGGAATTCCAGCGGGACGTCTGGCGCGCGGTCTACCTGACCGAGGAAGACCAGAGGCTTCTCTTCAGCCACCACCTGAAGGTCTACGAGATGATCCGGGACCGGAACCCGGAGGGCGCCAGAAGCGCCATGCTGGAGCACCTCGATTTTGCACAGAAGAGGTGTTCCGCCTACGTCTCCATGCGCGGCACCGAATAGCACCATGGCAAAAGCATCGACAAAGGCCCGGCAGAAACCCTGCCGGGCCTTTGTGCGCCCGCAGGTTCTCCTTTACGGGGGGCCGGGCGCGCGCCTCCCAAAACTCCAGCCGGAGCTGCCTCGGGGTCCCTTTTTGGTTGAAGCGGGGTGGCTTTTTGGGTATAGTGACCCGTTATTTCCTGCATATTATTCCAAGGAGGAATTTTTCAATGATAGATTTTCTGGGGGATTGGAAGAGAACCAGTTACTGCGGCGAGCTGAGGGGCGCCGATGTCGGGCAGCAGGTCGTCCTGATGGGATGGGTCTCGAAGAGGCGCGACCACGGCGGTCTCATCTTCGTTGACCTGCGCGACAGGGACGGCGTCGCCCAGATCATCTTCGACCCCGAGAGGTGCGCCGAGGCCCACTCCAAGGCCGAAGGGGCCAGGAACGAGTACGTCCTCGCCATCAAGGGGACCGTGTCCAGCCGCCCGGAAGGGACCGTCAACCCGAAGATGAAGACCGGGGAGATCGAGGTGCTGGTGACCGAGTGCAAGCTCCTGAACCCCTCGAAGGCTCTTCCCTTCACGCTCGACGGCTTCGTCGACGTGAACGAGAACATCAGGCTCAAGTACCGCTACCTGGATCTGCGGACCGGCACCCTGCAGTCCAACCTGATCCTCCGCTCCAAGGTGGCCCAGCTGACCCGCTCCTACCTCACCGACAACGGCTTCATCGAGCTGGAGACCCCGTTCCTCACCAAGTCGACACCGGAAGGGGCGCGCGACTTCCTGGTTCCCTCCCGCATCAACAAGGGCGAGTTCTACGCGCTGCCGCAGTCGCCGCAGCTCTTCAAGCAGATCCTGATGGTCTCCGGCTTCGACCGCTACTTCCAGATCGTGCGCTGCTTCCGCGACGAGGACCTGCGCGCCGACCGCCAGCCCGAGTTCACCCAGA
>CAZFMI010000029.1:66-11888 GCA_964519915.1 uncultured Geomonas sp.
TTCCCCGGTATGGGTGTGGAAGATGATCTTCCGCCCCCGCCCCCCACCCAGGTCGTCACGCACCACCCGAACCGATTCACGCTCCAGTGTGCGGACCGCCATTTCGATGTTCTGCCTTCCGACGCTGCGGCCTCTGCCGTACGCATCGAACATGTCCGAGCCGCCGAAGAGCTTCGCCTCGATCTCCCGCCTCTCTGCCCCGCCCGCCTGAAGCCGTTCCAGCATCGACATGACGGCGCAGTCGACGTACTTGCCGGCATCGCTGTGCTCGTGGTTGCAGCACTTCTTGCGGCAACTGGGGAGCTGCGCATGGCAGATGGCGCCAAGTCGCAACCTCGGGCAGAACAAGGTGACGGCGACGCAGGAACCAAGCAGCGTTGTGACAAGCGACGGTACAGAGCTTACCATCATCTGCCCCGGTTTTAGGAAAACGAAGCCCTGCTCTGTTTGCGGCATCACCTCTGTTTCCGGTACACGGTCGGGTACACGCTTACCAGCGGAACGTCAAGCCCGCTGAGCGTCTCGGAATGCCCCATGAAGATGAACGCCCCCGGCTTCATGTACCGGTGAAACCGCTGCAGGAGCTTCTCCTGGGTGGGACGGTCGAAATAGATGATGACGTTGCGGCAGAAGATGATGTCCAGCTGCTCCCGCATGCCGAAGTCGTCGTCCATGAAGTTCAGGCGGCGAAAGCGCACCTTCTCGCGCAACTCGGGAACGATCCTCACCATGCCGCTCGATCTGTCCTTGCTCCTTAGCAGGTATTTCTTCTTGAGCTCCAGGGGAACCGGTTCCACCTGGGTCTCGGCGTAGATCGCGTTCTTTGCCTTCTCCAGCACCCTGGTGGAGATGTCGGTGGCAAGAATCCTGAAGTCGAAACCCGGGTTTCTCGCGGCGAATTCGGTGAGGACCATCGCCAGCGTGTACGGCTCTTCGCCGGAAGAGCAGCCGGCGCTCCAGATTGCCAGGGTGCCGTTTGGGTGCCTCTTCAGCCACTCCGGCAGCACGGTATGGGTCAGGTACTGGAAATGGTCCGGCTCACGGAAGAAGTCGGTCTTGTTGGTGGTGACCATGTCGAGCATCTGCACCAGCTCCTTCTCCAGCCCCTCGCTGGAGAAGAGGTAGTCGCAGTAATCGGTGAAGCTGCGCATGCAAAGGGCCCTCAGCCTCTTTTGCAGGCGCGCCTCCAGCATGGTCTTTTTCACCTCGGGCATCTTGATGCCGCAAGTGTCGTAGATAAAACGGCTCAGCCTGCCGAAATCACGTGCGGACAGGGTCGCTGTGTGCTCGACACGACCTGGCTCTTCCATGATAACCGCCCCCGTTGCATACATTTTTCCTCCAAAACCGGCCCCGCCGGCTGCGACGATTTAGAAAGGACCTGCACCCGGCAAAAATGGGTGCAGGTCCGGTCAAAGGTGCCGCCGTCCCCGCAAAGGCACATCCTGCTACTGCAGGGCTTCCACCGCCTGTACAAGTTGCGGAATATCGAGGATGAGCGCCACCGAACCGTCTCCCAGTATGGTGGCCCCGGATATCCCCTCGGTGTCCTTGTAGGCGCGCCCCAGGGACTTGATGACGGTCTGGTGCTCCCCTATCACGTGATCCACAACGAAGCCGACCCTCAGGCCGTCCACCTGGGTGATCACTATCTGCTCGATGTCGGGGGGATCCCCCGGGATGCGGAAGTGCTCCCTGAGCGGGATGTAGGGAACCAGCTGCTCCCTGACATGGGCCAGGTTTCGGCCGTGCGAGCGGGCCACGTCCTCGCGCGTGAGTTCCACGCACTCGTCCACCAGGGAAAGCGGCAGCATGAAGGTGTCCGTACCGATCCGGACCCGCAGGCTCTCGATGATCGCCAGGGTGAGCGGGATCCTCACCATGATGCGGGTTCCCTCGCCGCGCACGCTGGAGATGTCGATCGAGCCGCGCAGGGCCTCTATGGCCCGCTTCACCACGTCCATGCCGACGCCGCGCCCTGAGACGGAGGAGAGCTTTTTCGCGGTGGAGAACCCGGGAGCGAAGATGAGCTGGAAGAGCTCCTTCTCGGAGAGCTCGACCGCGGCGGAGATGATACCCTTCTCCAGCGCCTTCGCCCGGATGGCGTCCTTGTCCAGGCCGGCACCGTCATCCGCTATGGTGATCAGCACACTGTCGCCGGAATGGACCGCGGAGAGGTGCACCGTGCCGTGCCCCGGCTTGCCGGCGGCCACCCTCGCCTCGGGAAGCTCGATGCCGTGGTCGATGCTGTTCCTGATCAGGTGCACCAAGGGATCGTTGAGCTTTTCGATGACCGTCTTGTCCAGCTCGGTCTCGGCCCCTTCCGTCGTCATCTCGATCTGCTTGCCAAGCTCCGCCGAGAGATCGCGCACCAGCCGCTTGAACTTGCTGAAGGTACTGCCTATCGGCAGCATCCGGATGTTGAGGGCGCTGTCCCTGAGTTCGGCGGTGAGCCGCTCCACCTCCTCCGCAATCGCCAGCAGTTCCACGTCCGCCCGCTGGGCGGCGGTCTGGGACAGGCGTGCCTGCACGGTGACCATCTCGCCCACCAGGTTGACCAGGAGATCGAGCCGTTCGGCGGGGACCCGGATGCTCGAGGCGGCCTCCGCCCCCTGCTTCTCCTGGCGCACCTCCTTTATGTGCCGCTGCTCGATCAGGGCCGACTGCACCTTACCCTCATGCAGTATCCCCTGCGAGATGGCCAGCTCGCCGAACTTCCTTTGCTGGGCGAGGAGGTCCTCCATCTCCTTGGGAGTGATGTCCCCGCGCTCCAGGAGGATCTCCCCGAGTTTCTTGTAATCCTGCTGCTCCTCGAACCGGCTGTGCTCGGCCACCACGCTGATCTTCAGCTCGCAGTCGTCCTCTACGAAGATGAAGACGTCGCGGATCGCGTTCTCCCCCTGGTTGGTGGTCAGGATGATGTCCCAGTAGACGTAGCATGCCTCCGGGTTGATCTCTTCGAGCCCGGGGAAGTCGCTGGTCTGCGCCACAACGCTGCAGGTGCCAAGATCCTTCAGCTCGCTCAGCAGGGTGAGCGGGTTGCTCCCGGAGGCGAAGATCTCGCGCGAAGGGACGAAGCGTATGCGGTAGGTGACCGGGTCCCTGGGAGCGGCTTTTGCGCTCTCCTTCCCGGGGGGGGCGGCTGCGGCGGACTGGAAGCCGGCCAGCTCCCTGAGCCCCACGATGATTCCGGCGCTCGCCTCGAGGTCCACCCCGTTCCCGTCATCGGCGCCGTCCAACATCGCCTTGATCTGGTCCCTGGCAGCCAGGGTCAGGTTCACCAATCGGCCCGTGACCTGCAGCTTCCCGTTGCGCACCATGTCGAAGATGGTCTCCACCTCGTGGGTGAAGCTCGCGATGTCGTCGAAGCCGAACATCGAGCCTGACCCCTTGATGGTGTGCATGGCGCGGAACACGCGCCCGATCAGGTCGAGGTCATCCGGCCTCTCCTCAAGCTCCAAAAGCGAAGTTTCCAGCTCCGCCAGGAGCTCATACGCCTCTTCCTTGAATGCCTGCCGGTGTTGGTCTATCATCCGAGCACCTTCTTTACAACCGCCATGAGTTGTTCGGGCTTGAACGGTTTTACGATCCACCCGGTAGCCCCTGCCGACTTCCCTTCCTGTTTTTTGGAGTCCTGGGACTCAGTGGTGAGCATGACGATCGGGATGAACTTGCAGCCGGCAAGGGCGCGGGCACCCTTGATCAACCCTATGCCATCCAGGTTCGGCATGTTGAGGTCCGTGATCAGCATGTCCACCTTGGTGGTGGATAGCTTTTGCAGCGCGTCCTTGCCGTCCACCGCCTCGACGACCTCGTACCCTCCCTGCTTCAGTGTGAAACTCACCATCTGCCTGACGCTGGCAGAATCGTCCGCAGTCATAATTACCTTGGCCATTAGCTCTCTCCTCCTACCCAGATGCAGCTGAAAGATATGTCGCGCACGCACCCGGTGTGCCTTTGAAAACCTGCATCGGCAGCCATGTCGCGAAAAGTCGGGTTGCCTCCATCGGTGATGTACAGTGATTTGCCGTCACGCAGTGCGCTTTGGTGGGCTGCGCAGAGGAGCTGCAACCCGGTAAGATCGATGCCGGCAATGTCCGAAAGGTCGACCTGCAGCTCGCCGGCGCAGGCCAGTGCGGCGGTCAGCGCCTCATGTAAATCGCCGGCCTCGCTTATGGTCACCCCTCCGGACACCTTCAGTACCTCTTTCCCCTTCACCTCGGGGTCCTGCGTACGCTCCAATTTGAACTGGTCCATGTCCCGTCCTCTTTTTTATTTAAAAAAGCTCCACATTTCCGCCAAGATCGTCGTCGTAGGCCGGCGCAGGCGCATGCCCGCCGGCAGCGGGTCCCCCACCGAGCGACTCGTGGATTCTCCGCTCGCTTTGCATGGTGTAGCGCTGGGCGAGTTGTTCCAGGTTCCCCGCCGTCGCCGAGGCTGGTGCCATGATGCGGGCTTCGGCTACGACGCCGGCCAGCCCCTGGATCGCCGCCTCCAGCACCTGGGCGACCTGGCGATGCACCGTGATCCCCGAGGTCACCTGCTCGATGTCCGAGGAGAGCAGGGAAACCGCGTCATCCATCTTGCGCAACGAGCGCTGCAGCGTGTCGTTTACCTGCCTGAGCGTGTGCAAAAGCCCCGAGAGCCTGTCGACCATGCCGCGCACTTCGCTCTCCAGACCTGAGGTCTCGACGCACACACCCTCGTTCAGGCTGTCGGTAACCGCTATGATGGCCTGCAGCGTAGCGGAAACCGCGCCGGTGTGATCAATGGCGTCTATGGAAAGGCGCTGAATCGCCTCGGCGAGAACGCCCAGCGCCGCCCCCTCGTCACCGGTGTAGGCGGACTTTATCTGCGCATTCAGCGCGATCAGCTTGATCTCCTCGCCGATCTTCTCGATGTCGCCCACGAAGGCGGCGATTTCGCCGACCGTTTCCGCCACGGTCCCCATGGCGACGCAAAGCGCCCGGTTCACCTTGGAACTCTCCAGCAGGGCATCGCTTACCACCGAGATGTCCTTCTCCATTCCCGTGAAGAAGCTCCCCCCCGCCTGGTCCGCAACACCGGCCATGGAGCTGGTTTGGGCGGAGAGGCCGGACTGCTTTCTGGCAACCTCTCTCAGGCTGTCGATGATGGTCCGCACCGCCGTGTCGAGCTCCGACGATGCGTGCCGCAGTTGGGCGATCTGCAGCTCGCAGATGCAGGCTGCGGCGTCTGCGCCGGCCGACCCTACAGCGAGCCCCTGCCTGACCTCGGCGAGCGATTCCTCCACGTGCTCTATCTGCTGACGGACGATGTCGTGCGCCTGCATCGACATGACCACGTCGCCTATCGAGCGGTACACCTCGTCGGATACCGCCGAGACCGCCGCCACCGAGCTCGCGCAGCGTGTGTTGATCTCGGTAAGCGCCTGCAGGCTCGACCGGGTCCGGTCCAGGATCTCGATGACCTGGTCATGCTGCCGGGCGCCGGAGTGGAGCACCCCGCTCAGGGTCTGCTCGATGGCGCGTGCCAGTTCGTCCTTTCTTTTCAGGATGATGGCCGCCTTGTCGTTCACCTGCACCGACAGTGCGCCGACATCGCTTGCCAGGGTGTCGAACCCGGCCGCGCTTTGCCCCAGCCGGGCGCTCTCTATCTTGGTCGAGATGCCGAGCATCCTCAGCACCTTGTTCACCTTCTTGAATCCGGAGAGCGGATCTGCCACGTTTTCCAACAGCCTCAGGATCTCGCGCAGCGTCTCCGCACTTCCGTCGATCTCCTTTTGGGCACGGTCCACGTAATGCCCCATGACGTCCAGCATCTCGCCCAGACCGTCCATGGCGCCGGTGACATGATCCCCCGCCACCTCGCCCACCATCTCCGAGGCAAGCCCGGAGATCGCGATCCCGCGCTGGTAGAAGTCCTGGAGCCTGCCGCCGATGTCCAGAAATTCATGCTCAGTAGTCCCTGAGACAACGGCCAGTTGCGCCGCCTGGTCAGCCAGGACCGTCGACCAGCCGGCCGACAGCCGCTTTATTTCCGCCTCTTGCCTGTTGGTATCCTTGCCGGCAGCATTCATAGTTTCCTTCTTTTTCCTTACTGTGACTGAAATCGGTGCCGGAGGAGTTTCGCACCCTCTCTGGGTCGGCTTTTTACTTTATCGTCACGGCTTTTAAGATCTTGAAGCCTTTTTCTCATGTATTTGCAAAGTGCCCCTCACTAATGTGCGCCGGCGGTTGCGACGAAGCATAAATGTCCCCAGCGGCAGACGGGACCGGATTCGCGGCAGATGCACGAGACGGAAAAAGGCGCCCCCGGTCAGGGGCGCCTTTTTCTCGTTTTGCCGGGGATACCCCCTACAGCTGCAGCCGTTATCTTCTTACGAATATCTCCCGCGCCATGGCCGAGTCGATGGCGAACTCGGAGAAACCGACCCGGAAGATATAGGAGGGAAAGGCCTGCAGAAGCGAGATGCGGTTGCCGGGGAGCACGCCCATCGCCATGAGCTTTTGCATCTTCTTGCTGTCCTCGGTCTGGATATAGGCGATATCGCCGTCATCGCCGGGCTTTAGCTCTGTGAGCGGCACCACGCCCAGGTCACCGCTTTTTCGCGCCTCCTCGCAGCACTCGCCGGCAGGAATCGGCTTTCCGTGGGGGCAGGTTACCGGGTGGTTCAGCATGGTGCAGACCTTGGTATCGACCCCCTCGTTCAAAAGGTGCTCAAACTGGCATGCCTTCATGTCGCCGCTCTCGCCCCGGATGTTCAGCACATCCATCATCAGCCTTTCAGCCAGGCGGTGGCGCCTGATGGTCTTGCGCCCTTCCTCGCGCCCCTCCGGGCGGAAGTAGATGCGCCCCCCCTTGATCTCCACCAGCGCCTGAGAGGCCAACTCATGGTAGGCGGGATCGGAGGGATCAATGACCATCCGGTCCAGCTCGGCGTAGCCGGTTCCCTTCTCCTCCGACTCGATCCAGAGCGACTCCAGTATCTCTTCCGCCTTATCCGTGAGTTTCATAGCTTCTCCTTTTTCAATGAGCTCAATTATTACCGCAAAGAGCGCCGCGCGCACAGAGAAAAACCCGGCCGACCAAGAAGAAGAAAGCCCAACCTCTGTGTCCTCAGCGTACTCTGCGGTTCAACCGAACCCGGTTACTTCTTTTTGCCGAACACCTTCCTGAGCCCCTTGACCAGGGCGGCCTCCGGCGGATTCTCGTAATTGCAGCGGGGGCACTTGATCATCTTGCACCCCGAGGAGATCGGACAGCTTTTGCACCCGACGTTCCCTTCATGCTCCTCGAACTCATGCCCGCAAAATCCGCACCTCATTGAAACCTCTAAAAGCCGTTCTATGTTCTATGTTCTGCGTTCTGCGTTCTATGCTGTTCGTGTGCTGCGGCTGGGGAGATTGGTTTGTCTTTCGCCGCCGATTACCGATTGTTCTACAGTATCGAAGTCGCAAGCAGGAAACGGTTCAAAATCCAGCCGCTGCCGAAGGCGAAGACCGAGACGAAGAGCCCTATGCCAAGGGCGGCGCCCCAACCACGCTCCTTCTTCATGACCAGGAACTGCGCCACGCACGGAATGAACAGGGTGAGCGTTACCGCCGCTACGGTCAACTGCCTGGGGTCCATCAAACCCTGGGTCTGCAGGTCATAAAGCCCCGCCGCCCCGTAGTCGCGACGGAAGAAACCGAAAACGAAAGCGATGGCGGATTCCTTGGGCAATCCCAACGCCGACATGACCGGGTTCATCGCCTGGACCATCTTGTCGAAGAAGTCGGTGACCTTGCCAAGCCACAACAACACGGAGGCAATTATGAAAAGAGGCAGTATTTCCATGAAGTACCACTGCATCCTGGTGTAGGTCTTGGTCAGCACGTTGGAAAGCTGCGGCAAGCGCATCGGCGGGATCTCCATGTAGAACATCGGAGTTTCCCCAGGCATGACCTTGGCAGCGACCAGACCGACCAGCAGGAAGATAAGGGTAAGGCAGACGCCCCAGACCATGAGAGCTCCGGGCACGGCGGAGAGCAGTGACATGATGACACCAAGCTGCGCCGCGCAAGGAATGGCTAGCGCCAGCAGGATGGTGGCCAAAACGCGCTCCCGAACCGTCTCGAGGGTCCTGGTCACCATGGTGGCCATGGTGTCGCAACCAAAGCCAAGCACCATGGGGATGACGGCTCTTCCGGTGAGCCCCATCTTCTTAAACACGCGGTCCACCAAAAGCGCGAGCCTCGGGAAATACCCGCTGTCCTCCAGGATGGAGAAAAAGAGGAAGAAGGTGGCGACGATGGGGAGAATGATGCCCACCGCATACCGGATACCGAGCGTGATGACGCCATATTCACCAACCAGCAGTTCCTGGAGATGCATCCAGGGAACGTGCAGCTTCACAAGATCCGTGATCCACGGGTTGAAGTTCTCCTCGAACCCTTTTCCTTCCAGCAGATCGACGAGGGTCCCGCCCCCGAAGACCCCGACGAACTGGTACAGGCCGAAATAAAGCACGATGAGCAGCAGGGGGACGCCCGTGGCAGGGCGGACCGTCCACCTGGAAAAACGTTCGGCCATGGTGACGACACGCTGGGCCGGGGTCCTGAAGGCACCGTCCAGGATCCCCTTCACTATCCCCTTGCGCTCCATGGAGAGGTCGAGGTGGAAGGATTCCCTTCTTTCGAAACGTTTGTCCTTTACGGCGGCCTCGACCTCGGCGGCATTTCCCCCCTCGGTGATGCGCACCAGCTCGGCGACCTCGGCGTCGCCTTGCAGCAACAACAGGGAAAGCGCCTTCTTGGAGAGGATGTAATCGCCCTTCAGACAGGTGGAGATCTCGGCGATGTCCCCCTCCATGAGGCGGGAGTAGTTAAAGGGCGGGGTGGCGCTGTTGGCGGTGCCGGCGATGGCTGCCCTGATCTCGGGGAGCCCCACCTTCTTGGCGGTTGCCGCACCGATGACCGGGATGCCGAGGCGCTTGGAAAGCAGGGGGATGTCGATCTCCAGTCCCATGCGCGCCGCCTCGTCCATGATGTTGACCACCAGGACGACCGGGAGTTCGGCCTCTATCAGTTGCAGCGTCATCGGCAGCATCCGCTCCAGGTTGCGTGCGTCGAGGACATGGAGCACGAGGTGGGGGCGCTCGTTCAGGAGAATCTCGCGCGCCACGCGCTCCTCTTCCGTAATCGGGAGGATGGAGTACATACCCGGGGTGTCGATGATTTCGAACTGCTCGCCATCGATGGTCGTGTTGCCGCGGGAGACCTCCACCGATGTCCCGGGATAATTAGAAACGGTCACGTAGGCGCCGGTCAGGGCGTTGAAGAGGACGCTCTTCCCGACGTTGGGATTCCCGACCAGCGCGACCTTCTTGGCACCGCTGCCGGCAACGGTTGGAGTTTCGTGGCAGGAACCCTTCTTCTTGAAAAAGAACATGATATCTACTACCCCTCTTTGACGTTAAGATGCCGACGGAAAGCCAATGAATGTCACTTTCATGATGGCGGGAACTTATTCGTTTTTCCCGGTGTCGCTCCGGACGGAAGAGACTCGATGGCTGGGGGGAGACTAGAGATGGGCGAGCGGTGTCGCCCTCTCATGGCACTGCGGATCAGGGCGCTATTTCCTGCAGTTCGCGCAAAGGCCGTAAAGCTCAAGCCTGTGCTTCTCGATGAGGAAGCCGCGGCTGTTGGCCACCTCGTCCTGCAGCTTTTCGATGGTCTCGTTTTCGAACTCCTCGATGTGGCCGCACCTCGTGCAGACCAGGTGATCGTGGTGTTCGCCCTCCCCCACATGCTCGTAGCGGGTCTGGCCGTCGCCAAACTGCATCTCCCGAGCGATACCCGCCTCGGCGAAAAGCTTGAGGGTCCGGTACACCGTGGCGTACCCGATGTTCTGGTGCTTCGCCCTCAGCTTCAGGTACAGCTCCTCTATGCTGAGGTGCCTGTCGCTGGAGAGGAAGCTGTCGAGGATGATGTCACGCTGCTTGGTCGATTTCAGCCCGCGCTGGGAGATGAAATCCGCGAAAATCTTTTTCTTGGCTCTTTTCATGAAAATCCCCACTTGAAAATGGATGTCATGGTAACGATGCCCCCATCCACTGTCAACCCTTTTTTCAGAGCAGGGAGTGCAGCCTGGAGGTAATGGATGGATTTTCGATGCAGCAGGGGATGGTTTGCTGAGAGTGGAGGCATGTGTTCCAGGGGAAGAGCAAATGGGGATGGAAGTGCCACGCGGAGTTGTGCCCGAGCAGGGAGGAGAGCGAATAACGTCGTCCCGGCAGCACCATATGTCACAGTTTCGTTTTCTGCCAAGGCGCGATGGCCGAAAGCTGAAAGCCCCCCCCTCCAACGGGAGAAACAGGGCCAATTCCAGCTAACAGTTGCTGGATCACATCGAGCATTTCTCCTTCAGCTACCTAATTTTGTGCATACTGATTCATCTCTGCCTGGGTTTGTTGATTATTTCCGGCGGGATGTCTTCGGGGGACGGCTGCACGGGCCTGCCGCACTTCTGGCAACAATCGTCGCAGCCGTTTTTCTTCCTGGTGTCTGCGCCCTCGGCGGTGTCTTGTTGCAGTTCGGGCTCCAGCGGCCGTCTTGCTGCCTTGCACTTCTGGCAGCAGTCGCAGGCCTTTTCCTGCGTGGGGCTGTCCTGGATATCCTGCACGTCAGGTGCGAACCCTCCGTTGACGCGGTGCGACAACTGGCCACCCTCGGCACATGACATGGAGATGAGCAGCACGAACATCAGCGCGATCAGGAGTGCGTTTCTCTTCATCTTGGGCTCCCTCCTTTTGGCCTTTTGGGGACGATAAAAATTAGCATCAACCCAGGTGTTGTCAAATAGCCTTCAGCGAACGAATAATTGTGGCGGCATCTCCGAGCGCGGATAACTTTCTTTGGTATACTCGCCGGATGAATAAACACTAACAGGAGGTGTCACATGCAGAGGCGTTTGGTCGTAACCCTGGCAATTCTGGTGGTCATTGCAAGCGGTACAGTCGGATGCAAGAAGAAGAGCGAAGAGCAAGCACAACCACCACAGACAACAACAGCACCCGCTGCACCGGCACCTACTGAGCCGGCACCATCGGCTACCGGTTTGACTGGCGAGCAGCTGTACAAACAGCACTGCGCCGTCTGCCATCCCAATGGCGGCAACACCATCACACCGGCTAAGACACTCAGCGCAAAAGGCATGGCTGAACGGGGCACCGTCAAAAGTGCCGATGACGTCGTGAAAGTCATGCGCAACCCCGGCCCCGGCATGAACAAGTTCGACCAAAGCATGATTTCCGATGAGGATGCGCGGAAGATCGGCGATTACGTCATGGCGACTTTCCCCTAGGAAGCTGGGAAGGGAGCATGGCGCCTTCTTTTCACTTCACCACCCACACGGTGGGGGCGGAGACCTAGCCCCCACCGATTGCCAATCACCCTCCGAAGACTCCCTCCTGCTATCCCTTTTGTGACGCACCTCACTTCGCTTTCAATCCGGATGTAGTACCTTTGGGGCCACTCTTCAAAGGAATCCGGAATCCGCCTCATGAGCTTGCTGCTGACCCTGAAATCCCTGTACGCCATGAACGGTGTCATCGCGGTGCTCCTATACCTGCCGCAGATCACCAGGGCGTGGAGCGACCGCAACCACGCCCTCTCCCTTTCGCTGCTCACCTTCGGTGGTTGGTGCATCGGCTCCGGCATCACCGCCCTCTACGCCTGGCTGGCGGTAAAGGACCAGATCTTCACCGCGATCAGCCTCGGCAACATGGCCGGTTCCGGGACCGTGTTTCTCATCGCCGCCTGCAACCGGCTGGCTTCCCGCAAGGAGTCGTCCCCCTGCTG
>CAZFMI010000029.1:11988-49744 GCA_964519915.1 uncultured Geomonas sp.
ATTCACCATTCCCCCTGCTGATTCACCATTCCCCCTGCTGATTCACCATTCCCCCTGCTGATTCACCATTCCCCCCTCTGCAACCGATGTCAGCGGCACGGCACGAAACGCACCGCCGCTCCGGTCTCTCGCAACAGCCCGCGCAGGCAGTCCAGCACGTAATCTACGTCTTCCTCGCTGTTGGCGACGCCGAGGGAGAAGCGGACCGAGCAGTGGGCCTGCTGCGGGGTAAGCCCCATCGCGAGCAGGGCGTGGGAAGGGTCGGGGTTTCCCGACTTGCACGCGGAGCCGGAGGAGAGTGCGATCCCCTTGCGGTCCAGCATCAGCACCAGCGACTCTCCGCGAATGCCCGGCAGGTGCATGTTCAGGGTGTTGGGGAGGCGCTGCTGCATGGGGCCGTTTCTGCGCGAGCCCGGCACGATCTCCAGCATCCCCTGCTCCAGCCGGTCGCGAAGCCGAGCCAGCCGCGCCGGCTCCCCCCCGTAAAGCCTGGCCAGGGACAGCTCCACCGCCTTGGCGAACCCCGCTATGCCCGGGACGTTTTCCGTTCCGGCTCGAAGGCCCCGCTCCTGCCCCCCGCCGGTGATGATCGGCCCCAGCGCGACGTCCCGCGCCAGGTACAGCGCCCCTACCCCTTTGGGGCCGTGGATCTTGTGGGAGGAAAGGCTCAGGAGATCGACACCGAGCCGTTGCACGTCGAGCTCCATCTTCCCGAGTGCCTGCACCGCGTCGCAGTGGAACAGTGCGCCGAAGCGGTGGGCGATCTCCGCCAGCTCCCTCACCGGCTGCAGCGCGCCGGTCTCGTTGTTGGCGAGCATCACCGAGACGAGCAGGGTGTCCGGCCGGATCGCCCGCTCCAGCTCTTCGGGTTGCACCACCCCTTCACCGTCCACCGGGAGCAGCGTGAGCTCGTACCCTGCCCCGGCCAGCGCGCGGCAGGTGGCAAGCACGGCGGGATGCTCGACGCTGCTTGACACCAGGTGCCGCCGCGAACCGTCCGACGCCAGGGCCACGCCTCGCAGCGCCAGGTTGTCGGCCTCCGATCCGCCTCCCGTGAAGAGTATGCGCCGCGCCGTGCAGTTGAGCGCCTGGGCAACCACCCGCCTGGCAGCATCCAGCGCGGTCCGGGCGCGGCTTCCCGCGCCATGGATGCTGGAAGGGTTGCCGCATTCCTCCCCCAGAAACGGCAGCATGGCCTCCCGCACCTCGGGTGCGACCGGGGTGGTGGCGTTGTGATCCAGGTAGACCTGACGCGGCGGGAAGGGAGCGGGTGTTGGCTGAAGCTCGGGGGGGTTGCCGGACCCGGACGAAGTCGACGCAACGGACCCGGCGGAGAGGAAAGGGGGGTCGGCCGGAACTCCCCCCGCCGGCTCGGCTTTGCTTACCCGGCAGAGGAGGGTCTTGTAGACCGGGAAACCAGAGATGGGGTCGTAGCGTCCGGGATCGGTCAGCCGGTTCACGTTGCACTCCCGCCACGCCGCCGGGCCGAGAGGCCCCCCTCCCCCCATGGCGGCATCTATGCTCCCCTTCACCATGTCCCCGGTCACCCGCGCACAAAAAAGCGCCCTGCCGCGCGGCGTTTCCACCCAGACCCGCTCTCCTTCTTCTATCCCCAGCTCTGCGGCGTCCTCACGGTTCATGGCGACCGGCGGCTCGGGGAGCCTGTCGACCAGCCCACGCACGCCGTGATGCTGGCTGCGGAAGTCGTGCATGCTCCGCGCACCCGAATTGAATACCAGCGGGTACTCCCTGGCCAGCACGGGGTCGGCAAGCGGCCCCTCCCCCGGCTCCGTGTACACGGGGAGCGGCGGGTAGCCGTGCTCGGCAAGTACGGAAGAGGCTATCTCGAACTTGCCGCTGGGTGTGTTGAAGCCGGGCCTGCCGTCGGGTCGCAACAGCCCCTTCTCCCATTTCTTGTACTGCATCAGCGCCGTCGGAACCCGCGCCTCGCCGCCGCTTCCCCGCACCTCCTCCAGCGTGAACCCGCTCCCCTCCAGCGCGGTACGGAGCAGCTTATCCTCTGTCTGCGGATAGAGGTGGCCGTACCCCAGGCGCTTTGCCAGCTCCGCCAGGATCAGGAAGTCGCTGCGCGCCTCGCCTTGGGGAGGGACCAACCGCTCCCGGATCTTGAAGAGCGGGCCGTAGCGCATGTACGAGACGATCTCGTAGTAGGTGGCGGCCGGCAGGACGATGTCGGCATATGCGGAATCGGCGCTGTGGTAGCGGTTGACGGAAACCATGAAGTCGAGCGAGGAAAAGGCCCTGCGCCAGAGGCCGGGGTCGGGCCAGGCGGTCAGGATCGAGCCTCCCAGCACCATCAGGGCGCGCAGCGGATAGGGCCTTGCCTCCAGGATCGCCTCGGGGAGCACCGAGGCGTGCGACTCCCCGCGGTAGGCGCTGTAGACCGGGAAACGGTCGCGACCAAGCGCCTTCTTCAGGTCCGGGTTGGCCACCAGGCGCGACCGGTTCTGTGGGAAGATGTTCTCTTTCATCCTGAACAACAGCCCGCCTGGCACATCGAGCTGCCCAGCCAGCGCGAAGAGCGTGAAGACGCCGCGGATGGCCTGCACTCCGCTGTCGGAGTATTCGAGCCCGGTGTACATGACGGGGCAGGCGCCCCGCGCCGAGGCTATCTCCCGCGCCAGCTCCCTTATCGTCCCGGCCGGCACCCCGGTGATTCCCTCGGCAACCTCCGGACGGTAGTGCTGCACCAGCGAGCACAGCTGCGTAAAGCCGACGGTCCAGTCGCGGGCGAAGCGGTCGTCGTAGAGTTCCTCCTCCACCAGTACCCCGATCAGCGCCAAGGCCAGCGCCCCGTCCGTGCCGGGGCGGATCGGGATCCAGGCAGCCTGGGCCTCGCGGGCGGTCTCACCGCGGCGCGGGTCGATGGCGACGACGCGGGCGCCGCGCCCGCGGGCTTCCATGATCTGGCGGTGTGCCAGCGGGGGGGAATCGGTGGCCGGGTTCGCCCCCCAGATCACGATCAGCTCCGCCTGTTCGAGATCCGTTTCCATGGTGATCAGCATCTCCCCCATGGTGACATGCGGCGCGATCATGGCGAAGGAGACGTAGCAAAGGGCGCCGACGCCCAGCGTGTTGGGAGAGCCGAAGGGGAAAAGGACGCTCGAGGCGGAGGATACCGCAGCGTCTGCGGGCTGGAAGAGATCGCAAAGGGCCATGTCGAAGCTCCCCCGCCCGGTGTAGATCGCCACCCCCTCCGGCCCGTATCCCGCCTTGATCCGTGAAAACCGCTCCACGATGGTCCGGTAGGCCTCGTCCCAGGAGATCCGTTCGAAGTCGTAGCTCCCTTTGGGGCCGGTGCGCCGCAGCGGGTAGAGCAGCCGGTCCGGGTCGTGCACGATCTGCGGAGAGTGGCGGCCGATGCGGCACAGCATCCCCAGCGGGCTTCCCGCCTGCGGCTCGACGGCCACCAGCCTGTCATCCTCAAGGGTCACGGTCACAAAGCACCCGGCGGGGCAGATGCCGCACAGGCCATTGCGGGTCTGAAGCGCTGCCTGGGACATCCTTACCTCCCGTTTTTCCGAGATGAATAGAAAGGCAGGCGGCGCAGCAACAGCAGCGCGAACCAGCGGCGCTCGTCGCTGTAGACCCGCTCGGTGCCGAAACCGCAGCGTTCCAGCTCCGGAATGACCTGCTGGAGCCGGAACTTCCTGCATATCTCGATTTGCACCGCTTCCCCCTGGGCTATGTTGATGAGCTTCTTCGGCGGGTCCAACAGGAAGCTCTGCGGCCTTAAGAAGCGTGCGTTGATCTCGATCTGCTCCTTTTCGGGTTGGTACTGCGCCGAGTGTTCGATGGCGTCGAGATCGATGCAGCAACCAAGCTCCCGGTTCATGCGCGCGAAGACGTTGCGGGTGAACTGCGCCGTCACTCCCGCCTGATCGTTGTACGCCGCCTCCAGGAGGGAGCGCCGCTTGACCAGATCCACCCCAAGCAGAAAGTAGTCACCGGGGCGCATCGAGGCAGCCAGCGAGGTGGTGAAGCTCGTCATCTCCTGTTTTGTGAAGTTGCCGATGCTGCTTCCGAAAAAGGTCACCAGGGACGGAGAGAGCTGCGCCATCACCGGGAAGGCCTCTCGGTAGTGGCAGTTGAGGGCTATGACCCGGACGGCGGGGTGCCTCGCCCGGATATTGCTGCAGGCGCCGACCAGCGCGCTCAAGCTGACGTCGACGGGGAAGTAGCAGACGCTCTTCGCCCGATCGAGCCATGCCCGCAGCAACTGGTAGGTCTTTGTCGAGCTGCCGGATCCCAGTTCGAGGATGTTCACCGGCCCCGTTATTTTCCTTATGTCGGCGGCATTGGCAGCAAGGATGGAGTTTTCGGTGCGGGTGAGATAGTACTCCGGCTGTTTGGTGATCTGCTCGAAAAGGGCGCTCCCTGCGGAGTCGTATAGGAAACGGCTCTCCAGGCGTCGCGGCGCTGACGCCAGCCCATCCGCGCTGGAGCGGGCGAAATCAAGCACCGGGTCAAGCCCCCCCGACGCCCGCACTATCCTGGGGCCGCTCCCACGACTGGCTGCGCTGAGGTTACGGCAGATCTGCGGCTCGGGCGAGGCAAAGCATGCATCCATGTCTCCTCCTTTCCTGGGTCCTGCCCAGAAACATCCAGTGATTATAAATAACTAATCTTTCCCGTCAACGCGGCAAATCCCGGGCCGATCTTTGCATTTGAGCACGCCGACAGTAGAGTTAGGAGTTGAAAAACTCCGGCCAAGGAGGAGCAGCATGGAAAACGAGAACCCGATGAGAAAGGAGCTCCTTGATCTTCTGGAGGGTGGGAACGCGCACTTCGGCTTTCAGGAGGTACTTGCGGACCTGCCGCCGGAGCACATCAACAGCAAGCCCCCCAACACGCCGTATTCCTTGTGGCATTTCGTGGAACACCTGCGCATCGCCCAGTGGGACATCCTGGAGTTCATCCGGAACCCGGAGCACGCATCGCCGGATTACCCTTCAGGATACCGCCCCGCCGCAGACCAAACGACCGATCCGGCCGGCTGGCAGCGAAGTTGCGACAGCTTCATGGCGGACCTGGAGGCGCTGAAGGGCCTGGTCAGGGACGAGAGGGTCGACCTCCTTGCTCCCCTGCCCCACGCCAAGGAATACAACGCCTTCCGGGAGATTCTGCTTGCGGCCGACCACAACGCCTACCACATCGGCGAGCTTGCCATCGTACGGCAAGTGATGGGGCTGTGGCCTGCCCACAACAGGTACCTGACCGGGAACAAAGCGGAACTCGATTGAAGAGGGAGCCGAACATGCCTAAAGAGGAAGACATCACCCTGGCCGGCCAGATCATGCTCGATTTTGCCGGCAGCACCGGACTCGCCGAACAGGCCCGGCATGCCCCGCGGCGCTACCTCTGGACCGATGCCTTTGCGGTCTGCAACTTCCTGGAGCTTTACCGCGGCTCGCGGGACGAGAGCTGGCTGGAGCTGGCCAAGCGGCTGGTCGACCAGGTGCACCATGTCCTCGGGCGCCACAGGACCGACGCGGGCAGGACCGGCTGGATCAGCGGGTTAAGGGAAGAAGATGGGGAGTTGCACCCGACCAGGGGGGGGCTCAGGATCGGCAAGAAGATCCAGGAGCGGGCGCAGGATGAACCTGCGGACGAGCGGCTCGAATGGGAACGGGACGGGCAGTATTACCATTACCTGACCAAATGGATGCACGCGCTGGGGCGCATGGCCCGGATCACCGGAGATCGGGCCTACCTGCGCTTTGCCATGGAGCTCGCGCAGACGGCACACGCGACCTTTTGCTACCCCTCCACTTCCGACGGCACGCTCGCGCTGCACTGGAAGATGAGCGTCGATCTCAGCCGTCCTCTGGTCCGCTTTGCGGGACAGCACGATCCGCTTGACGGCCTGCTTACCTACATCGGGTTGCACACGGCGGCGAAGGAGTTCGGCGAGGAGGGGTTCCCTGAGCTGTGGCGCGAGATCACCGAGCTGGCGGCCATTTGCCGCGGCAAGACCTGGGTAACGGACGATGCACTCGGGGTTGGCGGACTGCTGTGGGATATCAACCGGATCGAGCAGCTGGTGGTCGAAGGCGCATTCAAGAACCTGCGTCTCTACCAGCAGGTGGTGGGTGACGGGCTGCTCTCACTGCAGAGCATAGGGGAAGGTTTCCTGGATTATCCGACCAGGTACCGTCTCGCATTCCGGGAGTTGGGGCTGTCCATAGGGCTCAAGGGCGTCGCCCGGGTCGCGAGGCTGGTCGAAGAGAATTCGGAGCAACATGACCGGGAGTTCCTGTCCTGGCTGCAGCCGCGCGTGGCGGGTCTCGCCGTGCAGCTTCCTCTGAGCGCCGGGATCGAGCGTTTCTGGCTCAGGGAGAGGAAAAAGGGGACGGAACAGTGGAAGGAGCACGGGGACATCAACATGGTCATGCTGGCCACAAGCCTGGCCCCGGAGCAGTTCTTGACGACGGTGTGAAACCCGGTTCAAGGTTCGACGTTCAACGTTCAAGGCTTGGCAGCGTTATCAAAGCGCGATTGTGATACGGTCTCCCATTAACGCTCCGTAGCGTTATGTCGAAGGCGAGCTGACCCCTCCATCGAACCTTGAACCTCGAACGTCGAACGGGTTTCACGGTTTCACGGTTTCGTCCTCGTCAGGGCCTCCTCGCCGTTTAGCCGGTAAAGTTGCGCGAGCTTCTCCCGGGCATCGGCGGCCTGGAGGGTGTTCCCGCCGCTGCGGCTTACTTCCAACGCCCTTTTGTACCAGCCGATGGCGCCGGCGTTATCCCCTTTCTTGGCGGCAACGGCTCCAAGCCCGGAGAGATCGGCGGCTATCCTCGCCCCCAGCCCGAGTTCCTTGTCCAGCAAGAGCGCCCCCTGGTAACATTCCGAAGCCTTTTCGTAGCTCCCCTGCATGAGCGCTATCTCCCCCAAAAGACGCAGCGAGTTGGCTTGCTCCGCCGACATCCCTGCCTTCCTGTTGAAGGCAAGCGCCTGCTCCAACTGTTCCCTTGCCTGGTCCGGGAACCCCTGCCGAAGCTTTAGCGCCGCCACGAGATTCAGCCTGCGGCCGCGGGCGTCCCCCGTCTCCGCCGCCTCGGCCCGGACGGCCCATTGCACGGCGGAAAAAAGCTCCCCGCCGGCCGCCAGGACCTTCGCCTTCTCGTAGAAGAGCTCGGAGGCGAGGTCGGATCCCTCGGGCAACAGGGATAGCGCCCGCGCCAAGCCCTGGCGGGCCGACGACAGATCGCCCTTTAGCCTCTGAGTCCTGGCGCTGTTGATCAAGGCCACGATCATCCCATCGGTGTTATCGACGGAACTCTGCAGCCTGAGGGCTTCCAGGAATTCCGCCAGGGCCTGCTCGCGGTCGCCGCGGGCCTCCGCCTCCACGCCGCGCCGGTTATGCTCCAAGGCCTGCGCCCTTGGCGGCGACATCGGCTTGGGCCTTGCACCGGCACAGCCTGCCAAAGACACCGCAGCCGCCACCAGCAGCACGGCTCCCCTTACGCCACCCCGGCAGCTAGTCATGGCTGTCACCGGGTACGAACTGCCTCTCCTGCGGTGCCTGGATATGGCTGCTGATCGGCCACACCCCCTGGACCGCACGCAGGACCGTGCCGGTATCGCTCAGCACCCGGTCGGATTTCTGCAACAAGGGGGACACCTTGGGGAGCAGGGTCTCTTCGGCCTGTTTCAGATCGCCGCTCACCTTTTCCAGGTTTTTCAGCGCATGCTCGGCACTGACCAGCAGGCCAGGCAGTTTCTGCTCGATGGTGGAAAAGGAGCTGTTTGCCCTCTGTACCGAGTCCGCGGCCCCATCGAGAACCGTGGCGAGCTTCCCGGAAACCGCGCCGACCTCCCTGTCGGCGTGCACCAGCAGCGAGTCCGCCCTGTTCCTGGTCTGCTCCAGGTTCCTGGCGAGCTGGTTGAAATTTTTCATCGACTGTTTGATGTCGCCCTCTGGATCGTTCAGATAGCTTATGATCTCCTCGACGTCCCCGAGCACCGGCTTCACCCGCTCGGCAAGCTCGTCTGCCAGTTCGTCGAGCGCCTTGGTCTTCACGAAGGCGATCCTCTCCTTGTCCTTGAGAGTCTCGGGAGAGCGCCCGACGGAGACCTCTATGATGGCGTCGCCGACCAGCCCCTCCTTGACCAGCTTCACCGTCGAATCCCTCCTGATCCACTTCTGGTATTTCTGGTCGATGAGGAGCACGATATCGACCCTCGCTTCCTCGTTCAGCGAGATGGACTTCACCCTGCCGATCCTGAAGCCGGAGAGCTTGACCGGCATGCCGCGCGTGAACCCGGTCCCCTTCTCGACGGTGAAGTCCAGCTCGTATTTCTTGGTGAAGAGGTCGTTTTCCTTGCCGATCAGCAGGATGACCGCAAAAACGACGGCAAGGGCCGCCACGGCAAAAAACGCCACCTTTCTTTTCAGGTGCCTGAAACGCGGATCTTCTACCTTAACCATGCACCGAACTCCCTTTCATAGCTATGCGGGCCTCAACAGGCATTTCCCTGATGGCATCCTCGTTTGACGTGAGGAAAAGCGAGGTGCGCCCCGGGGTCTCCCGGTGAAACTTCCTGATGATTTCGATGATGCTGCCTCTCTGGTCTCCGCTCAACCCGGTCAGGATCTCGTCATAGATCACCAGACGGGGGTTGAGCAACATGGCCCGGGCCAGGCCGACCTGCTTCCTGCTGTAAAGCGACAGGTGCCCCGGGAGCTCCATGAGTCCGGCCGCGTACCCCACTCCTTCAAGGGCGGCCATCCCTCTCTCTTCGATCTCCTTGGGCGGATAGAGGGAGAAGTACTCCAGGGGGAGGACCAGGTTCTCCCACACCTTCAGGTTCGAGATGAGCCCGCCGGCGGGATATACCACGGCGACCTGCCTGCGCAGGGCGTTGAGCGCCTTCTCCGACGCGCCTCCCAGCGGCTCTCCGAGCAGGGTGACGCTGCCGGAAAGAGGCTGCGCCAGGCCAAGCATCAGCCTTACCAGCAGATAGCTTTCCTCCTGCCGCTCCGTCAGGGCCGCCGCCATGGACCCGCCCGGCACCCCGAAGGAGACCTCCTGCAGCTGTTCATCGGCCACAACCTTGTCGAACTTTACCGTCTGCTCCATCTCAACCTCTACAAAAGGAAAAACAGCGACACGATCCCGTCGATGATGAATAGCAGAAAGAGGCTCTGCATCACGGCCCTGGTGGCGGCCTGCGGTATGTAGGTGACGCTGCGCCCCACCTTGAGCCCCTGGCGGCAGCAGATGGCGCCGATAAAAAGGCCGAACAGCGTCCCCTTGGCGAGCGAGACGGCGAGCTCCGAAATGGTGAGCACCGAGAAGACCCCCTGCGCGTACTGCTCCAACGGCACATGCCATCCAAGCGATGCCACCAGGAACCCGCCAAGGACAGCGGCGATCTCGAAATAGATGGTAAGAACCAGGACCGCCGTGGCCACGCCGAGGATCCTCGGCATGATCAGGTAGCTCGCAGCGGGGATTCCCAGCGATTCGAGATAATCGATCTCGCCGGCGATCTTCATCTGGGCAAGTTCAGCCGCTATCGCAGTGCCGCTGCGGGCCACCACGATGATGGCGGTCAGAAGCGGGGCCAGTTCGCGCACCACGATCCAGACGATGACCTTGCCCGTCAGCGTCTCGCTCCCCGCGCCGGCGATGCTGATGATCTGGGTGATGACCACGGTGCCGATGAGCAGTGCGGTGACCAGGATGATCTTGAACGCCTCGAGGCCGGTGAAATAGACCTGGCGCAGGTAGACGCTCAGCACCGGCCGGGCGCCCTGCCTGATGGCGGAAACCGAGTTGGGGAAGGCGGACAGGACCATCTCGACCAGATCGTACAGGTAGACGACCAGGGAGATCATCTTGTCGGCGAGCGCTGCTACCATCCTGCGCACCCGAAAGATGCCCGGGAGTTACAGGTCATAGACGTCACCGTCCTTCAGCAGTTCCACACCCGGCAGCCCCAGGGCGTCGAGTTCGGCCCTGATCCTCTCGTAGTACTGCGGCTTCAGGTGGGTGATGAGGATGCGCGGGGGAAGCTTGGAGATCTTTTCCAGTTCCTTGCCCAGGAGTCGGGGGGTCAGGTGCCCTGTCAGCAGGGCGATCTCCTCCATCTCGCTGGGAAAGGAAACCTCCACCACGAGTGCCGCCACGTCCCCCGCCAGTTCCCAGATACGCTGAGTCGGGCCGGTATCGCCGGTATAAACCAGGGAGGTCCCCCCCTTGCTGACCCGGTAGCCGACGGCCGGCACCGTATGGTTGACCGGGCATGCCTGCACCGTATATGCGCCGACCTGAAAGGCCTCATCCGGCACGATCTCCCGGTAACGCACCACCGGCGCTTCGGGCGTGGGGATTTTGCTGAAATCGGGCCAGATGACGCCGTTCATGAGGTGGGAGCCTATGGCGGCGATCACCTCTTTGGTGCTCAGCACCTCGACGGTTTGCGAGAGCCCGGAGACCACGATGTTGTCGGCCAGAAGCGGAATGCCGCGGATATGATCCAGGTGCGGATGCGTGACCAGGATGTTGCCGATGAGCCGCTGCTCATCCTCCTTCAGCACGGATCCTATTGTCCCGGCGTCCAGGAGCAAAGAGTCGTCGATCAGAAAAGCCGATGGGCTGTGTCCGGGGAATTCGGCACCTGAGCAGCCGAGTACGCGTAATTTCACAGTCTTCCTCGCTTGTCTTGCGTATTGTTACTGCCCGATATGAACGCGCTGTACCTTGAGTAGCTTGCCCGACCTGTTCTTTCCAGCTGAACCGTTCTTCTCATGATGGTTGCGGCAACCGGGGGTACTCCCGGAGTGCGGCGGGACAGGGTGGAGTTTCAGGCTCGCACAATAACATTTCCCGGCGCCGATTTCCCTATAAAATCACCGCGGATACCGCACCGGCACCACATTTGGCTATTTCGACTGGGCCACATATACCCCGTCCCAGGGCTCCGGCGGCGGGTTCGCGCTGAACTCGACGCAGCGCGACAGGTAGAGCTCCGACACCCGGTCACCTGACTTGGCAGCAATTCCGGTGAAGAGCTCCGCGGCCCTTGCGAACTCCTTGGCGCGGTACAGCGCCAGTGCGCCGGCGAACTCCCGGAGGCTTTCCGACTGCTCCGTCAGCAGTTGATATACCGCTACCGGCTCCTTCTTCCCCTTGACCCGCACCAGGTCCACCTCGCGGAACTCGAACCCCTCCCCCGCCTGGGACTTGGTCGCCTCGCTCACCAGGACCTGCGTCCCGTAGAACTTGGTCAGCCCCTCCAGCCTGGCGGAAAGGTTCACCGTATCGCCGATGGCGGTGTAGTCGAAGCGGATATCGGCACCCATGTTGCCGACCACCGCCTCGCCGGTGGTGATGCCGATGCCGATCTCCACCCGCGGCATCCCCCGCTTGGCGAACCCCTCGTTTAGTTGCTCCAGCCGCTCCAGCATCCTCACTGCGCTGCGGCAGGCATGGGCCGCGTGCTCGCAGACGTCGAGCGGCGCGTTGTAGATCGCCATGACCGCGTCACCGATGAACTTGTCCAGCGTCCCCTTCTCCTCCATGACGATCCTGGTCATCGGCGAGAGGTAGTCGTTCAGAAGCCGCACCAGCTCTTCCGGCGACAGCGCCTCGGAAAGCGTGGTGAACCCCCTGATGTCGGAGAACAGGATGCTCACCACGCGCTTCTCGCCCCCCAGCTTCAGGAGGTCCGGGTTCTTCACGATCTTGTCCACCAGGTCGGGCGAGACGTAGCTGCCAAAGGCCTTCTTGAGGTAGCGTCCGCGTCTCTCGATCACCAGGTTACGGTACGCCTCGGCGCCGACATAGGTCATCACGATCGGCGTCACCGGGTAGATGAAACTGAGGTCCAGGGAGAGGTTCCGGAACAGGAGGTAGTTCAGGGCCAGGTAAGAGCCGCCGCACAAGGCAAAATAGCCGAGACCGACCAGGGTGCGGGGCGTGGTGTTGAGCAGCAGGGCGAGCAGGAGCGGCAAGAAGAACATACACCCCATCTCCAGTCCCAGGGTCCTGCCGTCGCGGACCAGAAAGCGTCGGTCCAGCGCGTTCGCCGCCAGGGTGGCATGGATCTCCACCCCGGGGAGCGCCGGATCGAAGGGGGTGGCGCGCATGTCGTAGATCCCCGTTTCCGTGACGCCCAAGAAGACGAGCCTGCCGTTCAGCGCCTCCCTGGGGACCTTCTTGTCGAGGACATCCACCGCGGAAATGGTCGGGAAGCTCGCGGTCGGGCCGTAGTAGTTGAGCGAGAAGCGTCCCTGCTCGTTGACGGAGAGGGGCTTGTCTCCGACAGCCACCGAGCGTACCCCGAACTGCGCGATGTCCACCAGGACCGGCTTCTCCAGGTAACGGCTGAGCGCCAGAAGGGCCAGCGAGGGGTAGATGTCGCCGTCGTAGAGAAGCAAAAGCGGCGCCTTCCTGAAAAGCCCGTCGTAGTCGGGGACCTGGTTGAAGAACCCGAAGTCGCGGGCGCCTTGCGCCACAGAGGGGATGTTCGCGTCGACGCCGGCAAACTCGGTGAGCGGCACCGAAGAGACCCCCTGATCCAGTTTCAGGAACTTCACCTTTGCGGAAGCAACCTGCTCCAGGGCAAGCGGGTCGTTTTGCTGCGCCTCGTTGCGGAAGAAGTACCCCATGACCACGTTGGGCGACGAAGCCACGGCGCGCGCCAGGGCACGATCCGGCACTTCCTCCTGCGGCTCCGAGAAGACCATATCCAGCGCCACCACCTTGGCGCCGTACTCGGAGAGGCTGCTGACAAGTTTCGCCGTTATCTCCCTCGACCAAGGCCAGCGCCCCACTTCCTTGACGCTCCTGTTGTCGATCGCCACGACCGCCACGTCGGGCCCCGGCGCAACCGGGCCGCGCATCCTGAACCTGGCGTCCCTGAGCCGCAGGTCCACCTGCTCGAAGAACACGAACTGGCTGCGGTAAAAGCCAAGCGAGACAAGCGACGCGGCCAGCGCTATGGCAAGGAAGATGCGGGTACGCTTCATTGCCTCTCCAGCACGTTCAACAACGTTTCCACGCTGCTTTTGTACCTCCCCTCGGGATATTCCGTGAGGTACTGCCTGAAGCGCGCCTTCGCCAGGTCGGTCTTGCCCATCTCGTAGAGCGTCTGCCCCGTGTTGTAGAGGGCGGTCTCCATCTGGGAAATCCTGGGATGCTCCTCGAGGACCAGGAGGTACTCGGCCAGGGCGGCTTCCGGGTGATCCAGGAACCTTGCGTACACGCTGCCGCGCTCCAGGCGCGCATCGGCGCGGACGTCGGACAAGGTGGTCAGGTCGAGGGCGATCTGGAACACCTGGAGCGCCTCGTCGTGCCTCCCCGCATCCGCCAGGTAGTGGCCGTGGTTGATGTTCCAGCGTGCGATGATGTTGGCGAGGTTGTCCGCATCGCCCCACTTTGCCGGCGGGAGCGATCCGGTCGCCGCCTCGAAGTCCTGCTTCGCCTTGGCAAGCGGCGTCCCCTGATCGACGCGCACCGCCGAGGTGGGACGGTAGCCGCGGGTATTCTGGGTCATGGTGTCGGCGGGGAGAGGCTCGCTATCCCCGGACGCCCCCGAAACGGAAACGGTCCCCTCGTTGCCGAAGAAGACGTTGGCCGGGCCCTGACTCAGCATGAGGAACTCGGTCCCCTTGACCCCTGCCACCGCGGTACTGCTTTTCACCTTGATGTCCGTTTGCTGTCCCGCGAGTTTCATGACCGAAGCCCGCAGTTTCCCCTGGGTGAGGCCGAAGGAACCGGTCTTGCTGGTTTTGCTCACCAGGTAGCTCTGGATCTCAAGTTCCGAGCCGTTGGCGATGGTGAAGCGGCTGTTGTCTGAAAGGGTCAATTCCGCCCAGCCATCCTTGCCGGTCTTGATCCAATCACCCTCGTTTACCAGCTGCTTGGCGCCAAGCTGCTGGTAAGCGCCACCCCTGGACTTGTAAAGGACGGTCCCCTTGGCCTTGGTGACGCTCCCCACCGGCGCGGCACACACCACCGCCGGCAGAAGCAGCATCAGGCAAAAGATGAAGAAATTACGCATACGGTTCACTCCTGGAGAATCAGAATCAGAATCAGATAAAGATAAAGATAAAGACAAAGACAAAGAAGATGAAGATTGAGACTGAAGGTTTACTTTATCTTTGTCTCAATCTGTTTCACCTCTTAATCTGGTTTTATAGCTGCGAGCCTTGCCTCGGCCTGCTTGGCTACCGGGCTGTCGGGATACTTGTCCACTATCTCCTGGTAGAGCTTTCGGGCGTGCTCCTTGTTGTTCTGCTTTTCCTCGAACTGCGCCGTCTCGAAAAGCTCCTGGCTCTTGTCGGCTGCACAACCGCCCATAAGTCCCAACAACACCATCCCCAACAGTACGAGTTTTCTCATTCAATCGCTCCTTTGTGCCGGCCGTTATACATTCATTTTGTAGGAGCGGCATTCCTGCCGCGATCAGCTCAGGCAATCGCGGCAGGAATGCCGCTCCTACAGATAATCACCACAGGACAATCGCGGCAGGAATGCCGCTCCTACAGATGGTCACCATCGTTGGTAACACGTTTGGTACTACTGCCTTTTCAGCGCCAGCGGGAAATCCGGGATGGTCCTCGGCTTGGCGGTGGTCGGGGTCTGCTTGCCCTCCGTCAGCTCCTGCACCCGCTCCGAAAGCCAGAGATCGAGACTCGCTATGGTGATGCGCCCCTTGCCGGTGTAATCCGCCTTGCCGGCGATCCCCTCGACCAGCGCCTTGGTGAAGGCACCGTTGCCCCACGCCGGATCTTCCATGGAATACTGCCTCCCGGTCGAAGAGGCGAAGACCACCACGCCATTCTCTGCGCTGGAAAGCTCGTTAACCACTGCGTTCACGTCGCCGGCTCTTTTGCTCCCCCCCATCACGTCGCCTGCATGGCAGGTGTCCACGAAGAGGACGGCCTTCCCCGGAAGCGTCATGAGGGTACTCCTGATCTCCGAGAAGATGACGGCACTGCCGGCCGGCATGTCCGCCCGGCCGTCCACCGGGAGGAAATAATAGGCTCCGCCGGGCTCGGTGACGCCGTGACCGGAAAGAAAGACGATCGCCGTGTCGCGCTCGCCGGCCTCGCGCCCCAGCCATTTCAGCCCGTCCAGTACTGCCTGGCGATTGGCGGCGGCATCGGTCAGCACTCTGACTCCCACCTCGCCGTAAAGTCCCCCCTTTTGCAGCAGCATCAGGGAGGCAAAATCCTTGGCGTCCTTCGCTGCAAAATCGAGGGCCATGTCGCGCTCCGGGTAAGCACCGACACCGACCGCTAGGATGAAGAGCCGCGGCTGCATCGAGATCACCTCCGGCCCGGACTCTCCACCTGAACGGGAGACCCTCACGATGGCGGCTTCGCTCGCCGTGTGCCGGTTCTCCGCGATTACGGCTATCTCGCTCTCCCCGGCCGGCAGGGGGAAGATGACGCTGCGCTCTCCGGCCGACGCTCCCTTCCCTTCCCGGAAAGCTACCGGCCTGCCGTTCACCAGGACCTTGAGGCCGGTAATCGCCTCACCGGACGGTGAGCGGACGGTGAAGTCGACACTGGCCTCGCTGCCGTCGATGACGGCTTTGTCCTGGGGGTTGCTGATTGCTACAACCGGCGGCAACAGGGCCTGAAGTGATTTACCTCCCCCGGATTTCCCGCCCGCCATTTCCGCAGACTTCACCGCTTGAGCCTCGTCCAGACTCTGCAGCAGCCGGCTTACTATTTCAGGACGGCAGAAGACGGACCTGAATCGGGAGACCGGGAAAAAATCGGCGGACTGGGCGGCGGAGCCGCCGTTTAGCTGCCACCCCGCCAGTTCCTCTCCCCCCACGGACGCGTCGTAGTATCCGGACGGGGTCCAGAGCACCCAGCGTTTGCGGTCGGTGTGAGGGAAAAAGGCCAGCAGCTCCTTCCCGTCGCGCAGACGATACCACCGGATGGTGCCGTCACCGAAAGCGGCCACGGCGACCTTCCCGTTTCCGGCGACGTTCACCTGCCACGCGTTGCCGGGTGCGGCGCTGCACCAGAGTTGCCGGCCGTGCCGGTCGAAACAGCGCAGGTTCCAGTCGGTACCGAGCACGAACAAGCCGCGCTCCTTGCTCATGGCGAGGGTGCGGACGGTCTCGTGCTGGTCCAGCTTGAGCGGCTTGCCGTTTAGCAGCGGCGCCGTGCCGTTTTGCCAGTCGGTCACGCGCAGCCCGGGGAGATCGGTAACCGGGGCAGCCGTCCCGTCCTGTCCCCCCCCCTGCTTCAGGGAGCGTTCGGTCACCGAGAAATGTGCGGCGGTATTGCCCCCGCCGTAGCCGAAACCGATTGAGGAACCGTCGTGGGAGAGCAGAAGCTTTCCGTCACGGTGGTCGATCACGCTGGGGCCGAAAGTGAAGGCCGAAGCGGCAACAGTAGCTGCCACACCGATCTCGGGTCCGGCTGCCGCATAGGCCACTGCGCCGCCCGGCAGCGTAACCAGCTGCATGATGTTGCCGCCTGCGATAGGGATATCCGAAAATGCCCCTCTGCCGCCATCCTCCCAGCGGCGCACCAGGTACTTCCGGTCGTTGCGGTAGCTCCCCCCGGCGTAGAGGGCGGCACCGTCAGGCGACCAGGCGACGCTGAAAAGGCTGCCGTTGTCGGCGCCGCCCGGCGGGATATAGAGAGGAGTCAGGTCGTTGCCGGAGAGAACGGCGACCTTGCGCGAATCGTCGCAACCAACCGCAACCTTGCTCCCATCGCCGGAAAAAGCAACGGAGTACGGGCGCTCGCCATTGGGCGCCTTCCCCTTGGCGGCGAGCTGGAAATTGCCGTCGTAGAGCCGCACCAGGCCGTCCCAGGAGGCCGTGACAAGCCTCCCTTCCCTGTCGAAATCAAGGCCATAGCAGTCGTTGCCGTATGCCTTGTCAGCCCCGGCCAGCTTCCAGTCGGCGGTATTGAGCAGGTACACCCCCTCCCCTGCACCCAGAGCAACAGCGAGACGCTTGCCATCCTGTGAATAGCGCAGGGCCTTGATCACGTCGGGGAATCCGTCCAGCCGCTTCAACATGCGGCCGGTGGCGCGATCGAACAAGTAAATCGAGGTACTTTTCCGCCAGTCCCAGCCGGTCCAGCCGCCACAGGCGATAGTGCCGCCGTCGGGCGATATGGCTACGGCAAAGAGCTTCCCTTCGTTACCGGGGCCGATGGACGGGCGCAGCACGCGGCTCGGTGCAGGGCCCTTCACCCTCCCGCCCTCATCCCCACTAGCCAAATCCCAGACACGGACCGTCTTGTCCTCGGAGGCCGTCACCAGCCAGCGCCCGGCAGCATCCACCGAAACTGCCTTGATCATCGCCGTATGCATTCCGGTCTCGATCCGCAGCATCGGCTCCTTGGGGGGCACGGCAGCCGCTGCCGGCAAAGAGAGCAGTTGCCAAACGGCGCAGAAGAAAAGCAGTGCCGGCAGGACCCGTCGGTTCATCATCTTTCTCTCCAGTCTCATTGCATCCAGTCTTGCATCCTCCCGGCACTAAGGCCTTAGTGCGACACCCGCCCCGCCACCTTGAAGACGAAGTCGTAGGTGAGGATATCCTCCCACTGCCAGCCGCGAGCCGTCGACCTGGTATCGTCGGCTCCGCCGTAGGGCTTGCCTGGGGTGTAGTACCAGTTCAGGATCGCCTCGCCGGAGCGCCGGAGCACCACCCAGTACTTACCCGGGGGGAAGGCATCGGCATCGGCCGGGATGGTGAAATCCAACCAGCCGTAGCCGGGAAGGCGCTTGACGTTTTCCAGGTAGACCGGCTGTGAACGGACGCCGCGGGTGAGCCCCGGCTTGCCCCCCTCGTCAGCCACGATATCCAGGTACACGGTGCCGTCGCCGCCGAACTTCCTCATGGCCAGCGACACCTGCTCCAACCGCAGCGGCCGGTCCAGCACGAAAGCCTGGGCATAGACGCTGGAGGAAGTGGCATACTCGGCAGTCTCGCGCTCAAGCGATGCCTCGCCGCGATCGCCGCTGTCGATGTAGAAGTTGAGGTTGGCCGGAAAACGCATGTTGCCGAAAAGCACCCTCCCTTCAGCGTCAGGTTTGACAGGAGGCGGCCCGGAAGGTTTTTTCGGCGGTTTGGGCGCGGGTTTCTGCGGCACCGGCGTTACCTCGTTGACCGGCGGCGTCGGCGTCGGCTTGGGAACCAGCTTCGGTTCCGGCTTCGGTTCCGGCTTCGGTTCCGGCTTAGGCTGCGGCGCCGGTTTCGGTTGGGGCAGTGGCTCAGGCTTCGGCTGAGGCTTCGGCACCGGTTTCGGTTGGGGCGGTGGTTCGGGTTTTAGCACAGGCTGCGGCTCCGGCTTCGGCTGCGGTTCCGGCTTCGGTTCCGGCTTCGGCTTCGGCTGCGGTTTGGCGTCACGCTTTGGTTCCGGCTTGGGATCGGATTTTGGGAGTGACGGCACGATCGCCGGCAGGGGAACCGGAAGCAGGACCGGCACGGGAACCGGCGTCCGAAGAACCACCGGGGCCGGCTCGGGTGTCGATTCAGGCGCCGCAGCGATCATCTCGAAACTCGCCATATAGCCGCGGGGGTCGGCCCCCGACCCTTTAAGGCTGAGGTCGACGAGGTCCCGGCTGTAGTTGCTGCTGATCATGGCGCTGTAACGTGGCAATACCGGGGCGGCACGCCACGAAGTACCTATTTCCGAGCACTCCACGCCGTGGGCATACTTGATGTGGCGCGTGGAGGTGAACTGCTTGGACTGCTGCGGGTCGCAGGGGAGCCATCCCAGTTCCGGGAACCATACCTCGATCCAGGCGTGCAATCCCTCCCCCATCCCCTGCACCAGGGAGGAGCCCCGGTCGTCCAGGGGGATCTTCCATTTGTCCTTCAACGTGAGTCCTATGGCCACCCGTGCCGGGATCCCGGAGGCGCGCATCAAGGCGCAGGCAAGGTGGGCGTAGTTCTGGCAGTTGCCGGTGCCGGTGGATAACCCGTAGAGGGCGTCATAGGATTTGGGCGGGGTCTCGTAGCGGATGTGATCGGCGACGAAGTTGAGGATGGCGTCCACCGCATCACGCTGGGTGGTGGCATCGGCAGTCAATTCGGCGGCTTTCCTGACCACTTCGGAATCCTTGCTTTGTACCTGTTTGGATGGCTTCAAAAAGAGCCGTGCCTCTTCGGGCACCTTTGGCACGGGGAAAGGGGCGCGGGCCTTGAGGGGGCCGAGCGTGGCATCTATGGCGGCGGTGTAGACGATGGTGGCGCGGGCGTCGCCGGCAAGCTTGCGCCAGGTGACCACCTTGTAGATGTTTCCGTAATCGTCGCTCTCGTCCTTGACCGATTCCGGCTGGGGGTCGAACTGCAAGCGGTGGTCGGAAAGTCGCTGGTTGAGGCTGGGCACCCGGACTGCTGCCGGGAGTGGAAAGCGATAGCTGAGTTCGGAGAGTTTGTCCTCAACGCCAAAGGTGACCTGCTGGGTCACGGTCACCTCGCTGGAAATCTTCCCTGCGACAATCAGCGTCTTGGCGCGGCAAGGCGCCGCCATCAACAGGATGCCGGATAGGAACAACGATACCTTTTGCAGCATGCCCTCTCCTAAACGCACAGGCAGTCTCCATACCTTTGGGATCTTTGCCGAGCCCCAGTCAACGTCCCTCGCCAGGGAGGAGATGGGGCCTTCGACTCTGCTGTCGGGAAAACAGCTACAGGGATGCGGGGAAAAGGGACGATAACGCGTGGCCATCATCCCGTCCATCCCCTTCATCCCTGCTTTACCTTCGTGAACCGGCTGTCACCACCCAGCCGTTCCGGTTCTTACTACTTCAGCACGAACGCCACCTTGGCGCTTGCGAAGAAGTTCCCCTTCTGGTTCGCGGAGAATACGGTCACCGCGTCCTCGTCGGAAACCTGCAGGTCGGCCGCACTGGCCGTGCCGGTCGCCTTGACGACGAGCGGGTTCTTGATGCCGCGCGACCCCAGCGCAGCCTTGGCCTTCTCGACGCTGTTGGTGTACTCGCCGCACCCCTGCTCGACGAGCACCTTCTGGCTCACCTTGGACGGGTCGTAGAGGAGCTCGTTCTTGGCGCTGAAGATGCGATTGATGAGAGCGGGCCTGAAGTTCTGCTCGGTTGCGTCGATGATGAGACCGTCGTAGTTCTCCGGCACCGGCTCGACCTTTGCCTTGAACTTGGGGGCCTGCTTGCCATCGATCTCGGTGAGGGTGCTTTTCAGCTCGGGGTCCTTGAACATCTTGTCGTAAAAGGCGGAAGCGAACCCTTTCGGGCCGTGCATCCCGACTTTGACCAGTGCGACGGCAGTGTCCTTCTCCTTGCTGTACTCCTGCACCACGATCTGAACGCCCTTGACCGTCCCGCTCACCGCGCTCCTGATGATGTCCGATTCGAGAACGCCGTCCTTCACGAGGGTGTCGCCGACCAGGGCAAAACCGTTCAGGTATTCGGCAACGGCGCGCTGAGCTACCACGACCGCGGCACGTTTGGCCCCCATCTCCCTCTGTGCGGCGCTCAGGTTCGGGTTGGCGTTGCCGACCGCTTCGCCGTAAAAGAGGATGGTCTCCTGGCTGAATGCGGCGTTGTCGTCCCTGCCGGACGGGCTTCCGGTCAGGGTGAGGTTCTGCTGGCTGAGCCAGGTCTTTGCCTTGGTGAAGGTGTCGTCTATCTGGATGGACATGTCGTCCTCGGCGTAGGCTGCGCCGACCATGCCGGCCAACAGCATTGCCCCAACAAGCAGTTTCTTCATGTATTCCCTCCGCATTTTAATTGATCGTGTCGTTCTGGTTGCCAGTACGAACTAGTAGATGTTTTTCTTCTGGTTGAGCACCCTGATGGCGAGCAGTGCCTCGGCGCCGTCGACCGGATCGTTGAGCCGGAACTCGCCGGACAGCTCACCCTCCATGATGCCCCGGGTGGTCATGTTGATCACCGCGTTGTAGAACGGCGAGGTGCTGCGCACGTCCGGGAAGGGGGACCTTTCCTGGCCGAAGTAGGCGGTGGCGAGCTTCTCGTCTCCGGTCAGCTTGATCAGCACGTCTTCCAGGATGAAGGCCATCTCGCCGCGGGTTACGCCGTCGGCGGGCTTGAACATGTAAGCCTTGGTGGTCTCGTCCTGCTTGGGCTCCATGCCGCGCACCTTCCACTTCATCATGGTGAGCACCTCCTCCTTGAAGGGGTGGCTCAGCATGTCGACAGGGGTGAATTCCGCCTGCATCTTGGCGATTTGCGAGGCGACCGGGATCCTGCCGGCAAATAGCTTGTCGAGCTTCAGCTCGTCTATCAGCAGCGCGGCCAGGTCGGCCCTGGTGACGGCATCCTGCGCTGCTATCTTCTTGCCTACATAACCCACGGTGATACCGGCCATGGCGCGCACGATGCGGTCGGTCTTCTTCCAGGCGCGGTCGGCCTTCTCGTGCCACTTCCCCTCGCGCCTGGCGTTCAGGACGTCGCCAAAGCGATCGCGCGCCTTCTGGAACTCCAGTCCCTCGAGGCAGGCGATCCCCATGTAGAACATGAGGGCCTCGCCACCCTGGTAGTAGGTCAGGGTGCGCTCATCGAGCTTCAGTTCCGTTGCCGAGCGAAACGCAGCCTCAGCCTCTTTCAGCCATTGCTCGTCCTTGACGAGCGTGTGGACGCGGACCTTCGCCGTGTAGTAGTCGAACTCCTCGTCCGGCTTGTCGGCGTATTTCTTCGCCTTCCCCAGTCGGGAGAACGCCTTTTCCGCCTCTATCGCCTTCAACTTGGGATCCGGCTGTGCCTTCGCCTTTTCTGCGGAAACGATGGCCAGACCGGCGTACCCCTTGGAGAAACGCTCGTCCAGGGCAACCGCCCGGTCGAACTTCTCCGCGGCAACCGCAAGGGAGCCGTTTTCCAAGGCGTTCATACCCCCCAGGTAGTGGTGCTCGGGGTTGTCCTCAGGAGAGAGGCTGCGCACCTGCGGGCCGGAGCATCCCGCCAGGGTCGCGAGGACAGCAGTCAGTGCGAACAGCATGAATAAAGTCTTTCGTATCATTGTCGACCTCCATTTGATTTCAGCTAAAGACCTGGGCGGCAGGGTAACCGCCGAAACAATGCGACCAGCCCGCCCGTCACACCATGAGACGGACAGGACGGGATTTCCCCCCGTTTTTTTTACTGCGCCGTGTAAACCATCCACCCGGTCACCCTGCCCGGCGGGTCCACCGCGAAGATGATCTCCCCCTTCCGGTACACGTAGTAGGTCCCCTGGCGGGAGGTCATGACGCGCGACGGCTCGCCGTAGCCGGCCGAGATCTCGTCGAAACTGCTGCCGATCCTGATCCCGCGGGAGGTCTCCTGGCCGTAACCCTTCCCCGCGGCGAGCAAACGGATCAGCTTGCCGTCCACCGAGACCAGCATGTCTTCCCATCCTTTCCCTTGCCGGGAGTGCACGGTGATGGTCGGTTCATCCTTGTCCACCCCCTTAAGCGAAAAGGTCGAGACATCCGTGTCCTTCACGAAGTCGTCGCGAGCTGAAACTCCGCCTACCGTCTCAGGTTTCCCGGAATCGGCCCCGGCAGGTTTCGGCAGCGGCTGCCCCGGCTCGTTCTGCAGGAGGGCCAGGTTGGCTGCTGCCGTGCTGCTGCCGAGGTTGCGGGCCGCCGCCATGTCGACCATGGCCTTCTCCTTGTTCCCCCCCTCGGCGTACGCTATGCCGCGCACCACCAGTGCGTTTGCCAGCGTGATGGTCTCGTTGTTCCTGCGCGCCAGCTCCATGGCCTTGTTGGCGAGGATGACGGCATTGTCGCGGTCGCCGCTGAGCGCGTCGATGGCAGCCAGGTTCAGGTAGGCAGCGGCATAGCCGCGATCCCGCTGGATCGCCTTGTCGAAGTTGTCGGCACCCTTTTGCAGCAGCCGGTTGCGGCGCTCGGCAAACTCGTCCGCAAGCCCCTTCAACCGTCCGCTTTTCCCCTTGAGCCTGGTCTCCGCGTCGAACTCGAAGGGATAGGCGAACTTGAGCGTCCCGGGCCTGAACAGGCGGACCGCTTCCGAGCAGTAGGCCACCCCGGCGTTGGTGAACATCTCGCGGCTCGGGAAGGTATGGGCCAGGTGCTCGAAGAGGCGTCCCGCCGCCTCGTACTTCTCCAGGAGCAGGAGCCGGTTCCCCGCCTCGAAGACCGGGACCATCTTGCGCAGGTTCCCTTCGGCGCGCTCGGCGATGGCCTGGCGCTCGGAGCGCGACGGGTAATTGGGGAGCTTGCTCGGCAACTGGTACGAGGCGTAGATAAGCTCGATGGCCTTAGGCGCGACCCCGAGGGTGTCGTATCCGGCCAAGTGACCGTAGAAGCCTCCGAAGTAGTCCGCTTCGGTCTCCCTCTTGATGACCTCTTCGTAACTCGCGGCCTTGATCATCTTGCGCCCGACTTCAAGAGATGCGAAGGAGTTGCCGAAGTCCCCGACCCAGCCGTGGCGCATGTAGTAATGGGTCAGCTCGTGCCCCAGGAGAAAGGCGATGGCGCTTTCCTGGTCATCCCCCAGGGTGGCGAAAAGGTCGCAGACCTTTTCCTCGATGGCGATGTACCCCGCCTGGAGCGGCCCGCTACCCGCTTCCATCCCGATGGCCCCTTCCGTCCCGGGGTCGGACCATGCCACGGCGTTGCGGTTGTCTGCGCCCACCGGGCTGACGATCAGGCGGGGGGGGACCCTGCCGTCGCCAAAAGCGCGGGCGACGCTGTCATAGATCGCCTTGACCTTCCGGTACTTGGGATGGTCCGTCGGCAGGGACTCGACGGCGCAAGCGGCGCCTGCCGGAAGCACCAGGACGGCGGCTAAAAACCCGGCCACGAGGCACTTGATCTTGAAGGGGTTTCCGCGCGATTTCCGTTTCACGTTCAGCACCTATGCCCCCTAGTAGTTGACCGACACCTTGACCGTGAACTCCTTCTCGGAAAACCTCCCTTTGAAGTCGCTGATGGCGACCCTGAAGCGGTAGGAGCCGGGGGGAAGGGAGATGCTCTCCACCTTCACGCCGTCCTGGTCCGCGTAAGGCCTGATGCGGGGGGTGAGATCGATGCTGCTGCTTTTCAGGCACTCGAGCTTCAGCGTGTCGATGTCGACCGGGGCTCCGTCCTTGGCGGCGAATCCGACTTGCAGGGGAAAGGTCCCCTCGCCCGGGGGGACTTCCAGGTCCCTGGCGGTGATGGAAGGCCCGTCGCTGCGCAGGGCAGCGGCAAAACCGAAGTTTTTAGCCTCGGGAAGGGCCGCCTCCTCGGTGGTCAGCAGTTGAAGCGGTGTGGCGCAAAACCCTGCCGAAAAAAGGGAGAGGGCAAGCAAAAGGGCGGCACCGGCTATCTTCAGGGATTTTTTCATGTCCTCTTCCTCCAACTGTCATTGTCCGGATGCTTTAGCGACGACAGGCGCAACTTCCCGCGGTTCTAAAAGGCTTCCAGCAAGACCGCGAGATTCTTTTCGACCAGCTCCAGATCGACGCTGCGCGGCTTCTTCAACTGGTCATCCAGCTCCCGCAAAGCGGAGGCCGCCGGCGACGGAAAGGATGCATCGGCCACCCGACCGGCGAAATAGCGGGGAACGCCGGCGGCAAGGTACTGCCGGTTGCCTGTCCTGGCCGCCAACTTGGCACCCTGCGCCCAGGCACCCAGGCGGGCAAAGGGAAGCTGATCCTCGGGAACCAGCCTCTCCAGCTCGCCGCTTCTGCCGGCTACGCTGCTTGGCGACTCGCCCCGCTCGAGTCTCTCCACCATCCCTTCCAGTTCGGCGGCGCCGGGAGTGCCGGCAAGCATCTCCAGTAGCGGCGACAGCCGGGTGGCCTGCGCCTGGGCGCGGTCGCCATCATCCGCGAGAAGAGCTACTTCCAGGTTCATCAGGTTTACGCCGATGCGAAAGGCAAGCTTCCCGGCGTCGGCCTTGACGGCGAAAGCGAAACTCCTGTCCTGTGCCGCCGCCAGCGAAGCGAGCTGCCCCGGGTTGCCGTGTTGGACCAGCAGCCGGGCCAGTCCCTTGCCGTCACTAGGAGATGCCTCCCTGGCGACAGCCGTTTTCTTCCCGGCGGCAACCGGCGCTTGCTTGCTCTTTGCGACCCGCACCTCGCCTTCCAAGAGCGGAGGGTTGACGGCGCTCTTTTCAGGAAGCGCCGCACGCGGTGCGTCCGCCCCGGCAATTTCCGCGATCGTCCCCTTATCGGGATCGAGAGGGGATAACTGGAGCGTCAACCCGATGATGAGGAGCGCGGCGGCAGCGAGGGCCGACGGCAGCAGGTAGTTGCGCCGCCTGCAGCTGGTCTGCTGATCGGCCACCGGCTGTTCGCAAGCCAGACCCGAACTCACCATGAACAGCTCGCGGCAGTTGTCGCAGATCGCCAGGTGCCCCAAGAGCCGGTCGCGCCCGGCGCCGGTTATCGAACCATCCACCAGCTCCGAGACGGTCTCCAGTGTCGGGCACTCTCCCGCCGGGTTGCCGGATGCCAGACCCCTTGTTATGGCCGCCCCGAGAGCGGATGCATCATTTTTCATAGTCGCCGCCATTTCCAACGGTGCCAAGCCGGCGCGGATCTCCGCGGGAGTTGCCCGCAGCATCGCCGTTGCCGGGCCATATCGGTTGTCCCGAGCCATCTCTACCGGGCCTTTACCGTTTGACGGACAACGAGGTGTGTTCTTGCGGACATTTTAAAAAAAAGGTTCGGCGCGTGCCGTCCCCCAATGGCGTCCCCCCCCCTCCCGTCAAGGGGAGGCAGGCATGGAGCCGGCAGGACTGCCGGGAGTTGTGGGGATGCGCGGTTTCCCTCCTCAGGTAAGGTCCCTCAAGCTGAGCCCCTGGCGGAGCAGGGTCTCGCGGAAACGGACGAGTATCCTCCTGATCCTGGCATCGACGCTGCTTTCTGTGGCTCCGAGCAACCCGCCGATCTCCTTGAAGCATTTGGGCTCGCTGTCGTCGGTTGGAAAACGCAGCCGGATGAGGAAGCGCTCCTCGCCGCTCAACCCGCCCAACAGCCCTGATACGGCCTGCCGGGCCCGGGCCTCTTTCTGCCCCTCGATCAACGCGGCCTCGGCGTTCTTGCGGGGATCGGCGACAATGACTTCCGCTTCATCATCCGCCGTCATCTTCCTGCCGGGCACCAGCCACACCGCTTCCGGGTCCGCCGCCAGCAGCATCTGCGGTCGCTCCCCCCGGCCGCGCATCCGGTCCAGCATTTCCTGCAGGTTTTCCAGAGGCTCACGGATGCCGTGCTCGATCTCGAGATGGCTGTGAGCCTGGTCCACGCTGCATCCCCTGGCGTAGACCAGCTCGTAAAGCCGCTCCGCCAGCTCCCCCATCTCCCCGGCCCGCTCCCGGGCGCGGCTGCGACCCTTTTTCCGCCGCACCAGGTCTATGACCAGGTTGGCGACGATCGTGGTCAGGTAGGTGGTCAGTTTCGCCTTCCCCTTGAAGTCGCGCAGCGCCTTGAAGTCGTCTGCCCGCAGGCGGTCCAGCACCTCGTTCAGCAGCTCGTCCGTCTGGTTCTCGACATCGAGGCCGCCAACGCCGGATGAGCACGCGGGTCCCCCCCCCGCCCCGGCCGTCGATTGCAGCACCGCCCGGCGGCACTGCTTCTCGATGAAGGCCAGGTTCTCTGTTATCAGCCTGGCATGGACACCCTCCCCGTGCGCAGAGGAAGATAATCGCCCTTCGGGAGAGCTCGTGGCTGGGAATGGTTGCATGCCTTCTCCGAGCGGAGCATTAACGGACGGCAATGATTCCACCGAGACGCCGGGCCGCAAATGCTTTCACGCTATTTCCGGTAGCTCAACCGGATCAGGTACGGAGAGTAACCGGTCAGTTTCAACTTCGGATTCCGGCTCAGGCTGTTGGCGAGGTAGATGCTGTTCTCCGGGTAGCTCACCAGGAACTCACTGACACCGGTGGCCTGGACGTCGCTCACCCAGGCGGCACCGTTGATCGCCTGCTTGACGTCGAAGGTCCCGTCCAGAGTGTCGAGGCCGTCCACCTTCACCGTGACCTTGCGGGAGACACCCTTGATCTGTTTGGCGAACTTCTCCAGCAGCTGAGGGATCGCCTTGTCGGAGAGGACCTGCATACCCTTTGCCGCGGCATCCTCCAGATTCGACGCGCTCCCCTTTGCCTCGGAAGTCCCCGCCCCCACTATGACCAGCTTTCCGGAGTCGCGCTCGCGGGTCAGGAGCCGGTAGGTAAGCCTGACGGTGACCTTGTTGAAGGGGGCCTCGATACCGTAGCCGATCTCCTCCCCCTTCCTTTGCGAGACGGTGTAGTCCACCTTCCCTATCAGAAGCAGGTTGCTCAGGTACTTGCCGATCAGGCTGCGCATGGCGATGAAGTTGCCGCTCTTAATCGCCTTGTCCACCGCCTCCGCATCGAGGGTCGCGGTGGGCGCGATGTCGGCGACCGTGTATCCCTGCTCCACCAGCTTGTCGATCAGGTTGTCGGAGAGGATGTTGCTCTCCTCCTGTTCGTCGCTGACGCTTTGCCGGGTGACGCCGGCCTTGGCCATCGTGCCGCGCCTGTCGCTCACCTTGACGTTGGTCTCGGACTCGAGAAGCACCCGGGGCTTGCGCGCGGAGACAAAGACCGCCACGGAGTTGTTGAGCGCCAGCGAAGCGATGGCCTCGGCAGCCTTTGACGGCTCGACGCAGGCATGCACCGTGACCTGGTACAGTCCCGGTTCCTTCTTTTCCGACAGCACCTTGGACGATGTGATGGTCCCCTTCGCCTGCACGCTGACAAGGTCGTCAAGCAGCATCGAATTCTCCACCACGGTCTGGGCCCGTACTTCGACGCCCACCGCGTTCTCCAGCGCGGCCCAGCGCGCACGCGCGGTAGCCTCCATTTTTGCGGAAGGGATATCGTTGTCGACGATGGCGGCACTCCCCTGTCCGTTGAAGCATTTGTCTTCGGCGAAGGCACGGCCCGAGGAAAGTGTCAGCAGGCTCAATATTACGAGCGCTGCAAGAGGCAAGCGCGTGGCGAGTGCTGTCGATCTCGCTTTTATCCGATGCATGGAAATAACTCCTCCTGTACCGATGTGGATCTCAGTGATATTCGGTATCGGCAACTAGAGCAATAATCTTGACCAGTATGCGGGATACGGGAATATTAAATATCACCTAGTACATCTGCAAGACAATACTTTATTTCCACCTGCTACGCGAATGAGTGCGACTTCCCGCCGAGATAGAGCACGATGGGCAGTGATCGCAGTTCCGGAGCGGGGACGTTTTGCCCGGCACGGGGGACGGAGCCGCCAAGAGGAATGTCTCGGAGCCTCGCGATATCACAATCTGAAGCTCCCGGTGTTGGAGTAGCTTTCATGGTCGCAGTAGATAGAGCTGTCCCTGCAATGGCAGAGCTCCCGCACCCCACTCCTGAAACCAGGGGGAAGATCCGCAAAAAAGTCATCATAAACTTCCCTGACGCCTCCTCTTCGCGGTCGAGACGCCCCCGAAGTCGTTGTTGCCTTTGCCCGTCAAGAGAGAACCGGCACAAGAGAGTGCGCAGGTAGCCGCATATTTTCATCAGGTGCTTGATTAACTTTCCCGCTGACCTAAAGTCATACCTATGCCGCCGTCCATTCTGCAATATTTCCATCCCTTGATAGCAAGATGGTTCACCGATACCCTCGGCGAGCCGACCGAGGTACAGTCGCGCGCCTGGTGGGAGGTGATGCAGCAGCGGCACGTCCTGGTGACGGCACCGACCGGAAGCGGCAAGACGCTGGCCGCGTTCCTCTGGGCGATCAACCAGTTGGCGACCGGCGCCTGGGCGGGCGGAGAAACCCGGGTGATCTACGTCTCTCCCCTGAAGGCGCTCAACAACGACGTGCGGCGCAACCTGATAGCGCCGCTCGACGAGTTGCGGGAGTTCTTTTCGAGCGAGGGGGTGCCCTTTCCCCGCATCGGCGTCCAGACCAGAAGCGGTGACACGCCCGGAGACGAGCGCCGCAGGATGCTGCGCCACCCGCCGGAAGTCCTCATCACCACGCCCGAAAGCCTGAACATCCTGCTCACCTCGAAAGGAAGCAGGGGCACCCTCACCGGTGTCGCCACGGTGATCCTCGACGAGATCCATGCCGTTGCGGGGAGCAAACGCGGCACCCATCTCATGACGGCGGTGGAAAGGCTCGTTTTGTTGAGCGGAGAATTTCAGCGCATCGCCCTCTCCGCGACGGTCAGGCCGCTGGAGACGGTTGCCGACTTCATCGGCGGGTTCAAGCCCGTAGCAAGGGAGTACCAGCCCCGCCCCGTCTCCATCGTCAGGGGGGAGCGCTCCAAACGCTTCACCCTGCAGATCAGCGCCCCCGCGGATATCGACCGGAGCTCGGCGGAGGATTTCTGGCCGGCCCTGGTGGAGAAATTCACCGGCATCATCGCCGGGCACCGCTCCACCTTGTTCTTCGCCAACAGCAGGAGAACCACGGAGAAGGTGACCCGCCTCATCAACGAGCAGTCGGGGGAGGAGCTTGCCTACTCGCACCACGGATCACTGTCGCGGGAGATCCGGCTTGCCGTTGAGGAGCGCCTGAAAAGAGGGGAGTTGAAGGCGATCGTCGCCACCAATTCGCTGGAGCTTGGGATCGACATCGGCAGACTGGACAGCGTGGTCCTGATCCAGACGCCCCGCTCCATCTCGTCCGCCATCCAGCGCATCGGACGCTCCGGCCACGGCGTCGGCCAGATGAGCTCGGGGACGCTGTTTCCCACCCACGGCATGGACTTCGTCGCGGCCGCGGTGATCGCGCGCGCCATCGCCGACGGGGAGATAGAGGAACTGCGCCCGGTCGAGGCGCCCCTGGACCTCCTGGCCCAGATCGTCCTCTCCATGACGCTGGCCGAGAAGTGGCAGCTGGACGATCTGTTCGATTTCCTGAAGACGAGCTACCCGTACCGGAGCCTGACGCGGCGGCAGTTCGACCTGGTGATCGGCATGCTGGAAGGCGGATATGCGGACTCCCATGTGCCTGAGCTCCGCCCGAGGGTGACGGTGGACAGGCTGGAAGAGACCATCTCGACCAGACCGGAGCTGTCGATGCTCATCTACATGGAAGGGGGAACCATCCCGGAGCGCGGCTACTTCGAACTGCGCCACAAGGAAAGCGGCGGGAAGATAGGCGAGTTGGACGAGGAGTTCGTCTGGGAAAGGAGGATCGGGGACACCTTTGCCCTGGGGGCGCAGGTCTGGCAGATAACGGAGGTGACGCACAGTACGGTGCTGGTGGTTCCGGCGCGAAAAAGCGGGCAGATCATCCCGTTTTGGAGGGCGGAGGAGTTGGACCGGGACTTTTACTACTCCGAAAAGATCGCCTCCTTTCTCGAGTACTGCGACACGAGGCTGGGAAAGGAAGAGCTGGTACAGGACCTGGCGCAGCATCATTTCATGGACGTGGACGCCGCCAGGGCGCTGGAGGGGTTCCTGAACCGGCAAAAGGAGGCGACAGGGGCGCAACTCCCCCACCGGCACCACCTGCTCGTCGAGCATTACCACGACCCGGTGGGGGGAGCCGAGACAGGGCAGATCATCCTGCACACCCTTTGGGGCAACAGCATCAACCGCCCCTTCACCTTCGCCCTTTGCGCCGCGTGGGAAAAGAAATACGGATACCCGCTGCAGGCCTTCTACAACAACGACGCGATCGCGCTTTTGCTCCCCCATGAGATGGAGGACCTGCGCCAGATACTGCACCTCGTCGCAGCAGAGAACCTGGAGTCCCTGCTGCGGGGGTCGCTGGAAGCCACCGGCTACTTCGGCGCGAGATTCAGGGAGAACGCCGGGCGGGCGCTTCTGTTGCCGCGCTCCAGCTTCAAGCGGAGGATGCCGCTTTGGCTGAACCGCCTGCGCTCGAAGAAGCTGCTCGCCTCGGTGCTCAGGTACCGCGACTTCCCGATCCTCCTCGAGACCTGGCGCTCCTGCATGCAGGACGAGTTCGAGATAGGCACCCTGAAGCGCCTGCTGGAGGAGATCGAGGACGGCAGCATAAAGCTCACCGAGATCCGCACCACTACCGCCTCTCCCTTCGCGCAGGGACTGATCTGGCTGCAGACCAACAAGTACGTCTACCAGGACGACACGCCGGCGGGCGCCGGGAGATCGGCCCTGGGCCAGGACATTCTGAAGGAGCTGGTCTTCTCCCCTCACCTGCGCCCACGTCTGCCGGCCGAGCTGGTCATAAGCTTCGAATCCAAGCGGCAACGCACCGCGCCCGGCTATGCCCCCGATGGCGCAGCTGAGCTGGTCGACTGGGTCAAGGAGCGGCTCCTCATCCCGCTGGAACAATGGTCGGGACTTCTAAAGGCGATGGAGCGAGACAGTTCTGCCAAAGAGCAGGAACTGCTGCCGCAGGTAGCGGAGCGGGTGGTGTTGCTCGGCATACCCGGCGCCGCCGCCCCGTTGGTCGCAGCGCTCGAGATGCTTCCCGAGATAGCGCGCGGGCTGGCGCGGAAGTGGCAGGATATGGCGCTGACGCCCCTGGTCGACGACGACAGGTTGCGGGCGCTGCTGGCCAGGTCGGCAGCTTGGATCTTCGACAGGGAGAGCACCCGCTACGGCGAAGAGGGAGCGGAGGAGGAGGAACCGGCCACAGTGAGGCTGGTCGGCAGGTGGCTCGGCTACCATGGGCCGGTTGAGGTTGCCGGGCTGCAGGGGGCTCTCGGGCTTTCCGACGACCTGCTGCGGGATACGCTGCAGTCGCTCGAAGAGGCGGGGTTGGTCCTGCTCGACCAGTTCACGCAGCAAGGCAAGGCGCCGGAACTGTGCGACGTGGCGAACCTGGAAGCGCTGCTCAGGATGCTGCGACGCTCAAGGAAGCCGGCGTTCGAGGCACTCGACCTGGCATACCTGCCTCTGTTTCTCGCCAGCTTCCAGGGGGTCGCCTCCCCCGGGAGTTCGGCGGACGACCTGCGTGACAGGCTGGAGCAGTTGCTGGGAACTCCGCTTGGCGCGAACCTCTGGGAGGAGGAGGTGCTTCCGGCCAGACTGCAGCCGTACCTCACGGCGTGGCTGGACAGCCTGATGCAGACGACCGAGCTGCTCTGGTTCGGCTGCGGTCAAAGAAAGCTCTCCTTTTCCTTTCCGGAAGAGCTCGACCTGTTCCAGGAACGGGAAGGCGACGGTGCAGACCGGGACGCCGGGCCCGCAGCCGGGCTGATACCCGATCCGAGGGGGCGCTACAGCCTCCCCGCGATCTGCCTGAGTTCCCGTCTGCCGGCGGCCACGGTGACGACGCAACTCTGGAACGCGGCATGGAGGGGAGAGCTCAGCAACGACTCCTTTGTCTCCGTGCGCAAGGGGATCCTGAACAGGTTCGAGCGACGCGAGCCGGAACCGGACCGCAGCCACGGCCGGCATCTGTGGCGGGTGCCGGGGAGCCGCTGGAGCCGGTCGCAGGAGGGGGGCGGCAACTGGTACCTGCTCCCCCGGTTGGAAGGATCACCGGACGCGCTGGAGAAGGAGGAGAGGGACAAGGACCGTGCCAGGGTGCTTCTGGAGCGCTACGGCATCGTCTTCAAGGAGCTCATGCTCCGGGAAGCGCCGCCGCTGCAATGGAGCCGGCTGTTCCGGACGCTGCGCATCATGGAGATGTCGGGAGAGGTCCTCTCCGGCAGTTTTTTCTCCGGGATCGGCGGCCTGCAGTTCATCTCGCAAGAAGCCTACCGGCTGCTCGACCGGGGGGTGACCGGGGAGCCGGTTTACTGGATCAACGCCGCCGATCCCGCCTCGCTTTGCGGCAGCCGCCTGGAGGGTCTCCGCGGGGAGCTTCCCCCCCGCCTCCCCTCCACCCACCTGGTCTACCGCGGGGTGAGCCTTGTGCTCGTCTCCAAGCGCTTCGGAAAGGAGCTGGAGTTCAAGGCGCCGCCTGCGGATCCCAGGCTTTCCGAGTATCTACGCCTTTTCGAGGTGCTCTTGAGCCGCGACTTCAACCCGCGCAAGAGCGTTTCCGTGGAGGTCGTCAACGGCAAGCCCTCGCAGGAGTCGGAATATGCCGGGCACCTGAAGGCATTCGGGTTCCAGGAGTCGTATGGCGGGCTGGAGCTGTGGCGGAGGTACTGAACCCCTGTCACAGGTTCTCTTTCCTTTATTACCGAATGCTCCCCCGAAAGGACGAGGTGAAGCCGCTCCCGCTGGCGGGGACCAGCTCCAGGCTGTTGGTGATGCAGGGGATATGGTCCTCCGGGTGATGGGTCACGTAAAGGATCTGCGTGCTCCCCGTCCTGCCGAGATGCTCGACAAGTTTCAGCACCATCTCCCTGTTCACATCGTCCAGCCCCTGGCACGGCTCGTCCAGTATCAGCAGGTCCGGCTGCTTCACCATCGCCCTCGCCAGAAGGACCAGTCTCTGCTCGCCGTAGGACAGGTCGCGGAACGCGTCGTCCTTGCGGCGATCCATGTGCAGCAGTTCCAGCCATTCCAGCGCGATTTCCTGCTGCCTTAGCGTGTACTCGGAGTAGACGCCGATGGAATCGAAGAACCCCGATATCACCACCACTTTCGCGCTCCCCCCGACCCGGTAATCCTGCTGCAGCGTTGTGGAGACGAGGCCGATGCGCTTCTTTAAGTCCCAGACGCTTTCACCGGTCCCCTTCCTCCTGCCGAACAGGCTGATATCGTTGGCGTAAGCCTGCATGTTGTCTCCGCTTACCAGACTGAGCAACGTGGACTTCCCCGAGCCGTTCGGCCCGCTGATCTTCCAGTGCTCACCCGGTCTTACCGTCCAGTCGAGCCCGTTCAGGACGGTCTTCCGGTCGTAGCGCACCACCACGTTTTTCATCTCGACAAGCGCTACTCCCGCGGGAAGCGGAGGCGGCGCGTTGGCGTCGTCCATGCGCGGCAAAGCGGCCGGCAGGGTGTAATGGAAGGCATGCAGACGGCGCAGCGGCTCGGAAGCAAGCATCTCTTCCTTGGTCCCGCTCATGAATATCCGGCACTCTTTCAGGTAGGCGATGTGGGTCGTCTCCGGCACGATCTCGCTGAAACGGTTCAGCAGCAGGACGACCCGGACGCCTTGTTCGATGCAGCGGCTGATGAGGTTCCTCAGTGCCGCGCATGATTGCTGGTCGAGGCCGTCAAACGGCTCGTCCAGGACCAGCAGTTCCGGCCCCTGCAAGAGCGCCTTGCAGATCAGGGCCTTGCGCATCTCCCCCGTGGAGAGGAATTTGATGCCCCGCTCCAGGATGCCGGTGAAGCCCATCCGCGAGGCAAGCTCGGCGAGTCTCGCCTCACCGGCATCGGTGCCGGAGAGGATGAACCTGTCGACCCGGGTGCCTTGTGTGACGTAGCCCAGAAAGTCCGAGTCGTCGTTGTACCGCTCCGCTTCCAGGATCTGCGCGACCTTCTCGAAGGAGACGTAGCCGGAGTTCTGCGGGATGCGGCACTCTCCCGAGAGGACGGTGAGGCCGTTTGAGAGCAGCTTCCCCAGGGCCGATTTGCCCGACCCGTTGGCGCCGACGATTGCCCACTGCTGGTCCGGGCCCATCTCAAGGGAGATACCGGACAGGTTTTTGCGGTCCGTTATCCGGGCCGTCACATCGCTCAGACGCATTTCCATCACCCTGCCATTCCTCATTTCGCCTGCCCTGACGGTTGCACGACAACCTTGTGTTCCTCAACGATCTTCCTGAACGGTTCCTTGGTAGTCGCCCAGTCCACCACATCCACCTTGATGGTCAGGTCAGATTCGTCAAAGGCTTCCCATCAACGAGTTGCCCGTGCAGGAACTTCGCCTCTTCCAGGAAATCCGGAGCGATCGCATATACCGCTTCTGCCTTGCCCTCATCGTAGGTGTGGCTGCTATCGGTGCGGGCTTGCCGGTAAATGCGCCAGGGACTAAAGTCGAGGCTCATGGGGCACCGTCCTGAATAGTGTCGGAGAAAGGGTGACATGCGGAGGTTTACCGGATTCCATCATCTATTACCATCGTTGCGGCACGGCAAGCAACGAAACAACAAGGGGTGAACCGTTACGTTCACCCCTCTCTTTGTCGCGGTGCGGCCAGGTGCTGCCCGGGCGGTCGATGCTACTTGTTCAGGAACTCCCGCCCGAACGGAGACATCTGGCGCAGGCGGGTGATGATGGGGGGCAGCTCCCTGATCACAGCGTCGACCTCGGCGTCGGTGGTGAACCTGGAGAGCGAGAAGCGGATCGAGCCGTGGGCGCAGGTGAACGGCACCCCCATGGCGCGCAGCACGTGGGACGGCTCAAGCGAGCCGGAGGTGCAGGCGCTACCGGAGGAGGCGCAGATCCCTTTCTCGGAGAGCAGCAGCAGTATCCCCTCCCCTTCCACGAATTCCATGGCGATGGAAAGGGTGTTGGGAAGACGGTCCGTGCCGCCGCCGTTGATCCTGGTGTTGGGGATCAGGGCGGTCAGTTCGCGCTCCAGTCTGTCGCGCATCTCGCGCACGCGGCCTGCCTCGTCAGCCATGTACTGCATGGCGAGCTCGCACGCCTTGCCCATCGCGATGATGGAGGCGGTGTTCTCGGTGCCGGCCCTGCGGCCGCGCTCCTGGTGCCCGCCTACCAGAAGCGGACGGAAAGGGGTGCCGCGGCGCACGTAGAGCACGCCCACGCCCTTGGGCGCGTGCAGCTTGTGCCCCGAGATGGAAAGCATGTCTATGGCGGATTCGGCCATGTTGAGCTGGATCTTTCCGACGGCCTGGACGGCATCGGTGTGGAAAAGGGCCCCCTTCTCCTTGGCCATCCTGGCGGCTTCCTCGATCGGGAAGATGACGCCGGTCTCGTTGTTGGCGTACATGAGGGAGACCAGTGCGGTATCGTCGTCGAGCGCGGCTTCGAGTTCCTTGAGGTCCAGTTGCCCGTTGCCGTCCACGTTCAGCTCGGTGATGCGGTAACCGCGCTTGGAGAGGTTGCGGCACTGGGTCAGCACCGCCGGATGCTCCACGCGGCTGGTGATGATGTGACGCTTCTCCGGGAAGACCTCGAGGGCGGAGCGGATGGCGGCGTTGTCGCTCTCGGTACCGCAAGCGGTAAAGACAAGCTCGTCGGGAAGCGCTCCAAGGAGTGCGGCGACGCGGTTGCGCGCCTCATCCACCTTCTTTTGCACCTGTCCGCCGAAAAAATGCATGGAGCTCGGGTTGCCGTAAAGCTCGCAGAAGTAGGGACGCATCTCCTCGAAAACCCGCTCGTCCACCATAGTGGTGGCGTTGTTATCAAGATAGATCTCTTTCATCCCTGTACCTCCTGCACCGTGATGTCGGACGAGACCATCTCGCGCAGCTTCTGCTCCACGAATTTCGCCGTGTTGCCGGAGGAGGCGCAGCCGGCGCATGCCTTGCGGAAGGCGACCTGCACGTTGGAGCCGTCGATGTCGATCAGCTCGAGGTCGCCGCCGTCTGCCCACAGCTGGGGACGGACTTCGTTCTCCAGGGTCTCCTGGATCAACTGCATCTTCCTCAGGTTGGTGAGCTTGACCGATTTCTCGGGGGCCGCCTTCTTCTCCTCGCCCAGCACCTCGGCGATCAGTTCCTTGATCTTCGGGATGCAGCCGCCGCAGGCGCCGCCCGCCTTGGTGAAGTGGGTCACCTGCTCGGCCGTGTGCAGCTTGTTGGAGGCGATGACCTTCTTCAGGAAGAGATCGGTGAGGCCGAAGCATTTGCAGACGATCTCGCCTTCGGTCTCGACATGGTCGTGCCCGTGCTTGGGCGCCTCGACACCGCGGTACTTGGCGATGGCGACCTCAAGTGCTTCCTGCCCCATGACGGAGCAGTGCATCTTCTCTTCGGGGAGTCCGCCGAGGAAGTCCGCGATCTCCTGGTTGGTGATCTCCAGTGCCTCGTCCAGGGTCTTCCCTTTCACCATCTCGGTGAGGGCGGAAGATGAAGCGATGGCGCTGCCGCAGCCGAAGGTCTGGAATTTGGCATCGACGATCCGCTCCTTGTTCTCGTCCAGTTTTATGAAAAGCTTAAGCGCGTCGCCGCAGGCCAGGCTGCCAACCTCACCGACCGCGTCAGCATCCGTTATCTCACCCACATTCCTCGGGTTGAGGAAATGTTCTTTAACCTTGTCAGTGTAATCCCACATACACCCTCCTTCTTAATTAGTCCGGCAATCATAGCGCAAAGCTTAGTCAAAAAGAAACGAAAAAGGTGTTTCAAATCACACTACGGCGCTCGGGTATGGGCTGAAGATAAACATCATCAGACGAGATTGCAAGGCTGCGCTGCAATATAACGGGGAACAAGGAGTGACTCAATGGACGCCGGAGCTTGCAGGTGGCTGTTATCACGCCCTTTTCCCGGCCGCTAATGAAGGAAAAAAAAGCATACCATGTGGATAAGCGGATATCCAGGCATGGTATGCCCTTGGAAAGAAACGGCAGGCCGAGCGTGAGGCTTACGCGCTTCCCACGATGAATTCGCGCCCGGCCTGTACCAGCGCCTGCAGGCGCTCCTCGGTGGACGCCTCGCAGTAAAGCCGCACCACCGGCTCGGTCCCGGATTTGCGGAACAGGAGCCAGCTCCCGTCTTGCAGGATGAACTTGTTGCCGTCCACGGTGATTTTTTCCTTCACCGGCTCCCCTGCGAAGCTGGCCGGGGTGGCGGCGATGCGCTGCGGAAACACCTCTTCCAGCTCGGGCGACAAGGTGATGTTCACCCGTTTGGTGAGATAGCGCCCTACCTTGCCGTAGAGCTCCTCCAGGAGGGTCTTGACCGGCTTCCCTTCGTGCGCGACCATCTCCGCGACCAGCAGGCAGGCGAGTATGCCGTCCTTTTCAGGGACATGCCCCTTGATGGTCAGCCCCGCACTCTCCTCGCCGCCGATGATGATCTTGTCCTGGCTGATCAGCTCGCCTATGAACT
>CAZFMI010000030.1:0-48291 GCA_964519915.1 uncultured Geomonas sp.
GCCATCACCGCCCCAGCCGCCGGCGCGACCGTCGCCGGCATCACCAGCGTCGCCGTTAACGCCACCGACAGCGTCGGCGTCACCAAGGTCGAGTTCTACGTGAACGGCGCACTCAAGGACTCCGGGACCGCGGGCCCCTTCAGCTGGGATACCAGGGCGCTCGCCAACGGCAGCTACAACCTGACCGTCAAGGCCTACGACGCGGCCGGCAACGTGGGCACCTCTGCCGCCGTTGCGGTCAAGGTCAACAACATCGCCGACACCATCGCGCCGGCGGTCTCCATAGCGAGCCCGGCAAGCGGCTCCGGCGTCAGCGGGACCGTCAACGTCTCCATGAGCGCCACCGACAACGTGGCGGTCAGCAAGGTCGAGCTGTATGTGAACGGCGCGCTCTACGGGGTCATCGGGGCGAGCCCCTACAACATCTCCTGGAACACGGGGAGCTACGCCCCGGGGAGCTACACCCTGCTGGCCAAGGCGTATGACGCTGCAGGGAACGTGGCCCAGTCGGGGGGGGTGTCGGTTGTCGTCGGGGGAGCAGGGGACGCGACCCCGCCGGTGGTAACCAGCTTCACCGCGCCCGCCACGGCTACCAGCCTGGCTGTGCCGGTGACTCTCGCTGCGACCGACGCCGTCGGCGTGACCGGCTACCGGATCTCGGAGAGCTCCAGCACCCCGCTGGCCGGTTCCGCAGGCTGGCTCTCCGCGAAGCCCGCCAGCTTCACCTTCGCCGGTGCCGGTGCCCGCACCGCCTATGCCTGGGCCAAGGACGCGGCGGGGAACGTTTCCGCCGTTGCTTCCGCAAAAGTCACCATCACGCTCGCTACCGCCTCCGACACCACTGCGCCGATGGTGACCGCCTTCACCATGCCAGCCACGGCAAGGAGCTTCACCGTCCCGATCACGACCTTCACCGGCAGCGACAATATCGGGGTGACCGGCTACAAGGTAACCCAGAGTTACACCCGTCCCTTGGCCGGCGCCACCGGTTGGAGCAGCACACGTCCCTCCAGTGTCACCTTCAGCTCGACCGGCGTGCGCACCGCCTACGCCTGGACCAAGGACGCTGCGGGTAACGTCTCGGCCTACAAGTCGGCAAGGGTGATCGTCGACGGGACCGCGCCCGTCATCACCTCCTACGCCCCCACCGGCGGCACCTACTACCTGGGCGCCACCATCAGGATCACGGCGAACGCCACCGACGCCATCGCGATGTCGCAGATGAAGGTAAGCGTGAACTCGGTGCTCAAAAGCACGGCCAGCGGCGGCTACATCTCCTACTACTGGAAGCCGACCATGCGCGGAACCTACGTGATCTCGATCGCCGCCTACGACAAGTCGGGCAACTACGCAGTGAAGAAAGCGACCGTGTACGTCAAGTAAGATCGACTGCGGCAGATGAAAGAAGAGGGCACGGGGATAGCACCCTGTGCCCTCTTTCCGTCTCCCCGGAGCAGCAAACCCCCACCTTTGGCGCCAGCCATGCCTCCTTTGCCAAGCGGCAAGGGGGAGGTATCTGCCAGATAGCCTATTGACACCGGTTCTTTTCCTGTTAACAAGATGTTCGAGCAGCACCCCTTCCTCCCCCCCGTCAGATCGATGACCGATTAAGAGTTTACCCGACTTCATCCACCCCCCGTGCCCAGCGGTTGCGTCGTTTACTGAGGGGACGGCCCAAACGCTTCGAGCTGAGGAGGCGCGCATGCTGAAGAAGGTCGTGATCCACCGCTTTCTGGCTGGAGCACTGCTTGTGGCTGGTGCCGGCGAGGCCAAAGCCCTGACCTGGCAGCAGGTGCTGCAGCAGGCCGGCTTCGACATCGTCGAAACCTTCGACCAGCTGCAGGACTGGACCCCCGGCGGGCAGTGGTACTCCGCTGCCGGTTGCTCGCGTTGTGCCTCCAACTCCACCCTTCCCAAGAAGCTCGACGGCGGCAACTCCATCTGGGGGTTCTGGAACAGCAAAGGGTTGTCCCTCCGGTACACCCCAGGCGACGGGAGCTTCGCAGCCGGCGACGTGATCACCGGTGTGAGGTCCGGCACCACCGCCACGGTGCGCCGGGTATGGAACCTGGATGGCGAATGGTACATCCAGCTCACCCACGACAACGCCGTCCAGGGGAGATCCGCCTTCGTCGCCGGCGAGAGGATACGCTCCGGCTCCAAGAGCGGCTCCCAGCTCAGCTGGCCCCCCTTCATAGCAAACCACGGCCCCGACCACACCTGGAGGCAGGACGGGAAGTCCCTGGTGCTGGATCTCGGGGACAACGACAACCGCGACCCGGCGGACCCGACCATGGCGGGGCTCGGCGCGCAGCGCCTGGCCGCCTTCTTCGGCGACGGGGCCAGCGGTAAGAGCGGCTACAAGAAGATCCACGCCTTCTTCATGATGAAGATCGCCCCCACCTTTTTCAACAGGTGCCTAACGCCCGGTGCCGGCTGCGTCGCAGGCGGCTTCGACCCGGTCAACGTGGTGAAGGTATTCGAGATCGACTCGGGATTCACCGGCGTGAGCCAGTGGGGGAGCCGTATTGAAGCCGCGCAGGTCGCGAAGAAACACCTCCCCCGGCTCCCCGAGTACGGGCTGAACTTCAGCGTCTTCAATTTCAAGGGGGGGGGGCTCACCCACCCCGGGAGCATCTTCTTCTCCGAGAACAACTACGTCGCCTCCGGGAACCCGGCCGATTACGGCTACACCAAGAAGCCCATCGAGAAGGGGGGGGGGAAAGGGAGCGCCGCGGAGGTCGGCTCCTTTGTCGCTTCCGGGGAATGGTTCGGGGTGGAGGTCGCCTCCGACATCGGGAGCGCTGGGGAGAGCGACGGGAGCACCGAGCTGTGGATCTACGACAGAAACGGCGTGGAGAGGGGGCATTACTCCGTCACGGGGCAAAACCGGCTCATGCATTTCGACCATTACTACAACAAGTTCGTGCTGGGGGGGAACCGGCTGAGCGGCAACGGCAAAACCGGCGGGATCGATGTCCGCTGGTGGATCGACGACGTGATCATAGACGCCTCCCGCATCGGCCCCGCCTATTTCCGGCTCTTCCCCAAGGTCACCTCCTTTTCCGCCCCGGCCGCCAGCAATTCCTTCACGGTAGGGGGAATCGCGCTCAAGGGGGGGAGTACGCAAGGGGAGGGGGGCATGAGCTACCTGATAACTGAGAGCGGACTTCCCCCCGCTCCGGGTGCCGCCGGATGGTCCGCAACGCCCCCCCAAAGCTACACCTTCACCTCCCAAGGGGTGCACCAACTCCACGCCTGGACCAAAGACGGGGCCGGGAACGTCTCCTTCCCCTTCGCCCCGCAAACGGTCCTGGTCAAGGGCGTACAGCCTCGCTGAAGCTTCGCGCCCTCGGCTCTCCCTGCACGGACAGCGGCTGGGATTTGCCGTCATGCGCCCCCATTCGCCGAATAAACGGTTGACAATGAAAACATTATGTGTTTATTCAGGATGTGCTCTGGCACATGATATCGGTCTCATCTCTTTGGCCGGGTGACGGCGGGGGCGCCCGATCCGATACGCGCTGTCTCCGCAGCATCCAATCGCACCGCATGTTCCTGTTGTGCATGTGAAACCATGAGGGCCGCAGTATGCTGAAGAAAATCGCGACCTGTTGCTGCTTGGCTGGTTCCCTGCTGCTGGCGGGGGCGCGCGAGAGCCGGGCGCTCAGCTGGCAGGAGGTGCTGCAGCAGGCCGGCTTCGACATCTGCGACACCTTCGACGAGCTGCAGGACTGGACCCCTGGCGGGCGGTGGTACTCGGGCGCCGGTTGCTGCAGCACGGAGCTCCCGAAGAAGACCGACGGCAGCGGCTCCATCTGGAGCCTTTGGAACAACAAGGGGCTGTCGTTCCAGTACACCCCCGGCAACGGCACCTTCGCCGCCGGCGACCAGATCACCGGGGCGACCTCCGGCACCACTGCCACCGTCCGCCGGGTGTGGCAGCTCGAGGGAAAATCCTACCTCCAGCTCACCTACGACAACACCGTGCAAGGCAGCTCCGGCTTCCAGCCGGGCGAGGGCATCGGCTCCGGCTCGAAGAGCGGCACCAACCTGCAGTGGCCGCTGTTCATCGCCGACCACGGTCCCGACCATACCTGGAGGCGCAGCGGCAAGTCACTGGTGCTGGACCTCGGGGACAACGACAACACCGACCCGGCCGACCCGACCATGGCCGGGCTCGGCGCGCAGCGGATGGCGGCCTTCTTCGGGGACGGGGCCAGCGGGAAAAGCGGTTACCGGAAGATCCACGCGTTCTTCATGATGAAGGTCGCCCCCACCTTCTTCACCAGGTGCCTCCCCCTCGCTGCCGGCTGTGTCGACGGCGGCTACGACCCGGTGAGCGTGGTCAAGGTGTTCGACCTCGACTCGGGGTTCACCGGCGTGAGCCAGTGGGGGACCCCCGCCGAAAGGGCGCAGGTCTCGACCAACCCGACCACGCAGGCCCGCCTCCCGGAGTACGGCCTCAACTTCAGCATCTTCAACTTCAACGGCGGCGGGCTCACCTTCCCCGGGAGCCTCTTCTTCGCAGAGAACAACTACGTCGCCTCGGGGAGCGCCCCCAGTTACGCCTACACCCAGGTCGCCGCCAACAAGGCGCTCCGCAGCGGCACCGCCCTCGATATCGATTCCTTCGCCGGTTCCGGCGAGTGGTTCGGCCTTGAGGCCGCCTCCGACATCGGCACCGTGGGGGAGAGCAACGGCAGCACCGACTTCTGGATCTACGACAGAAACGGTGTGGAGCAGGGGCACTACGTTGTGACCGGCCAGAACCGGCTCATGCATTTCGATCACTACTACAACAAGTTCGTGCTGGGGGGGAACCGGCTGAGCGGCAGCGGCAAAACCGGCGGGGTCGATGTCCGCTGGTGGATCGACGACGTCATCATAGACGGCTCCCGCATCGGCCCGGCCTACTTCCAGCTCTTCCCGAAGATCACCTCCTTCTCCGCACCGGAAACCAGCAACTCGCGCACGGTCGGCGGGTTGGCGCTTCTGGGGTCGAGCCCCCAGGGGGAGGCGGCCCTCAGCTACCTGGTCACGCAGAGCGGCACCCCCCCCGCGCCGGGTGCGGCAGGGTGGGGGAGTCCGGCTCCCACCAGCTACACCGTCGCCTCCGACGGTCCGTATCGGCTCTACGCCTGGGCAAAGGACGGCGTCGGGAACGTCTCCTTCCCCGTCGCCTCCAAAACCGTCCTGGTCGACTCCACCGCGCCCCGCCTGACGCTGGCGTCCGTGACCCACGCCAACGGGCTCTCCAGTGAGCTCACCGGGACCGTTTCGGACGCCGGTGGGGGGGTGACGGTCCAGGTCAAGGTCGGTTCCGCGGCGGCTGCGGATGCCGTGGTGACCGCGGGCAGCTGGCGTTTCACCGCGACCGGGCTGCAGGTGGGGGAGAATGCCGTCACGGTCACCGCCACCGATGCGCTCTACAATAAAACCACGGCGGCCGGCTCGATCCTGGTCGATCAGACCCCTCCGCAGCTCACCCTGGCGCAGGTGGATTCCCCCACCAAGCTCTCCTCGCAGCTGCTGACAGGGACCGTATCCGACGCCGGCGGCGTGCAATCGGTAACGGTGCAGATAGGGGGCGCCGCAGCCGTCGCGGCCAGCATCACCGGCAACAGCTGGAGCTACGCCACCCCGGCGCTTGCCGACGGGCCCAGCAGCGTTACCGTCACCGCTTACGACCTGGCGGGGAACCGGACCGGCGCCACCATCTCCGTCGTCGTGGATACGGTGCCGCCACGGGTGAGCCTCGACAGTTCCGTGGCCTCCCAGACGCTGCTGTCGCACCTGAGCCTGGCGGGCGCCGTCTCGGACGTCGGCGCAGGTGGGGGGACCATCTCCATCCAGGTCGGGGACACCGCGGTGCAGCCTATCACCATCCTGGGGAGCAGCTGGAGTTATCCATCGCTTCCGCTGCCGGTCTCGACTACTCCCACGACCATCACCATCACCGCCCAGGATGCAGCCGGCAACCGGTCGCAGCAGGTCACCACCCAGATAACCAGGATGCTTGCCGGCGACACGGACGGGGACGGCGCCGTTGGGGTCGAGGATGCCTTTGCCGCCGCGCAGGTGTGGGCCGGCGTGAAGTCGCCGGACCAAAGCCAGAGACAGCGCATGGACATCGCCCCCATAGTGGGGGGGGTGCCGAGGCCCAACGGCATCATCGATACCGGCGATGCCGTGGCCATTCTCGGCGTCATCGTCGGTATCAACAACTTCTGATCCGCGAGGAAACCAAATGAAACGGCTCATTCCCCCCCTGACCATGATGGTGTCGACGGCTCTACTGCCAGGCTGCGGCGGCGGGGGGGCGGGGAGCGATCCCCCCCCCGCCAGCCAGGTGACCCTCACCGTCCGGGCGCTGGGGACACCTGCCACCCTGTACGGCGTGCAGTTCAAGATGCCCCTTCCTGCCGGCGTGACCCTTGCCACCCAGCCCTCGGGGGAGGTCGCCCCGGGGGTCGTGGTCGCCTCGGCGGGGACCTCGGCTGCGGGCATGGTGGCCACCTACAACCGGACCGCCACGCCCCAGACCCTGTCCGTCGCGCTCATCAGCGGTGACGGATTCCCTGCGGGAGACATGGTCAGGGTGACGGTGTCGGCGCCCATCGCGGCACCGGTGCAGGCCGGCAGTTTCGTCTTCTCCGAGTTCGCTGCCTATGCCGATTTCGCCGGCGCCGTTGCCCCCGGCGTCTCCGGCAGCGTCTCCATTCCGTAGCGCCAGCCACTCCCACTAGGCGAGGTCGACGTGTCTATTCAAAAGAGCATATATCTGGCGGGGATGCGGTTTAGAAACGGCAAGATCTTCGACTGCTACGCGAGCCTCAAGGAGAGCGAGGGGTGGAGCCTGGAGAGGCTGCGGCAGAACCAGTTGGACAGGCTGAAGCAGCTCCTCGATCATGCCTACCGCAACTCGCCGCACTACCAAAAGAAGTTCGACGCCCACGGCTTCCATCCCCGCCAGTTGAAATCGCTGGAGGACCTCCCGCTCGTGCCGGTGACCCTGAAGGAAGAGGTCCTCGACCACTGCAAGGAGATACAGTTAACCGGCCGCGGCGAGAAGATGTTCTTCTCCGAGACCTCCGGCAGCACCGGGAGACCGCTGGTGTTCTACCGGAACCAGGAGTGGGATGCCTGGCATAACGCCTCGGTGATGCGGGGGTACTCGTGGCACGGCGTCTCTCCCTGGGAGAAGAACGGCTACCTTTGGGGGTACAACATCGCCCCGAGGAAGAGGTTCAAGGTCAAGATGCTGGACTTGCTGCAGAACAGGTTCAGGCTGTTCTCCTACGAGCAGAGGCAACTCGATGCGTTCTTGAAAAAGCTGGAGAGCGCGGCCTTCCTGAACGGTTACTCCTCCATGGTCTACGAAGTGGCCAGGCGGGTGAACGCCACCGGCTCCTCGCACAGGTACCGTCTCAAGATGGTGAAGGGGACCTCGGAGAAGATCTACGACGCCTACCGCGTCGAGGTGGAAAAAGCCTTCGGCATCCCGATCGTCAGCGAGTACGGTTCGGCCGAAGGAGGGATCATAGCCTTCGAATGCGCGAAGGGAAGCATGCACATCAACATGGAGACGGTGATCGTCGAGCAGGTCGACGACGAGGTCGTGCTGACCAACCTGGTTTCCAGCTCCTTCCCCATCATCAGGTACAAGCTTGGCGACTACATAAGGCTCGGTGCGGAGGGATGTGCATGCGGCATGGCGCATCCGGTGATCGAGGAGGTAACCGGCAGGGTAGGCGCCGTGATACGCGGCAAGTCGAACAGCTACCCGAGCCTTACCCTTTACTACGTTTTCAAGAATCTCGCCTCCGAGAAGGGGGTGATCCTGAACTACCAGGCGATCCAGCGCAAGGCAGGGGAACTGGAGCTGTTGGTCGAGAACCAGGTGGATGCAAAGGGGATGCAGGACCTTGACGCCGAGCTAGCGAAGTACTTCGGCAACGACCTCGAGGTAGCGGTCAGGGTGGGGGTGGCAAGGTCGAACTTCAACAGCAAGAAAAAGGATTTCGTCTCGGAGATAGGGGCGGCTGCCGGCAGATGACCCCGGTAGTCTCCGAGGGCGGAACCTCGGGCTCGTCATGCGCAAAACAGCAGTTTCCATAGTGATTCCGGCCAAGAACGAGGAAAAGGCCCTCGATGCCGTGCTCGCGGCGCTCTGGGCTTCGCTGGAGCGTTTCGGCGCGGGCGAGGTGATCGTGGTCGACAACGGCTCCTCCGATGCCACCTGCGAGATCGCTTTCCGGCGCCAGTGCCGGGTGGTGACGGACCCTTCCGCATCCATAGCGGGGCTGCGCAACCTGGGCGCGAGCAAGGCGTCCGGGTATTTCCTCGGGTTTCTCGACGCGGACTGCCTGGTCGACCCCGACTGGGTCAGCTGTTGCGTCCGGAGGCTCTTCGAAGAGCCGCAGGTCGGCGTGGTGGGGACCCGTGCCGTGCCGGACCTCGGCCGTGCCACCTGGGTCGAGGAAGGGTGGTACCGCCTGGTGTCGGGCGCTCCGCGCCCGGAGTACCCCGCCTGGATCGGGTCGTCCAACATGTTCCTGAGGAAGGAGGTCTTCGAGGAGGTGGGGGGCTTTCACGAGGGGCTGCTAAGCGCCGAGGATGTCGAGTTCTGCAAGAGGATCGCGGCGCGCTACCGGATCTGCCTGGAGCAGGGGATCGACACCGTCCATCTGCGGGAATCGAAGACGGTGCTGCAGATGTTCAGGAGGGAGACCTGGCGGGGCAGGTTCAGCATCAGGCAGTTCCTGGTCAGCAGCGACAAGAGGTCCGAGGTGGCGAGCATCGCCGTCCCGCTCCTGATCAACCTGCTTTTGCTGCTCGCCCTTCTTGGGCTCTGGCAGCGGAACTTCCTGCAATGGTCCTTAGCGCCGGTCGCGCTGCTCCCTTTGGCCATGATGTTCCACAAGAAGGCGCTCTGGAGCAACCTGAGGGAGATGGGGGTGGTCTACGCCGTCAGCCTGGTCTACCTCCTGTCGAGAGCCTATGCCTGCATCGAGGAGATCCTCTCCATGACGGGGTCGCTCCTTTTGGCTGCAGGAAAACAAAGACGCAGGTAAGGGGGCGCCGTCAGCCGGTTGCGCCAATCCGCTTGCCTTGCCCGGAGGATCGGATGAAAATCATCAACGTGGTCGGAGCCCGCCCCAACTTCATGAAAATGGCCCCCATCATAGAAGAGCTGAACCGGTTTCCCGGCCGCTTCCGGCACATGCTGGTGCATACCGGCCAGCACTACAGCGAAAGCATGAGCGCGTCGTTTTTCAGGGACCTGGGCATGCCGCTTCCGGACATCAACCTCGAGGTCGGCTCGGGCACCCATGCCGAGCAGACCGCCCGCGTCATGGTCGAGTTCGAGAAGGTCTGCCTGAAGGAAAAGCCGGACCTGGTCATCGTGGTGGGGGACGTCAACTCCACCATGGCCTGCACCATCACCGCGAAGAAGCTGGGGATCAGGGTCGCCCACGTGGAGGCGGGCCTTCGCTCCCGCGACATGGCCATGCCAGAGGAGATAAACCGCCTCTGCACCGACGTCCTTTGCGACTTGCTGTTCACCACCGACCACTTCGCCAACGAGAACCTCGCCGCCGAGGGGATAGCGCCCGAAAAGGTGCATTTCGTGGGGAACGTGATGATCGACACCCTCCTGAAGCACCGGGAGCTCGCCGCCGGGCTCGGCATCGTGGAGAAGTTCGGGCTCAAGGAGAAGGGGTACGCCGCCGTCACGCTGCACCGCCCCTCGAACGTGGACGACCCGCAGGTGCTGGGGGGCATCCTTGAGGCGCTCAGCGAAATAGCGCGCGATGTGCCGGTGGTGTTCGCCATGCACCCGCGCACCCGGAAGATGGTGGGGGAGTTCGGCCTGGGGCACCTGCTGAACACCGGCGCCGCCCCGGGCGGGGTCTGGGCCGTCGAGCCTTTGGGGTACCTGGAATTTCTCTGCCTCAACATGCACGCCCGCATGGTCGTCACCGACAGCGGCGGGCTGCAGGAGGAGACCACGGTGCTGGGCGTCCCCTGCATTACGGTGCGGCAAAACACCGAGCGGCCGATCACCTGCGAGGTGGGGAGCAACCTCCTGGCCGGCTCCGCGAAGGAGAGGATCCTCGAGTGCGGCAGGGACATCATCCACGGCAGGGTCGCGTCGGGCAGCGTCCCCGAGAAGTGGGACGGCGCCGCGGCCCGGCGCATAGTGGAGGTACTTTTGGCCGAGGCGCCCTCCGCGCAACGTGGCTGAGGGCGGGTGGGAGCGGCGGCCGGGCCTGGACCGGTAACGCTGAGAGCGGGCCGGCTAGTGGCTGGCCCGCTGCTCGTAAAAGGGGTTGTTGAGGAGGATCGCCTTGTTGTCGAGGACCGAGATCATCCCCGCCTTTTCCAGGTTCCTCAGCACGCGGCTCATGGTCTCGCGGGTCACGCTGGCGTAGCTCGCCATCTGCTGGTGCGTCATCTTCACGTCTATGATGACCCCCCGGTCGTCCTTCACTCCGTACAGCGTCCCAAGCCGGTCCAGCAGCGAGATCACCCGGTCCTGGGCGTTCTCCGCGTTGAAGCTCAGTATCTTGATCATCTCCCAGGAGTCGCGCAGGCGGGCGCAAAGAAGCTCGATGATCTTGCGGCGTATCCCCTCGTTTTTCAGCAGGTACTCCTCGAAGTCGTCCTTGTGCAAAAGCCCGATCACCGATTCCTCGTGGGCTATGATGGTGGCCGGCGAGGTCTTGCCGTCCAGAAGCGCCATCTCCCCGAAAAAGTCGTTCTTCTTGTGTATGGTGATGATCTGCTCCTTGCCGTCCTCGTTCAGCTTCACGACGCGCACCTTCCCGGAGTAGATCAGGTACATGTAGTTGGAGGTGTCCTCCTCGTAAAGGACTATCTGCTCCTTCTCATACCCCTTTTTCCTGAACAGTTTTTCGACCTGCTCGATCTCTTCAGGGCGCAGCGTGGAGAAGAAAGGGATGCCGCTGAGGATGCTCGATTCTGCCTTTTGTGCTTGCTCTGCTTGCCCGGTTGTCACAAGGCCTCCTTCGCCGGAATGGAGCCGGTTTTTATTTGACGCGCCTTGCATCGGGGGGGCGTTCCCCGCTCAGGCAGCGGGATCTCCAGTCCCCGCTCCTGCGGATCGACGGGAGAGCCGGCTGCTTCTCAATGTTGCTTGATTGTGCAAAGACAAAGAGGGTTTATCACAAAGAATTAAGACTTGTCAATTTGTCCCTGACACTGTAAAGTGTTACATCTTTAATGTAAGCCGTCTCCACCCCGTCTGCTGCATGTGTGAGGTGCACTCAAGTGACAGTTGCCGAGTCTATTAGATACTACAGGATGCAGTTCCTGCTGGCGCTGGTGATACTTGCAGCAGTCTACCGGAGCGTCGTTCCGGAGATGGTTCAGCAGTGGTACGAGGATGCCAACTACTCCCACGGCTTCGTGGTCCCGCTCATCGCCGGCTATTTCGCATACCAAAAGCGCCGGCAGCTTGCCGAGGTGCTGGTGGAGCCGTGGTGGCCCGGGCTGGTGCTCTTGCTGCTCGGCGTCTTGCAGCTCGTCATCGGCTTTCTGGGAACCGAATTCTTCACCATGCGGAGCTCGCTCGTGGTCACCCTCGCCGGGACCACCCTTTTCCTGTTCGGGAAAAAGCTGTTCCGTCTCATGCTGCTGCCGCTTGCCTACCTGTTTTTCATGGTGCCGCTTCCCTACATCATCTACGACATGATCGCCTTTCCGCTCAAGCTCTTCGTGACGCGCGTCTCCATAGCCACCATGAAGCTCATGGGGGTGGTTGTGCTGCGCGAGGGGAACATCATCATGCTCCCCTTCACCACCTTGGAGGTGGCCGACGCCTGCAGCGGCATCAGGTCCCTCATCTCGCTGCTCGCGCTGGCGGTGGCCTACGCCTTCGTCCTCGACATGGGGCAGGCGAGGAGATCGCTCCTGGTCCTTGCCGCCATTCCGATCGCCATCTCGGCAAACGCCCTCAGGGTGATCGGCACCGGCCTGCTGGCTCAGTACTGGGGGGCCCGGGCCGCGGAAGGCTTCTTCCACGAGTTCGCCGGGATGGCGGTCTTCGTGGTCGCCATGGCGCTCCTGATAGGGCTGGGCTCCCTGCTGTCGCGCGGCAAAGGGGGTGCCCCATGATCCGCAAGGGGCATTTCCTTGCCATCTACCTCTTGCTCGTCGGCGCGGGTCTCTACCTGCACCTGCACAAGGACCTGAGCGTCCCGATCAACAGGCCGCTCGGGCAGTTTCCGGTCTCGGTGAGCGGCTGGCGCATGGCCGGCGAGGGGGTGCTCTCAAGCGACGTGCAGAACGTGCTGAAGGCCTCGGACGTCCTGATACGGCAGTACGTGGGGCAGCGGGGTGAAAAGGTGCAGCTCTACATCGGCTACCACGGCGGCGGCAAGGGGGGAGGGGAGATCCACTCTCCCAAGCACTGTCTCCCGGGAAGCGGCTGGTTTGAGCGCTCCAGCGAGCGGGACAAGGTGAAGGCCGGGGGGCAGGAGCTGGACCTGGTGCGGGCGGTGTACCAGAAGGGTGACAGCAACGAGCTATTCCTGTACTGGTACCAGGTGCGCGGCAAGAGCCTTTCCGAGGAGTTCTCCCTCAAGGGGCAGCAGATCGTGAACTCTGTCCTGCACAGGCGCCGCGACGCCTCGTTCATCCGCATCTCGATACCGTTCCAGGGGGACCAGCAGCAGGCGCTCGACGTCGGCCGGCGCTTCCTGCAGGACTTCCTTCCGCAGATCCGCTCCTTCCTGCCCGACTAAGGCGCGGTGGTCGAGGAACGCGGAGAGCCGGCGAAGCTCCCCGACTCCTCAGCCCGAGGGGGAGGGTGCGAGGCCGCCACCCGCGCCGTTCCCGCAGCCGGGAAGAGATTTCAAACCAGCATCCCTCGGAGGATTAATGTCTCAAGATCGCATCATTTCCGTGGTCGGACTCGGCTACGTAGGGCTCCCTGTCGCGGTAGCCTTCGGCAAGGTGCGCCGCACCATCGGCTTCGACATCAACCGGACCAGGATAAGGGAACTGCGCGAGGGGTACGACCGCACCGACGAGGTGACCTCGGAGGAGCTGGCCGGCGCCGACATCCTCTTCACGGACCGCGTCGAGGAGCTGAAGGGCGCCGACTTCCATATCGTCGCCGTTCCCACCCCGATAGACCAGGCGAACCAGCCGGACCTGAGCCTCATGTGCCGCGCCAGCGAGACGGTGGGGATGGCGCTCAAGCCCGGCGACATAGTGGTGTACGAATCGACGGTGTATCCCGGCGTGACCGAGGACGAGTGCCTCCCGATACTGGAGCGGGTCTCCGGGCTCAAGGGGGGGGTCGATTTCAAGGTGGGGTACAGCCCGGAGCGGATCAACCCCGGCGACAGGGAGCACACCTTCACCAAGATCAGGAAGGTCGTCTCCGGGCAGGACGAGGAGACCCTGGGGGTCGTGGCCGAGGTCTACGGCTCGGTGGTCACCGCCGGCGTATTCCGCGCCTCATCCATCAAGGTGGCCGAGGCGGCGAAGGTGATCGAGAACACCCAGCGCGACCTGAACATTGCGCTCATGAACGAGCTGGCGCTTATCTTCGACCGGATGGGGATCGACACCGGCGAGGTGCTGGCCGCGGCCGCGAGCAAGTGGAACTTCCTCAAGTTCGCACCGGGGCTGGTGGGGGGGCATTGCATCGGCGTCGACCCCTACTACCTGACCCACAAGGCGGAGAAACTGGGATACATCCCGCAGGTGATCCTCGCGGGGAGGCGCATCAACGACGGCATGGGGAAATTCGTCGCGCAGCGCGCCGTCAAGGAGATCATCAAGGCCGGCCACCCGGTGCTCGGGAGCGTGATCACCGTGCTCGGCATCACCTTCAAGGAGAACTGCCCCGACCTCAGGAACTCCAAGGTGATCGACATCGTGAAGGAGCTGCACGATTACGGCATGGAGGTGCAGGTCTGCGACCCGCTCGCAGACCGTGAGGAGGCCCATCGCGAGTACGGGGTGACCCTCACGCCGCGCCCCGAGCTGAAGCCGGCGGTGGCGGTCATCGCCGCCGTGGCCCACTCCGAGTACCGCTCGCTCTGCGCCGCCGACCTTGCCGGCATGATGGGTGAAAACCCGGTGCTGATCGACGTGAAGAGCATGTTCGACCGGCAGCGGATGTGCGCCGCCGGGATGAGGGTCTGGAAGCTGTAAGCCGGCCTTCGCCTCTGGGGTAAAGCATGGCTCTTTCTCTGATAGCGGTCTTTTTGCTGCTGGCCTCCACGCTCAGGATCCTCCAGCTGGAGCAAAAGAATGCCTCCCGCACCTTCCTGGCGCTCCCCTTTCTGGCGACCGCGCTCCTTGAGTGGTTCGACCTCTGCGCCATGTACGGCTTTTTCCCGGCCGTCGCCTGGAAGGAGTGGGCGCTCTTCGTCGAGGCGCTCCTGCCGGGGCTCTGGCTTCTTTTGAGCCTCACCTATGCCAGGGACCTTCCGGAGCGGGGGCTAGGGCGCCTGACCCGGGCGATGCTGGCCGTCTGCTTCTTGCTGGTCCTGGTTCCGGCCTTCCTGCCGGCGGGGTCGCTCTACTACGCGCCCGATTTCCCGTCCGAGCGGATGCTTTTTCTGACCGATTCCGGTTACTACTTCTACGTCACCATCCTGGTGCTGCTGGTGGCGGCTCTCACCAATTTCGAGTCGACCCTGGCGAACGCCTCCTCCGAGGCGCTTTGGCGCGTGAAGCTGGATATCGTGGCCCTTGGCTCCATGCTTGCCGTCTTTGTCTTCTATTACACCAACGCGTTCCTGTACCGCTCGCTCAGCATGGAGCTGGTGCCGCTGCGCTCGCTGCTTTTCATGGTGGCCTCGGTCATGATGATTTACTCCCGCACCCACTGGAGGGGGAGGGCGCGGGTGAAGATATCGCAGGCCGTCTTGTTGAAATCGGTGGTGCTGGGGGTCATCTCCGGGTACCTGCTCCTCCTGGGGGTGCTGGGGGAGGGGATGAAGTACTTCGGCTCGCTTTTCCCCCGCGTGCTCACCCTCTCGCTCGCTTTCCTCGCCGGGATGCTGCTCCTTCTTTTGCTCCTCTCGGAGAGGGCCAAGCGGGAGCTGAAGGTGTTCCTGCACAAGCATTTCTACCAGAGCAAGTACGACTACCGGGCCCAGTGGCTCGGGCTCACGGAGAGGCTGGCCACCTTCGAAAGCGGCGAAGAGCTCATGAAGAGGGTGCTCTTGGCCTACTGCGACATCTTCGGCGCCAAGGGAGGCGCGCTGTACCTGCACCAGCCGGGGTGCGGCTGGTTCTGCGCCACCGCCATCCTGGAGCTTGAACAGCTGAAGGAGACCATCGCCGACGACAACGCGCTGGTCCGCTACCTGCGCGAGAGGAACTGGATCTTTTGCAGCCATGACCAGAACCCCCAGGTGCTGGAACAGAACCGGGCCTTTCTCACGGACAACAACGTCTCCTTCGTGATCCCGCTCCTGGAGGGGGAGCTTCTCACCGGCTTCATCGTGCTGGGTGAGCAGATGGTGCCGGACGAGCAGTACCGCTACGAGGACTACGACCTCATGAAGACCATCGCCAGGCAGGTCTCGGTCGCCATCCAGCACCAGCGCCTATCCGAACAGCTGACCCAGGCCAAGGCCATGGAGGCGGTGGGGAACCTCGCCACCTTCGTGGCCCACGACCTGAAAAACCTGGCGGCGACCGTGTCGCTGGTGGTGGAGAACGCAAGGGAGCACCTGGACAACCCCGAGTTCCAAAAGGACATGCTCTCAAGCCTTGGCAACACCACCAAGAAGATGCACGCGCTCATCGGCCGCCTCAGGAACCTGGGCGAGAGGGAGCTTTTGCACATGCGGCCGGTCGATCTGCTGGCTGCCGCCCGGAAAAGCGCGCAGATGGTGCAGGGGAGGACGATCGCGGTGCAGGGGACCCGCGAGCTGGTGATGGGGGACCACGACGAGATCCAGAAGGTCCTTTTGAACCTGTTTCTGAACGCCGTGGAGGCCTCAGAGCCGGGGTCTCCCATACTGGCCGAAGTCGGCTCAGACGGTACCCCCTTCATCAGGGTGACCGACAGCGGGTGCGGCATGTCGCCGCTTTTCATCAGAAACGAGCTGTTTGCGCCCTTTCGCACCTCGAAAGCGACAGGGCTCGGGATCGGCCTTTACCAGTGCCGCCAGATCGTCGAGGCGCACGGGGGCACGATCGAGGTTTCCAGCGTCGAGGGAGCGGGGACCGTGTTCACCGTCTGGTTGCCTGCCCCTGCGGCAGGAGCGGCCGGGGTGGCCACGCAGGCAGCATGAAGGGGAGGGTGCCGTGAAAAAACTTCTCATCGTTGACGACAATGACGACATCAGGCAGCAGCTCAAATGGGGGCTGAACCAGGAGTACCAGGTGTACCTGGCCCCGGACGGCAGGGAGGCGCTTTCCCTTTTCCGCAACGAGCAGCCGAGCGTGGTGGTGCTCGACCTGGGGCTTCCCCCTTACCGGGAGAGCTCGGTGGAGGGTTTCCGCTGCCTGGACGAGATGCTGGGGCTCAACCCGGCGGCGAAGATCATCATGCTGACCGGCAACAACGAGCGGGAGAACGCGCTCAAGGCGATGCGCATGGGTGCCTTCGACTTCTACGCGAAGCCGCCGGTGCTAAGCGAGCTGAAGGTCATCATCAGCCGCGCCTTCCACCTGGCCAACATCGAGGAGCAGAACCTGAGGCAGAGCGCCGGCGGGGGGGACGGGGGGGACCAGTGGGGGATGATCGGGTCCTGTCCCGAGATGCAGGCGGTCTACCATACCATACGCAAGGTGGCCGCCTCCAACGCGCCGATCCTGATCACCGGGGAGAGCGGCACCGGCAAGGAGTTGGTGGCGAGCGCCATCCACGAGTCGAGCCCGCGCTGCAAGGGACCACTGGTGGCGATCAACTGCGGCGCCATCCCGGAGAACCTCCTGGAGAGCGAGCTCTTCGGGCACGAGAAGGGCGCCTTCACCGGGGCCCACGCCGCCGTGCGCGGGAAGCTGCAGTATGCCCACAAGGGGACGCTTTTCCTGGACGAGATCGGGGAGCTCCCGGTCAACCTGCAGGTGAAGCTGCTCCGCTTCCTGCAGGAGGGGACCATCCAGAGGGTGGGGGGGCGGGAGGACATCGCCGTCGATACCCGCACCACCTGCGCCACCAACATAGACATAGCCAAGGCGATAGCGGAGGGGCGCTTCCGCGAAGACCTCTACTACCGCATCGGCGTCATCACCGTGAAGCTCCCCCCGCTGAGGGAGAGGGGCGACGACATCCAGCTTCTGGCCGAGAACTTCCTGAGGATCTACGGCAGGGAGAACAAGAAGAAAACGCTCAGATTCTCCACGGCCGGGGTCGCCTTCCTGAAAAGGCACAACTGGCCCGGCAACGTGCGCGAGCTGAAAAACCGCGTGCAGCGCGCCGTGATCATGTGTGACGGCTGCAGCGTCGGCCCCCTGGACCTTGGGTGCGACTCCGAGCCGCCGGCGATGCCGGTGCCGACCGGCGACGGGATGTCGCTCAAGGTGGCCCGCGAGCGGATGGAGCGGGAGATGATCCTGAGCGCCATCGAGCGGCAGTCGGGCAACATCCTGAAGGCGGCCGAGGAGCTCGGGGTGAGCCGTCCCACGCTGTACGACCTGATGAAAAAGCTGTCCATCCACCAGTAAAGCCGGCCGCTCAGGCGAAGAGGTCGACGGTCGCTTGGGCGGCGCTACCCGGCGCTCCCCCGTCCCGCCGCCACCCCTCCGGGCGCGCCCGAAGGTCCCCAAGGCGCGCGACCGTGCCGCGAAGCGCCGACGGCTCCCGAAACAAAGAGCGGCCGCAGGTGAGACCGGAGAGCCGGTGTGCGCTTCAGACACCGGGAACATGGAGGGCGCATGAGGACCATCCAGCAGGCTTTCGCCGTGAGCTACTCCTTTCCCGTCATCTTCACCCGCGCCGCCTTCAGTCGGGACAACCCGGTTCTTCTGAGGCTGCTGCTCGACTCCGGCGCCGAAATGCCCCGGGTGCTGACCGTGGTCGATTCGGAGCTGCTGAGGGTCTTCCCCCCCCTTTTGGAAAAGCTCGACGCATTCGCGAAGGCCCACGCCGGCGCGATGCAGTTCCTGGTCCCGCCACTTCAGATGCGCGGCGGCGAGGGGTGCAAGGACGGGCCGGCGGAGGTGGAGAAGGTTCACGCCCTGGTCGAGAAGCACGGCCTTTGCCGGCACTCGTTCATCCTCGCCATCGGCGGCGGCGCCGTCCTGGACGCCGCCGGGTTCGCAGCGGCGACCGCGCACCGCGGCGTACGCCTGATCAGGATGCCGACCACGACCCTCGCCATGAACGACGCAGGGGTGGGCGTCAAGAACGCGATCAACGCCTTCGGTCGCAAGAACTTCACCGGCTCTTTCGCCCCCCCGTTCGCCGTGGTGAACGACTTCGACTTTCTCAACTGCCTCCCCGCACGGGAGCTTCGCGCCGGGATCGCCGAGGCGGTCAAGGTGGCGCTCGTCAGGGACCGCGCCTTCTTCGATTTCCTCCACGCCTCGCGCGCCGAGCTGGCCGCTTTCGAGCCTGCTGCCATGCAGCGCATGATCATCAGCTGCGCGCAACTGCACCTGGAGCATATCCGGACCAGCGGCGACCCCTTCGAGTTCGGCTCCTCGCGCCCGCTGGACTTCGGCCACTGGTCGGCGCACAAGCTCGAAGAGCTCACCCGGGGGGAGATCAGGCATGGCGAGGCGGTTGCGATCGGCATCTCCCTCGATTCCCTCTATGCGCACCATCTGGGGCTCCTCGGCGAAATCGAGCTGGGCCGCATCCTCGCCACGCTGGAGGGGATAGGATTCCGGCTCTACCACCCGGCGCTGGAGCGGATCGACGTGGAGGAGGCGCTCGGGCAGTTCCGGGAGCATCTGGGAGGGGCGCTCTCCATCCCGCTGCCGAACGGGATCGGGGACAAGGTGGACCGGCAGGAGATCGACGCCGGGCTTTACCGGCGCTGCATCAGCACCCTTGCGGCACGCAAGAAGGAAACGGAGGAGACCGATGACCAGACCGGGATGCGGCATGACCTCGCAGGAGATCCTCGATACCTACTTCCTTGAGAACCGGGCCAGGCTCCTGGAGATTGCCTCCTTCCTCGACCGCATGGACCGGGCAGCCGACGCGGGCGCGGGGGATTACCGCTGCCGGGCCTTCCAGCGGGCGCTCGGGCTCCTGGCCGAGCCGGGGGCGGGGCGGACCAAGGCGATCCAGCTGAGCTTCAGCGACCAAAGCAGCGAGCCGGTTGCCAGCGCGCTCGGGCTGAAGGCGACCGGCGCCTGGAAAGGGGGTGGGGATGCAGGTGATTGACCCGCACATACACATGACCTCGCGCAGCACCGACGACTACCTGGCCCTCGCCTGCGCAGGGGTGCACACCGTGGCCGAGCCCGCCTTCTGGCCCGGCTTCGACAGGAGCGGGGCGGCGAGCTTCCACGACTACTTCCAGCAGCTGACGGTAACGGAGCCGGCGCGCGCGGCCCGTTTCAAGATCAGGCACTACTGCTGGATCGGAATGAACGCAAAGGAGGCCGAGCAGCTGGAACTCGCCCGCGAGGTGCTCGCCATCATGCCGCAGTACCTGGAACGCCCCACGGCGCTGGGGATCGGGGAGGTCGGCCTGAACAAGAACAGCCGCAACGAAATCACCGTGTTCGAGGAGCAGGTGGAACTCGCGGCGCAGCGAAAGGAGCTCCTGCTGATCCACACCCCGCACCTGGAGGACAAGCTGAAGGGGACCCGCATCATCATCGACATCCTCAAAAACGAGCCGCGCATACCCCCCGGGCGGGTGCTGATAGACCACGCCGAGGAACACACCATCGGCGAGATCAAGGAAAACGGTTTCTGGTGCGGCCTCACGCTCTATCCCGACTCCAAGGGGAGCCCGGCCCGCGCCGTGGACGCGGTGGAGATATTCGGCCCCGAGCGGATCTGCATCAACTCCTCCGCCGACTGGAGCGTTTCCGACCCGATGGCCACCTTGAAGAGCGCGAACGAGATGCGGCGGCGGGGGCATCCCGAGGCGCTCATCGCCAGGATTTTTCACGGGAACCCCGGAGAGTTCCTGGGGCAGTCCCCGAAGTTCGACGCGTTGCCATAGCGGCTCCGGCCGGTACACCGGTTGCGTGGCCGTAAACCCGCCAGCCAAAGGAGTTGAAACAAGTGCCCGAGCTTGAGCAGCGCCAGATCACCTATTGCACCAATGTCCATCCCGCCGAGTCGTGGGAGGAGACCTTTGCCGCCCTGAGAGAGCATGTCCCGGCCGTGAAGGATGCCGTCGCCCCGCAGCATCCCTTCCCGATCGGGTTGCGTCTCTCCGCCCGGGCCGCCGGAGAACTGGCCGCCGATGGCGGCGCCGTGTTTGCCCGGTGGCTTCGCGACCAAAACTGCTTCGTCCCCGCCATCAACGGTTTTTCCTACGGGGCCTTCCACGGCCGGGCCGTGAAGAGAAACGTCTACCTCCCCGACTGGCACAGCCGGGAGCGTGCCGGCTACACGAAGCTGCTGGCCGACCTCCTGGCGCAGTGGCTCCCCCGTGGGATGACCGGTTCCATCTCCACCGTCCCGGTCGGGTTCAGGGCCAACGCCTGCAGCGCCGAGCACAGGGCGAGGCTGCTGGAGGTCCTGACGCACCTTGAACGGCTGAAGGAGGAAAGGGGGGCGGACATCGTGCTCGCCCTGGAGCCCGAGCCCGCCTGTCTGCTGGAAACCACCGCCGACCTGGTCGGGTTCCTGGAAGGGATGGATTTCCCGAAGCCGTTGCGGGAGCGCATCGGCATCTGCCTCGACTGCTCACACCTGGCGCTGCAATTCGAGGAACCGGCGGAGGTCCTGTCGCTCCTGGCAAAGGGGGGGGTCCGGATCGGCAAGGTGCAGGTTTCCTCGGCGCTGAGCGCAAAGCACGCCCAGCGCGACGCCCTGCGGCAGTTCGTCGAGCCGACCTATCTGCACCAGGTGGTGGTCCGAAGCGGGAACGGCTCCCTCTCGCGCTACGAGGACCTCCCCGGCGCTCTGGAACGGCACCGGGGGGAGGGGGGGGACGAATGGCGCTGCCATTTCCACCTGCCCATCTTCCTGGACCAAGCCGGCGGGTACCAAACCACGCGCCACTTTGCCGAGCAACTCCTGCCGCTTCTGGACCCGGGGGTGCTGCTGGAAGTCGAAACCTACACCTGGAACGTCCTGCCGCCGCGGTTTCGGGCGGAAGGGCTGACCGGGTCGATCATCCGGGAAATCCGGTGGCTCAAGGAGCGGATCGATGCGACGGACCGTCGTCCTTAACGTAGTGGGGCTGACCCGCGCCCTGGTCGGCAGCATGCCGCGGTTGCGGGAACTCCTGGCCGGCAGCGCCGACATCGGGGCCGTCACCCCCGCGCTCACCTGCTCCGCGCAGTCCACCTACCTCACCGGAAAGCTCCCCTGCGAACACGGCATCGTCGGCAACGGCTGGTATTTCCGCGAGCTCGGGGAGGTCCTTTTCTGGCGCCAGTCGAACCAGCTGGTCCAGGGGGAGAAGCTGTGGCACGAGGCGAGAAGGCGCGATCCCGCCTTCAGCTGCGCCAGCACCTTCTGGTGGTACAACATGGTCACCGACGTCGACTACGCCATCACCCCGCGCCCACTTTACTGCGCCGACGGCCGCAAGCTCCCCGACTGTTACAGCGTCCCCCCCGAGCTGAGGGAGCGCTTCAATTCGGAGTTCGGGCAGTTTCCCCTGTTCCGGTTCTGGGGACCCGCCACCTCCATCGTCTCCAGCGAGTGGATCGGCAAGGCGGCCGTGGCCATAGAGGAGCAGCACCGCCCGACGCTGCAACTGGTCTATGTCCCGCATCTCGACTACTGCCTGCAAAGGGTCGGACCCCAAGGAGACGTCGCCCGCGACCTGGCCGAGGTCGACGCCCTCTGCGGGAGGCTGCTGGACTACTTCCGCGGGCGCGGCTGCAGGGTGGTGGTCCTCTCCGAGTACGGGATCGCCCCTGTCGAGCGCCCGGTGCACCCCAACCGGCTCCTGCGGCAGGCGGGCCTCCTTTCCCTCAAGCTCGACCGCGGGCGGGAGTACCTCGACCCCGGCACCAGCCGGGCCTTCGCCGTAGCCGACCACCAGGTGGCGCACATCTACATACGCGACCCGCGCGACGTGCCCGCCGTGAGGGAACTCTTCGGGGAGTTGCCGGGTGTGGGTGAAGTGCTGGACGTGGAGGGGAAGAGGGGGGCGGGTTTGGACCACGAGCGCTCCGGCGAGCTGGTGCTCGTTTCCGACGCCGCCAGCTGGTTCACCTACTACTGGTGGCTCGATGACGCCATGGCTCCCGATTACGCCCGTACCGTCAACATCCACGCCAAGCCGGGATACGATCCTTGCGAGCTGTTCATGGACCCGGCCATCAAGCTCCCCAAGCTGAAGGTCGGGCTCACCCTGGCCAGGAAGGTGCTGGGGTTGCGCTACCTGATGGAGGTCATCCCCCTCGATGCCCGCCTGGTGAAGGGCTCCCACGGGCGCGTCAGCGAAGATCCCGCCGCCGGCCCCATCCTCATGACCACCGAGCCTAAACTTTTGGACACTGGGAGCGTAGCGGCTACGGAGGTGTACGGTCTGTTGCTGCGTCACCTTGAGGCGAGCTAGGCATGGAGGCCGCAAACTGTAGGAGCGGCATTCCTGCCGCGAAGCTGCAGGGCCGGATCAGGCCATACCTGCAGCTTTGCAGGGTGAGCAATCTCCCCACCGTCTGGACCAACGTGCTCGCCGGATGTCTCCTTTCCGGCGGGAAGCTCACCCCCGCTTTGTATCTGCTCCTTGCCCTGTCGCTATCCAGTTTCTATCTCGCGGGGATGGTGCTGAACGACCTTTGCGACCGCGAGCACGACCATCTCTTCCGGCCGTCCCGTCCCATACCGTCTTGCAGGGTATCCGAGCGCGGCGCCTTCAATCTCACCCTCCTGCTGTTCACGGCGGGGTTCGGCGCACTCCCCTTCGCCCCGAGCCTGTACGGTGCCATAGCCGCCGCGCCTCTTTCGGTCGCCATAGTTTTTTACGACCGTCATCACAAGCAGAACCGGTTCAGCGTCCTGCTCATGGCGGGGTGCCGATTCCTCGTGTACGCAGTGGCCGCCTGCGCAGTCGCCGGCCGCCTTGCGCCGCTGGCAGCAGTGGCGGGTGGGGTCCAGTTCCTCTACATCGCGGGGTTGAGCCTCTTTGCGCGCCACGAGAACAGCCGGCAAGAGCCGTTCAGCTTCCCGGTGATGCCGTTACTTCTGGCCGGCATCTCCCTGGTAGACGGCATCGTCCTGGCGCTTTTGCTTGCGCCGGTCTGGCTCTTGGCGGGGGTGGGAGGGTTCGTCGTCACCCTTGGCGGACAGCGGTGGGTCAGGGGGGACTGAAAGATCCGTTAGCCGTCGGGCCGGATGAAGGTGGAGTGTTCGAGCAGCCGGAACCGGCACGCTCGACCCGCGAGGACGAGGGTGTGCTCCGCGAGCAGGTCGACAGGCTGCGGGAGAAGATCGAGCGGGAAAAAAACGACGCAAAGAAGCAAGCGCTGGTTGCGGAGCTCGATGCCCTCATGGACGAGCTTCTGAAGAGGAACGCGGTCACCTACGGCGCCATCAACCTGCGCACAGACGGAGTAAAAGCCGTCGTCGCCTACAAGCTTGAAATGCCGCGCGTATCCGAGACCAGGGCGGGGAAGAAGCTGATCGCCAGGTGGGACATCTATCGAATGTAGAAAACCGGCGCGGGTCCCCTTGTCTATGTCCGGCCCAAGACGTAAACTCCATCGGGTCGGTGCACCGCGGGACTTTTCGGCTATCGCAGCCTGGCTGCGGAGAAAACCGGCACTTGGCGACGGAGGATCGACATGAAGCTTCGCATAACCGCGGTATGCGACATAGGCTGTGCCCGGGAAAACAACGAGGACATGGTGCTCGTCGGGCGGAAACTGATACGCGACGACAAGCTTCAGATGAGCTTCGCGCTAAACGGCCGGCACCCCGTTTTCCTCATCGCGGTGGCAGACGGTCTCGGCGGCGCCAACGCAGGTGAAGTCGCCAGCCGGATGGTGCTGGAGCATTTCAGGGAACACATCTGCCGGCTTCTGCCGGGGCTTGATCGGGAAGGCCTCAAGATCGCGCTATCCTCTCTCGCGCTGGGTGCCCATCTGAAGTTGACCGAAGAGGGCTTCGCCGACCCCGCCAAAAGCGGCATGGGCACCACCCTTGTCGCGCTTCTTTACTACCAGGGGCGCCTGGTGCTGATAAATGCCGGCGATAGCCGCCTCTACCGTTTTCGAAACGGCGCGCTGACGCAATTATCCACCGACCACTCGCTGCGCAATCTGGTCGGCAGCCTCGCCCCTGCCAACGTGATCACCAATTGCTTTGGCGCTGGCAATGCCTTCTATGCGGACGTCGAACCTGCAGGAGAGGAGGTGTTGAACGGGGACCTGTTCCTCCTTTGCAGCGACGGCCTCTCGGGGGCGCTGGCCGACCGGGAGATCGAGGAGATGCTGGACGAAGAGGGATATGAAGACGCTTTGCTGGCAGCCGCCAAGCAAAAGGGGGGCTTGGACAACATCTCATACGTGCTGGTGGAGGTGAGCGGGGTGCAGGAGCGTCGTCTGGTCACCTAGCTGCATGGCAACCGTTGCAGGTGGTGGGGCCCTGGATCTTGCCGATCTCCGGCTCGTGGCACCCTATGCACACCGTGTGGGCGTAGGCCTTGCCGAAACCCCTGATCTGTCCCGGACGGTCATGGCAGACCGTGCAGTCGTCGCCCGACAGGTTCGCGTGCTTCTTGTGGTTGAAGACCACCGTACCCATCTTGTTGGGGAATTCGATGGACATCTCCGTATTAGCCGCGAGTACGACTCCCGGCAGGCTGGCAAGGGTCGCCAATGCTACCGTCATTTTCATGGCTGCGTCCTCCTTCGTTTCGGCAGAGCCGCATGCGATGCCGGGCATGACAGCTCGCGCGCCTGATTGAAACCCTTGAGACTACCCCTTCTATTATCTTTCCTCGATGCTGTCAACGATTTCGCATGCTTCCTGTTTATCGGGTAAACCTGCCTCCAGCTGGTGTGGTAGTTCTGTGGTTCGGGAATGATCTTCCACACGGATTCCCCGGTTCGGGAAATCAAGGCACTCCACTTTCTTCATATTCTCGTGGGCCAGGCGCGCAGCCGGGCCGTTGCCCAGAGTGGGGGGGAGCCGAGTAGGAAGGGAGAGGCTTAAGCGGAGGGAAAGGAGGGACGTTGAATTGATTTAATCGCAAGAGAGGGCATAATGCAATCCGTTGTCCGCCCATGCGCCGGCATCGCCGTGGATCGGGCGGCACCGCCATCGGCCGGTCGAACCGGAAGAGGTGACCACAGACAGGAGGAGGATTCATGTCCAGTAAAAGAGCTCTATGCGTGGGGATCAACCAGTATCAGCACCTGCCACAGGCGACGCTGCAGGGTTGCGTCAACGACTCCAGGAACATGCAAAAGCTTCTCACCGAATTCATGGGGTTCGGTAGTCGCGACATCACCGTGCTAACCGACGCCCAGGCGACCAAGGCGGAAATCATGAGCAACCTGAAGTCCATGGTCGCCGATGCGAAGGCCGGCAAGCTCTCCCATCTCGTCTTCAGCCTGTCGAGCCACGGCACGCAGCTCCCCGACGTCAGCGGCGACGAGCCGGACAGGGTGGACGAGGCGTTTTGCCCCTACGACCTCAAGGCGGCGGGGAACCAATGGGACAAGAACCACATCATAGCCGACGACGAACTGTACAATCTCTTCACCCAGCTTCCCCAAAACGTGCTCCTCGAGGTGTACCTGGATACCTGCCACAGCGGCACCGGTGTGAAGGCCGTGGACCTCCTGCTGGACCGCAGGCCGCGCTTTCTCCCCCCGCCGTCGCTGGAGGCGTTCGAGCAGGTCGAGAACAAGAAACCGCGAGGCCTGCATGTGGCGCTGCTGGAGAAGGGCATCACCCACCACATCCTCTGGGCCGGCTGCCGCGCCGACCAGACCTCCGCTGACGCGTTCATCGGAGGGGCCTGGAACGGCGCCTTCACCTATTTCTTCTGCAAGGAAGTGCTCGCCTGCAAGAACAAGCTCTCCCGAAACGAGATACTGGCCAAGGTGCGGTCCGACCTCAAGGCCGACCGGTTCACCCAGATCCCGCAACTCGAATCCCCCGCCACCAAGCGCAAGGAGATCATGTCCTGATGGCGCAGGGGTGGGAAAACCATAGCGATGACCGCTGACGGCAGGACGACCGCGCCCCCTTGTTCGAGGGGGCGCATGTCGTGCGATGCTGAGGGAAAGCCGGTGCTGCTGCGCCGGTCTTGGCGGGGAGGTGGGTGCCGGCGGGAGCGTGCCGAGTGGCGCCGTCCCGCGCCGGGAAGGCGAGCGGCGAGGGGGACGGCGAGGGGGACGGCGAGGGGGACGGCGCTACGGCGAGACGACCGGGAGCTGCACCGTGAAGGTGGTCCCCTTGCCGGGCTCGCTTTCCACCCGGATCTCGCCGTTGTGTTTTTTCACGATGTCGTACACGATGCTGAGACCCAGGCCGGTCCCTTTCCCGGTTTCCTTGGTGGTGTAGAAGGGGTCGAAAATGCGCTCCACCTTCCCGGCGGGAATGCCGCAGCCGGTGTCGGAGACGGATACCTCTATCCTCCCGTCGCTGCTCGCGGTGCGCACGGTGATGACGCCGAAGCTCTCCATGGACTGCGCGGCGTTCATCAGGAGGTTCATGAACACCTGGTTCAACTGGCCCGGGTTGCACAGCGTCGGCGGTATCTCTGCGTACTCCCTTTTCAGCTCCGCCTTGAACTTGAGCTCGTTCCAGACGATGTTGATCGTGCTCTCCATCCCCTCGTTGAGGTTGGCTGCCTTCAGCTCGTATTCGTCCAGCCGCGAAAAGCTCTTCAGCTCCTGGACGATCTTCTTCACCCGCTCCGCTCCTTCCAGGCACTCCCCGGTCAGATGATCCAGATCCTCCAGGATGTAGGGTATCTTGGATCCCCTTTTCCGTTCCTCGATGTCTTTTGCCACGTCGCTGCGGCCGTTCTCACGGGAGAGCGTCTCTATCGCCTCCCCCTGGAGCCCGATAAAGCCGGTCAGCTTCTGCGCATACTTCCCCAACGTGTTCAGGTTGCTGATGATAAACCCCATCGGGTTGTTGATCTCGTGCGCGACTCCGGCGGCCAGCTGCCCTATGGACGCCATCTTCTCCTGCTGCAGCATCCGGGAGTGTGTCTGCTTCAGGTCCGTGTAGGCGCTCTCCAGTTCCTGGGAGAGCTGCTTTAATTCGGCGTTCGCGCTTTCCAGGGCCCTGGTGCGGTCGACGACCCGCTGCTCCAGCTCTTCGTTCAGCTTCCGGATCGCCTTCTCCACCTGCTTTCGGTCCGAGATGTCCTCCATGATCACATCCAGGTGGAGCAGCTCCCCCTCAGGCTCGAAACTGGGGCGGATGCTCAGGCGGACCCAGCGCTCTCTCCCGTCCTTTCGGTAGAACCTCACCTCGAAACCCTTGACCGGGCGCCCCTGCAGGAGGTCCTTGAAGAGCGCCTTGCGCTGCTCCGGGATGACGTAGAGCTGGCTGGTGACGTCGGTCAGGGAGGAGATCACCTCCTCGGGTGAGCCGTACCCCAGTATCTCGGCGGTGGCCGGGTTGCAGCTCAGGAACCTTCCTTGCGGGGTGGTCTGGAATATCCCCTCCACCGCGTTCTCGAAGATGCCGCGGTACTTCGCCTCGGCAAGGCGCTCCTGCTCGAGCGCCTTCTTGGTGCTGGCGAAGAGGATCTGGTTCTCTATGGTGGAGGAGAGGAGGCCGGCGAGGTTGCCGATGCCGAGCAGGGACATCTCGCTGTCGCTCACCCTGCGGCAGAAGGGGGCCTGGTCGGGGGAGTTCCCCACGGCGAGGAGGGCCACCGGGCGGTCGTGCGAGCCCAAGGGGTAGAGCAGGTATTCGCTCACCATCATCGCCGAGGCGAGTCCCTCAAGCCCCCGGTGCCTTCGTCCGCTGAGATGGACCAGGCATGCCTCCCCGGCATAAAGCGGGGCAAGGAGCGGGTCGGTCCGGGCAATGGTGAGCGCGCCCACGGCGGCGCTGTCCTCGGCACGGTAATAGCCGTCCAGGGCGCAGACGGCGTACCGGTCCGTCTCCGCGTCGAAGCTGAAGAAAAGGACCCTTTCATACCCCAGGTTGTTGATGATGAACTGGGCCGCATGGGCGAAGATGTCGGGGAGTTCCTGGGAGGCGCTCAGCTTGCGGTTGAACTGGTAGAGTTCCTGGTACTCGCGAAGCTGCACGTCGAGTTGCTCCTGGTACCGGTAGAGCGTCCCCTCTGCCCTTACCAGTTCCTTCACCTGGCCGGAGAGGGAGTCGTTTTCCCGGCGCAGCGCGGCCAGTTCCTCGGGTTGTCCCGCTACCTCGGCGCTTCTCATGTTCTGCCTGTCGTTTTCCATTCAATACACCGCGGCGACCACGGCCGTGAAGTTATGGAAACAGTTGTGGCTCGAGATGGGCCCGATCTCCCCGTAGGAATAGAACCCGATCCACGGGGTCTCGCTTCCCAGCTCGCGCTGCATGGCGGAGATGAGCTCCCCCTTCTCGCTTTCCCGAAAGACCACCTTGCCGCGCCCCACGCACTCGAAGTGGAGGATGAACTTGGGCTTGCGCTGCGCCAGCTTCTCCTTCAGCTGGTGCGAGATGGCCGCCATGCCGGAGGAGATCAGTTCCTTGTTGCGGCGCATGATCCAAAGTTCGGTTCCCTCTGCCACCTCCGACTGGATGGTGACGTACCCTTCCTGGTCGTTTTTCCCCGGCATGTAGCGGATCACGTGATCCTCATACCCCTGCCGGATATGCTCGGGCGTTTTGAAGCCGAGGCAGAGGTTCAGGGACGACTTGTTCCACTGGGTCATCCAGTCCGCGTCGAGGTACTCCTTGAGCGCGTCCAGGGCGGGAACCCCGTCGATCTCGCGGATGATGTTCCCCTCGCAGCGCGTTATGGTGCGCTTGCTCCCCACGCGGACGCAGCCATGGTTGATCCCCCAGGCGATCTCCGCGCTCCCCGACATGAGGAAGGAGACCATCCCTTCGGAGAAGACCTCATCGTTGAAGTACTGGTAGGTCTTTTGAAGCGCCCAGTTGTCGGCGGCCAGCCCCCCGAAGATCGGCAGGGGCTCATCCCGCCCCAGTGACTGCTGGAAGGAGGCGAGAAAAGGGTCGAAGTTGAAGGAAAGCCCGTCGGCAAAGAGAAAGCAGGCCCCCGTGTCCGGGGCGAGGAGCGGCTTCAGTGCCGTCCCCAGCCGCTCTCCCGCAGCGCCGGCATGGCGGTCGATCCCTTTGACGCAGGCCCCCTCGAACCTGATCTCGTCGGAGGCCATGACCATGACGCAGACGCCGAAATTGGTCTCGGCGAAGGATTCGCGGGTGATGATCCCTTCGCCGGAGCAGCCGCAAAGCGGCGCCCTTGCCGTCGCCTCCCTGATGGCATCTATCAACTGCTGCTGGTCGTAACCAACCGTGGCAAAGACCAGGACGAAATCGGGGGTCGCTATCCCGGCCCGCTCCAGGGCTTTTGCCGCCGCCTCTTTGCCGGCTGCGCTCGGGTTCCTGTTTGTGCTGTGTCCTACACCTGCCAAAGTCCCCATACTGAACTCCTCGACTGTCTGGCCTGCGGGTACCGATGCTTCCTCATCGGCTCATTAAGGACTATCTTGAGGCGAAGTTTACGGCTGGCAAGGTGCTGTTTCTGGAGGGATCGGGGACGCTTCGGGGCAAGTGACGAAAGCCCCACACCCGGTGGGGGAGGGGACGGGGTGGGGGGAGGGGAAGAAAGCCGCCTCCGTCGTTTTCAGACGGAGGCGGCCCGCTTTCACTGCCTTAGAAACGCTCGAAGTCGTGATGGTCCAGGTTCAGCGCGACTCCATTGTCTGCCGCCGCCTGCCTGTGGTGCGCTTTTGCACCCCCCTTGGCGCCGGAGCCTGCGTAGGTCATGGATGCCGCGCCGCGCGTGGCGGCGTGGCGTTTGCCGCCGCGCTCCCCAGGGGCGTTGCCGTCGTTCACGTTGAAAAAGGAGATGGTTCCCTGCAACTGGGCCGCCTGGGAGGACAACTCCTCGGCGGTCGAGGCCATCTCCTCGGCCACCGTCGCGTTCTTCTGGATCACCTGGTCCAGCACCTGGATCGCCTGGTTGATCTGCTGTGCGCCCCCGTCCTGCTCCCTGCTTGCGGCGCTGATCTCCTGGACCAGTTCCGCGGTCCGCTGGATGTTGGGGAGGATCTCTCCCAGGAGGGTTCCCGCTTTTTCAGCGATCTCCACGCTCGAGGTGGAGAGGGTCGAGATCTCGCCCGCCGCTTTCTGGCTCCGCTCGGCGAGCTTCCTTACCTCGGCCGCGACGACCGCGAACCCCTTGCCGTGTTCACCGGCGCGCGCCGCCTCGATGGCCGCGTTTAGCGCAAGCATGTTGGTCTGCCGTGCGATCTCCTCGACGATGGAGATCTTTCCTGCGATCTCCTTCATGGCGGCCAGCGTCTCCGCTACCGCCTTGCCCCCCTCCTGCGCGTCCGCCGCGGACTTCACCGCTATCTTCTCGGTCTGCATGGCGTTGTCCGAGGTCTGCCTGATGTTGGCGCTCATCTCCTCCATGGAGCTGGAGGCCTGCTCCGCCGACGCCGCCTGTTCCGTCGCCCCCTGCGAGGTGTTCTCCGCGTTGTCGGCGAGCTCCTTGCTCCCCAGGCTCACGTTGTCGGCGGCGAGCTTCACGTCCAGGACCACGTCCGAGAGCTTTTGCACCATGGCCGCCAGGTCCTTGAGCAATTCGTCCTTTTCCGAACGCGGAGTCACCTCTACCGTCAGGTTGCCTTCCGCTATCTCCTTGGTGATGGAGATGATGCGGTCCATGGCGAGCTTCACGCTCTTCAGGCTGTCGTTGATGCGGGCAAAATCTGCGTGGGCGTCCTTGGTGTGCTGGTCCGGCAGCCCGAGGGCGAAGTTCAGGTCCAGGTCCCCTTCGGACAGGAGCTGGAGGTTCGCCGCCATGCGCTCGATTTCCGTCTTCGTGTAGTCGCGGTTCCTGATCATGGCGGTCAGGTCGGTCACCACCTCGACGTAGCCGATCTTCTCCCCTTTGCGGTTCAGGAGGTAGGAGGTGTCCTGCTTGCATCCTGAGCCGCACCAGTCGAAGTAGCTCTCGCTTACCCCCCTGTGCAGCTGCTTGATGCCGCACCCTTCCGAGTTGCAGATGTTGGCGGCAGCGTTGCTGCAGGGAAGCCCCAGGGCGGTGGCGCGGTCCCTGATGCGCCCCTCCTTGACCAGAAGCGCCTCGAACGGCTTGTTGAGGAAGGTCCAGTTCATGTCGTTGTCGGTGACGTGGATGGGGAAGGGGACCGCATCTATGATCGCCTCGTACCAGTCGTTCTTGTTCACCACCATGTCCAGGGTCCGGTTCACGCCGTCCACGATGGCGCGGTACTCCCCCTGGTGCCTGGAGGCGTCGGCGCGCGTCTGGAACTTGCCGGCCAACGCCGCGCTCACCAGCGTCTCGGTGTCATCGATCATGGCGCCCACCGCGTCCTTCACCCGCGTGAGGCTCGCGTTGATCTTGAGGAAATCTTCGCGCGCGAGGGCGGTGTGCTCGTCGGCCTCGCCCACCTGCAGGTTCAGCTCGAGGTCCCCCTGTGCCAGCTTGGTCAGGTTCTCCGCCATGCGCTCCACCTCGGCCTTGCTGTAGTCGCGGTTTCTGATCATGGCGGTCAGGTCGGTCACCACCTCGACGTAGCCGATCTTGTCCCCCTTGCGGTTCACCAGGAAAGAGGTGTCCTGCTTGCAGCCGGACCCGCACCAGTCGAAGAAGCTCTCCGTCACGCCCTTTTGCAGCTGCTTTATGCCGCATCCCTCGTTGTTGCAGATGTTGGCGGCGGCGTTGCTGCAGGGAAGTCCCATGGCGGAGACGCGGTCCTTGATGCGCCCCTCGGCGACCAGGAGCTTCTCGAACGGCTTGTTCATGAAGGTCCACATCATGTCGTTGTCGGTGACGTGGATGGGGAAGGGGACCGCGTCGATGATCGCCTCGTACCAGTCGTTCTTGTCCACCACCATGTCCAGGGTCCGGTTCACGCCGTCCACGATGGCGCGGTAGTCGCCCTGGTGCCGGGAGGCGTCGACCCTGGTCTGGAACTTCCCTGCCAGGGCCGCGCTCACCAGCGTTTCCGTGTCATCGATCATGGCGCCGACCGCATCCTTCACCCGTGCCAGGCTCTCGTTTATCTTGATGAAGTCCTCGCGGGCAAGGGCGGTATGCTGGTCGGCGTCGGCCACCTGCAGGTTGAGGTCGAGATTCCCCAGTGCGAGCTTGGTCAGGTTGTCGGCCATCCGCTCCACTTCGGCCTGGGTGTAGTTGCGGTTCCTGATCATGGCGGTCAGGTCGGTCACCACCTCGACGTAGCCGATCCTTTCCCCCTTGCTGTTCATGAGGAAGGAGGTGTCCTGCTTGCACTCCGAGCCGCACCAGTTGAAGAAGCTCTCGTTCACCCCTTTGTGGAGCTGCTTGATGCCGCAGCCGTCGTTGTTGCAGATGTTGGCCGCCGCGTTGCTGCAGGCAAGACCGACGGCGGAGTCGCGGTCCTTGATGCGCCCCTCGCGGACCAGGAGCTGCTCGAACGGCTTGTTCATGAAGGTCCACTTCATGTCGTTGTCGGTGACGTGTACGGGGAAGGGGACCGCGTCGATGATGGCGCGGAACCAGTCGTTCCTCTCGGCGAGCCGGGTTCGCTCCTGCTCGAACCTTTGCGTCAGCGCTCCGACGGCGCGCGAGAGGTAGGCACCCAGGGCGAGGGTGGTGACAAATGCAGCCGTACCGGCGCCAAATGCAACGGCCGTCGAGCCGTGCAGTGCCGCGTAGCATCCCAGGGCTCCCAGCACCGCGGCGATGGCGAACCCGACCATGATACTTCCACTAGTTTTCACATTTCCCATACATGTCCCTATCCTTTTTCTGAGGGTATTGGTTGTCGGCAGAACCGACCCGCCTGATGTTCGGTTTATATGTGTTATTTTGTTTTTGTAATACATTTTCATATGACTGTTGCTGCATCAGACTGTTTGTGTAAACGATAATCGGTAGAACAAAAGTAAAATGAAGGGTGAAAATGCTTATAAATTGGTAATGTGGCGTCGGTATGGGGAATAAATCCAGTGCCGGGCGGTTTTTGGCGTGTGAACTTCCCGATATGTCGAGGGAAAAAAGTATACACAATAAAATGTATTACATTTTTCGGCTGCTGCATCGGCAGTTAGATGCATCAGTGGCGGCAGGTTGGTTCGACTCACGAGCGAGGCCGGGATACGTAACTGGCTGTGGGCGGGGGGCGGCGGAGAGCTGGAGTCCGGGGGGCGCAGAAAACACTGCGCCTGACACCTCGTGTCCGGCGGCGCGGCCTTGAAGCACCTGGACCGTCAATTGTTGGTTTGACCTTGCCAATGGTTGCGGTTATATTGGGCGGCGTTTAAATTTCCATGAAGTCGAAGTAAAGGCCGGATCCTCTGGCCTGCGAGCTGTTCATTCAAAGGAGCGTTGATGACCTTTTCATCCCTTGGCTTGACGAAGGGCCTAGTTGAAGCTGTCGCGGAATTGCAGTTCAAGAACCCTTATCCGATTCAGAAAAAGGCGATCCCCGCCATTTTGCAGGGCAGGGACCTGCTCGCCATAGCCAAGAGCGGGTCCGGGAAAACGGCCGGCTTTGTTCTGCCGCTGCTGCAACTGACTCAATCCGATCAAAAACCGGGCCGTGCACTAAAGACCCTGATCCTAGTGCCGACCAGGGAACTTGCTGCCCAGATCGGTGACGTGGTACAGCAGTTGGGGCGCCACTTGACGCCGAGGGTCAAATCCTCCGTGGTGTTTGGCGGGGTTGCCATAAACCCGCAAATGATCGATCTGAAAGGCACCGGATTGCTGATCGCCACTCCGGGGCGCTTGCTCGACCTGGTTGCCAAGAACAGCGTGCGGTTGTCGGAGGTCGGCATCCTGGTCCTCGATGAAGCGGACAAGCTGCTGGAGCAAGGCTTTCAGGAAGAACTGGAGCGTATCCTGGCCCTGCTTCCCAAGAAGCGGCAAAACCTCATGTTCTCCGCCACCTTTGGTGAGGACGTGCGGCAAATGGCGATCGACTTGCTGCATGATCCGCTGGAGATCGTAATCAAGGACGAGATGTCGGAGCCGGAGCTTATCACCCAACGCATCTACTCGGTTGATCCCAGCCGCAAAGGTCCCTTGCTCAGGTACCTGATCAAGACCGGCGACTGGGAGCAGGTGCTGGTCTTTACCGCGTCGCAAAAGCGGGCCGACAACGTGGCCAAGAAACTCGTGGACAACGGGATCAGCGCGGCGACCTTTCATGGAGGCATGAGCCAGGGGGGGCGGACAAGCGTTCTGGCCGCCTTTAAATCCGGGGCGGTACGGGTGCTGGTGGCCACCGACCTGGCCGCCCGTGGCATCGACATCAAGTTCCTGCCTTACGTGGTCAACTACGAACTCCCCCGGTCGCCGGCCGACTACATCCACCGCATCGGGAGGACCGGTCGTGCAGAGAGCCAGGGAGTAGCCGTGTCGTTGATCTGCCCGGAAGACATGCAGCATTTCAAGGTGATTGAAAAGCTGCTAGGGAAACGGCAGGCGAGGATTGACACGGCCGAACTCGATCTGGCCGGCTATTAGGGCCGGTAAAGCCCGGGGGAGGTGTTTGCGAGTCCCGGAGGGAATCTTTTGCCATCTCTGCTGATCCGGCGGGGCGGAGACCATCTACCACACCGCCGACGTCATAGTCGTCCTGACAGGTAGCGCTTTCTCCCGCGGATGCAACCCGGAAGCCGACCTCGGGCGCCACATGAAAGCCATAAGCGTTTGGCAAAGGAGATTGTGTGAGGCGCGCTCTACTCATACTCTTCTGCATCGCCGCCCTGGTCCTGCTGGCGGGCGTCGGCAGGACACCGCTGCAACGCCTCTGCACCATTGTCCGGCTCTGGAGGGAGGAGATGCAGCCTCCTTTGCTGGTTCCGGTGCGGGGCGTATCCCGCTTTGCCCTGGCGGACACCTGGGGGGCAGCCAGAAGCGGGGGACGCAGGCACGAAGGTATCGACATCTTCGCCCGCTGCGGACGTCCGGTGGTGAGTGCCACCGAGGGGATCGTGTTTTCTGTGGGAGAGAACAACCTGGGGGGGCAGATTGTGTGGGTGCTGGGTCCCGAGGGATATTTCCACTACTACGCCCACCTGGGGCGCTTCGCCGACATCGCCAGATGGGACCATCTCAAGCCCGGGGATGTGGTAGGCTACGTGGGCAATACCGGCAACGCCGCGGGGACTTCATGCCACCTCCACTATGGAGTCTACCGGCAGGGGCTCGCCTACAACCCGTATCCGTTGCTGGTACCGAAGTAGATCGTCTCTGGGAAAGGAGCGGGATGCTGTCAGGCAGGCGCTACGGCATGAAAAAAGGGCTTACAGCGTATCACTGTAAGCCCTTATATTTTTGGAGGCGGCGCCCGGATTTGAACCGGGGAATGAAGGATTTGCAGTCCTTTGCCTTACCACTTGGCCACGCCGCCGCGTGCATCGAAGGAACCCGTTTATAACCTGATTTTTTTTCCATGTCAATGCTAAATTTTCTACTTCGCTATGACTTTGACGAACTTGTTCAGGTAGTCGAAGCCGGACCAGATGGTTATGACTGTGGCTATCCAGAGATAGAACATGCCGACGTTGTGCATGTTCACAACCAGCAGCGGATGGTCGATGGAAAAGAACCACTGGTAGTCGTAATGCAGCAGCAGGCCGATGATCGCCACCAGCTGGAAGATGGTCTTGAACTTCCCCAGGTTGCTGGCGGGTATCACGATCCCCTCGGTGGAGGCGATGCCGCGCAGGCCCGTGATGATCATCTCGCGCCCCAGTATCACCAGTACCATCCAGGCGGGAACCCGCCCGAAGGGAAGGATCATGATGAGCGCCGCCATGACGATCAGCTTGTCGGCTATCGGGTCGAGGAACTTGCCGAACACGGTGACGATCCCCATGCGCCGGGCCAGGTAGCCGTCCAGCCAGTCGGTTACCGAGGCGGCCGCAAAGAGCGCCGCGGCCCAGAAGCCGGGCTCGCGCTCGGGGGAGAGGAGCAGGACGCACAACAGCGGGATCGCCGCGATGCGAACCATGGTGATGATGTTCGGGATGTTGAGTATCTGTGCTTGGGTGGAGGGCATGCCGTTTTTGCCTTTGCGCTATCTGTAGTTGTTCCGGTAACTCAATACCTTTGCCACGTATGTCTGGGTTTCCCTGTAGGGGGGGATGCCGCCGTACTTCGCCACGGAGCCCATCCCCGAGTTGTAGGCGGCCAGGGCCAGCGACTCGTCCCCCTTGAAGGTGTCCAGAAGGAACCTCAGGTAGCGTACTCCGCCGCGGATGTTGTCGGAGGGGTTGAACGAATCGGCCACCTTCAACCCCTGTGCGGTCTTGGGCATGAGCTGCATGAGCCCCTGTGCCCCCTTGGGCGAGACGGCTGACGGGTTGTAGCCCGATTCTGCGTGGATGACTGCCTTGACCAGAGAACTGTCCACGCCGAACTCGCGCGAACAGGAACTGATGATCGGCTCGAACTCCGCCGGGTTCCTGGAAAAGCCCGGGAGCTTGAAGGCGGTCCTTAACTTCCTGTCTTTCTTGATGTCCCTCATGAACACCTTGAAGCGCTTGTCGGTGGGCGCATCGGTGAAGTGGAGGGTGCCGTCGGGGTCCTCGTAACGGTATATGTCGGCGCGGGCCGGTGCCGGCACGGAACACGCCAGCGCGGCGCAGGCCATGAAGGCCGCTACCAGGAGACGGTGTGACTGAAGGCGCATGTGCTTCCTTTTTAATGGATGGGAAAAATTGCCCCCAAATTATATAGACCAATAAACACGATAATTCAAGGTCTAATGTGGTCTCCCGCTCGGATAACCTGTCAAAAGTCTTGACAAAAATGCCTGGCGGGACAATAATTTGCCGGTTTTCCAATGAAACACCAATTCCAGCTTATCGGGGGTGTCATGAAGTTGCAGAGTGATTTTCTGGTGATCGGCAGCGGCATCGCGGGGCTATCCTTCGCGCTTCAGGCGGCAGCGCACGGCACCGTTGCCCTGCTCGCCAAACGCGATATAGCAGAGACCGCCACCAACTACGCTCAGGGGGGGATCGCCTCGGTCTCCTCGAACGATGACTCCTTCGACGCCCACGTGCAGGACACCCTGGTCGCCGGCGCCGGCATCTGCCACGAGGACGTGGTGCGCGGGGTGGTGGAGGACGGGCCCCAGGTGATCGCGAACCTGATCGAGTGGGGCGTCAAGTTCACCAAGAGCACCAGCGGCGAGACCTACGACCTCACCCGCGAGGGTGGCCACAGCCAGCGGCGCATCCTGCACGCCGCGGACATCACCGGCCGCGAGATCCAGCGCGCCCTGGTCGAGGCGGCCCTGGCGCACGACAACATCACCATCTATGAAAACCACGTTGCCATCGATCTCATCACCGAGTCGAAGGTGCTCAAGAAAAAGCTCGACCAAAACCGCTGCCTGGGCGCCCACGTGCTGGACGTCAAGAGCGGCGTGGTGAAGACCTTCGCCTCGCGCATCACGCTGCTTGCCTCGGGAGGGGCCGGCAAGGTCTACCTCTACACCTGCAATCCGGACGTGGCCACCGGCGACGGGGTCGCCATGGCCTACCGCGCCGGCGCGACGGTGGCCAACATGGAATTCATGCAGTTCCACCCGACCACCCTGTACCACCCGAACGCACGCTCCTTCCTGATCTCGGAGGCCGTGCGCGGGGAGGGGGCCGTCCTCAGACGCCGCGACGGCACCGCCTTCATGGAGCGCTACCACCCCTTGAAGGATCTCGCCCCCCGGGACATCGTGGCACGCGCCATCGACAACGAGATGAAGACCCACGGCGACGACTGCGTCTACCTGGACATCACCCACAGGGACGCCGAATACATCACCACCCGCTTCCCCAACATCTACCAGACCTGCCTGGAGTTCGGCATCGACATGACCCGCGACATGATCCCGGTGGTCCCCGCGGCCCACTACCTCTGCGGCGGGGTGGCGGTGAACCAGGACGCCGAGAGCGACCTGAAGCATCTCTACGCCATTGGCGAGGTGGCCTTCACCGGCCTGCACGGCGCCAACCGCCTGGCCAGCAACTCCCTCCTCGAGGCTGCCGTCTACGCCGGGCGCGCCTACCGGCACGCGGTCCAGGTACTGAAGCAGGAGGAGTTCGCCTCGCTCCAGATCCCGGAGTGGGACAGCGGCACCGCCACCAACTCTGACGAGATGGTCGTGGTCTCCCAGAACTGGGACGAGATCCGGCGCTTCATGTGGAACTACGTCGGCATCGTGAGAAGCGACAAGAGGCTCGCCCGCGCCATGCGCCGCATCGAGCTGATCCAGGACGAGATCGAGGAGTACTACTGGAACTTCATCGTCACCTCCGACCTGATCGAGCTGAGGAACATCGCCACCGTGGCCCAGCTCATCGTGACCTGCGCGCAGCTCAGGAAGGAGTCGCGCGGTCTCAATTTCAATATCGACCACCCCGGGGTGGATGACGTCAACTGGAAGCGTGACACCTTCGTAAAGAAGCAGTTTTAAAGGGACGCCATGAGCATAGACGAGATCAGGGAGCGGATAGACCGGCTGGACAGCGAGCTGTTGCGGATCTTCAACGAGCGCGCGTCGCTTGCCCTGCAGATCGGGGAGATCAAGAAGGGGCTGAGCCTCCCGGTCTACGACCCGGCCAGGGAGAAGCGGATCTTCACCAGGATGAGCGCGGAGAACGCCGGCCCCCTGGACGACCAGGCCATCGTGCGCCTCTTCGAGAGGGTGGTGGACGAATCCCGACGCCTGGAGCGCATCATGACCGGCAAGAAGCAGGGACACGAGGCGAGCTGCGGCAGTGCGGCGGACTGAGAGGGGAGGGAATTTCAGGTGCTGATAGTAATGCGCAAGACGGCCGACGCTGAGGCCCAGGACAACATCAAGGCGTACCTCATCGACCGCGGGTTCGACATCCATCAGTCGACCGGGGCCAACCGCGTCATCATCGGAGTGATCGGCGACACCCAAAGCATACCCGAGTCCGAGATCTCCTCGTTCCCGGGCGTCCTGCAGGTGGTAAGGATCGCCAGGGAAGAATAAATGCGCCTGAACATAAACGCATACCTCTCGGAATCGCTCAAGGGGGACGGCAAGAGCTTCGAGGAGAAGCGCGGCGCCTACTTCGCGGCGGCGCGGGAATTCCTGGAGCACTTCCGCGAGGAGGCGAAACGCTCGCACCGGGAGGGGGAGGACGGCATCTCGGTGGTGCAGTCCATCACGGCGATGACCGACGCGCTGGTGACCCGGCTCTTCACCGCGCTCTCGGACGACCTGCAGATGCACAAGTCCGGGCAGCTGGCTCTGGTGGCGGTGGGGGGGTACGGCCGGCGCGAGCTGAACCCGTACTCCGACCTGGACCTGATGTTCCTGTACAGCGGGAAGGACTCCAAGCTGGTGGAGGAGGCGGCAAACCGCCTGCTCTATTTCCTCTGGGACCTTCGCCTGGACGTAGGGTACTCGGTGCGCACCATCACCGACTGTTTGGAGATGGCGGGGGGCGACCTGACCGTGAAGACGGCGCTTCTTGACGCGCGCCTTCTGATCGGGAGCGAGCACCTCTTCGGCGAGCTGAAGAAGATGATGTTGACCCAGGTGCTTGCCAAAAGGAGCGACTCCTTCATCGGCGCGAAGCTCGACGAGCTGAAGAAAAGGCGCGAGAAGTACGGCTCCAGCGTCTACATCCTGGAGCCCAACATCAAGGAAGGGGAGGGGTGCCTCAGAGACCTGCACACGGCGATGTGGGTGGCGAAGATCAAGTACAAGGTGGACGAGCCGCGCGAGCTGGTGATCAAGGGGGTCCTCTCCGAGGACGAGCTCGGGATGTACTACAGCTCCCTCAACTACCTCTGGCGCATCCGAAACGAGCTGCACTACCTGGCGGGGAGGAAGAACGACCAGCTCACCTTCGACGCGCAGACCTCCATGGCGCGCTTCTTCGGTTACGAGGACCGCGGCAAGACCCTTGCCGTAGAACAGTTCATGCAGGACTTCTACCTGCACGCCAACCGGGTCGAGCATTTCAGCTCGCTGCTCATCACCAAGTGCAGCCAGCGCGAGGACGGCGCCCGCAAGATCCTGGGATACTTCACCCGCCGGCCGGTTGGCGACGGGTTCTACGTCATGAAGGGGGAGCTCGTGGTCCCCGACGAGGCGGTGATCGCCAAGGACCCGGTAAGGCTCATGCGGATCTTCGAGCACGCCCAGAAGCAGGGGGTGGCGCTTGCGCTGGGGACCAAGACGCTCATCAGGGAAAACCTCGACCTCGTCAACGACAAGTTCCGCCGCTCCAAGGAGGTGAACACCTCCTTCATCAATATCTTGCAGTCCGAGAAGGGGATGGTGGAAGCGCTGCAGCAGATGCACCACCTCGGTTTCCTGAACCGCTTCATCCCCGAGTTCGAGCGCATCTACTGCAAGGTGCAGCACGACGCCTACCACATCTACACGGTCGACACCCACACCCTTTTCGCCGTGGAGGAGATAGCCAAGCTCTGGCGCGGCGAACACCGCGATACCCTCCCGCTCTTGACCCAGCTTTCCCTGGAGGTCGACAAGCGTTGGCTCCTGCTCCTTGCCGTCATGCTGCACGATGTCGGCAAGGGGGGCGGGGGAGGGCACGCCGAGGTGGGTGCCGAGCTTTCCAAGACCATCGCTCGCCGCATGGGGCTTACCCGCGAGGACGGCGAGCGCCTGCAGTTCCTGGTCCGCCACCACCTGCTTCTGGCCCACATAGCGCAGCGGCGCGACCTGCACGACGAGAGGATGATCATCCAGTTCGCCCGGCAGATGGAGAAGAGCGAGAACCTGAAGATGCTCTACCTCTTGACCTACGCCGACATCAAGGCCGTGGGGCCCGAGGTCTGGACCGAATGGAAGGCGCTTCTTTTACAGGAACTCTACGACAAGGCCTTCCGGGTGCTGGAGCGCGGCGACTTCAAGCTGGAGGCCTCGGGCGATCGCGTGCGGCGTGTGAAGAGGACCGTGTTCGAGCTGCTGGCCGACGACTACCCCGGACAGCTCGTCAAGGACGAACTCCATGCACTTTCCACGAGGCATCTCCTCTCCTACACCCCCGACCTCATCTCCAAGCATGTCAGGACGCTGCTGAGGCTGCCGAAGGAGCTGCTGGTGCTGGAGCTCTCGCACGAGAACGAGAGAGGTTTCACCAACTGCACCATATGCACCTATGACACCCCCGGCCTCTTCTCCATGATCACCGGGGTGATGGCTGCAAACGGCATGAACATCCTGGGGGCGCAGATCCACACCAACACCAACGAGAAGGTGCTGGACGTCCTGCAGGTCGGGTCGCCGCAGGGTTTCGTCATCACTGACGAGAGCCGCTGGAGCCGGCTGGAGACCGATCTGCGGCAGGTGCTGGAGGGAAAGGTCAAGGTGAGCGCGCTGGTGGCGAAGAGGCACCGTCCCAGCATCCTCTCGGAGAAGGCCAAGCCGACGGCTCCGGCGCGCGTGGAGATAGACAACGAGGTTTCCTCCGACTACACGGTCATCGACATCTACGCCCACGACAAGGTCGGTCTCCTCTACGGCATCACCAGCACCCTGACGAGGCTCGGGCTTTACATCGGCGTGTCGAAGATCTCCACCAAGGTCGACCAGGCCGCCGACGTCTTCTACGTGAAGGACATCTTCGGCTCCAAGATCTCGGACCCGGCGAAGCTGGAGGAGATCCGCAAGGCTCTCCTTGCCGCAGTGGACGGCTAGTGGACCGCTACGTCGACCTCTTCCTGAGCTACCTCCTGGTGGAGAAGGGAGCTGCGGCCAACACGGTGTCCGCCTACAGCCGGGACCTGGCCCGTTACCTGCTTTTCCTGGGGGAGCGTACTCCCGGCGACATACGCAGTTCCGACGTCACCGGGTTCCTCTCCAAGCTGAAAAGCGACGGGATAGCGCCGAGGAGCCGGGCGCGTGCTCTCTCCGCGCTCCGCATGCTGCACCGCTTTCTGGTCAGGGAGGGGTACTGCGAGCTGAACCCGACCGCGATCATCGAGGCCCCCAAGGGGGTCTTAAGGCTCCCGGCGGTGCTGAGCGGGAGGGAAGTGGAGGCGCTCTTGAAGTCGCCGCTTGACACCGGCGCCGTCGAGCTTCGGGACAAGGCGATGCTGGAGCTTCTTTACGCCACCGGCCTGCGCGTTTCGGAGTTGGTCGGTTTGAAGCTAGGCGACGTGAACCTCTCCGCCGGTTACCTGATGACCATAGGGAAGGGGGACAAGGAGAGGCTGATCCCCATCGGAGAGAGCGCCTGTCGGGCCGTCGCCGGCTATCTGGAGGGGGCGCGGGGCGAGTTGTTGAGGGGCAAGTCGAGCCAGTTGCTCTTTTTGAGCAGGCTCGGTGGCGGGATGACCCGTCAGGCCTTTTGGAACATCATCAAGAAGAGGACCCTGCAGGCAGGGGTCAGGAGCGGCATATCGCCGCACACCCTGCGTCACTCCTTTGCCACGCACCTGTTGGAGAACGGCGCCGATTTGAGGAGCGTGCAGATAATGCTGGGGCACGCCGATCTTTCCAGCACCCAGATCTACACCCACGTGACGAGGGAGAGGCTGAAAAGGTTGCACGCCGAGCACCATCCCAGGGGGTAGAGCCCAAGCGCAGGGTTGGGAGCCTCAAAAGCCGTAGTCGAAGCAAGCAGCCCATCGGGTCCACGGAGCCACGAGGTCCACAGTGCCACGACACAGGGTCCACATGGCCACATGGTCCGGTCCACATGGTCCACCAGGTCCACCAGGTCCACCAGGTCCACCAGGTCCACCAGGTCCACCAGGTCCACACCACACGAACCAATAACAGCAGCAAAAGGATAGCCACATGAAGTACGTAATACTGCTGGGCGACGGCATGTCGGACCAGCCCATCGCGGCATTGGACGGCAAGACGCCGCTTATGGCGGCCAAAACCCCCAACATGGATTTCATGGCGCAGCGCGGCGCGCTCGGTCTTGCGCAGACCGTTCCCGAGGGGTACCCCCCGGGGAGCGACGTGGCCAACCTCTCCATGTTCGGCTACGACCCGGTCGAGTGCTACACCGGCCGCTCGCCCCTGGAAGCTGCCAGCATGGGGGTGGAACTCGGCCCCGACGACGTGGCCTTCCGCGTCAACCTGGTGCACCTCGACCCCCGCGGGGGCAGGCTCATCATGGACGACTACTCCGCCGGGCACATCTCCACGGCGGACGGGCGGGAACTGGTCGAGGAACTGCAGCGCCAGCTGGGTGATGGGGAGTTCTCCTTTCACCCAGGCGTGAGCTACAGGCACCTGATGGTCTGGCACAGCGGCAAGACCCAGATCAAGATGACCCCGCCGCACGACATCACCGGCCAGGACATCATGAACTACATGCCGTCCGGCGAGGGGAGCGAGCGCCTCATCTACATCATGAACTCGGCGCAGATGATCTTCCACAACCACCCGCAGTACAAAAGGCGCTGCGAGAAGGGTGAGGTCCCCGCCAACTCGATCTGGCTCTGGGGGCAGGGCAAGGCACCGGCGATGCAGGACTTCTCCACCAAGTTCGGCCTGACCGGCGCAGTCATCTCGGCCGTCGACCTCATCAAGGGGATCGGCGTCTACGCCGGCCTCGACATCATCGACGTCCCCGGAGCCACCGGCTACCTGGACACCAACTTCGAGGGAAAGGCCCGGGCCGCCATCGAGGCGCTCAAGGAGCGGGACTTCGTCTTCGTCCACGTGGAGGCGCCGGACGAGGCTTCGCACTCCGGAAAGCTCGCCGACAAGATCAAGGCGATCGAGCTCTTCGACGAGAAGGTGGTCGGACCGGTGCTCGAAGGCGTCAAGCAGTACGGGGCATACCGCATCCTCTGCGCTCCCGACCATCCCACGCCGGTGGCCCTGATGACCCACACCTCCGACCCGGTTCCCTTCGTGATCTATGCCGGGGAGCAGGAGGAGAACCGGGGCGTGGCGGGGTACGACGAACGCTCCGCCGCCGCCACCAACCTGAAGGTGGCGCCGGGATACAAGCTGATGGAACTGCTGCTCAAGCGCTAGAGCCTGCTGCTGCGGCAGCCGGTGGAGAAGCTCTCATTCGCCGCGGCGCAAAAAGTTAGGACACCCCCTCTCAACCTCACATTAAGCGTTGACAAGAGGGCGGTGAAGAGATTTAATGACCAGTCTATGACCGCCGGAAGAGGCGGTCGTGCCCCCCGGGCAATATCCAATTAAGCTTCAGGAGGAAATAATGAATCCATTGGCCGCGGAATTAAACGAGTCTCTAGCCCAGCACAGCCCCCATGTCCTGGAGATGCTGTCCGATCTCGGCAAGAACCTCTTCTTCCCCAAAGGTATCCTGACCCAGTCGGCTGAAGCCAAGGAAAAAGCCCACAAATACAACGCCACCATCGGCATCGCCACCGAAAACGGCGGCCCGATGTTCCTCTCCTGCATCCAGGACAAGCTCTCGGCCTTCGACCCGAAGGACATCTACCCCTACGCTCCTCCCGCAGGGAAGCCAGAGCTGCGCGCCCTTTGGCGCGAGAAGATGCTGCGCGAGAACCCGAGCCAGGCCGGCAAGCACTTCAGCAACCCGATCGTCACCAACGCTCTGACCCACGGCCTCTCCATCGTTTCCGACATGTTCGTCGACAAGGGCGATCACCTGATCCTCCCCGACATGCTTTGGGGCAACTACAACCTCACCTTCGGTACCTGCTCAGGCGCCATCGTGAAGAAGCACCCGACCTTCACCGTGACCGGCGGCTACGACGTCGATGCCTTCAAGGCCGAGCTGAGGAACTCCGCGGAGGAGAAGGGGAAGGTAATCGTCCTCCTGAACTTCCCGAACAACCCGAGCGGTTACACCCCGACCCAGGCTGAAGGCGACGCATTGGTCGCCGCCATCAAGGAAGTGGCCGAGGAAGGGTGCAACGTGGTCGCCATCACCGACGACGCCTATTTCGGGCTCTTCTACGAAGACTGCATGAAGGAGTCCCTGTTCGGCAAGCTCGCCAACCTGCACCCGCGCATCCTGGCCGTGAAGCTTGACGGCGCCACCAAGGAGGAGTTCGTCTGGGGCTTCCGCACCGGCTTCATCACCTTCGCCGACGGCAACGACTACGAGAACGCGCCGGTCATCAACGCGCTGGAGAAGAAGGCGATGGGCATCATCCGCGCCCGCATCTCCAACTGCCCGCACCCCTCCCAGACCTTCGTCATCGAGGCGCTCCGCTCCCCGGACTTCCTCAAGCAGAAGGAGGAGAAGTTCGAGATCATGAAAGGGCGCGCTCTCAAGACCAAAGAGGTCCTGGACAGCGGCAAGTACGGCAGCGCCTGGGACTACTACCCGTTCAACTCGGGCTACTTCATGTGCCTGAAGCTGAAGACCGTCGAGGCCGAGAAGCTGCGCGTGCACCTCTTGGACAAATACGGTGTCGGCGCCATCTCCATCACCAAGACCGACCTCCGCATCGCCTTCTCCTGCATCGCGGAGAAGGACATCCCGGAGCTCTTCGACATCATCTACAAGGCGGTGCAGGACCTGGCGTAAGGCCCTCCCGACGGTTCACGTTCCCCGTTCAAAAACAAAGCCCCTGTCGCCTTCCGCGGCAGGGGCTTTTCGTGTCCGTGGGGGAAGAGGCGGCGCACCGGTGGAGTCGGTTGGGTCCGACGGACGGCAAGGGGGGAGAAAGCGAAAGGGCCTCTGGAATTCCAGTAGGCCCTTTCGGTATTTCATTTGGTTAAGGCGGAACGAAGAACGGTTTTCAGTCTATCAGCTTGCCGATGCTGCCTAAGCGGACCCGGAACTTCTCCTTGTCCCAGGACCAGTACTTGATGAAGGCAAGACCCTTGATTTTTTCCTTGGAGACGGTGCCCCAGAAACGGCTGTCGTAGGAGCGGTCCCTGTTGTCCCCCATGACGAAGTAGTTGTTGGCGGGGACGGTGATGGGATCCCTGTTGTCCCTGGGGTTCATCTCCTTGGGTATGATTCCCGGCTCCTTGTACACCTCGTGCGGGTTCTTGTACACCTGCCCGTTCACCAGCACCTGCTTGTTCCTTATCTCGACGGTGTCGCCGGGGACGCCGATTACCCGCTTGATGAAGTCCTTGGACGGATCCTCCGGGTACTCGAATACGATCACGTCGCCGCGCTGCGGTTCGCGGATGGTCAGGATGCGGCCGTCGCTGAAGGGGATCTTGGAGCCGTAGATGAACTTGTTGACCAGCAGGTGGTCCCCGATGGCCAGGGTGTCTTCCATGGATCCCGAAGGTATCTTGAACGCCTGCACGATGAAGGTCCGGATCACCAGCGCCAGAAGGATCGCTATGATGATGGACTCGGCGTACTCGCGGACGATGTGCTTTGCCTTGGCGGGCTTGGCCGGCTTGGCTGCGGACTGGGCCGGTTTGTCGTTGCAGACGTTCTTGTAATCTTCCATGTCTATATGATTCCCCTTTTTTATGATGGGAAGGCGTCAGCCGTTCCGGGTTGCGGCTACCCCTCCACCTTCAGGATCGCCAGGAACGCCTCTTGCGGGAGTTCCACGTTGCCCACGTTCTTCATGCGCTTTTTCCCCTCTTTCTGCTTCTCCAGAAGCTTGCGCTTTCTGGTGATGTCGCCGCCGTAGCACTTGGCCAGAACGTCCTTTCTCATCGCCTTGACCGTTTCGCGGGCGATGACCTTGACGCCCACGGCCGCCTGGATGGCGATCTCGAACATCTGGCGGGGGATCAGCTCCTTCATCTTGGAGACCAGTTCCCGTCCGCGGTAGTACGCCTTGTCCTTGTGAATGATCAGGGAGAGCGCGTCGACGACCTCGCCGTTGATCATGATGTTCAGGCGCACCAGGTCGCTTTGACGGTAGTCCAGCAACTCGTAGTCGAGGGAGGCGTACCCCTTGGTGATCGATTTGAGCCGGTCGTAGAAGTCGAGCACCACCTCGTTCAGCGGCAGCTCGTAGACCACCATGACGCGGGTCGGCGTCAGGTACTTGATCTCGCGCTGCACCCCGCGCTTCTCCTCGCAAAGGGCCAGGATGCCGCCCACGAAGTCGTTGGGGACATGGATCGAGGCGAGTATGAAAGGCTCCTCGGTGTACGCGATCTCCTGGGTCGGGGGGAGCTGGTTCGCGCTCTGGATGGTGATCATGGTGCCGTCGGCCCTGTGCACCCGGTACACGACCGTCGGGGCCGTGGTGATCAGCTCGAGGTTGAACTCGCGCTCCAGGCGCTCCTGGATGATCTCCATGTGCAACAGGCCGAGGAAGCCGCAGCGGAAGCCGAATCCGAGCGCCAGCGAGGTCTCGGGATCGTAGGAGAAGGAGGAGTCGTTCAGCTTCAGCTTGGCCAGCGCGTCGCGCAGCTGCTCGTACTGCGAGGTGTCGATCGGGTACAGGCCGGAGAAGACCATGGGCTTCACCTCCTTGTAACCCGGCAGCGCAGCGTCGCAGGGGTTGTGCAGAAGGGTCACCGTGTCGCCTACCTTGGCGTCGGAGACGTCCCTGATGCCGGCGATGATGAAACCGACCTCGCCGGCGGTGAGCGCGGCCACCTCCCTCATCTCCGGGGAGAACACGCCCGCCTTAAGCACCTCGTGGGTCTTGCGGTTCGACATGAGCTGTATCTTGTCGCCCTTTTTCAGCGTGCCGTCCACGATGCGCACCAGGATGATGACCCCCTGGTACTGGTCGTACCACGAGTCGAAGAGGAGCGCCTTCAAAGGCTTGTCCGGGTCCCCCTGGGGAGGCGGGATCTTCTTGACGATCTCTTCCAGGATCTCCTTGGTGCCGATCCCTTCCTTGGCGCTCGCCAGCACAGCGTCGTGGGTGTCGAGGCCGATGATCTCCTCGATCTCGGCCTTGACACGCTCGGGTTCGGCGGCCGGGAGGTCGATCTTGTTCAGCACCACGAACACTTCGAGGTTGGAGTCGAGCGCCAGGTAGACGTTGGCGAGCGTCTGCGCCTCGACCCCCTGTGACGCGTCAACCACCAGAAGGCCGCCTTCGCAGGCGGTGAGGGAGCGGGAGACCTCATAGGTGAAGTCGACGTGTCCTGGGGTGTCGATCAGGTTCAGGACGTAGTCCTTGCCGTCGTCGGCCCGGTAGTTGA
>CAZFMI010000031.1:0-47771 GCA_964519915.1 uncultured Geomonas sp.
CGCGCAGAAGTGAAAGAAACACGTACAGCCGGGCAAAATCCTATGTGAGTACGAAACGCGGCGGGAAATCCCGTAGACTTAATCTTCTGGAACATCTGCCGATAGGTAGTGAAAGACCTGGGATTCAGGCGGAGGAAATAGTGTCACAAGAGCACCCTGCAGATTCCGGCAAGGCCCTTCCCTCCGAAAACGACAGGACCGGCCGCCTCTGGTTCAGTCCGGCCATCATGCTGGCCACCTTGTTGCTCGTGTTCGGGCTGATCATCTGGTTCACCGAAGGGAACAACCGGAAGGCAAAGCAAAACGACCTCAGCACCAGGACGAAGACCTTCAGCGGGACGCTGCAGCTCATCCTGGAGGGGAACGAAAGCTACCTCTCCATGCTTGCCTTCGAGCGGAGCGCCGGTGAGCTCTCCCCGTCGCTGTTTCAGCAGAGGGCGAGCGAGTATGTGCAGGCCCATCCCGAGCTGATCAACATCACCTGGGTGGACGCCGATTTCCTCATCCGGGAGGTAGCCCCCCTTGCGCCCAACCGGCAGATAGTCGGTCTGAAGCTGAACCTGCCGGAACCAAAGCGGGTCTCCCGCCTCGCCCGGGAGCTGCGCCAGCCTGTCTACACCCGCCCCTTCGAGGCGATCCAGGGAAAGCCGTCCTTCGAGGTATGGGTCCCCGTCTACAAGGACGACACCTTCCAAGGGCTTTTCGGAGGCGTGTACTCCTGCGAGAGGCTTCTGGATCAGCTGATCTCGCATACCCGCCCACGCCTGTACTATCTGAGCCTGACGGACAGGACAGGCCGGCTTCTGGCCGGCGTCCCCCGGCCCGAACCCCTGGACAGGGAACTTGTCAGCGATGCCCCGGTCACCTCCGAGGAGAGCGGCATCCTCTTGAGGGTGACCAGGTACCGGGAGCCGCGCGACTGGCGCCTGGACCTGTTGAAACTCCTATCACTGCTGCTGGTCGCCGGCATGGGCTACACCCTTTGGAAGCTAAAGCGCGAAATAGACGAACGAAGGCGGGTCGAGGTGGAGCTTAGCCAGCAGGCCGTGATGCTGGAGCAGGAGGTAAGGGAGCGCCAGGCGGCGCAGGAGAACCTGCAGGAGCAGGCGGCGCTGCTCGAGGAGGAGATAGGCGAAAGGTGGCAGGCGGAGGAGGCTCTCAAGGGGAGCGAGGAGAAGCTCCGCCTGCTGCTCGACTCGACCGGCGAGGGGATCTACGGGATAGATCTCGACGGGCGCTGCACCTTCTGCAACAGCGCCTGCCTGAAGATGCTCAAATACGACCACCCGGACCAGCTGCTGGGGAAGAACACCCACGACCAGATCCATCATTCCTATCCGGACGGCGCCCCGATGCCGAGGAAGGCGTGCAGGGTGCACCAGACCCTCGGGGAGAACAAGGGGAGCCACGTCGACAGCGAGGTGTTCTGGAGGTCGGACAGGAGCAGTTTCCCCGTGGAGTACTGGTCCTACCCGCAGATAAAGGGGGGGAAGGTGGTCGGCGCCGTGGTCGCCTTCATCGACATAAGCGAGCGGAAGCAGTTGGAGGAGCAGTTCCGCCAGTCGCAGAAGATGGAATCGGTCGGGCGCTTGGCCGGAGGGGTGGCGCACGACTTCAACAACATGCTGAGTGTCATCCTGGGGGCCGCCGACCTTTGCAAGCGCAAAATAGAGGATGACGAGCCGATAACGCCGTACCTGGAGCTGATCGCCAACGCGGCCAGGCGCTCCAGCGACATCACCCGCCAGCTCCTCGCCTTCTCCCGCAAGGAGGTGAACTCGCCAAAGCCGGTAGACCTGAACCAGCTGATCGAGGAGTCGAACAAGATCCTCTCCAGGCTCATCAGCGAGGACATCGTGCTCGCTTTCCATCCCGCCGACCGGCTCTGGATCGTCATGATCGACCCTTCCCAGGTGGACCAGATCCTCATGAACCTGGCGGTGAACGCACGCGACGCCATGCCCAGGGGGGGGAGCCTCACCATAGAGACGGCTAACCGCCGGATCACGAGCGACTACGCCTACCTTAACCGCAACGCAAGGCCGGGCGACTACGTGCAACTGACCGTCAGCGACACCGGGCTCGGCATGGACAAGAAGACCATGGAGCACATCTTCGAGCCCTTCTTCACCACGAAGGAGGTCGGCAAGGGGACCGGGCTCGGCCTCGCCACCGTCTATGGCATAGTCACCCAAAACAGCGGCTTCATCAACGTCTACAGCGAGCCCGGTCAGGGAACGGTGTTCAAGATCTATCTGCCGCGGCTGGCGGAGAAGATGGAGAGCGACGAGGTACTCCCGCCGGCTCCCCCCGCTCTTTGCGCGACCATCCTGCTGGTGGAGGACGAGGAGATGCTCCTTTGGGTGGCGACGAAGCTTCTGGAGGAGCTTGGACACAAGGTAATCCAGGCGCAGACGCCGGCCCGCGCCATAGAGATCTGCCGGGATTCCGGGCGCGGGATAGACCTGATCCTGACCGATGTGGTGATGCCGCAGATGAACGGCAGGGAGATGATAGAGAGGATCCTGGAGTTCCGCCCGGAGCTCAAGGTGCTCTTCATGTCCGGCCACACCTCCGACAACGCGGTGCAAAACGCCCTGGTCGAACGGGGGATGCGGTACATACAGAAACCGCTGGACATGCAGAAACTAAATGAGATGATCAGGCAGGCGCTGACTGAGAACTGAGGGCGGGGACGGGTCCACGCGCCGGGCAGGAGCATCATGAAGATCGAGAAATACCAGAAGGGGGAGCGGGTCGTCATCTCCCCGGGCGAGTACTACGCCGCCGGCAAGCCCGTGGTCATCTCGACCCTGCTCGGCTCCTGCATCGCCGCGTGCCTGTACGACCCGGGGCGCCGGGTCGTCGGCATGAACCACTTCATGCTCAGCAACCCGCGCTATTCGAGGACCATGCCGCTCAACATCTCCGAAGCGGGGCGTTACGGCATACACGCCATGGATCTTTTGATCAACGCCATGATGGAGAAAGGGACCAACCGCCACCAGCTGCGGGCGAAGATCTTCGGCGGCGCCACAATCATCAAGGCGGAATCGTCCAGTGACAACTTCTTCTGCGTGGGGCAGGTCAACTGCAGGTTCATCCAGGAATACCTGCAAAGCGAGAGGATCCCCATCGACTCCATGGACATCGGGGGGGATTTCGGCAGGGTGATCCACTTCTCCAACGGCGATTTTGCCGTGCACCGCAGGAAGGTCGACTCGAGCCGCACCTTCAAGCTGGCACAGCGCGACCGCTACTGCTGGCAGAAGGCCATCGAGCAGCAACAGCACGCGCTCACCGAGATCGAGCTTTGGTAGCGTGAGGGGCTTCAGTCGAGATGCAAAAGGGGGAAGCGCTTCAGGTCCTCCCGGGTCCAAAGCGAAAGCCCCGCCCGCCCCCCAAGGGTCTCCAGCGCGACGATGGCATCGGGGTCGTCGAAGGTGATCCTCCCCTTCTCGCCCGCCAACTCCAGCGCCTCCAGCAGATACCCGTCCAGCAAACGTTCCTCCTCCACGCTTAGGAGCTGCCCCTTGAACCCCCGCCGGTGCATGCGCACATGGAAGCTTTTTCCGGCCAGCGCCGGAAGCCAGGCCAGCACCGCCTGCCGTGCCTTCGCCTCGAACTCCTGAGGGGTCCGGAACGCGAAGCTCTGTATCACGGGGATCACCCTCGCCAGGACATGAAAGCCTTCCGGGTCGCGCTCACCCTCCTCACGCAGCTCCTCGATGAACTGCCGGTGGTCGGGTACCCTCATCACCAGCAGGTTGAAGAAATCGGTCCTCCCCACCTCGCCAAAGCGCTGCAGCAGCCGGCGCGCCTTTTGATACCCCTCTTCCTGTACCGTCACGACAACGTTCCATTCCATGGCTGTCCCCCGATATGGCAAAAAGATCTGCATGCTTTTAACACAATCGGCACGACATGCAACGCATGCCGCAGGGTGCGGCATACGGAGGCCGCTGCGGCAAACCCCATAATCGCCTAATTATTGTGCAAACAGGCAAAAAACCATGATCTTTGGAAGGATAAAAGGCGGAGGGCGAAAGTTATCCACAGTGTTTTCCACCAAAATGTGCATAGCGAAGCCGCGTTGCGGTTGAAGCTAGCCCAAAAGGGAAATTTTTATGCACTTACCGGCCGTTTTTTCGCGTACCGACATAATATTGACGAAATATAATTAATAAAAAAACATATTCGCCATTCCCGTCATCGGGCCCGGTCGGGCTAAATGCCCGGGATGGCGGGACAACAACACTGAAAAGGGGGGGTTGAGTAGGAGGGAATCCATGGTAACATTTCGCCTTGTGCAGTTTCCCAACCTTGGCTGGAACCGGAACACGCGGGACTGATATGAACTGGGAACGGATGAGCATCGACGAGTTGGCCGCCTTTCGGCGAAACGGCGGCGAGCATGTGGTAAAGGTCAACGGGACCTGGTGGGTGGAGGTACGCCCCTTCTTCTTCAGGCCCGTTTTCCCCTTCAGCGAGATCACCCCCGCGCTCGCCAACTACCCGCTAAGCTCGGCGGTGGGCGGGGTTTTGCATCTGGTGCCGGAGGGTCGCGGCAACAGCTGGATGAACCTCTTTCTGTACGGCGACCTGCAGCATTACACGCTGGACGGGATGGGGAAAGCCAAGTGGACCATCAAGAAGGGAATGGGCAATTTTCGCGCCGCCCGCATCACCGACCTGGGCAGTTTCACCGAGCAGGCGTACCCGGTGTACCGCTCCTTTTACGAGCGGACCAGGTACTTCTACAAGAGCGAGCGCACCGAGAAGCGGGCCTTCATCTCCTGGGCCGGGAGCGTCTTCAGCAACCCCAAGGTGATCGTGATGGGTGCCTATCAAAAGGAAAGGCTTTGCGCGGTGGAAATCTTCTACCAGGTCGAGGACGTCATCATCGACGACGTGTTCTTTTCGGACACGGCGAGCCAGCAGCTGCAGGTGACAGATTTCATGGTGCACACCCTGCGGGATGCGGCGATATCCAGTGACGCCAAGTGGCTGTTCAGGGGGTTTCCCAGCGGAAAAGAGAGCCTCGACCGCGCCAAGACCTCCCGGGGATGCAAGGTGGTGAAGCTGCCCGCCCACTGCCGGATCAACCCGCTGGCCCTTTGCATCGGGAAGGTGGCGATGAACGCGAGCTACAGGAAACTGGCGGCGATGACCTCGCCCCCCGAGCCATCCGCCGGCACGCCTTCCCAGTAGCCCCCCGCGCGCAACTCCGCCTGCTGCGTCAGCCGCGCCCTCCCCAGAGAGGGTCATCCATGAACTGCCGCCGGAGACGCTCTTCCGGGTTCTGCTCGTAGAACTCTTCCTCCTCGAAACTGAAGCGGTAACCGGCAAGGTAGCCGACCAGCACCTGGTAAGCTGCGTTCACCCGCCGGATCTGCTCCGGGTCACTCAAGGCTCAAGAACCCGTCCCTCCCGCCGAGCCGGTCGTACAGGGGGCGCAGGAGGAGGCGGTGAGCCGGGCGTCGTCGGTGGCGAGAGTCTCGTAGATCTCCCCCGCGCCAAGCCCCTCCCTGGCCAGAGCGGAGATGGCGCCGTCGTACTCGCTCCCCTCTGGGATGCCCCTTTCGAAGACGGCGGGGTCGGAGGTGACCCGCTCACCCCATCCTCCTGGACCAAGGAGACCAGCTCCCCGGAGAGCAGCATCGGGCGGGCGATGCCGTCAAGCCAGATGCTCTGACCGCACTGCATCAGCCTGGTAAGCGGTGTGTGTGGCCGCTCCTAGTTCAGGGGGGGGTCGACCGGACGGCGCAGCACCTGGACCGGGATCACCTTCCGGCGCCCCTGGTAAGCTGCAGGGCGAGCCTGCAGACATTGTCGACGGTGAAGCCGTACTCCCTCAAAACGACCTCCCCGGGGGCCGAAGCGCCGAAGTCGTCCACCCCGAGCACGATGCCGCCGGGGCCAGCATAGCGGTGCCACCCCTGGGAGGAACCGGCCTCGATCACCAGGCGGTGAGCCACCTCCGGCGGGAGCACCAGATCGCGGTAATCCTGCGGCTGTTCATCGAAAAGCTCCCAACTCGGCAGCGATACCACCCTCGCCGCGACCCCTTTTTCCTGCAGCTCAAGCCTCGCCGCGAGCGCAAGGGAAACCTCCGACCCCGTTGCAATCAGGATCATCCCGGGCCTCCCCCCACCGGCCTCGGCCAGGATGTAGCCGCCGCGCAAAAGCCCCTCTGCCTTGCCATGCAGCTGCCGGTCCAGGGTGGGTACCGACTGGCGCGACAGGACGAGCGCCACCGGCCGCTCCCTGAGGGTAAGCGCGACGCGCCAGGCAACGGCGCTCTCGTTGGCGTCGCAGGGACGTATCACCACCAATCTGGGTATGGCGCGCAGTGCGGCGAGATGTTCCACCGGCTGATGGGTCGGCCCGTCCTCGCCAAGCGCTATGGAGTCGTGGGTGAAGACGTGGATCACCCCGAGCCCGGACAGCGCCGCGAGCCGCAGCGTAGGGCGCAGGTAGTCGGAGAAGGTGAGGAAGGTGGCGCCGAAGGGAAGAGTCCCGCCGTGTGCTGCCATGCCGTTCAGGATCGCACCCATGGCGTGCTCGCGCACGCCGAAATGGATGTTGGCGCCGCCGGGGCCCCACTCGCCGCCTACCGCACCCTGCCGGTCTTGCGGTTGCGCGAGCGCGCTCTGGAAGTCCCCTTTCCCGGAGAGTGCGGTCAGGGTCGAGGGGTTCAGGTCGGCCGAGCCGCCGATCAGCTGGGGCACCCTCTGCGCCAGCGCGTTCAGCACCTTACCGGACGCGGCCCGGGTGGCCATACCCTTTGCGTCGGCCGGGAACTCGACGAGCCCCTCCTGCCATCCGTGGGGAAGCTCCCCCCCCATGACCTCCCTGAGCTCCCCGGCAAGATCCGGATGTGCCTCCGCGTAGCCGGCAAAGAGCCCCTCCCAGGCGGCCTGCAGGTCGCCCCCAAGCGACAGTGCCCGGCGGAAGTGGGCGGCCGCCTCCCCGGGGAGGTGAAACTGAGGCTCGACGGGCCAACCCAGCTGTTCCTTGGTGCGACGCACCTCCTCCACCCCGAGCGGAGCCCCGTGTGCCTCGAAGCTGTCCTGCTTTCCGGGGGAGCCGAACCCGATGCGGGTGCGCACCATGATGAGGGAGGGGCGCTGCGATTCGGCCCGCGCCTGCTCCAGTGCGCCCCCGATCGCCGCGAGGTCGTTGCCGTCGGCGACGGCGAGCACCTGCCATCCGTAGGCCCGGAACCTCGCCCCCCGCTCCTCGCTGAAGCTCAGGTCGGTGGAGGCTGCCAGGGAGATGCGGTTGTCGTCGTACAGGCAGATCAGCTTCCCCAGCCTGAGGTGCCCGGCGAGCGAGGCTGCCTCGGCGGCCACACCCTCCATGAGGTCGCCGTCCCCTGCAATCACGTAGCTGTAGTGGTCGATCACCTGGAAACCGGGGCGATTGTAGCGCGCCGCCAGATGCGCCTCCGCGATGGCCATCCCGACCGCGTTGCCGAACCCCTGCCCCAAAGGACCGGTGCTGACCTCGACCCCGGGCGTGAGGCCCCGCTCGGGGTGCCCGGGGGTCCGGCTACCCCACTGGCGAAATCGCTTTATCTCTTCCAGGGGGAGGTCGTAGCCGGTCAGGTGCAGCAGGGAGTAAAGGAGCATGGAGCCGTGCCCCGCCGAAAGCACGAAGCGGTCCCGGTCGAACCACCCGGGGTCGGCCGGGTTGTGCTTCAGGAAACGGGTCCACAAGAGGTACGCCATGGGAGCTGCCCCCATGGGCATCCCCGGGTGACCGCTGTTGGCTTTTTGCACGGCGTCTATCGCCAGGAAGCGCAGGGTGTTGATACAGAGCTGGTCCAAGCTCGCGGCAGGGGGTGCCGGATCGGCATCTTTCTTCATGGCGCTGCTCCTTCACATGGGTGAATGATCATCGGAGCGCACTGCCGGCTTTCCTGCCGCATGTCTTTGAGGGACCCTCGACAAGCTTTGCCGGGGGAACATATGACAGGAGAGCCTTGCTTCGGGCTCCTTCTGATGACTATAACAAGTGACGGAGCAAATATGAATCAATAAGATAACTCCCTATGACTTCCCGACCCTGCTGCCAGGTACTGCTGCTGTTTGCAGACCTGTCGGCTATGCCAGCAATTCCGGTATTCCTGTCGTCGACAAAGTCCCAGCGCCAGGATAAAAAGGGACATCACTTCCGGGCTCCCGTGATGCCCCTTGCCTGCCGCCCCTTCTCCGCACGCAGTCGGCGCTATTCCGAGTTGTCGATGAATTGCAGCGCCTCCTCCTGGTAACGCTCACCGGCCACCTTGAAGCAGGACAGGGATCTGTCCAGCCTGCACCAGATCTCTTCCGAAAGTTTCAGCCCCACAGCCTGGGCGTTTTCCTCCAGGTAGCGCAGATGCTTGGTCCCGGGAATGGGGACGATATCGCCCCCTTGCCTGAGCAACCAGGCGAGTGCCACCTGGGCGGGGGTCGCATCGTGAGAGCTCGCGATTTCGTTGACGATGGAGACCAGCCTGAAGTTGTGGCTGAGGTTCTCGGCCAGGAAGCGAGGGTTCTTGCGGCGCCAGTCGCAAGGCTCAAGGTCTTCGGGGGTTTTGATCTTGCCGGCGAGGAACCCCCGCCCCATCGGGCTGTAGGCGACGAAACCTATCCCCAGCTCTCGCAGCACAGGCAGAAGCTTGTCCTCGACCCCCCTCTCCCAAAGGGAGTATTCCGACTGTACCGCGCTAAGCGGATGCACCGAGTGCGCCCGGCGCACGATCCCCGGCCCCACCTCGGAAAGCCCGATGTAGCGGACCTTTCCCTGCTGGACCAGGTCGGCCAGCGCACCCACCGTTTCCTCAATCGGCACCCTCGGGTCTAGGCGATGCTGGTAGTACAGGTCGATGTAATCGGTCCCCAGCCGCTTCAGCGATCCCTCGATCGACCTGCGCACCTGACCGGGGCTGCTGTCCAGCCCGATCTGCTCGCCGTGGGGTCCGAACCTCCAGGCGAACTTGGTTGCCAGCACCAGCCGCTGGCGCGGCACCTCCTTCAGCAGGCGACCCAGCAGTTGCTCATTGACGAAAGGGCCGTAGACCTCGGCCGTGTCCCAGAAATTGATCCCCAGATCGACAGCCCGCCGCAGCACGCTGATGGATGCCGCGTCGTCGTGATGGCCATAGGCATAGGACATCCCCATGCAGCCAAGCCCCATGGCCGACACTTCCAGCCCCTGCTGCCCCAGTTTACGTTTATGCATGAGAGCCTCCAGGCGAAAAACCCGTTCCAGGTTCAAGGTTCAATACCTCTTGTCCAGCACCAGCCTCGCAAGCGGGATGGTGCTGGCAGCGCCGGCCAGCAACAGCGCCCATCCGGCGAGCTTGCGCTGCCTGTCGGTGAACCGGTCGGCGACAAGCAGGGCCAATCCGCCTCCCAGGACCACCCGGGTGGCCGCGATCAGCGCTATCTGCGGCAAGGTCAAGCTGCTCTTTTTCATCGGTGTCTCCCTTGGTGCGGCACTGCCGCCAACAAAAATAGCCCATATCCGATATGGGCTATCCTTGTGGCGTCCTTATTGCCGCTGCCAGCGGCAATGCTCCGGGCTACCGGCTTGCACCTGGCATTGCATCGTTATTTTGTGACCACACAGTCGATAACGGCGTTGATCCTGCGGTTTTTCTGACGTCCCTCCGGCGTGTTGTTGTAGCTGACGCGACGGGTGGAGCCGAACCCCTTGGCGGTAAGACGCGTACGCTCGATGCCGAAGTTGTCCACCAGGTAGTCGACCACGTTCTGGGCGCGCTGTTGCGAGAGCTTCATGTTCTTGTCGGCGTCGCCCACGTTGTCGGTGTGCCCTTCGATCACGGCGGTAGTGGTGCTGTACCGCTTCATGTAGTCGGCTACCTTGGCGATCTCGTTGCGGTACTGGGGCTTGACGTCGGCCTTGCCCTGGTCGAAGTCGAGCACCAGCGACATGCAGAGCCTTTCCGGAGGAGTGACCTGCTGCACGTCGAAGGCGCAGTCTATGATCGCCTCGACCCGGCGGTTTTTCTGCTTCCCTTCGTCGGTGGCGTTGTCGGCTATGGGACGGCTGAAGCCATACCCCTTGGCCGAGAGCCTGGAGCGCTCGATGCCGAACTGCTCGACCAGATGGTTCACCACCGCCTCGGCGCGGCGCTGAGAGAGCTCCATGTTGTGGTTGTAAGAGCCGACGTTATCGGTATGCCCTTCGATGACTGCGGTCGTGGTTGGGTATTTCTTCATGAAGTTGCCGACCTGCGCGATCTCTTCCTTGTACTCGGGGCGGATGATGGCCTTGTCTATGTCGAACTCACCCTGGAGCGTGATGCAGTATTTATAATGCCCCGGGGAGGGTTCGGCTGCCGGGACCGGCTCCAGCGGGGGCTCGGGTTTGACCGGCTCGACGGCTGCCGTGACGGGGGCCGCTGCCGCCTGCCTGCCGCCCATCAGGAAGCTCACGCCGAGGGTGTATTCCCAGTTGTGGATGATGTCCCTGTCCAGCTCGTTATGCTGGAAGTCGAGTATGTGCCTTGCGTCCGCCCTGAGCGCCATGTTTTCGGTCACGAAGTATTTCACGCCGCCGCCGGCGTTGAAGGTGCCGTCATGAGAGTTCGGGCCGTGGGCCTCCCTGATGGTGGCCCCCCCGCCGCCGATGGCGAGATAGGGGACGAGCATGGTCCTGGGCATGAAGTTGTACAGGAGGTCCAAACGGTATGAGAACACATCGAGGTGGTGGTTGCTGTTTGACGGCATCTCCGCGTTCACGTAATGCCCCACCAGTTCCGTCGCAAAGCTGTCTGTCCAGTTGTAGCCCAGTCGCAAGCCGTACATCGGGCGGTTCTTCCTCAGTTCAGGCTGCTCGTCTTCGTCGAACATGAACCCGCCGACAAAGGGGGACACGGAGAACGCCCCTGCCCTTTCCGCGGCCCGCCCGGTGCCGGCCAGCGCCATCACGGCTAGCGCCATCATGCAGATACAGCTGGTGATCTTTTTCATCTGTTTGGCCTCCTTGGTTGAGAAGGATCTCCTTCGAGCCCCTTCCGCTTAAATTGTTGAGCCTCGCCAGATGCGACGGACCCAATTCGGTTTCCGGCCGTGCCGGCTAAAAGGGAACAGCTGTGCTAGTTATGACCTTTGCTGCACCATGGGCATCCCCGGCCTCCATCCTTTACGGAACATCGGCACCCCCCCCAGAAAATTAACGTTTACCAATATATCGTCATTAAACTGGCTGTCAACCCTCGAACAGCCGCGGCGGCAGCGAATCCCGCCCCCCGGAGGAGCGCCAACCGCGCCCGCGGCTAGGACCCCCTCAGGCGGGCCATGTCCCTTCCCTGCCCGACCTCCTCGACCGGGAGCCCGGCGATGAGGTACGCCTTCAGCCCTCCCGACAGGACGTGGGCCCGGAACCCCTTCCCGAGGAGCTCCCGAGCCAGCTCGAAAGCGGGGTTGTCGTCTGGCGCCGAGGAACAGACCACCACGGTACGTCCCGTGGGGATCTCAGCGATGTGCCGACCCGCATCGTCGCTGTTCACGCGCAACGCGCCGCGCACCTTCTTGAGGGTCAGATCGACGTCGCCTGCATGGCGCAGCTCTATGAAGAACAGCTCGTCGCCGCTTTTCATCCGCTCCCGGACCCAGTCGGTGGTAACCGCCACATCGCTTTGCATATCGGGCCTCCTCAATCCTCTCCCTCGTCTCCAGCTTTCTCGTCGACCTGCTTCCTGGTGGTCTTGCGCCTCAAGGCAAAATAGACCACGCAGAAAATGGCCAGGACCAGGAGAAACGTGACGCCAAAGCTGAAGCTTGCAAAGGAACGTTCCTTGGCTACCGGCACAGGGACCAGCGGCTGGGCCTGGGTCTGGGTCTGAGCTTGCGCCTGTGTCTGTGGCATGCTTTGCCTCCTTGACGTTAATTGCCATCTCGTCCGGCTGCTGCTCTTTCGGCTCCACACCGGACGTTTCTCTTTGCCAACGGGAGCCTCCTGGCATTTGAAAGGGCGAGGGCTGTAACTCGAGGTGGACCCGACCCATCTTTCGCGTCGCAGGCACCCACCAAAAATATCTTAAGGAAATTTAATGTCAAGCAACTCGCTACATTGAGATGCGGGGTGAGGGCCCCTGTCACAGAAATTTGCCTGATCCAGAGACGCGGCATTTTTGGGTAGTGATGAACGGGAGGGGGGGACATACAGCGTGGACTGAAAGCGTTCGGCAGCCGGGTGCGACAAAACTGTGCCTGAGCTCAAGGATCATGAGAGAAAAATCACTGTGTTTTTAGAGACAAAACGTCTATGATTCAATCAGTTTCACATCCTCTCACACAAACAGCGGGCAAAGGAAATGAAGATAACCGAGCTGACACAACCAACTCCGCTCCAAAAGGTGGAAGGCGCTGCCGAAGGCAAAACCGGCCTAGCGGAAAAAGCCGCGGCAGCAGCACGGCAAAAGGGTGATGTCGTCGAGCTTTCAGCGACCCTCGACCAGCAGGGCACGGCCCAACTGGAAGAGGAGCAGGCCCAACGCGCCGCTTCGATAAAAAACCGGCTCCAGGCAGGCGCCTACCAGGTGAGTTCGCGAGCGGTTGCCGAGAAGATGCTCGCGACCTATTCCTAGAGCGTTGCCGCCACCGGCATGGAAAAGGCGCGCCACATGCGTGGCGCGCCTTTTTTTGTGCGACAGCTGGTTTTGGCAAGGGTCAGGCGGCCGGGTTTCTCCCTGCCGGTTGACGGAACCAGGCAGCCATGGCGGAAAGTTCGTCGGCTATCTGCTTCAGCTCTTGCGAGGAACGCCTGATCTCCTCTGTTGACCCCTCCGCCCTGCGGGTGATCTGGGTCATGCCGTCCATGTTGGCCGAGATCTGCACGGCAGCGGTTGATTGTTCCTCCGCGGCAGCAGCGATCCTCTCGGCCATCTCGGCCCCGCGGTTGGAAACCTCCAGTATCTCCTCCAGGGACCGGCTCGCCTCGCTGGCGCGCCGCACCCCGTCCGCAACGTTCTCATCCCCGGCCTCCATGGCGCGCACGGAAAGCGCAGTGCCGTCCTGTATCTCCTTGATCATGGTCGCGATCTCGGAGGTGGCCGCCGTGGTCCGGGTGGCGAGCTTGCGCACCTCGTCGGCCACCACGGCGAACCCCATCCCCATATCCCCGGCACGGGCCGCCTCTATGGAGGCGTTCAGGGCGAGGAGCCCGGTCTGATCCGCGATGTCGTTGATGATGCCGATGATGGAACCTACCTGCTCGGAGCGCTCCCCGAGGTTGTGCACCAGCGCCGTCGCCTCCCGTACGGTGCAGGCGATCTGCTCCATCCCCTGCGCCGTGCTGGCGACCATGGCGCCCCCGCGGCTGGCGGTCTGCAGGGCCTGCTGGGAAGCGTCGGCGGCGTTGGCTGCGCTCCCCGCCACTTCGTTGATGCTCTGCGAGATCTGGGTCATGGCCGCGGCCGACTGCTCCGTTGCCAGCGCCTGCTCCCGCGCCCCCTGGGAAAGTTCCTCGGCGGTGCTGGAGAGCTGGTGGGAATGGTCCGCGAGCTTTGAGATGGCGCTGGTGAGCCCTCCGGTGATCTCCTCGAGTTTCGCCGTGGCCTGGTTGAAATGCCGCCCCAGCTCGCCGAACTCGTCCTTGCGCCGGACGTCGAGCTTGCCGCTGAAGTCCCCCTTGCCAAACCCTTCCGCCAGTATGCTCAGCTCGTGGATGGGGTTGGTTATGGAGCGGGCCAAAAGCAGGCTGGTGATCAGGCCGAACGCCATCATGCCGAGCCCCATCAGCGACACCGCGACGACGAAGCCGCGCACCAACCGGTTCACCGATGCCACGGCCTTCTCCTGCTCGGACTGGGCCGCCGTCACCCCCCGCTTCCCCTGCTCGTTCTGCTCGGCGACCAGCTCCTTCAGCTTCAGGTTCAGCGCGCTCGCCTGGGCGCGGACCTGGACCACCTGCTGCAGCTTGTCCACCACCCCGTCTTTTGCCAGCAATTGCACCTTGAGCCGGTTCAGCATCCCTCCCACCCCGCGCAGGACGGAGAGCTCGGCGCTGCTCTTCGAGCCGGCAAGGACGGCGGCCATGCGCTGCTGCACGCCTTCGGCTGCCGCGAACCTGCGGCTCAGGTCGCCGCTGAGCTGGGAGATCTCCTCCTTGCTGCGGGCCGCGAAGAGTTCCCGGATGGTGCTCTTGATGTCCAGCCCCAGCGAGATCAGGGTGCCGTTCATGGCCAGGACATCGCCGGCCTGGTTGGACCCCCTCAGGGAGTCGTCATGGCTGCGGCTCTCCTGATGGTACTTCCCGGTCGCAAGGGTGACCGACTGCTCGATCTCTATCACGGCGGTGACGAGCTTACCCGCCACCGTCTGCGCCAGCTGCTCGTACTCCTTTGCGGGGCCTTCCGGCCCCTTGCCGATCACGGCGTATTTTAGCTCCAGCAGTCCCTGGGGCGCGGCCACCATCTTCCGGACCTCTGCGACCAGTGCGGCAGGCTCCTTGATGCTGGAATCGCCGGCCACCACCAGCTTGTTCTTGCCGAACTCGTTTAGGGCGGTGTCGAGCTTGCCGCGGGCGATGATGACCCCCTTCTTCCCGGTCGCCTTCAACAGCTCCGAAAGTGCGAAGTTTGCGTCCTTGACGAAGTCCCTCGCCGTGGTCAGGCTCATCAGCTTCTGGGTGATCTCACTGGCGGACCCGCTGGAGGCGGAGAGTTGCCGGGCCGAAGACTTCTGCCTTTTCTGGATCGAACCGTCCATCTCGGAGAGCTTCCTGGTTATGTCCTGCAGCTCGCTCTTCATGGCCGTGTCCGCCACCCGGGCGCCATCCTCGGCCTTGAGCCTGGCCTGGGTGGTGCCGATCATGTCGCCGGTGAGCTGCTCCAGGCGCGCCACCTTGTCGTCCCCCGCCGCGCCCTCACCCGCTTTGAGCAGGTCCAGCTCGCCGCTCACCTTTCTCAGGTCGGAGAGGGTGCGCTCGGCGTTGGCGCGGGCAGCGGCGAGCTCGTTCACCGAGGTGGAGAAGCCTACCTCCAAGAGGTTGGAGGTGTGCTCCTGCAGCGAACGCTGCATCTCGATGGTCTTCAACTGGAAAGGGGTGGAACGCTCCGTCAACACGAAGAGCTTCCCCTGCACGAACTTCATGCCCAAAAGGCTCGTACCGCCGATGGCGGCAATGCCGGCCAGGACGAGGAGAGCGTTGAAGATAAGTTTCTTTTTTATCGTCATTAGTTGGTCACCCTGGTCTGAAAAGGTTACTGCTTCACGTACTTGTTCCCCTCGCCCTTGATGTAGCCCAAAAGCCTCTGCACCTTTCCTGCCGGCTTTCCGACCGTGACCGCGATGATCGGTTCCGACATCGGCGGGGAATCCAGCAGCTTCACCGTGGCGTCAGTCAGGCTGAAGGGGTCGATGCCTATTGCTTCTGGAGTCGAGGCGATGCTCTCCTTGATCTTGGCGTAGTTGGTGCTGTCCATTACGTCCCTGGTCACCTGATCGCCCTCCATGACCATCTGCTTGAACATGTTGTTCTGCCCGGAGGTCGCGGTGCTCCAGACAATGATGATGTCCTTGTCGTCCCCCCCGACTTCCTTCCAGTTGCTGGTCTTTCCTGAGAAGATGCCCCTGAGTTGCTCCTTGGAAAGGTTGCTCACCTTGTTGGACGGGTGCACGAGGACGACGGTCCTGTTCCTGGCTATCTCCTGGCTCACCAGGGTGGAGCTGTCGATCTTGACCCCGTCCTTCTCGGCTCCGGCCAGCATGGCCTCCAGCGGCACCGCGCCCGTGGTGATGTCCACCTTGCCCTTCACCAGGTCGATGAGGCCGTCCTTGGAGGTGGCCTGCAGGATGACCAGGGTGTCTCCGGTAGCTTTTTCGAAGTGCGGCTTGATCGGCGCGAACACCGAGGCGATGGAAGCACCGCCCCCACCGACCTTGATCTCCTCGCAGTAAGCCGAACCCGCTGCCAACATCAGTACTCCCAAAACGACTGCTGCGCTCTTCGTGGACCTGTTCATCGTTACCTCCGGTTGGTGAGTTACTCCTCGAAAGGAAATGGCACTGCATGACTTGATCGCGTCCTATTTGTTAAGGTACTTGTTGCCGTTCCCCTTAACACCGCGGTGCGGTTGGCACCTATTACCTGGGTGACCAGGGCCTCACGGCTGACCTTTACGCCGTCCCTCTCGGCCCCGGAAATCATGGCATCGAGCGGGACCGCCGCAGCGGCAAGGTCCACCTTTCCTTTTAAAACGTCAATGAGGTCGTCCTTGGGGGTCGACTGCAGGATGTAGAGCGTGCCGCCCGTCGCCTTCTCGTAAGGGGTCTTCACGGGAGCGAAACCGCGCCGATTGACGCACCTCCGCCGCCGACCTTGATCTCATCCCCATGAGCGGCAGTCGCCATGAGCACCGGGAATCCGCAAACCAGGCGGGTCTTCTTAGCATAGACTTTCATTAGCAACCCCGGATTTTTTGTTCATGTATCGACAGGAGCTCATGAAAACATTAGCGAAAATTTTCATGAACTAGAGGGACAACAGCGGCAGGTAGCTGCGCGCTGAGGTACGAGGAGCAACCGGGGCTCTCCGCAGCGGAAAGATGGTAGCGAAATACAGGCCCTGCTCCCTCACCCCCAAAGGTAGGCGCTGCCGCTCTATCTCATTGTTTTTATGGGGAGTTAAGTGGCCGGGAAAGGTGGAGATACGGAGGCGCCGGTTGAGAGATAGTTCCGTCTTCTGGCGCATTCGGCGCGTTCACGCCCTTACCGCCGGCGCAGCCGGCATTAAGACAAAATAACGCGCCGCAGGGAGGAGGCAGGGAGCCTGGGGGGGGGAAAAGGTCAATGATCTGCCGAAAGCTTCTTCACGTCGTACTCGATGTGCTGGTAATCCGGGCTTCGCCAGGCGCCGCCCCAGGCGAAGCCGCGCTGCCTGAACGGGGTGAGGAGCGAGTCGCCCGGCTGCAGCATGCCGGGGCGCCGGTCGAGCCGGTCCAGAAAAGCGGCCGAAGCTGCCGGCAGCACCCTGCAGTCGGCGCCGTTCTTGCCGCAAGATTCCGTCGCGGCAGCCGCCGCGCCCAGGGCGCCCCCGGCCGCGTCGCTTACCAGCAGATAGGGGTTTTGCAGGGGGTTTATGTCGATCGCCGCCCCGTAGCTGTGCCTGGAGAAGACACCCGGCTTCCCGGGCACCTCCCGGCAGTTGAAGGCCGAGCTGTTGTTCGCCTCCATGGAGCGGAAGTCGTCCGCGTCGAACGCCTCGATCAGCTCCATCCTCTCGATGGGAAAGCGGCCGTTGTAGGCGTGGTGCAGGGAGTCGACAAAGAAGGCCGACAGCGCCGCGTGCACGACCAGTTCGCCGTAGTGGGGGCGCCCGTCGAAGCCCCAGTAGGTGGTCACCAGGTAGGCCAGCTGGTTCGGCGCGACGGGGCATCCGGGGCGCCAGGAAGCTTTCTCCAGCATCTGCCTCTCTACCTGCGGCGGGAGTGAGACCGCTGCGGCAAAGAACCCCCCCGCACCCCTTTTCACCATGAGAATCCGTGAGGCCCCCTCCAGGCGGGCAGCAAGCTCGGGCGGCAGCTCTTCCGGCAGATATGATGCCATCCCCTTGCCCGCCGCCTCGAGCGCCCGGGGGGTAGCGACCAGCACCTGCGGGTGATCGGCCGGGTCGAGCCACTCCATGACCTGTAGCAGCTCCCGCTCCGCAAGGGTGACGCACCCCGCCGTAGCCGCGCCGGCTGCCCGCTCCACATGCATGAAGATGGCGCTCCCCAGGTCGCGTACCACGGGCGCGCTGTTGTAATCCACCACCAGGGCGTACTTGTAGAGCGGGTCGGGACGGAGAAGCTCCTCGTAGGAGGCGGCACTGGTCTCGCCGCGCCGCACCCAGCGGTTGTAATCGGGGGATTGCGCGTCGTCGACCCAGAGGTCCTGGCTCTCCACCTGCCTGTAGGGAACCCTCCCCTTGAAGCCGGGGGGATAGCCGAAGGCCTGGCTGAGAGGGAACATCCCCGAGGGGGTGCGCCCGTCCCCCTCGCGCTTGTCAAAGGGAGGGGCTATGCCGTTTCGCCCCACGTTTGCGGGGACGGGAGGAAGCGCCAGCCGCCACCCCAGTAACCCGCGCTGCACGGGGTAGAGGGTCGCCTGCGGCAGCGAGGGGGTTCCCGGGTCCAGGTACAGGATCTGCCGGGTTTCGGAGGCGGCAGCGGCGTCAAGGTTCTGCGCGATGCGCCGGGGAAGCCCGCCACGCGAGCTGCATCCGAAAAAGCAGCAAAGGGCGAACAGGGCACAGCTGGCAACGAGGGTTGGGGGGGTTCGTTTCATCCGCTGCTCCTTGTCTAGATCTAGACATTAGGGACGTCTATACGATGTCGCAGCGAAAGGCAAGGGAAACTTCGCTTCAGGACCGGCGCCCCCCTTTGAGGGGAGCGCCGGTCCTACCACTGGGCGAGCCCCACGATCCTGCGCAAGAGGACCAGCAGGTCCCCCACGTCTATCACCCCGTCCGGCCGGGGGACGCCATCGACCAGCGGGGCCACGTCGCCGTGGGCCAGCGCCGCGGTCGTCGCCGGTTCGAGCCCCAGCGAGATCCTGAGCAGCGCCGAGGCGTCCTGGATGTCCACGCTTCCGCTGCCGTCCAGGTCTCCCGTGATGCGATCGATGCGGATGATGTTCCTGAATGCTGTGGCGGACACCCCGTCGCTGCCGCTCGCGGTCGCCTTGATGCGGTTCTCGCCGGCAAGCGGCAGGTCGATCTGCTGCTGGAAGAGCCCGCCCGAGAGTTCGGCGGTAAAGGTGATGCCGTTGACGTCGAGCCGGACGCTTCCGCCCCCTCCCCTCCCCCGCAGTGTCAGGCTCTGCTGCTCGGTCCGCATGTCCTGCGCCGGATAGGTTATGGCAATGGCGGGGGCGCCGGGCGCGTAGGTGACGCTTCTTTTGAGCCGGGAACTGCGCCCGGAGAGCTCCGCGCTCAGCTCGACCGTGTTCACCCCTTCCGAGAGGGTGCCGGTGCCGGTGAAACTCCCCCCCTCCACCCGCAAAAGCTGCGGGAAATCGCCGTTCACCCAGAGCGTGACCGCGCTTCCGGGCGTGACAGACCCCGAGACGGCGCACGTCGGGAGATCGGTGACGCTGTTGTCCGCCGGCGCGGCGACGGCAAGCGCGGGTGCCAGCGCGTCGAGGGTGATGCTCAGGGTCTGCGTGGTCCGGTTGCCGGCGCCGTCCAAAGCGGACACGCTGACCGTGTTGTCCCCCGTGGCGAGTGGGACGGCGGAGCTGAAAAGCGCGGCGTCTGCGCTGCGGTCCCCCCCCTGCACGGTAAGGGTCGCGATACCCGAGGCGTCGCTGGCTCCCCCCATGACGTTCAGCACCGGGTTCGAGGTGACGGCGCCCGAAGCGAGCGTGGAGAGGGCGAGAAGCGGCGCGACCCCCTCCTGTGCCACGGTGAGGGAGTGGGAGACCGGGAGGGCGGCGAGGTAATTGAGGTCCCCGGCCTGTTGGGCGCTGATCACCGCCGTTCCGGCACCTACTACGGTCACCAGGTTGCCGCTCACCGCGGCAACGCCTGGATCGGAACTCCGGTAGCTCACGGCAAGGCCGCTCGAAGCGCTCCCATCGAGGATGAAGGGGGGATCGCCGACCACCTTCCGGGCCAGCGATGAAAAGCTGAGCAGCTGGCCGCTTTTGTGCACGATGAAGGTCCGGGAGCTGTCCGGCGCGGCTTCCAGGCTGCCGTCCCCCTGCTGCGAGGCGGTGATCACCGCGCTCCCCGCGCCGGTTATGGTGACGGTCCTGCCGTTCACCTGCGCCACTGCAGGGTCGGAGCTCGTGAACCTCAAGGGGAGCCCGCTGCAGGCGGACCCGATTATCTCGAAAGGGGGATCTCCGAAGGTCCTTTCCGGCAGGGGCGGGAAGTTGATCTCCTGGCAGGACTTGAATACGCTGAGGGTGCCGTTCACCGGCAACAGGCTGTAGTTGTCGGCGGCAAGGGTGTCGAGGGCGGTCCATATGGGGTAGCTCCCCACGCCGCTCGCCGTGGTCGCCGCCGTCGTCAGCGCCGGAGCCCCGGTCAGCACGGAGAGCTGCTCGCCGTTGACGAAGCCCCGGTACGCCACCGTGAGCTCCGGGTTGGGCGTCAGGTAGGTGCGGAACTTGTCCTCGGCGATCACCCTGAGCGGCGCCTTTTTCACCACGAGCGGCAGCGACAGTTCCGGGGCCGGGTCATAGATCTCGTCCCCCCCCTGCCTGGCCGTGATGACGGTGCTCCCCGCGCCGGTGATGACGATGCCCCCCTCCGCCACGATGGCGACCCCGGGGTCGGAACTGGCATAGGTGACCGGGAGCCCGCTGGTGGAGGTCCCGCCCGGGTCGAAGGGGGGATCCCCGTAGGTCCTGTCGGTCAGGGTCATGCTGATGCTCTGCCCCAGCCTCCCCGCCAGGAAGCTCACCTCGTTGCCGTAGGCGGTCCCCATCTGGTTCACCGCGTAGCCCCTGACGTAGTAGGTGGCGCCGGGGGTGAGCCCGGTGAGCGCGCCGGCAAAGGGGCCGGTACCGCTTCCGCAGCGGCTGCAGCTGTCTGCCAGGGTCGGGCCGGGGGCCGTCTTCCAGCAAAGGCCGACGTCGTTTGCCGGGTAGTAGTTGGGGTAGACCAGGAGGCCCGCAGAAGCTGCGGTACCGGTTACGGAGGTGACGGGGGCGGTCTCAAGGAGCGGCAAGAAGGCGCCGGAACGGATCCAGTTGGAACCGGCGCCGGCCAGGGCGAAACCCTGGAGGGTGCCGTCGGCGGCGTAGGCTGTTCGCTCGGGCGCCTTCGGGAACAGGGCGTTGTCCTCCCCCACGTCCCCCTCGTCCAGGTGGAAATAGGCGGCCAGTTGCGCCTCTAGGGCCGGGTCTATGATCTGCGACAGCTGGGCGCGGATCTCCTCCCTGCTGCGCGCGGCGCCCCATAGCCTCACCTCGTCGATCTCCCCCTTGAAGTAGCGCGTCGTGCTGCGCTCGGTCCCCACCCGCAGCGGCTCGAGGTTGTCGGGGCTGCCTGAGAGCGCCGGGTGGGAGAGCTCCGCCTCCACCCTGCCGTCGAAGTAGAGCCGGGCGCGTCCCTGGGCGCGGTCGACGGAGAGCGCCACGTGGTGCCACCGGCCGTCGTTCAGGCTGCTCGTGCCGAGGAGCCCCTGCTCCGCTCCGACCGCCGCTCCCCCTCCCCCTATTTCGGCGGCTATCCGGTCATGGTGCAGCACCAGCTGGTAGCCGCTCCAGGGAACTCCCCCTTCCGCCTTCGAGACCAGCCCGGTCCCGTCAGGCTGGGAGCCGTCGAGCTTCACCCACGCCTCGATGCTGAACCCCTCCTTGCCCCCGAAGTTCAACTGCGGGGCGTTCGCAACCGCCATCGCGTCGTCCATGCCGTCCAGGCCGAGGCCGTTCCAGGGGGGCGGGTTCACGGCGAGGGGCCTCGCCACATCCGGGGCGGGGCCGTACACCTCGTTCCCCTCTTGGGAGGCGGTGATCACTGCCGATCCGGGCGACACGACGCGCAGTCTCCCCCCGGCCACCAGGGCTATTGCCGGGGCGGAGCTGGCGTAGCCCACCGGCAGGGCGCTGGAGGCGGTGGCGCCGGGGTCGAAATCGCCGTCGCCGAAGGTTTTGGGGCGCATCGGGGCGAAGGTGATCCCCTGCTCCAACTTCTTGATGGTGAAGGTGGCGTCGTCGTAGCTTACCGAGTAATTCCCCAAAAGCCCGGTGCCGTGGTCGTCGGCGGCGGGGTGCAGTGCGTAGCTCCCCGCGCTTTCGCCCGGATCGCGGCTGACGGTCACGGTGATCTTCGCGGCTCCCAGGTCGGCGGGGAGGATACCGGTGATTTCCGGGGAAGATACGGGGTCCGCGGCGCCGATGAATTTGTCGGCATCGACGGCTGCGATTACGGCTTCCTTCTGCCTGATGACGAAGGGGGCGGCCTTGAAGTCGATTACGTACTTCTCCTCGTCCAGGGCGAGCGTCCACTGCTCTACCTGGTAGCTCCCCGCGTCCTCGCCGCCGGTGCGTGAGAGGAAGCCGCTGAAGGCGTCGCCGGCGAAGAGCGCGGGGGTGTGGCTGTAACTGAGGGGGGGATCGGGATCTCCGTACCGTTTGTCCCTTTCATCCGCCGTCACCGTGATGATGGTCTTTTGCGGCTCCAGGTAGTAGAGCCGGACCGATTCGATCAGCGACCCTCCCCCGCCGACGTCGCCCGCCAGGTACCCCCTGGCCCGCACGTACCTGTTCACCCTGTAGGCGGGTGCGGCGAGCGCCTGGCCGCCCAGCTGCCATCCCCCCTCCACCCGTTGCGCATGGCCCAGCCGGTTCCAGGTAACCGCGTCGTCAGAGCTGTCGAAGTAGACCTGGGCGAGTTCCGGCCCGGTCCCGGCGCGCCGCCAGGTGATCGTGGAGCCGTCCGCCGAGACCGAGAGCTCCTGGGTGGCCCATCCGTTGGAGACCCTGGTCAGCTTTCCGGTCCCCGCCTTCCCGTTCAGACGGCTGAACTCCCCCCCCATGATGACCTTCCCGTCGGGCTGCAGGTTCACCGTGGACAGGTCGTCAACCGGTGTCCCCCCGGCGTAGGTGAATGCGCCGACGTTGAAATCGGGATCGAGCTTTCCGGCCGCGGTGACGCGCGCCACCAGGTCGCGGGCATGGACAGCCCCGGTGGAGTCCTTGACCGAGTTGAAGATGCCGTAGATGATCATGCTGCCGTCGGCCTGCGGCACCCCCCCGGTGATGATGTTCCCGGCATAGCTCGAGTGCTCCACCTCGACGTTGAAGGTATCGTCGACGCTCCCGTCGGCGTTGAAGCGGAGCATGCTCCGCTCCCAGCTCTTGCCGTTCATGGTGATGGCGCTGGTGAAGCTGCCGACGGCGACGATCCTGCCGTCGCTTTGCCGGAAGACCGCATTCACCGCCCCCTGAAGCGGCGCCGCCATGTAGTCGCGCTCCAGCGCGCCGTCGCTGTTTAGCCGCAGGAGCTTGGCGTTGCCCGCCCCGTCCGTGCCCCCGACCAGCACCTTGCCGTCGGGCTGGACGGCGAGCGTGTGGACCTCGAAGCTCACGGAGACGGGAGAAAAGCTCGTGTCCCGCTCGCCGCCGGCGGTGACGCGGTTCATGTACTGGTACGGCGCCGGGGCAGGGGTGGGGAGCGCGGTGAAATCACCGCCTACGTAGAACATCTCCTCCCCAAGCTGGCCGATGGGTGGAACGGGGGCGATGGCGAGCACATTTCCCTGCGTGTTCAGGAAGGCCTTCGCCTTGAGGTTGTAATCGGCGACCTCCTCCTCGTGGTCCGTGTAGCCGAGTGCGTCGAGCCGCGCGAACATGGTTTGCGGGGCTGTGAAATCCCCCCCGATCACAGTCCCCCCGTCGTTTCGTACCGCCATGACTTTCAGCAGGTTGTCCAGCGACAGGGCCGGGTTGTAGGAGAGGTCCAGGTTCCTCGCCTCGGTGAGCCTCGCTACGTTGTCTCTGAACTTCCCCTGCACCCTGGCGAATCCCCCGCCGATCATGAGCGTCCCCTCTGGTTGCTGCGCCACCGTGATCACGATGTCGCCGAGGGCGAGGGCGACAGCGGGCATGTCGTGGTCCAGCGCCCCATGAGGGTAGAAACGGGCCAGGCGGCTGCGCAACCTCCCCCCCGCGTTGGCGAAATCGCCCCCCGCCAGGAACTTCCCGTCCGGCTGCAGCGCAATGGCACGCACCGGCTGGTCCGTGTCCGCCACCATGGCTTCGGGTGTCCCGTCCAGCTTCAGACGCGCGAGGTTCAGCCGCGAGGTGGTTGTGGAGAGCGCTGTGAAGGTGCCGCCTATCAGGATGTTGCCGTCGGGCTGCACCGCTATGGCGCCGACGCTCCCGCCGGGGGAGGGGTCGAAGGTGTCGAGGGTCGTGCCGTCACTGCGCGCCAGGTGGTTACGGGCCCCGAAGGTCCTGGCCGGCCCGGTTTCGACGCCGGTGAAATCCCCCCCAAAAAGGATCATGCCGTCGGTCTGGACGGCGAGGGAGCGGACCGCCCCGTTGGGATAGACCTGCAGGGTCGCATCGGGGAGCATCGAGGAGTCGAAGCGGGCCAGGTATCCGGGGAAGCTCCCCCCGATGACGACCTTCCCCTTCTGCAAGGCGATCGCCGACACCGCGCCCCCCACCCCCCCGCCGAAGGCGGAGCCGAGAGAGCCGTCGGCCGTGGAGAGCATGGCGATGTTGCTGCACGGGGTCCCCTTGATCCCGCTGAACTCTCCCCCCACGACGACCTCCCCCGCACCGGTGAGGAGGAGGGCGTTCACGACGGGTGAAGACGAGGAGATGGGATCGAAGCTTTCCAGGGTGGCGTCGCCGCTTCTGATGCTGGAAAGCGAGTTTCGCGCAGTTCCCGCGACCTTGGCGAACCTGCCGCCGACCAGGATGGAGCTTTGGGCAGGGTCGGCCTTGTTCCAGCTTATGGCGATGGCGTGCACGGGGCCGTCGGGGGATTGGTCGAAGGAGGCGTCCAGGGTCCCGTCCGTGTTGAGTCTCGCGAGGTTATCCCTTGTCTGGGCACCGGCTCTGGCGCTGAATTCGCCGCCGATCACCACCTTGCCGTCCCAAGGCTGCACAGCGATGGCGCGCACGCCGGGGCCGCGGATGGCAACGCTCCCGGTGCTGTAGATGGCGAACCCGTCCGTTGCCATGAGGGCTAGGGCGGGGAGCGGCAAAAGGGTGAACGCGAGGATGAACAGGGAGCTCCGCAAGACGTGCCGCATCATGTTAGCGCTCCTGTATGTGGATTATCTTCTTGAGAGGTTTGAGGCCGCTGTTGGTGATGAGCTTCACCCCGCCGGGCTTGCCGGGCATCCCCTGGCTGCGCCTTTTTCCCCTCTCGGTGAGCCCGGACAGGGGGAAGTCGCTGCTGCTTCCGTTGGAAAGGGGGATGAGCGCCTTCCCCTGCAGCGAGGCGGCGACGTTGCCGCCGGTGTCGTAGGCGACTCCCCAGAGGTAGGACTCCCCCTGGCGGCAGGCGTCGAGGGAGGGCTTGAAGGTGGTGAAGAAGACCGCGCCGCTGGTAAGGGGGGCGGGGCTGGCGGTGAAACGCTCGCTCCCCAGGGAAGCGCCGGGACCGTCGAGGCCGATCCACCACCCTTTTTCGACCACGGGCACCAACCCGTCCTCGGGGTCCTTGGTCATGTCGTCGAGGTCCGAGAGGGTGAGCGGCGCGGCGGTGCACTTCCCGTCGTCCTTAAGGGCGTTGTCCGAGCCGTAGCACGGCTCCTTCACCCCGAAGACGGCGCGCGGGGCGCTCGGGTCGTCCGCCGTGTGGAAGTAGCGGCCGGTCCCGAAATAGAGCCACAGCGCCTTCTTCTGGCGATCCTGCAGTTTCGTGACGGCACCGGTTACCGGCCCGACGCCGTCGATCAGCCTGCTGACCTTCCACTGCCTCGGATCGGGGCTCTCGAAGGTCAGAAGCCTCAGCACTCCGCCGGTCCAGCTGCCGTCGCCGGTCTGGCGGCTGTACCCGATGTAGAGCGCGTCGTCCTCGTAGTACCCCTTCGAGGAGGGGTTCCACTTGTCCGTGTCGATGCCGGCGCGGGAGATGTTCCCCCCGAAGGCGTTCGTTATCCCGGTGTCTATGACCCAGGACTTCCCCTGCTCGGCGGAGCTGTTCAGGTCCACTACGAAAAGCTGCAGGTTTTGCCCGGATCTCCCCAGGAACCGGCAGGTCACGGGATCCAGCGGGCCGGTCGGCCCCGAGGCGAACAGGGCGAACCACCTCCCGTTGCTGCCGGTATCATCCTTGGGGGGGGTGCCTGCCTGGGCGTTGATCTTGATGATGGCGGCACCGGAGGTGGAGTACCCCATCTCGGGGTGGGAGAATTCCCATAAAAGCCTCGGGGGCGCGCTGCCGTCGGCGGTCTGGCCGGTCACGTCGAGCGCGAAATACGAGGAGAGCCCGGCATCCGCAAGCGGGGACTTCACGCAGGTCCCGAGCATCCCCTCAGCGCAGTCGGCACCCGCCGGCCGGCTCGCCCCGCCAAGCCCCATGCTCCCGATCAGCACCGTCCTCCAGCTGTTCTTGTCCTTGGGACAGTTCCAGTAATTGTTCTGGGAACAGCCGTCCGGGTCGCCGATGCTGACGTCGGCTATGGTGCTCCCGCCGTCCACGTAGTACAGGTGCGGGTAGAGAGGCTCGCTCAGGTACCTGAGGTAGGGGAGGACGTTTCTCGGCACGAAGGCCCAGTTCTCCTCACCGACCCCCTTGCCTTCGAGCACCGCCTTCTTTTGGGGGGGCCAGTTCTCCGTCCCTTCCGGCTTCTGCCTGAGCCGCCCCAGGTTGAACGCGTGCAGCATCCCGTCATTCGCCCCGACGTACACCGTCCCCCTCTCCCGGTACGCCTTCGCGTCGATGAAATCCCGGTAGGAGGTGTCGCCGTACCCCCGCGGGGAGCCTAGCTGGTAGCTCCCAAGGCTCACGGCCGACTGCAGCACCGGTGTGGAGGAGACGATGTCGCCGAGCTTCCATTCCCGCGCGGCGCCCCCTTCCACCTTGACCTTCCGGTCCCTGGTGCCGTCGCCGTCGCTCCCTTGCACGAAGGAGATGATCCCCTGGGCCTCGGCCTCGCCCCCTGCCTGCAGGAGCCTTTGGACGGAGGTCCTCGAGGGGTCCAGGTAGGAAGGGACCGACTGGTTCCGGGTGAAGCCGATCAGGGTCCTGCCGTCGGTGTGGGTGTAGATGGTCCTGTCGGAGGCGTCCCTTTGCCAAAGCTGCCGACCCGCCCGCCATAGGCTCTCCACGGCGTCGGGTGAGACGAGCAGCGGGTACCCGGCCGGCTGGGACGGATCGGCGTTGCCGTCGCCGTTTGCGTCTAGCAGGAGCTGGGCCAGGGGCTGCCTCGTCCCCTGGTCGAAGAGGTAGCTCACCACGCGGTCCCGCTTCAGATCGAGCTCCCTCAAGCCGCCGGTATCCTCCCTGATGGCGCTGGCCCCGCCGCTGCTGGCAATGAACGGGTCGATGAAGTACCAAAGCCCCTGCATCTCCCCGATCCAGGTGGCCCAGCTGCCGCCGCCGTCGAAACTCTTGCTGCGGTGGAACTGCTCCTGGAGGAAGAGGGCGCCGTTGCCGTCGCCGGTGGCGAGTATGGAGCTGTCGGTGGCCGAGTTGGCGCCCGCTCCGATCAGTTGCAGCATCTTCCTGAGCGCCCCCGAGAGCTCTTCCGGCTTCTGCGCGGTCAACATCTCCCCCCCGCCTTTGGAGGCCACCAGCTCCATCATCTCCTGCGGCACCGTTTCGTCGCCGTCGGCACAGCCGGCACAGGTTTCCCCGGTATAGACCACGTAGGTGGAGAGGTAATCCCTCTCCCGTTCTATCGGTTTGCTGAAATCGGTGATGTTCTTGTTCCTGGCGACCCAGGCGAGGTCGTCCAGGTTGTAGCTCCCTTTATAGGGGGGGGCCGCCGCAGCCGGGTCGGTGGTGGTCTTGCTGGCCGGCATCCCTTTCGCGCCGCTCCAGGAGGCCACCGCCTGCGCGACGAACTCCCTTACCTTCTGCGCGCGGTCGGTGGTGGACATCCCGTCGGTGAGCATGAGTATGTTGTTTTTCTGGCAGCTGAACATGGAGGGGGGAAACCCCGTATCGAAGTCGGCGTCCTGGAGGCGGAGCTCCTTGTTGCTCGCGAAGTACCCGATGGCCTCGTAGAAGGCCTCGGAGAGGGGGGTCCAGGACTGGGCGGAGACCGCGTCGATGGAGGCGATCAGGCCGGAGTCGGGGGTGTGGTCGCCAAGGGAGGAATGGTTCAGGTACGAGATGATCCTCCCCCCATCCATCCTGGCGGCGTTGATGCAGAGGTTCGCCTCCACGTCGTCTTCCCTCATGCAGTCCTCGTCGCTGTGGCATGCCCTTTGCGGCGCGGGGTCTGACTGGCAGTACATCGGGCACGGCAAGAGGCTGTCGGCCGCGCCGCACTCCGAGCCGGCGCCGTTGTGGTTGAAGACCATGGCGCCGAAGTTGATGGAGTCGCTGAATTCCTGGATCAACCCGGTGGGCGGGGATGCAGGCTTGACTCGGGCATGGAGGGTCGTTGGGGGGACGCCGAGGTTGTAGATGCCCGCGTCCAGGATGTACCCGGGGACGTTCGCGTCGGTTCCGGCCCTGTTGGCGCTAGCCGAGGGGTCGGTCAGCGTCGGGTTCTCCATCTCGGAGCAGTAGTCCTTGACCTGGTACATCCCGCACGAGGGGTCCACGGCGCCAAAGCGCCTGAAGTAGCAGGCTCCCAGGAACCCCGAACTGAACGTGAAACCCTCGTGGATGGTGAGCCTGTGCAGCATGCCGACGCCGCAGACGTCTTCCCCGCTCCCCACCGGGATCCCCCAGGGGTTGCCGGAGTACACCGATTTTATCCTCTTCGAACAGTCGCTGAAGAGTTTCTGGTCCTCCAGCAGGGCGTCGTCGCGGGGGGAGCTCGCCAGGTACGAGTAGCAGTCCGCCATGATCTGGCTAAAGACCATCCCCCGGTTCGGGACGCCCAAGGCATCGTATTCGTTTCCCATGCAGGCGTCGGTCCTGGTCTTTAGCTGCGCCACATCGTCCGTCTGCCAGGCCGTTACGGCTCCCAGGCAGGCGTCCTTGTTGTACCTCGCGGGGTATATCTCCACCCTGGTCTTCCCCCCCATGCTTCCCTGGTAGAGGTAGTCCCCCTCCTCGGGGAGCGGGCCGCGCAGCGCGAAGGTCAGCTTGGTGTCCCCCAGCATCTTGATGAACCTTTTCCCCTGGCAGCCGCGCGTCTCTCCCTGGAGCATCCCGGCAGCCGTGTCGAACTTCCCCCCGGTGAGCGCCATCTTCTCTATGTCCAGCTTGCTCATCGTGAGCCAGTTCAGGAAGCTGCCGCTGGCCAGGAAGTTGTCGACCGCGCCGGAGGTGACGTTCACGCAGACGTTGTTCTTGATCTTGGCGTTATCATCGGCGATGGCGTTGCACTTGCTCGATTTGGGAATGGCTGCATCGCCTGTCGGCTCGAAGTAATCGCCGGCGCCGGCGTCCTTCGCGAAGACGTAACGATAGACGGTGGCGGGATGGAAGTAACCCAGGTACGGCCCTTCTTGCCTGGCGAAGGTCTCTGTCGCGTCGTCGAGGCAGTAATTGGCCGGATCGCGGTAGGCGGGATCGAACATGCTGGCCGAGTTGTCGATCATGAGCAGCAGGTTCGGCTTGACCGTGAAACCCGGCAGCGGCGGGAGGTTGCAGTACCCCCGCATGCCGGCGACCGGCTCCGCAGCCCCCCATGAACCGCTGTGGCCGGCAAGCGTGGTGACGATGGTCCAGCAAAGCAAGGGGGGTAGCTTCTTTATGGCGCGAAGAAAGGTCCCGGTTGTCATGTCTAGGCCACCTCGTTCATATTAAAATTTTTCAATCCGCAAATTATAGCCGTAGCAAAAGGAAAAAAAAGCCGTGTCTGCTGATTTTAGGTCCCCTCCGCCGATGCCGACTTCTAATTTGACACCCGGATTGCCGGGGCTAATATTGTGCGGTGACTTCATGAGCGGTTCGTGCGCATCCCCCGCCCCCCCCTTCGCCCCCCTCGACACGCGCGCATGGGCATCCCGGCAATACCCGCCGGCCAGGAGCCGGATCGGAGGACAGCTATGGAAGATCCTGTCGAAGAGCGGTGGCTAAGCGGCGAGCATTTCGGGGCCTTCCTGGCGCGGCGCGGCGTCGGCAGACGGGAGTTCCTGGCCTTCTGCGGCAAGATGGCGGTGCTCATGGGCGCGGGAGCCGCGGTTTCCAATGGCCCAGCAGCCCTGGCGCAGGAGGTTGCCGCAAGACTGCAGGTCGCCCAGCGCCCCAGCGTGATCTACCTCCAGTTGCAGGAATGCACCGGGTGCCTCGAAAGCCTCCTCCGCTCCGGCAGCACCCCCGTCGAAGAACTGGTCCTGGAACAGATCTCCCTCGACTACAACGAACTCCTGATGGCCCCCTCGGGCAGGGAAGCCGAGCGGATGCTGTCTGCCGCGGCCGCCAGACCGCACCTTCTGCTGGTCAACGGCTCGGTGCCGCTGAAAGACGACGGCGCCTACTGCACCATCGGCGGTGAATCGGCGCTGGAGGTGCTGAGGCGTGCGGCGCAAAACGCCACCGCCGTGGTCGCCATCGGCGCCTGCGCCGAATACGGCTGCGTCCAGGCGGCCTCCCCCAACCCCACCGGCGCGGTCGGCGTGGGGGAGGTGATCCGGGACAAACCGGTGGTGAACATAAGCGGCTGCCCCCCCATCGCTGAAGTGATCAGCGCCACCCTCACCTATTATCTCGCCTACGGCCACCCTCCCCCGCTGGACGGCCAGGGGAGGCCCCTGTTCGCCTACGGCCAGCGCATCCACGACAAGTGCCCGCGGCGGGCCAGCTTCGACGCCGGCCAGTTCGCCCACCATTTCGACGACCCCGACGCGCGCCTCGGGCATTGCCTGTACCGCCTGGGGTGCAAGGGGCCCGCGACCTTCGCCCCCTGCGCCACCGTGGAGTGGAACATGGGGGAGGGGTTCCCCATCAAGGCCGGCCATCCCTGCCTGGGCTGCACCGAGCGCCACTTCTACGACAGGATGACCCCCTTCTACCGAAGGATACCGGGGATAACGGTCCCCGGTCTTGGAGTCGAAGCGACGGCGAACACCATCGGCGCCGCGGCCGTGGCGGCCTCCGTGGGAGCCGTGGCAATCCATTCCGCGGCCACCGTGATCGCCAGGCACCGCTCCAGGCGCGCCGAGCCCGAAACGCTGCCGCTCTCGGTCCTTGGCGACGAGAAGGAGCGTGAAAAGGGGGTCGAGGATCGGCCCAAAAAGGAGTAGTTCAAAGCCGCCGCACGCACCCCCTTTCCCGGGGAACCGTCGGCATGAGGTGAAGAGATGGCAACAGAGCGAATCGTCATCGACCCCATCACACGGATCGAAGGTCACCTGCGCATCGAACTGGAAGCGGAGGGAGGAAGGATCAGCAACGCCTGGGCCTGCGCCACACAGTTCCGGGGGATAGAGAGGATCCTCCAGGGGCGGGACCCGCGCGACGCCTGGGCCTTCGCGCAGCGCATCTGCGGTGTCTGCACCGGGGTGCACGCCATAGCGTCGGTGCGGGCGGTCGAGGACGCCATCAAGTGCCGCATCCCGGCCTCGGCGGAGCTGATCCGGAACCTGGTCTCCGGGATGGCGACGCTGCAGGACCACGTGATGCATTTCTACCACCTGCACGCCCTGGACTGGGTGGACGTGCAAAGCGCCCTGACGGCGGACCCCGCCGCCACCTCCCGCCTTGCGGCAAGCCTCTCCCCCTGGCCCAACAACTCGGCCACCTGGTTCCGGGAGGTCCAGCAGAGGGTGTCCAACTCCGCAAAGGGGGGGATGGGGATCTTCGCCGCCGGCTACTGGGGGCACCCCGCCTACCGTCTGCCGCCGGAGGCGAACCTCATGGCCGTGGCCCACTACCTGGAGGCGCTCCAGTGGCAGCGAGAGATCATCAGGCTCCACACCATCTTCGCCGGGAAGAACCCCCACCCCAACTACCTGGTGGGCGGGATGGCCTGCGCCATCAACCTCGACAACCAGCTGGCCATAAACCAGGTGCGCCTGGACGAACTGAAGGGGCTCATCGACCAGGCCCGGCGTTTCGTTGACGAGGTATATTACCCCGACGTCCTCGCCATCGCCGGGTTCTACCCCGAGTACGCCTCCATCGGCGTATCCTCCACGACGCTGATGGCAACAGGCGAGAGCGGGTTTTCCTGCTCGGGCACACCGGCAGGAGCCCCCCTTCGTGCCGGCCTCCTCATGGACGGAAACTACCGCGCGCTCCAGCCGTTCGACCCGATGAAGGTGGCCGAGTTCGTCTCCTCCGCCTGGTACAGGTACCCCGAAAGCGAGAAGCAGGGACTGCACCCCTGGAACGGCAGGACCGAGCCCGCCTACACCGGCCCCAAGCCCCCCTACAAGATCCTCTCCGACCGCGAGAAGTACACCTGGTGCAAGGCCCCCCGCTATGACGGGCGCGCGGTGCAGGTCGGCCCCAACGCGAGGGTCATGGTGGCCTACGCACAGGGGGATGCGGAAACGGCGCAGCTCGCGAACCGGGACCTGGCAAAGCTCGGTGTGGGGCTGGAGGCGCTCAACTCCACCCTGGGGCGCACCTACTGCCGTGCCCTGGAGTCGGTGATACTGGCCCGCCGCATGGACCGGTGGTTCGACGAGCTCAGGGAGAGGATCAAGTCCGGGGACACCGCGACCTTCAATGCGGAGCTCTGGGAGCCGGATAGCTGGCCTGGGCAGGCGCAGGGTGTCGGTTTCATGGAGGTGGCACGCGGCACCCTGTCGCACTGGGTGGAGATCGACAAGGGGAGGATCGCCCACTACGAATGCGTGGTGCCAAGCACATGGAACAGCTCGGGGCGCGATCCGGGTGGGCAGCTGGGGCCGTACGAGCAGGCGCTTGCCGGCGGCGGGCAGCACCCGCTTGCCGACTCCGGGAGACCTTTGGAGGTGCTGCGCACCATCCATTCCTTCGACCCGTGCATCTCCTGCGCCGTACACCTGCTGGCCCCCGGTGGCGGCGGGATCGAGGTGAAAGTGCAATGAGCGTCTACGAGATACCCCAGGAGGAGATCCGGGTGGAACTCGGGGACCCGGCGCCCTTTGCAGGAAGGAAGCGGCGCGACCTGCTGCTGGCGGCCGCGCTAGGCGCCCCCTTCGGGACCGGCGACCCGGTCGACCTCGCGCTTTTGAGCGCGGCATCCCGCAAGGAGGACCTGAGGCACTACGAGCAGATCGACTTCACCCCGCTGGAGCCGCAACTGCGCCGCAGCATAGCCCGGGTGCGCCGGGTCGACACGGCAGAGGAAGTGCTGATAGCCCGGGGGGAGGTGGATGCCATCCTGTACCTCTGCCGCCCCGACGAGGCGACCCGGTACCGCGCCGAACTCCAGGCCGGGATGAAGATGACCCACGGGTTCCGTGCGCTGGGCGTGGCCAAGGGTGTCGTCGCGCCGGACGGCGCCGAGAGCTGGACCTTCCTGGGGTACGTCCCGGTGCGTGCCACCCGTAAAAAGAGCACCCGCAGCGAGGAACCGGGCGAATTCCGCTACGTTCCGGTCTGGGACTGGCAGCTGCGGGTGCTGCACTGGTTCTCGCTGCTGCTGATCCTTTTGCTCTCGGCAACGGGGCTTCTCATGGGGAGCAGCCGGTTCATCTACGGCGTGACCGATGGTTATTCCAGCTACCTGAGCTGGCTCAGGCTGGTACACTTCGTGGCCGGCTGGCTCCTGCTTTGCGCCGCCATCCTGCGCGTGGCCGGTCTCTTCCTCGCCTCCAACAGGTTCCAGCGCTGGGACGCCCTCTTCCCGGTGCGCCCCAGGGACCTCAGGAACCTGCTGCAGGTGGCGCAGAACTACCTCTTCTGCCGTTTCGACCGCCCTCCCCACTACATCGGCCACAACCCGCTGCAGCAGGTCGCCTACACCGGGATCTACGCGGTCGGCCTCGCCGCCCTTTTCACCGGTTTCGCGCTTTACGCCCCCTATGCACCGGACCACTGGCTCTTTGGCCGTTTCGCCTGGTCCAACAACCTGGTGGGCGTGCAGTACCTGCGCCTTGCCCACCAGCTGATCATGTGGATCTTCCTCGCCTTCATCCCGATCCACGTCTACCTCTCCATCCGCGCCGATACCGTCGAGCGCGAGGGGGCACTCTCCTCCATCGTGAGCGGCGGCCGCTGGTGCCGGAAGCAGACCAGGTTCGAGGACGATTAGCGTCGCGCCCGCAGCAGAGGGTGGAAGGGGTGATGTTCCCGTTGCGCTGTCCGTGGTGACGGGGGTCATGAACCTGACAGTAGGTGAGAAAAATGGGAAGGTTTCCGATTGCCGTCGTCATCATGGCCATGCTGCTGTTGCTACCCGCCGCAGCATGGGCGGATAAAACCAGGTCGCTTTGCGAGATCAGCTACCCCAGCGACTCCAGGATCCAGTGGCACTGCCTGAAGCTCAAGTGGGCCGACACCCCGCAGGGGCTTTTCGGTGCCGCCTGGAAGGACGTGCTCCGCTTCAACCGGCTGGACCGGCGCCATTTCCTGGGCGGGGTGTCCGTCAAGGCCCCGAGGAACCTGGCGCAGGTCAGGAACTTCAACCCGCTTCCGCTTACCTACCCGGAGGCCGCGCGGGAGCCGAAGTTCATACTGGTGGACCAGACCGAGATGTTCCTCGGTGCCTACCAGTACGGGAGGCTCGTTTTCTCGTTCCCGATCGCGCTGGGGATCGCCGGGAAGATGGTCCCCAACGGCACCTTCCGCATCGATGCCGCCGACCGGCGCCACAAGTCGAACCTCTACAAGGTGGAGGAGATCGGGCGCCCCTACCCCATGCATTACGCGCTCAGGTTCTTCGTCGACAGGAAAAGGGATGACTGGCCTTCCTACTGGATCCACGGCCGGGACCTCCCCGGCTACCCCGCCTCGCACGGCTGTATCGGGCTGTACGACGAGGAGATGCAGTACGACTACTACCGAAAGCACGACCGCAAGGTGTACAAGGAGCACTACCATCCGCTGACCAGGCCCTTTCTGGAGGATGCCAAGACCCTGTACCAGTGGGTGGTCGACCCGCGCAGCGACCCGGGGAGGTTCCACAAGATAAAGAACGGGCCGGCGGTGCTCATCACGGGGAGGCCCCCCCGCTAGTGGAGGACGAACAGGAAAAGGCCGCCCCCTTGCGGGTGCGGCCTTTTTGTCTCCAGCCCTGGCAGTCGTCTTTCAGCTCAACACCCTCTTGTAGGGGAGGCCGGCCAGGCTCTCCTTCAGATCTGCTACGCGTTTTTCCAGCTCAGCGATGCCCAGTTCCAGCTCCTCCAGTTCCATGACGGCCGTCAGCCGGTGCGCCGCTTCCTGGACGATGCCGATCTTGATTCCTATCATTTAGTTGACGCGTGAGGTCTCGATATGGGTCATGGCCACCTCCCCGTTCGCCAGGCGCGGACGCACTCAAGGCCCGCGGCCCGGCCTGTAGCGAGACTCAGCGCCAATGAATGCAGGTCACGGGGCAGACGTCGATGGCGTCGCTTTGGATCTCTTCCTCTGACGCGCCGGTGGGATCATAGCACTCGGCCTTGCCGTTGTCGGCAAACCTGAATACCTCCGGCACGTTGTCCGTGCAAAGACCGCAACTGATGCATACATCCTGATCGACCCAGGGCTCTCTTGCCATGTCTTACCTCCAAGTTTTTGGGATTGGTTCCGCTGCCTGCTCAACCGATGGTTTTCTCAAGTCTCGCCCGCTGCTCTTCCAGTTTTTCCAGTGCCTTGTCCAGGGCCGCAAGGAGCATTTTCTTCGACTCCTTGGTCAGGTTCTCCTTCTCGCCCAGGATCTCGGAGGCGCGGCTTCCCGCGGTATCAACGAACTCGGAGATGATGTCGCTGAAATCCGCTACGGCCTCGTTGGCCTTTCCGCCGACCTCTTCCGCGAGTGAGGCCAGGTACTTCCGCGTCTTCTTCCCGGTCTGCGGGGCCAGCAGCAACGCCACCCCGGCTCCGATCAACCCGCCGACCAAAAGCTTCACCGCATCCCCTCCGGCACAGCTCTCTTTATGTCCCATCGCCTTGTCCTCCATCGGAGTGAGTTTAAATACAGCGGTAATACTACCAATAAAATTTGTTTCGTCCAACCCGAAGAACGGATAGCGGCGGAGAAAATCCGAGCAGGTCCGAGAACGGCTTTGTTTGCCGCGAGACGGACGCCCGAGCTGCCTTTTCCGCCTTCCGAGCCTCGCCGCTGCCGGTTCGCGTTTCAGCTTCCATGTTTTCTCAGATTTCCCCGGACTTTCTCCGTGGCCACGGGTTTTACCCGTTTTTCCCTCTTTTACCCTGTCCCGGTTATGTGTAAGATAGCGCTTCGCCTCACTACTCAAAGGCTTGGGAAGGACAGCTGTCATGAACGTGGAACAGATGAAAATCGCGGTGAAGGAAATCATCTCCAAGACGGACCTGACCCCCTGCGTGGTCGGACACCGTGGCGTGGGGAAGAGCGCGGGGATCATACAGGCGTGCCGCGAACTGGACCGGCGCTACGTATCGTTGCGCCTGGGGCAGATGGAGGTGGGGGACCTGGTGGGGATACCCTTTAGAAGCGGCGAGGTGATGCAGTGGTCGCGCCCTGGCTGGCTCCCGGGGGAGGACGAAGCGCCGACCCTGATCCATTGCGACGAGTTGAACCGTGCCCAGCAGGAGGACACCCTGCAGGCGATCTTCCAGTTTGTCGAGCCCCCCGCCGAGGGGATGCTCCGCGCCATACATACCCACACCCTCTCCAGGCGTCACAAGGTGGTGGTGACCATCAACCCGCCGGACGGCACCTACCAGGTGGCAACCCTGGACCGCGCCCTGATCGACCGGATGGTGATGCTCTTCGTGGAAACCGATTACCACTGCTGGGCGCGCTACGCGCAAAAGAGGGATCTGTCAGGCGATGTGCGCCAGTTCCTGGCAGGGAACCAGAGCCTCCTGGCAAAGCAGGGGATGCCGATGGACCTGCAGGTGGAGCCGAGCGAGCGGGCCTGGGAGATGGTCAGCACCCTCAAGAAGAACTGCGCCTTCCCCCCCGACCTGGAGATGGAGGTCTACTCGGGGATCGTCGGGAAGGAGGCGGCCATCACCTTCATGCGCTGGACAGCCGACCGCAAGGGGCGGCCGGTCACGGCGGCGGAGGTGCTGAACGAGTGGCCTGCCGTGGCCGTGCGTGCCGAGGGTCAGCGGGACGACGTGCAGGCAGCCACCATCAACGACCTCGGCGCCACGCTCCAGGTTTCGCCTCTGCTGGACGGGGAGCAGGAGGAGAACCTGGTCTCCTACATCGCCGTGCTGCCGCGCGACCTGCGCTTTGGGTTCGTCAAGACGCTGCTGAAGATCCCGGCGGTGGCACTGCTGCTGGTGAACGACCGACACGACGGCGTCATCTTCGACGCCCTCCAGGCGATCCACCAGCAGGCGGGGTGAACGCGTGGCTGCCGGCACCCTGCAAAACGCCGTGGTGCGACTCCTGCGGGAGCGCCCCTTCTACGGCCATTTCCTCCTGAACCTGCGCCGCGAGGAGCGCCCCCTCAGGGGAAAGCCGGCGGCAGTCACCATCCGTAACGGCATCCCGACCCTGGCCATCGACCCCGCCTCGTTTGACGGACTCTCGGCCACCGAGCAGCAGGCCGTGCTGGAGCATCTGGTAAAGCACCTGCTGCATCTGCACATGCTGCGCGGCAAGGGAAGGAACTCCCATGACTGGGACGTGGCCTGCGACCTGGCCATAAACCCGTCGACGCCCGGACTCCCCGAAGACGCCCTGTACCCTTCCCGGTTCGACATGCCCGAAGGTCTCGCCGCCGAGCAGTATTATCAGCAGCTGGCCCGTCCCTTCGACGTAGGGAACCTGGCCGGCAGCGGCTTCGGCAACGCAGAGCGGCAGGCGCAGGGCGCCTCGGGCGCGGGGCGGGGGGAGCGCTCCCACCTCACCCTCGATGACCATGCGCCCTGGAGCGATGCCGACGGCACGCCGCTCCCCCTGGCGGAGGAAATGGTCCGCTCGGTGACGCGCGAGAGCCTGCGCGGCTGCGACGGCGAGGCGCCGGCCGAGCTAAGGGAGGTGATAGAAGGCCTGCTGCGCCCCTCCCCCATCCCCTGGCGCCAGGTGCTGCGGCAGTTCGTCGCCACAGCAGGCAGGCTCGGGCGGCAAAGCACCTGGATGCGCGAGCACCGCCGCTTTTCACACCACACCCCCGGCACCAGGAAACGCCACAGGCTGAACCTCCTGGTCGGTGTGGACGTGAGCGACTCCACCAACGTCGTGCAGTTGAGGGAGGCGTTTGCCACTGAGCTCGTGCAGCTGGCGCGGGGAAGCGACGCCGCCATAACCGTGCTCTACGCGAACAGCAGGATACGGCGCATCGACGCCCTGAAGGGGAGCGCCTTCCTGCCGCAGCGCTTCGACGGCGGCGGTTTCACCGATCTGAGGCCCGTTTTCGACTACGCGAAGACCATGCACCCCTTGCCTGCAGCGGTGATCTACCTGACCGACGGGGTGGGACCGGTACCGGAGCGGATGGAATTCCCGACGCTTTGGGTGCTGACTGCGGAGGGCGAAAAGCCGGCCCCGTGGGGCATCGAATTGAGACTGGAGGTTTGAGAATGGACGATACTGCCAACTACCGCCCCATGACCGCCGAGTCGGTGGGAGAACTGCTGAGGGAGGCGGGAGCCCAGGTAATGGTGAGAGCCGGCCGGAGCGAGAGCTACAGCGCCCCCAGGGAATTTTCCTTCGAGGTGAAGGCGCTTTTTGGAAACGGCATGGGGCTGCACGTGGTGGCGCGCCAGTTCAACTACCGCGACCCCTGGGAGGCCGAGGGGCGGGTGAACGACCTGGTGGACGTGATGCTTTTGCGCGACGGCGCGCTCACCCCGCTCCCTAAGGGGTTCCCCTGCTTCCAGGGGATCGAGGAGGAGTGCGGGCTCGACGAGGAGAGGCTGCGCGAGGTGATCGATTGCGTCAGCAAGGTGAACGTGAAGCTCTACCTCTTGCAGGAGATGACGGGGGATCTCTAGAGGCGGGGGGCAGGGCCGGCAGCCCCCCCCGGCCCTTTTTAGTCGAGGCACCTGAACACGCCGGAACTCCAGAGGCAGCTGCCGCACGGCTCGGAATTCACGTAGCAGTCCTTGTCGAAGGACTCCGCCTGGACCAGGTCGCAGGGAGAGGTGTTGCACTCGGAGCAGGAGGGGTAATCGTGGCGCAACACGTTCTGACGGTAGCGGCGGAATTCCTCGCTGTTCCAGATGTCCAGCACGGCAGTCTCGGTCACGTTGCCGAACACCCTGGGCTGGACGGGATGCAGCCACCCGTTTGCGAAGGAGCGGCAGTGATGCCAAAGGTGGTAGCAGGGATGCATGGCCCCGTCCCAGGAGATGAACGCGCTCCCCTGCTCCACGAAACCACAGCCGCGCTGCTCCCGCCGGGCGATCTCGGGTAGCCGCAGGTCGATGCCGGTCCTGCGCGCCACCTGCAACGCCTCTTCGAACACCGCCTGGCTCTCGTGGATCCGCCCGCCGTCCATTGCGAAGAGCCTCTTGAGGTCGAGGGTGACGCCGCGTTGCTGCGCGTCCGCCTTCATGGCCGCCACGAACTCCACGATGCGCCGCTGCTCCTCGCTCTTCTTGTAGTTCCAGAGGATCTCGAAGTAGCGCCCGATCTCCACCCCCTTCAGATCCGCCTTGCTCTTCCAGCACTGGAACAGCGTGATCGCCTCGTCGGTGCAGATGTCGTAGCTGCACTTCTCCAGGTGCGGCTCGTCGAACGGGTGCAGGTGCGACACGATGGCGAAGGTGACACCCCGCTCCGCGGCCCAGGAGAGGGCGGCCGGGAGTTGCGCCAGGTTGTCGCGCATCACCACGAACTCCACGCCGATCTCCATCTCCGGGCGGCCGCAGGCGACCTTCGCAGCGAGGAGCGCGTTGCAGGCGTTCTCCAGGTCAAGGAGCTGGCTTCCCGCGCGGATGGCGCTGAAGGTGGAGGAATCGACCCCGTCCATGGAGAGGCAGATCTTGTCGACCCCGGCGTTCAGCAGCGAGATGGCGCGCAGGTGGGATAGGAGCAGACCGTTTGACTGGAAGCCGATCCAGCTTCCGCAGGGCATGTCCCTCTTGGCCTGGCCGATGAACTGCTCCAGGCGGGTGTTCAGCAGCGGCTCCCCGACCCCGTTCAGGATCAGGGCCTCCAGGTTCGGCAGCGCACCCTCCAGCGCCTGGAACGTCTGCGGGGTGAGGTCGCCGTCCCTCATGCCGCCGCCTGCGTTTTGTTTCATGCACATGACGCAGTTCAGGTTGCAGCGGCTCGTAGTCTCCACGAACAGCTTGGACGGGTATTGAAGCAAAGCCGGTACGGTGACAGGCATGATTTCGGACAGTGCCGCGGCACGTTGTTTCATGGAAAAGCCTCTTTATGGGTTCCCTCCCCGGAGGGGCGGGTTTGCAGCAAAGATGTTTCGGTCTAGCAGTTAACGCAGCACGTAGAACATGAGAACGCAGAAACGGCTTCTCCACCTACCCCCTGCCTTTCATCCCCTCGACCACCAGCTCGGCTATGTCTTTCACCTTGGTGCCGCCGCTGGAGCGGTCTTTCAGGCCGTCCTCCATCATGGTCATGCAGTAGGGGCAGGTGACGCAGATGGTGTCGGGGGAGCCGGCGAGGGCCTCGTTCACCCGGTTCAGGTTGATCCTCTCGCCTAGGTGCTCTTCCATCCACATACGCCCGCCGCCTGCGCCGCAGCAGAAGGAGTTTTCGCGGTTACGCCCCATCTCCGCAGGCGCGGCGCCGGTCGCCTTGGCAATGACCGAGCGCGGGGCTTCGTAGACGCCGTTATGCCTCCCCATGTAGCAGGAGTCGTGGAACACGATGTTCCCCCCCTTGGCGTCGTGGAGGTTCAACTCGAGTTTCCCTTGCGCCATGAGCTGTTCGATGAGCTCCGCGTGCGGGATCACCTCCAGCTCTAGCCCGTACTGACGATAATCGTTTTTCAGTGTGGTGAAGCAGTGCGGGCACTGGGTGACCACCTTGCTGACTTTCTTCTCTTTGAAGGCGGCAACGTTCTCCTTCGCCATCTTGTCGAAGAGGTATTCGTTCCCAAGCCTCCTGAGGCTGTCGCCGCAGCACTTCTCCTCCTTGCCGAGGATCCCCCAGGAGAGGCCGGCCGCATCCATTATCTGCGCCATGGCGAGGGTCACCTGCTTGGCCCTGGAATCGAACGAACCTGCGCAACCGACGTAGAAGAGGTACTCGGTCTCTCCCGCCTCGAACGGTTTCACTTCCAGGTTCCCGGCCCATTTGCCCCGCTCGCCGGGGGCGATCCCCCACGGGTTGGAGCGCTGCTCCATGTTCTCGAAGAGGTTCAGGAGCTCCTCCGGGAAGTCGGCCTCCATCTGCACCAGGTGCCTGCGCATCTTGTTTATCTTGGGCATCTGCTCGATGAACACCGGGCAGGCGGCCAGGCAGGCGCCGCAGGTGGTGCAGGACCAGAGCGCCTCGGGGTCGACGCAGCCCTCCCCCTCCCCTTCACCGATCATGGGCAAGGTGGCGACGCCGTCTCGCTTGAGTTGCGGGGCGTTTGCCAGAAGGTTCACCTTGATGTCGTGCATGACCAGGCGCGGGTTGAGCGGTTTCCCGGTGGCGGCGGCCGGACATGCATTCTCGCAGCGGCCGCACTCGGTGCAGGAGAAGGAGTCGAAAAGGTCCTTCCAGGTGAAGCGGTCGATACTGCCGGCACCGTAGGCGTTACCCTCGGCAAATTCCTCGCGTGCCTGGGTGTTCGGCGTCTCCTGCGCCTTGAAGTAGCAGTTGGGGATCGCCGCCAGGATGTGCATGTGCTTGCTGTAGGGGAGGTAGTTCAAAAAGAACAGGAGCACCCCCGCATGCAGCCACCACGAGACGAGGGCGACACCCTCCAGCGCCTGCGCGCTCATGCCTGAGAGCGCCGTCGCCAGGGCAGAGGAAACCGGCATGGCCCGGACTGCGGACTCGTGTCCCAGCGCGATCTCCGCGGCATGCACCCCGAAGTAGGCGAGCATGAGCGTGGCGATCATGGACAGGATCCCGAAAGCCTCGCCCGTGCGGGCACCCCGGTAAGGAGGCGCCACCACCCTTCTCACCATGGCGCTGACAACCGCCGCCAGGGCGACCAATGAGAGAAGGTCGAAGGAGAACAACAGCGGCCGGTACAGGGGCGCCGGCAGCAGCAGGGACAGGCGCGCCGCGGGAAACACCCCGGCCACCAGGAACTCGATGTTGGCAATGGCCAGGACGAGGAACGACCAGAAGATGAGGAAATGGTTGATGCCGAAGGGACGGCTGACCACCCGCTTTTGCAGGAAGGCGTAGAGGAACATCCCCCGCACCCTTTCCATCGCGTTGGAGAAGCGGTCTTCGGAGGCGCCCACAGTGACCAGGTTGAAGCGGCGGTGGCAGCTCCAGGCAAAAACGGCGCAGGCTGCGGCCAGAAGCGGTGCAAAGATGACGGGATCAGGTTGCATGGTTTTATCCTTCTAGATCATGATCGGGCCAACGGTTAGCCACGTCTTTTTTTCGTCCAAGTCCCCCGCATCGGGGGGGAGGGAGAGATCGCGCAGGGGGAACGACTTCCCCCCCCGGCTTACGCCGCCTTCACGTCCTTCGCCTCGGCCCGGCCGCCGGCTCTGCCCCCCTTCATCTCGCGCAGCAGGCCCGTGATGGCCGGTACGATCTCGAAGAGGTCGCCGACGATGCCGTAGCTTGCCACCTCGAAGATCGGGGCCTCTTTGTCCCTGTTGATGGCGATGATGAGGTCCGAGTCCTGCATCCCTACCAGGTGCTGGATGGCGCCGGAGATGCCGCAGGCGATGTAAATCTTTGGGCGCACCGTCTTGCCGGTCTGGCCGACCTGGCGGTCCCCCGGCATCCATCCGGCGTCGACCGCGCTCCTGGAGGCGCCGACCACGCCGCCCAGCTCGTCGGCCAACTCCTGCAGGATGGAGAAGTTTTCCTTGGCCATCATGCCGCGGCCGCCGGAGACGATGAACTCGGCGCCGGCGATATCCACCTGCCCCGCCTTGCTGTCGCGTATCACCTGCAGCACCTTGGTGAAGACGTCGGCCTCGCTGATGGGGAGCGAGACGGGGACGATGTTTCCGCTGCGCCCGACCGTCTGCGCCGGCATCGGCATCACGTGGGAGCGGACCGTCGCCATCTGGGGACGGAACCTGTCGCACATGATGGTGGCCATGATGTTGCCGCCGAAGGCCGGGCGGGTCTGCATCAGGTTGCGCTTCGCGTCGATGTCGAGCCCGGTGCAGTCCGCGGTGAGCCCCGTCTTGACACGGGTGGCTACCGCGCCCGCCAGGTCGCGCCCCATCCCGGTCGCGCCCATGAGCACGATTTCCGGTTTGAATTTGTCTATCAGGTGGCAAAGGGCGTCCAGATACGGGTAGGTGCGGTAGTGTTGCAGCACCTGCTGGTCCATCAGGTAGGCGTTGTCCGCGCCGTAGGTGAAAGCCTCGTGGCACAGGTGTTCCACCTGGTCCCCCATGACCACTGCGGAGAGTTCCACCCCGAGTTTCGCCGCGAGCTCCCTCCCCTTGCCGAGCAGCTCCCAGGAGACCCGGGCCGCCTCGCCCTCGGTTTGTTCGATGAAGACCCAGACCCCGCGGTAGGCCGCCACCAGTTCCCGGCGTGCCAGCTCCTCCGGGTCCGCCTCCTCCTCGGAGAGGTCCTGTTGACCGGCCAGGGCCGCCAGGATCTCCAGCTCCTCCTTGGTATAGAAGATCTCCAGCGCGGAGCCGGGGCAGACCTTTACGCACTTAAGGCAGCCGATGCACTTGGAGAGTTCGATCTGCGGTTCACCCGCGTCGTTCATCTGGATGCCGTCCACCGGGCAGCTGCTCTGACAGCGCGCGCCGCAGGCGATGCACTTGCCCGGCACCAGCCTGACCTTGCCGCGCGGCTTCTTGATTTTCCTTACCTCGCTCATCTTCCCCCCAACTATCTAGTCGCGTGCGCCAGGTCCGTGGCGTCCGTTCATCCAAAAGGTTTTCGTCGGCGGCATCGAGTGACGCCTAGATAGCCAGCATGTCCCTGGCCACCAGCCGCTCCACCAGGAGGCGTGCCGTCCCTTGCGGGTCGTTCAGGCCGTCACCCAGCATCTCCCCCTGGCTCCTCTGCGGGGAGAAGATCCTGCTCACCCAGGTCGGAGAGCCCTTGAGCCCGATGCTGTTCGGATCGAGCTTCAGCTCGCCGTTGTCCCAGACCCGCACCTCGCCCTTCGCGGCCTTGAGCCGCATCGGCACTGTCGGGTAGCGCGGGCGGTTCAGCTCGCGCACCACGGTGATCATCGCCGGGAGTTTCGCCTCCACGATCTCGTAACGCCCCTCCAGCTTGCGCCGGACGCGGATCTTCTTGGCCAGGAAGTCGAGATGCTCGATGCGGTCCACCAGCGTGAGTTGCGAGAAGCCGAGCCGGATCGCGATACCCGGCCCCGTCTGCGCCGTGTCGCCGTCGATGGTCTGCTTGCCGCAGAACACGATCCCCACCTCGTCCTCCTGCGCCAGCTTCCTGATCGCTGCAGCAAGCACGTTGCTGGTGGAAAGGGTGTCGGCGCCGCCGAAGGCGCGGTCCGAAAGCAGGATCGCCTCGTCCACCCCAAGTGCCAGCGCCTTTCTCAGGGCCGCCTCCGCATTGGGGGGGCCCATGGAGAGCGCCGCAGCCTTGAAGCCGTAGCGGGCCTTCATGCGGAGGCTCTCCTCCAGCGCGTGCGTGTCGTAGGGGTTGATGATGAAGGGAATGCCGTCGCGCACCAGCGTGTTGGTGACCGGGTCGATCTGCACCTGGGTCGTATCCGGAACCTGCTTTATGCAAGCAACCACGTACATGGGAAAAATCCTCTCTATCTTTCTCTCGCTTACTTTCTGGTACCGCCCCTGCCGCCACCAACTCAGATCCGCTCTTTGCCACGTCCATCGGGTCCATCAGATCCACGAGGCTTTCAGCGGCCTGGCGGCTACTGCTCCACCGGCGTTTCCATCCGCTTGGTGAGCTCCCACTGCTCCTTGAACAGCGCGAACGCCTCGCGCATGATCGAAGACGCCTTCTTCCCCTTGCTCTCCATCAGTCTCTGGATGGCGTCCCTCTCCTCGTCGCTCATGCGTATCGAGATGATGTTGGCTTTCTTCTGGCTCCTGTCCTTCATAACTCCCCCTTGCTTGCTGGTCCCTTTTTTATGCCGCCTGCTACAGCAGCTGAATCTCGTCATTGGGTCTTACCACGCCGCCGCTCACCACCGTCGCGAACACCCCTTCCTTGGGCATCACGCAATCACCCGCCTGGTAGAAAATGGCGCAGCGGGTATGGCAGACCTTCCCTATCTGCGAGATCTCCAGCACCACCGCCCCTATTGCGAGACGGGTGCCGATCGGCAGATTCACGAGGTCCAACCCGCGCGTGGTGAGGTTCTCGGCGAAATCCCCCGGCCCCACGGAAAGCCCCAGGGAGACCATCTTTTCGATGCTCTCTTCTGCCAGCAGGCTTACCTGGCGATGCCAGTCACCCGCGTGGGCGTCGCCTATGATGCCGAAGTTTTCCCTCAGATGCACCGACTCCGCCGGTGTCTTCTTCTCCCCTTTGTTCTTGCTTACGCTGACCGCGACTATCGATCCGGACATCTCACGTTTCCTCTCTGTCTTTGGAGTCCTGCCCCCTGGTTTACCCGCCGATCCTCGACATGTTCACAGTGGCGTTTTCCGCCCCTTCTTCCGCAATGTGGTGCCGTCCCGGCTTTTGCGACACGATGCGACGCAGGGTCTGTTGCAGCAGGTCGGGGTCGGAGCTCTGCAGCAGCGGTTTGAGATCCACACCCTCGTCGGAGAAGAGGCAGCCCCGCACCTTCCCCGCCGCGGTGACCCTGATCCTGTTGCAGCTTTCGCAGAAGTGGCCGGAGACAGGGGTGATGATCCCTATGGCGCCGGCCGCCCCCTCGATCTTGAAGTTCCTCGCCGGGCCCGCCATCTCGGAGCTGACCATGGGGAGCAGCGGGTAACGCTTGGCGATGCGCGCCAGGATCTCGCTCCCCGGCATGCTCCGGGCACCCCACCCCTCGTCGTTCAGGGTCGGCATGTATTCGATGAAACGGACCGTGTACGGCTTGCCGATGCTGAGGGCAGCGAAGTCGAGAATCTCGTCGTCATTCACCCCGCGCATCACCACCATGTTTATCTTTAGCGGCCCGAGCCCGCTCTGTTCGGCAGCGGCGATCCCTCTAAGCACCTTCGAGAGGTCCGCACCGCGCGTGATGCGGGCGAAGGTTTCCGGCTTCAGCGAGTCGAGGCTTATGTTGAGCCTCGCCACCCCCGCCTTCTTGAGCGGCAGGGCCAGCTCCTCAAGTTGCAGCCCGTTGGTGGTCAAGACCAATTCGCGCAGCCCCGGCATGGCTGAGAGGCGGTCGAGGAAGTCGACCAGCCCCTTCCTGACCAGAGGCTCTCCGCCGGTCACCCTGATCTTTTCTATCCCCTGCGCGACGCACGCGCTTGCCACCCTGAAGAGCTCCTCGTAGCTGAGCATCTCCCTGTGCTCCAGCTTCGCAACCCCCTGGGCCGGCATGCAGTAACAGCAGCGCATGTTGCAGCGGTCCGTTACCGAGAGTCTTAAGTAGTTGATACGCCTGCCGTAGGTATCGATCAGTGCCATGCAAACACTCCCTGCCTCTGTTTAGGTGGCGCCGCGGGTAAAATCCGCCCTTTGTATACGGCAAGGCAATATCGATACCAACTGTTCCGGCAGGGACGCATAAACTGCGGCAGCCCCCCCTTCCCGGCGGAGTAAGGTGGTGAATACATGGGAAACGAACCTATTTTTGAGGTCCGACCGCTGCGGAGGGTATCGAGGGAAGCGAGCGCGGATTCCGGCGAAAATCCGCGTTCCACAAGAGAGCAAACGCTCCATATTGGAACGCCGCAACTGTTCGATTTCAGGACGTAGACGGCAAGGCGCCGGAGGGGGGCGCAGGCGGGCAGGGCGTTAAGTATACGGTATCCTGTGCAAAAAAACGGGAGGCAGAAAAAATTGAGCCCTGCGCGGATTCTGGTATGGGGTTTGCGATAGTGTAGAAAACCGTTTTAGGAAAGTGTATGCAGCAACGACCTAATATAGGTTAAACCACCGGGCTTCCAAATCCGGAAAAAACAACAGGGGGAAAGAACAAATGGCATTAGGAGAGCAGACGTACGGGTTTTACATTCCGACAGTATCACTGATGGGTATTGGTTCCGCTAAAGAGACCGGCGACCAGATCAAGGCGCTGGGCGCATCCAAGGCGCTGATCGTAACCGACAAAGGCCTCTCTGCTATGGGCGTTGCAGACAAGATCAAGGGCCAGGTGGAAGCTGCCGGCGTGCAGGCGGTCATCTTCGACGGCGCTGAGCCCAACCCGACCGACACCAACGTGCATGACGGCGTCAAGGTGTACAAGGACAACGGTTGCGACGCCATCATCTCCCTGGGCGGCGGCTCCTCCCATGACTGCGCCAAAGGCATCGGCATGGTTATCGGCAACGGCGGCAACATCCGCGACTTCGAAGGTGTGAACAAGACCTCCAAGCCGATGCCGGCATTTGTCGCCATCAACACCACCGCAGGCACCGCTTCCGAGATGACCCGCTTCTGCATCATCACCAACACCGACACCCACGTGAAGATGGCAATCGTCGACTGGCGCTGCACGCCGAACGTCGCCATCAACGATCCGCTCCTCATGGTCGGCAAGCCGGCGGCACTGACCGCAGCAACCGGCATGGACGCACTGACCCACGCCGTCGAGGCGTACGTCTCCACCATCGCCACCCCGATCACCGACGCCTGCGCAATCAAGGCGATCGAGCTGATCGCCGAGTTCCTCTCCAAGGCAGTTGCCAACGGCGAAGACCTCGAGGCGCGCGACAAGATGGCTTACGCAGAGTACCTGGCAGGTATGGCGTTCAACAACGCCTCGCTTGGCTACGTACACTCCATGGCTCACCAGCTGGGCGGCTTCTACAACCTGCCGCACGGCGTTTGCAACGCCATCCTGCTCCCGGCTGTCAGCCAGTACAACCTGATCGCCTGCCCCAAGCGTTTCGCAGACATCGCAAAGGCACTGGGCGAGAACGTAGACGGCCTCTCCGTGACCGAAGCCGGCCAGAAAGCCATCGACAGGATCCGCACCCTGTCCGCTTCCATCGGCATCCCGACCGGCCTCAAGGCCCTCAACGTGAAGGAAGCG